>CAVJLL010000028.1:24499-33960 GCA_963650385.1 Clostridium sp. CAG:508 | reverse complement strand
TTTATCATTTGACAGCTTCAGTATACTCCAAATAATGCAGATTTCATGTGGAAGCTGGTCAAATCGTATGATAAAATCTGCGCGATTTTGGCTTTGCTGATATCCTTTGGCAGTCTGATTATTGCGTTGCTTGCCTTTCTCGATAAGAGAAACAAGCTTTGTTTTCCTTCTTCCCGCGCGCGGCAGTCCCTATGATCAGCAGGATGCCGGCGGCGGATATCAGGGCTCCCAGTCTCCCGCCCGGCGTGTGGTATACGAGCCGGATCTCGTGGCTGCCGGCTGACACCGGCATCGCAAGGTACATGAGATTGGCCTTCTGCAGCTCCGCTTTTTCCCCGTTGTCATAGGCTGTCCAGCCGGTGCTGTAGGGAATACTAAGGACCAGAATCCGGTCCTGCTCTGCATTCAATGTGCCGGTGATCTCACGGTTTGCTCCGGAGATCGGGTTCCGGTGAAGATCTGTATTCTGCAGCGTGCAGACCGCTCTTTCGACGGATTTCGTCATCAGCTCGGCCATAGGCTGACCGATCACAGCAAGGTTCGACACGGTATAGCACCCCGTATGTGCAAAACGGATGGTGATGGTATCCGGTGCGCTCGAGTTGTACCCCAGATTCAAGGCAAAATCCTTCCATCCGCTGTAATACTGATTAACGGACGTCTTGTAGTTGATCGTCTTGTCGACGAGGGACTCACCGCTCCGGCTGGAGGTAACTGTAATCAGATAAACCTCCTGGAGTGTGTCATCGGTGTCTGCTGCATTGCCATCTGCTGCATCGGCAGCTTCTGTATCGGCTGTCCCGCGTGCTGCAGACGGTTCAACTCCGGACGAAGACACCATCCCGGCTTCATTTGAACTCTCCAAATGCTCTTCCATGTCCCGGAGCGTTGTGATCTCCAGATCCTGCAGCAGAAGGTACGTCTCTGCATCCTCTGTCCCTGTGAATGTCAGCGCAACTGCTGCACTCGGGTCTGTGACGACAAAGCACGCGTCCCCGTCCTCTCCCTGCATGAAGGCAATGCCTTCTTCTGTCTCCACCGTATAGGGAAGCTCCTGCTCATAAAACTCCGGCTGCAGCACGTTCTGCATGGCCGCATTGCCGGTGTCCGTCTGCACCGTCAGTCCTGTCGTACCGCCGGTGTTTTCGCCTGAATTCTCCGCGCGGTCAGCGGCCGCCGGCTGCTGTGCAGCAGACGCTGCGCCTTCTGCTTCCTGAGCCTCTCCCAGCAGCACGCCCTGCACTATGGCCTCCTGCCGCTGTGTCGGCGTCATTGCTGCAAAATCCTCCGTGGAAAGTACACCCGTATAGGTATATCCCAGCGGCAGCGCGAACATGCTGCCGTACAAGCGGTATTCCGGCCGCACAGCCTCCCAGCTGTCATCTCCCAGAACTGCACCGGACTGCTCCGGAATCCCGTCCGCAGCTGCATTTGTACCTGCTGCATCTGCCGCTGTCCCCTCGTCCGCCGCGCTTTCCGGCGTCTGTAATCCTGCAGCGGCTGCGGACGCAGCATTCTGTGTATCCGTTCCGGACTCGGAGGATGCGTTTTCGCCTGCGTTCTCCGCCTGCAGCTTCTCCCGGATCGTTTCCGGCACGCCGCTGTCTCCCGCCGCGGTTCCCAGATCCGTAAAGCCGTAGGGAACGAACTGCTGCTCGTAGCTGTTGTCATAGGCAATGCTGTAGTATTGCACGCCGGCCAATGCCTCCAGTGCCGCGCGGTCATCGAGCCCTGTGTAGCAGAAGTTCTGCTCCTCATTGACGCCGAGTGCCTGGAAGAAATCGGACACCGCACCGTTGGCAAAGCTCCAGAAGAACTGCGTGGAGGAGTGCCCCAGCTGCGCACCGGCGTTGTATGTGAGGTCGCGCCCCGTGTAGCGCTGCAGGCTCTCCCCCGCAAGGCCGGCGGCAGTCGTCTGCACAGCACTTCCCTCACTGCCGGTGCTCTCTGCACCGGATGAACCGGCATCCGCAGATGCATCGGCCGCTGCAGCATTCTCCGCCCGGCTGCTGATGGTATCAATCACTGCTGCCTCATTCCAATATGCGGCATTCATGTATTCGGCCGGTGTCTGCGCATCTGTAAATTCCGAGGCGTAGCCGGACTGTCCGCTTTCTCCGTCGGCATCGGCCGGAATCCGCGCATAGCCAAGGTAAATATTGCCGGCGATGCAGACAGCAAGTCCCGCAAGGGCCAGCCGCTCCAGGTGCCGGGCTGCGATACTGCCTGATTTTCTGTCAAGTCCAGCCGCACATTCGTCCCACACCACCGTCAGCACCAGTGCCAGCAGAAGCTCCGCCGCAAAGGTCCAGCGGTTGATCACGTAGGAGGTGCCGTTCAGAAGGTACCCTGCTGCCGGAAAGCACAGCATCACCGCGCAGCCAAGGACCGCGGTCTTGAGCTGCCGATGTCCCCTGCGGATAAGCAGCAGGGCCAGAGCCGCCGCGCCAAAGATGGTCGTGCACAGCTCCGTGTCATACAGCGGATGATTGATGAACGTGACGAGATTTTGAAAGAGCTCCTGATAATAGGCCGGCTCATAGAACAGCGAAAGCGAGAACTCCGTTGCGCTGCGGGGGTCGCTTTGATACTGCACGAGAATGGGCACCAGAATCGCTCCCGCTGCCATCGTGCCGACGACGGCACCTCCCAGAAGCGCGAGGAGCTCCGCAAACGCATGCTTCCCTGCGCGGCGTGCCCGGAAGAGCACACGACAAACGCCGTACGCCGCCGTGAGGATCGCCAGCATATAGAAAAAGTAAAAATTCGTGATCCCGGCCATCCACACGGACAGCATCAAAACGAGCGGCCGTTTCTCCCGCAGCACCCTCTCCACGCCCAGAAGGAGCAGCGGAAAATAGATCATCGGCGTGACAAAAAACGGATGCAGCATGCCCAGATACAGCACCGTCCCGCAAAAGGCATACACCAGTGCGCCGCCAAGGAGTGCCCTTCGCCGTACGTACGGAACAGCATAACGGACATACGCCGCAAACGACAGCCCTGCCAGGTACGGACGCAGCACGATCAGTACCTCGAACCAGAGCTTGCAGAAGTGCTCCGGCACCAGGATGGTCAGAAACGCGAGCGGCTCGCCCAGGCAATAGTACTGCAGGGTAGTCACAACGTCCGCCCCGTACCCGAGGCCAAAGGACCAGGTCTGCAGCACCGGCCATTCTCCGTGCAGCAGGTTCCACGCGCAGCCCCGCAGCCACTTCCCGTAATACGCAAGTGCGCGCAGATGCTGCCGCCAGGCATCGGCATGGTAGACCAGCGACCGGTGCTCCGCGGCAAAAAAGCACAAGATAAAGCCAAAGAGTACGGCGTACAGAAGGGTGTACCCTATGAAAAATCCCGGCCAGGCCCGGCCGGGTGCGGTTTTGTTTTTGCTGTTTCGGTTCATAACGCCCTTTATGTCTGCATTCGGAAATCGATATCCCACCGGGTTCTGAGCATTCCCCCGGCATTTCTATACAAAACGGATGCGCCCTGGCGGGCTTATCGTCATTCAGCACCGCCGGCAGAATCCCGCCGCATTCGCGAGCTCCCGCGGATGCAGCCGGCCATCGCCGGAAGGCACACGTAGAACATGCCCATATTGTAAATCATATACCGTGTCTGCGGGAAAATAATGGCTCCGACCACCATGCAGTTGATGGCAGTTCCGATCAGGACCAGGCCTGCCAGGAGGGCAATGTCACGTTTCCGGTCCAAATGATCCTGCATGCCGTTTCGTATGCCGTATACAAGGCGGCCGAGGAGTCCGACATATCCCCCCCACAGCACCAGCGATGCCCAGTTCAGGACCGTACTGACGCGCAGTACCGTATTGACAAAGCCCTTCCGCACGTTGTTCACCCACAGATGCACGAGCCGCGTGAAATTCTGATGCACGAGGACATGCTCGAGCTCCTGGCAGACCGCATCCGCTGCAATGGCGAACTCCATGCTGCCGGGTGTCAGCTCCGGGCGATGTTCCCGAACGTAGGCGTCCACCAGAGGATCCAGCACCTCAAAGCCGATGATGTCGTAGCTGTCCGCGTAGTGCGAGCACAGCTCCACCCAGGAAACCTCTCCGGATGCCGCATTGCTCTCTCCTGCGTCTGCCGCATTTTCCGCATCCGCGACCACGGCCGGCGAGGCTGCGCCGCTTCCGGCGGTCTCCTCTCCCATCACGTCCGCATAGCGAAGGCTCTGCGTCTCCATCTGCTCTTCGATCTGCAGGAAAAGTTCCTTCAGCTCGCTGCTGCCGTACCGGTCGAACAGCGTCGCATCGTCTTCTGTTACCGTATACAGGAGCGTGCTGTCGATTTTGTCTGCACTCCCTGTGTGGAAGGACCACACGCCGTGGAAGGCAAGGTTGTACAGGTGCCCGATCAGGAAAATAAGAACGCCCGCGCCGGCCAGTGCTGCCATGTCCCATGCGAGCATGGAATGCCGCAGAGGCCTCTTCCCTGCCTGTGCGGATCGCTGCAGTGCGAGCAGATCCGCCCCGACCGTGCAGACAGCGAAGATCAGTAGCGTAATGCCCAGCTGCTTGTGATGGGAGGTGCACAGCGTCATCATCCCGGCAGCGGCCAGGAGGTACCGGAGCCACTCCCTTCGCATCTTCCTTTTTCCATCCGCAGCGGTTTCATGGAATTCTCTTCCGCAAACGCCGTCTGCGTTCTCTGTGCCCGCGCCGGTCTTCACGTTTCCACCATCGGGTGCTGTGCCAAACATGCCGCCCGGCCGACTGCGCAGATACTGGAACAGGAACAGCAGGAACAGAATATAAAACGGAATTCCAAAGCCTTCCGTCATAATGCTCTGAAAATACGCAGACCCTCGCTTGGCGCCGAACCGGTTTAAGAGCTCCACGCCCCACATCACGCCGTTGGCCGCAAGCGCCAGTCTCCTGCCGCCCAGTCTGCGGCAGAGCCTTGCAAGGTACCACACCGTGACGGCCATCAGCGCCGCCTGGCATACAATGGCAGCCATCAGGTACAGAGGCTCCTGCGCCGCTGCCTTCCCGCCGAGACGGTCGGTGAGATCCCAGCCGTGCACCAGAACGGTATCGCCGAACACCTTCCGCATCAGCCACAAAAACGTGCAGTAGGCCGGCTCTCTCGTATAATCCATCGTGGCATAGCTGTTCGAATCGCGGCACCATACCGGACCGTCTGCCAGCGCAAAGCCGATGTATGCCAGGAGGTTTACGACAAGGCACAGGCGGCCAAGGCTCATCGCGGTCCGCCCTGTGTTTCGTTGATACCGTTTTTTAGCCTGCATTTCATTCACGGGCCAGCTCTGCTCCTTCCTGATGCTCTTTACGGTTCAAAATTTTCGCAACAGTACACGCACCAGCCAAACGGCAGGGCGGCGTCTGTGCAATAACAGACTTTCTTATGGAACCACTGATGAAAGTATTTCTTATACATTATGCGTCAGCTGTGACACAATGAGCACCACCATGTCCTCCAGGGCGTGTCCGCGCTCGTCCACGGTGATGTCCGCATACTTCTCATAGAGCGGCACGCGCTCCTTGTACAGCTCCTCGATGGTCTGCCCGTCGCGCAGCGCGACCCCGCGGTTTTTGGCGTCGTGAAGGCGCTCATCGAGCATGTCCAAGTCGATTTTGAGGTAAATGATCTTCCCCAGCTCCCGGAGATGCTCCATGGCCTTCTCGCCGTAGATCACGCTCCCGCCCGGAGCGATGACGCTGTGGCGGCAGGAAAGGCCGCACGTAATCTCCTCCTCCAGTGCGAGGAACCCCTCCACGCCGCGCTCCTCCATGAGCTTTGCCAGCTTCTTGCCCGTCTGCTTCTGAATGACAAGGTCTCCGTCCACAAAGTCATAGCCGAGTGCCTTGGCGAGGATGATGCCGACCGTGCTCTTTCCGGACGTCGGCATGCCGATCAGTATCAGATTGTCATGAGATGGCCCGGCCGCCGGATTGGGAGCAGGCCTCTGTTTTTTCTCTTTCTGCATGTACTACACTCCTTCACAGGCCGAAGACCCGTGTGCTGCATCGTGGTACTCCCGCCCTGCCGCAAGGTCGCTCTCCATCGTCTCCTGGAGCTCTTTGACTCCGGAAAAGCGCCGCTCCGGCCGCCGGAAGGCGAGGAGCCTTGTCGTCATCGCGTGTCCGTAAATGTCGCCTTCAAAATCAAACAGGTGGGTTTCCGCGTCGATCTGCCCGGTGCCGGACACCGTCGGCCTGCTGCCGATGTTGGTGATCCCGGTGTACTCTTTTCCGTCCACCAGGGCCGTTGAATAGTACACGCCCCGCGGCGGGAGGAGCTTCTCCGGTGCCGGATTCTGGTTGGCCGTCGGAATGCCGATACTGTGCCCGAGCTCATTTCCGTGCAGCACCGTCCCGGTGATCTCGTACGGCTCGCCGCAGCACGCGGTCACCTTCTCCATCGCGCCCTCGCGCACATAGCCGCGGATCAGCGTGGAGCTGATCGGCTTGCCCTCATACTCCACCTTGGCGATTTCCTCCGCCGTAAAACCGCACGCTCCGGCCATCCGCTGCAGCAGCGCGTAATCGCCGCGCCCGCGGTCACCGAAGGTCAGATCCGGCCCTGCCGCCACAAAACCGGCCCGAAGCCGTTCGCAGAGAATTTCCTGTACAAAGCGCTCCGGCTCCATGGCAGCGGTCTCCCGGTTGAAGGGCAGCTCTACCAACAGCTCCACGCCCATCTTCTCAAATTTCCTGCGTTTTTCCTCCCGCGAGGACAAAACGCCGTCTTCATTTTTCCCAAAGAACACCTCCGGCAGAGGGTCAAAGGTCAGAACGCACGGGACCAGGTCCTCTTTCTGAATGTTTTTTTTCTGAAGAATTTCCTGCAGAAGGCGGCGGTGTCCCCGGTGAATTCCGTCGAACTTGCCGATGGTCACCGCCGTCCTCCCGGGCGCCCGAAACGCCGTAAGGTCTGTAATAATTTTCATCGCTTATCAAACTCCCGCGAGTCGGTGTCGTGGAACATCTTCGTCGGAAGCGCCCGCCGTCTTCCCGCCTCATAGTGGTACAGCGCGTAAAATACGCCGCTCTCGTCATACACCCGGATGCGGTCCGTCTTCGGCAGCGCCCCCTCCAGCGTATTCGCGCCGGACAGTGCATTGCCGTTTCGAAGATATTTCATATCCGCTTCCCGGATGTGAACAGCCGGTGCATCCATGAAAAACGAGTCCACCGGAATTACGTGCTCCGCCATTCCTGCAGGTCCCTCGGTGTCCATGATGCGCTGCAGCTCGCCCAGCGTCAGCGCCTCCTCCAGACGGAAAATACCGACTCTCGTCCGCAGAAGGTGCTCCATCGCACCGCCGACGCCCAGCCAGTTTCCGATGTCCTCGCAGAGCGTCCGGATGTATGTGCCCTTGGAGCAGACCACGCGAATCGTCACGTAGGGAAGCGCGATCTCCTGCACCTCCAGCTCATGGATCGTCACCTCTCTGGCCTTGCGTTCTACGGTGATGCCCTCTCTTGCAAGCTCATACAGCCGCCGGCCATCGCTCCACACGGCCGAATACATCGGCGGCACCTGGTGTATCACACCGGTAAAATGGGCGGCCGCCGCCCGTATTTGCTCTGCCGCGGCCGTTTCGTCGCCGCCGAGCTTTGCTATGAGCTCCTCCTGGGACACGCTTGTCAGAACGGTCCCCGTCATATCCTGGGTGTCCGTCGTGACGCCCAGACGGAGCCTTGCGACGTATTCCTTGTCCCGGTCTGCAATCAGCTCTGCAATCTTCGTCGCATTGCCAAGGCACACCGGCAGCACGCCCTCGGCCATCGGGTCCAGCGTTCCGGTGTGCCCGATGCGCCGCATGTGCACGATCCCGCGCAGCTTGGCCACCACGTCGCTGGAGGTGAACTCCGGCTCCTTGTTCACCGCCAGCATGCCGCAGAAGTGATTTTCGATTTTCTTATTGTCCATAGTTACAATCCGTGTACCGTGTCAGCATCTCACGCCGGCCTTGAGCTGCTCCTCAATGCGGGGAGAGAGGCTGTTGATGATGTCGTGGCAGGAGGCACTGATGGTAAATCCGGCCGCCCTTGCATGACCGCCGCCGCCGTACAGTGCGGCCAGCTCCGCCACATTTACCTCGCCCGTCGAGCGCAGGCTCACCTTGTAGGTGTGCGGCAGCGTCTCATACATGAAGATCGAGCAGCAAACGCCCTCGGTGTGCACCAGCTCGCTGGCCACGCCGTTCATGTCCGAGCTCGTCGCCTGGTAGAACCGCATCGTCCCGCGGTCAATCCGGCTGACGATGCAGCGCCCGTCCAGGAAGCGGATGCTCTCTAAGAGCGCGCGGCCCAGAATCTGCTGCTGGATATACGTCTTCTCGTAGAAAACCTCGCGGACAATCGACGAAAAATCAAAGCCGTAGGAAATCAGCCGACCGGCGATCTCCATGGTCTGCTTTCCCGTATTGGAGTACATGAAAACACCGGTGTCCGTTACCATCCCGACGTACAGGTTCTGCGCCACCTCCCGGTCGATCCGTGCCTCGTCCATCGTCAGGTACGCCAGCTCGCAGGCACTGCTCGCCGTGGGAACCACCCAGTTCACGTCCCCGGTTCCGGGATTCGTCATATGGTGGTCGATGTTAATTTTTTTGCCGGCCTTCATGTAAGGATCCAATGCATCGCCGAGGCGTTCCTTCTCGCAGTCCAGGCAGATGAACGCGTCGTATTGCGGGAGATTGGAAGGCACCTCGTGCTGAATCTGGTCCGAGCCGATGATGTTGTGCTCCAGTGCCTCCGAAAAGTGCTCCAGGTAAACATCCACACGCGCGTCCGGCATCGCCTTCTCCAGGTACAGCGCCATTCCCATGCACGAGCCCACGCAGTCGCCGTCCGGGCGGATGTGTCCGCTGATTCCGATGGTTCTGCAGCCTCTCACTTCATCCAAAATACTGATCATTCCGCTTCGTCCTCATCCATGCTGTCATTCCTATCTTCACTGCCGTCTTCACCGAACGCATCATCCGATGCATCATCAGACGCATCATTGAATTCCTCATCCATGTCGCCATCCGTGTCATCGCCTGCTGCGTCGTCCACATAGGCGCTGGTGTCATTGATGTCGATGCCCCGGCTCCGCCTGCTCTCTTCGGCTGCAGCATCCTGTGCCTTTACTTCGTCAATCCGGTGTGCCATCTCGACGCCGTAGGCGATGGAATCGTCCTGCAGGAAGTGGAGCTCCGGCGTATTCCGAAGGTTCACCTGGTGCGCCAGCTCCCAGCGGATGAAGCCGCAGGCACTCTTCAGCCCCTGCATGGTTTTCTTCTGTTCCTCTTCGCCGCCCAGGACCGAAATCCAGACCTTGCAGTTCTTGAGGTCCGGTGCGACCTCCACCTCAATGACCGATGTCATGGGCGAAACCCTTGGATCCTTGATATCCCGGATGATCGCGGCAAGGCTCTTGCGGACCTCGTCGTTGATCCGGCGGTTTTTTACACTGTTTTTTCTCATA
>CAVJLL010000028.1:17444-24321 GCA_963650385.1 Clostridium sp. CAG:508 | reverse complement strand
TTCATCGCCTTATGCGTTTTCCTTTGCTTTTCTGGCGGCTTCCTTCTCCTTGCGGGCAATGACCTCCTCGCGCGGAACCTCCACCATCTTGTAGGCCTCGATCTGATCGCCTACGTTCATGGAATCGAAATCCTCGAAGACAAGACCGCAGTCGTATCCGGCCTTGACCTCCTTCACGTCGTCCTTGAAGCGCTTTAAGGATGCCAGTGCGCCCTCGAAGATCTTCTCGCCGTCTCTGGTGATGCGGACCGTGCAGCCCTTCTCGATCAGGCCGTCCAGCACCATGCTGCCGGCGATGTTGCCGATCTTGCCGGACTTAAACAGCTGGCGAACCTCGGCGTGGCCGATGACCTTCTCCTCATATACGGGAGCCAGCATGCCGTTGAGTGCGGCATTCACATCGTCGATGGCCTGGTAGATGACTCTGTACAGGTGAATCGAAACGCCGTTGTGCTCCGCGATGGACTTCGCCGTCGAATCCGGATGCACGTTGAAGCCGATGATGGCCGCGTTGGAGGCTGCAGCCAGATCCACATCCGACTCCGTGATGTTGCCGGCCGCGCTGTGGATGATGCGCACCTTGACCTCATCGTTGGAGAGCTTCTGGAGGGAAGCACACAAAGCCTCCACCGAGCCCTGTACATCGGCCTTGACGATGAGCTCGAGTTCCTTCATCTTGCCCTCGCGCATCTGATCGAACAGATCCTCTACGTTCATGGACATGACGTTCTCTTCCACGAGCTCTTCCTTGTGCTGTGCCTTGTAGGTCTGTGCATAGGACTTCGCCTCGTCGTTGGATGCGTGCGCCACAATAACCTCGCCGGCGCCGGGCACATCCGAAAGACCCAGAACAACCACAGGATCCGAAGGACCGGCTTCTTTTACGTTCTTGCCCTTATCATTGATCATGGCGCGAACCTTGCCGAAGGCAGGACCTGCGGAGATGAAGTCGCCCACGCGGAGCGTTCCCTTCTGTACCAGCACGTTCGCAACCGGGCCGCGGCCGCGATCGAGCTTGGCCTCCAATACCAGACCTCTTGCAAGGCGGTCCGGATTGGCCTTCAGCTCCATGACGTCTGCCTGAAGGAGGATGGTATCCAGAAGATCATCAATGCCTTCGCCGGTCTTGGCGGATACATTGACGAACTCTGTCTGTCCGCCCCAGTCGGCAGGAATCAGCTCGTATTTGGTCAGCTGCTGCTTGACCTGATCGGGATTGGCCTCCGCCTTATCCACCTTGTTGACAGCGACGATGATCTCAACGCCGGCTGCCTTTGCATGGTTGATGGCTTCTACCGTCTGCGGCATGACGCCGTCATCGGCTGCGACAACCAGGACTGCAATATCTGTGGACTGTGCGCCGCGCAGACGCATTGCCGTGAAGGCCTCGTGTCCGGGCGTATCGAGGAATGTAATGGTGCGGTCGCCCACGCCGACGGTGTAGGCACCGATGGCCTGCGTGATGCCGCCTGCCTCCTTCTCGGTCACTCTGGAGTGACGGATGTAGTCCAGGATGGAGGTCTTGCCGTGGTCAACGTGTCCCATGACGCAGACAACCGGTGCACGGGAAACCATGTCCTCCGCCTTGTCCTCGTCCTCCTTCAGAAGCTCCTGAATGACGTCAACCTTTTCTTCCTTCTCGCAGAGGATGTCGTAATCGGCAGCGATGTTCTCCGCCTCCTCGTAGGTAACCTCCGAGTTCACGGTCATGGCCTTGCCTGCCAGGAAGAGCTTCTTGATCAGCTCTGCCGGCTTCAGGTGCATCGCCTCCGCGAGATCGCCGATGGTCAGCTTCTCCGGAATGGTGATGACCTTGATCTGCTCCTCCGGCTCCTCCACCTTCTCTACGACCGGCTTGATAAAGCGGCCGGAGCGGTTGCGTCTCTCTCTCTGCTCGTTCTGCTCAAACGCCACATCCTTCTTGTTGTGGCGGTCTCTGGATACGCCGTTGGGATTGCGGCGCTTGTTCCCGTTGCTGCCGCCAAAATCCTGGCTCGGTGCACTGGCACCGCCAAAGCCGCGGCCGTTTCCGCCCTGGCCGGGTCTGGCACCGCCCTGACCCGGACGGCCGCCAAAGCCGCCGGCACCCTGGCCGGGACGTCCTGCATAAGAGCCGCCTCTGCCCTGGCTTCTCGTGCGGTCGCCCTGCGCGCCGTTCTGGCCGTAGGGTCTGCTGCCGCCGGTGCGGTCGCCCTGACCTGCGGGCCGTCTTCCCTGACCCGCTCCTGCGCCGCTCCGGCCATTCTGGCCGCCTCTGGAGTAGCCGTTTCCGCGGCCGGTGCTCGATGTCTGTCCGTAATTGTCATAATGTGCAAGGCGAACAAATCCGATGGGGCCGTCGCTCTTTTTCTCCTCTGCAGGCTTGGCAGCCTCTGCCTTCGGAGCTTCTCCTGCGGTCTGCGCGGGCTGCTTGTCCGCTGCAGGCTTGGCCTCCCTGACAGGAGCTGCCGCCTCTGCTGCCTTTTGCTCCGGTGCTGCAGCCTTTGCTGCTGTCTCGGCCTTCTTCACCTCGGACGAAGAAGCCGCTGCCGTCTCTGCCGCCGGCGCTGCCTTCACTGCAGAAGCGCTCTCCTGCACCGCCGCTGCCGTTTCCTTCTCTGCAGCTGCTGCGATGCCTGCCTTCTCCTGCGCAGGGATGTCCTCTGCTCTTCTGGCCGTACGCGCCGGCTGCGGAGCAGGCTTATGGAAGTCCACGCTCATCTGAGAAGGAACCGTCTTCGGCTTAATCGGATGGTAGGCTGCGCTTCCGGAGGACTGGGACTGGCCCTGACGGCTCTGTCCGCCGCGGGAGGATCTGCCTCCTGCGCCGTTTCCGCTGCCCTGACCGGAGCGGCTTCCCTGGCCGCCCGCCGAATAGCTCCCGGCTGCATGCTGGCCCTTTCCGGCCGCATTGCCGCCCGTCACGATGATGATCTTTTTCTTTTTCACCGGGGTAACGACCTTGTGGACCGCCTTTGCTGCGCCCTTCTCCCCGCTCTTTTCTACATTCTGTTCCAAATTCTTATCCGTATTCTTCTCCACGTTACTCTCTTCCTTCCTGGGTGCAGGCGCCTGTCAGCTTCGAAATGGACTGGGCAAAGCCCGGATCCAATATCGCTGCGCAGGAGCGGATTCCCTTTCCCATGGCCTGGCCCAGTTGTTCCTTCGTCCCGGCGTATGCAACCGGCACGTGATAACTGCGGCATTTATCCTCCAGGGTCTTGCGTGTATTGGTCTCTGCATCTTCTGCAATCAGTACAAGCCTGGCCTTTCTGGCCCGAACGGCATCCTCTGTAAGGAATGTCCCGCTTTTGGTCTTGCCTGCCTTTGTCGCGAGTCCCAGCATGTGAATGACTCGCTGAAGACGAACCTCTTCACTGATTTCCTGTGTGCTCTGCTGATTCTGCTGCGGCTTCATCCTGACGCCTCCTGTTCCGGCGGTCTGCACAGTTCCCGGAGTTCCTCCCTTACGCGGGTCAGTTCCTCGGCCGGCACCTGCGTTTTGAATGCCCGGGCAAGCGCCTTTCTCTGAAACGCCCTCTCCAGACAGGCAGGATCCGGACACAGGTATGCCCCGCGCCCGTTTCTGCGTCCGCCGGGATCTGTCATTATCAGGCCCTCGTCGGTACGCACGATACGGATCAGCTGGCGTTTCTCCCTGCAGGCTCCGCACCCGATACAGGTTCGCATCGGAATCTTTTTCGGCATAGACCGTTTATCTCCCCCTTAGTGTTGCTGCTTCTATATCATAGATCGTAACTGTTCAAAGCCCATTCGCAAAATCGCTGCTGCGCAGCTTTCCTTTTGCTCATTTTGTGCAAATTTGCCTGGCTCTGAATAATCACAAATCTTAAACCGTCTCGGACTCCTCTGCAGGCTCTTCTGCATGCTCCTCCGCCGCCTCTTCGGCAGCGTACTCGGTCTGCTCCTCGGCGGTGTCCTCCATCGGCTCCTCTTCGTACTCCTCTGTCTCTATCTCAATCGGATTGCCGTTCTCATCGACAGGGTTGCCGTTCTCATCGACGTACTCGATCTCCTCATCCTCGTCGCCGTCAAGGTAATCCTCATAGCGGAAGCCGGGTGCGTCCTTAGCCTGTGTCTCGTCCTTGATATCGATCTTATAGCCGGTCAGGCGGGCTGCCAGGCGGGCATTCTGTCCCTCACGGCCGATGGCCAGTGAGAGCTGGTAATCCGGAACCACAACCTTGGCGCTGTGCTCCTCAGGATCCGCGAATACGGCAACGATCTTCGCCGGTGAGAGCGCATTCTGAATGAGGTTGCCCGGGTTGTCATCCCAGTTCACGATGTCAATCTTCTCTCCGTTGAGCTCATCCACGATGTTGTTGACGCGGGTTCCGTTCAGTCCGACGCAGGCGCCGACCGGATCCACGTTCGGATTGCTGCTCCACACGGCAATCTTGGTGCGGCTTCCTGCCTCACGGGCGATGCTCTCGATGGTCACGGTGCCGTCACGGATCTCCGCAACCTCCTCGGCGAACAGACCCTTTACCAGGTCGGGATGCGTTCTGGATACGAGAATTCTGGTGCCGCCCTTTGCTGTTTTGCGTACATCCACCAGATAAACCTTAATGCGGTCTCCGGTGCGGAGCTTCTCTGTGGGAACCTGCTCCTTCTCGTTGAGCATGGCCTCCGCCTTGATGGAGCCGTCCATGGTACCGAGATTGATGGTCCAGTTGCGGCCGACCTGGCGCTGAACAACGCCGGTGATGACCGTCTTCATCTTCTCGACGAAGTAATTATATACTGCATTGCGCTCCTCCTCACGGATCTTCTGGAGGATGACGTTTTTGGCAATCTGGGTGGCAATGCGGCCGAAGGACTTGCTGTTGAAATCCACTCTTACAACATCACCGACCTCGCCGAGAATATGCAGCTCCTTCGCCTTTGCTGCGGAAATCTCGTTCTGGTCGTCCATCACGTCGTCCTCGGTGGGAACGATGACCTTCTCGGCCCATACATGGTACTCGAAGGTGTCACGGTCAACCTCGACCTTGATGTTGTCGGTTCTGCCGAAATTGCTCTTGCAGGCAATCACCAGTGCGGATTCGATGGCATCGAAAAGAGTGTCTGCGCTGATATTCTTCTCTTTTTCGAGCACATCCATTGCGACTTTCAGTTCTTCGTTCATTGCTTCTCCTTTTCAAGCTGCGCCGGGCAGCGTTTTCTTATAAAGTGACCTTCAGGCGGATTCCCGCAATATCCTTGCGCGGCAGGACGAGATCCTCTGCAGGATTCCCCTTGGCATCGGTGCGGCCGATGGTGACGCTCTCTGCATCAAAGGCCTTCAAAATTCCGTCGAAGCTCTTGTTCTTCTCCTCGTAGGGCGCGTAGGTCGTCCCCTCCACCGCCATGCCGAGGCTCGCCTGAAAATGACGGTCCTTCGTGAGGCTCCGTCCCAGTCCCGGGCTCGATACCTCCAGCGTGTAGGGCTCTGCAATCGGATCTGCATCATCCAGTGCATCCGAAAGATCATGACTTACGTCCACGCAGTCATCGATCGTAACCCCGCCGTCCTTATCAATGTAGGCACGGAGGTAGTAGTCCGGACCTTCCTTCACGTATTCCACATCGTAGATGCGGACGCCCCGGGAGGCAGCAATGGGTTCCAGAAGCTGCTCCACCAGTTCTTCGGTTTCCTTGCGCTTTGCCATACGGCACCTCTTTTCTGCTCTGCGGCAGTCTCATGCAGTCCTTCATCAAAAAGAGTGGACCGGAACGGCCCACTCTCATTGTCAACGCTACTCTATACTTAAACATACCAACACTAGCACGCTTTCGCGGGATTTGCAAGCACTTTCGTCTGCCAGCCAGGCGACAGGGTGGCGGAGTTGTACGGTCCTGTGACGCCTCACGCCAGTTTTATGTCTTTTATGAGGAACTGCAGGCTCTCGCGTCCGCGGAAGGCATTGATCTGCGGTTCGTAGGCGACGTGGCATTTTACCGGGCCTGTCTGCAGGGGCTCCGGCAGCTGGTCCTCGGTCAGGAACCAGACAAGGCTCTGCCGCTCTCCGCCGTCCTCTTCGCCCTCCAGGCGGATGACATTGTGGTTTTTGCCCAGTACCGCGGTCTTGCGGAGTGTGACGTCTCTTGCAACGAGCACCGGCTTCTGGTTCCCCGTCCCGCAGGGCTCCATGCGTGAGAGCTCGCGTACCATATCCATGGTCACCAGGTGCATCGGCAGGATCATGTCGATGTGCAGCGTTTCGGCCATGTCTTCGTCCCGCAGCGTGCAGGCTGCATTCAGCTGCCGCTCCAGAAGCTCTGCATTTTCCCGCTTCAGTGACAGGCCTGCCGCCATCTTGTGTCCGCCGAATTTCAGGAACAGCTCCCGGCACCGGCTGAGCTCCGCGAACATATCGTATGCCTCGATGGACCGGCCGGAGCCCTTCAGGACGCCTTCCTCCTCCGACTGCGTGAGTACGATGGTCGGGCGGTGATACCGCTCCTTGATGCGTCCCGCAATGATGCCGGCCAGCGATTCGTGGCAGTTCTCCAGCTGCAGCACGAGGACCCTGCGCTCTGAAATCGGACGGATACCGGAGGCATCCTCTTCCTGCAGCCGGGCCGCCGCAGCAGCAAAGCCCTGCTCCGTCATGGATTTGCGGCTGTCGTTGAGCTGCTTCAAATCCCTTGCGAGGATCATTGCCTCCGCCTCCCGGATCTCCTGAAACAAAGAGAGTGCCCGCTCCGCGCTGTCCAGACGCCCGGAGGCGTTAAGGCACGGTCCGATCACAAATCCGGCGTGATACACCGAAAGCGGCGTATCCGTGAGTCCCGCCGCCGTCAGAAGGCACCGCATGCCCAGGTTCTGTGTCCGGCTCAGCTCCCGCAGTCCCGCCTTCACCAGAATGTGATTCGTATCCTGCAGCGGCATGAC
>CAVJLL010000028.1:0-17205 GCA_963650385.1 Clostridium sp. CAG:508 | reverse complement strand
CCCCGTTCTCTTCGGTAAAGGGAATCTCGTGGTGATCCGTCACGATGACGGTCAGCCCTGCGTCCTTCGCCTTCTGAAGGGGTCCTGCTGCCGCAATGCCGTTGTCGCAGGTGATGATGGTATCCACACCGTCTGCAATGGCCGCTTCCACAAGGCGGTCGTTGATGCCGTAGCCGTCCCGCATCCGGTCCGGAATGGCGGCAGATACCCTGCCTCCCAGCCATGAAATCAGGCGCCAGAGAATGTAGGTCGAGCAGATGCCGTCCACGTCGTAGTCGCCGATCACGCGGATGGAGGCTCCCTCCAGGATCTTGCGCCGCAATACGAAGGCCGCGTCCTTCAGCCCCGGAATCTGCTCCGGCTCATCCAGATCCTGCAGTGTCCCGCAAAGGAACCGGCGCATTGACGCCGCATCCGGAAGATCGCGGTTGCGCAGAACGCGCACCGTAACCGGCGAAATTCCCAGTTCTTTGGCGATGGCATTGAAATCCGCTTTTTTGGCATAGACCATCCATTTGGCCATTCAATCGTCTCCTTCTCCGTATTTGTTCAGCACCTGCCACATTTCAACGCAAACCTGCTGCCTGCAGGCAAACTTACGATTGAAATCGGCAGGTAAAATTGGCAGGCGGCTAAGGTTTAAAAGAGCTCCGGCCAATCCCTGATTTCAGGGACGCCGGAGCTCTTGTCAACGCTTATACCACCGTCTTCTCGCGCACGGTCTTCTCGTGGTTCGCCTTGCGCTCTGCCTGATCGGCAGCCTTCTTCTGTCTTGCGTAGCGTCCGCTGTCGTCGTGCTTGGGCGGGAACTTCTTGCGCAGCAGCAGCCAGAAGGACGAGCTCAGGCACACAGAGGAATAGCAGCCTGCCGCAATGCCGGCCATGATCGGCAGCGCGAATTCGCGGATCGAGGACACACCGAAGATATACAGTGTGAACACCATAAGGAACGTCGTCAGCGACGTGAACAGGGATCTCGTCAGTGTGTCGGTAACGGCACGGTTGGTCAGATCCACGATGTCCGTATCCTTGCGCTTTTTCTCAAGCCTCTCGCGGATGCGGTCGAAAATAACGATGGTCGCATTGACCGAATATCCGACGATCGTCAGCATGCATGCCACAAACGTTGTGCCGACACTGATGCGCAGAATCGCATATACCGTGAGAACAACCAGAACGTCGTGTGCCAGCGCCAGGATGGCCGCCGCACCCAGCCGCATGTCTTTAAACCGCAGCCAGATGTAGATCAGCATCAGAATCAGTGCCACGATAACGGCGCCGATCGTATCCCGCTGCATCTCGGAGGAAATGGTGGAGCTGATCGTCTCCGCCTGGATGGCCGTCTCCTCCACATTGAAATCCTTCATGAGAAGGTTGTTGAGCTCTTCTCTTTCGTCCGAATTCAATGTTCTCGTCTTGAAAATAACCTGATTGCCGCCGGCAACCTTCTGAACCTGAACGTTCGCATCGCCGGTCACCTGCTCGAAATCCGGTACGATCTGGTCGTTGATCTCCTGCAGCGAATAATCCTCGTTGAAGGTAACGCTGGTGGAGGTTCCGCCGACGAAATCCAGGCTGTAGTTCAGCGCATGCTCGCCGCCTGCCTTGTGCACGCCCATGAATACGAAGCCGCAGACAATGATGCAGGCTGAAATCGCATAGAAAATTTTCCGCTTCTCTACCACCTTCAGCGTCTTCATGTCCTTGCCGACGCCGTACCATTTCTTATCCTTGGCGAACAGTGTGTAGAACGCCTTCATGTACCATTTGGTGATGAACAGTGCGGTGAACATCGAGAGCAGAATACCGATGGCCAGCGTCTGCGCAAAGCCCTTTACCGTACCGGTTCCCAGAACGTACAGCACGAATGCCGCAATCAATGTAGTAACGTTTCCGTCAATGATGGCGGACAGCGCCTTGCTGTAGCCGTTGTCGATGGCCGTCTTGACGGATTTATTTTCCCGAAGCTCCTCGCGGATACGGGCGAAAACAATGACGTTCGCGTCCACCGCCATACCGATGGAGAGAAGGATACCGGCAATACCGGGCAGGGTCAGCGTCACCTCGAAGCCGACCAGAATGATGCTCTCCAGTCCGATGTAGGTAAGGAGTGCAAGGCTTGCTGCAAAGCCGGGCAGGCGGTACTGCACGATCATGAACAGAACCACCAGGAGCAGTCCGATGGCGCCGGCCAGAAGGGAGGTGTCAATAGCATCCTGACCCAGCTGCGCGCCGACCACGTTCGAGCGGAGCTCCTCCAGCTCTACCGAGAGGCCGCCGATGCGGATCGTGGAAGCAAGATTTCTGGCATCCTCAATCGTGTCCTCACCGGTGATCACGGCCTGTCCGTTGGTGATGGCCGCCTGCACGGTCGGCACGCTGATGAACTCGCCGTCGTAGTAAATGGCAATGCTCTCGCCGTTCTCATAAGCTCTCGTTGTCGCATCTGCAAATTTCTGCTTGCCCTCATCGGTGAAGGTAAGGGATACGACGATCTGCTGGTTGTTCATGCTGTCGCTCTGATAACCGCCCTGGGCATCTGCAACATCCGTACCCTCCAGCACGACATCGCCGTCGGCAATCAGCTCATCGAGCTCCTTGTCCAGCTTGTAGCCGCCGCTCGTGTAGTCGTATTCGTAGTTGGCATTGCCGTCGTCGTCCGTCTGACGGATGAAATACAGCGAGCCGGGGCGTCCCAGCTCCTCCAGAATCTGGTTGGCATCCGACACACCGGGAATCTCGATGTTCACGCGGTCCGTGCCTTCACGATAAACCTGGGCCTCGGTGCTGTACTGCTGGACTCTTTGCTGGAGCTTGTACACCGTGTCGTTCATGTCCTCGTCGGAAGGATCCTCATCTCCCACCGCCTGGTACGTGATGCTGACGCCGCCGGCCAGATCCAGTCCCAGCTTGATATCCGAAGCGGACCCTGTGCCCCAGCTGTCAACGCCGAAGGCTGCCAGGTACAGGAGACTGGCCATGACTGCCACAAGGACAACCAGTCCCGCGAGCGCTTTTCCCTTGCTCTTCTTCATAATAGTTACTATCCTCCATATGTATCGTTTCCTGCAGGGCATACTTCGTCCTGCAAACTTCAGCATTATAGCATATCCCGACTGCTTGTGAATAGTTGGGGCATCTATGCTATGATTGATACCAGAATTGCGGGAGCGCAACGTGCGCAGCAATCCGGTATCAGTTGGGGACAAAAGACCTTTTGGCCTCAACATCAAGCTTATATCCACAGAAAGGACCTCATGCATAATTCCGATCTCATCCAACTGGGTATTCTGGTCATCCTGATCATGCTCTCCGGCTATTTTTCCTCAGCGGAGACGGCGCTGAGCACGGTGAACCGGATCACACTGAAATCACTGGCCGACGGAGGCGATGCGCGCGCGGCCAAGACGCTCGAAATTCTGGATCAGTACAGCAAGATGCTCTCCGCCATCCTGATCGGCAACAACGTGGTGAACCTCTCCTCCTCTGCGCTTGCCACGTCCCTCATCATCCGAACGCTGGGTGAAAATATGGTCTCCCTCGGAACGGCCATTCTGACCATTCTGATCATTCTCTTCGGCGAGATCACGCCCAAGAATTCCGCCAAGACAAACGCGCTGGAGATTTCCATGAAGGCAGCACCGGTCATCTCCGTGCTGATGCTGGTGATGACGCCCGTTATTTTCGTTGTGGAGAAGCTCTCGGGCCTGATCATGAAGCTGAACGGCACCAATCCCAACGCCAAGCAGAAGCTCACCGAGTCGGAGCTCAAGACCTACGTGGAGGTCGGGCAGGAGGACGGCGCCATCGAGGGCCGTGAGAAGAAGATCATCTACAACGTCTTTGACTTCGGCGACGCGGTTGCCAAGGACATCATGGTGCCGCGGATTGATATGACCTGCGTGCCGGAGGATGCCTCTTACGACGACATCATGTCCGTCTTCCGTCTGGAGATGTTCACAAGACTTCCGGTCTATGCCAAGGACAACCCGGACAAGATCATCGGACACCTGAACATCAAGGATTTCGTCGGTCTTCCCGATCCGTCCCGCTTCCAGCTGCGCCGCATGCTGCACTCCTCCTATTACACCTACGAGTACAAACGCACGGCAGATCTTCTGAAGGAAATGCAGCAGCACTCCTTCGGTGTTGCGTTTGTTCTGGATGAGTACGGCAATACGGTCGGCATGATCACGCTGGAGGATCTGGTAGAGGAAATCGTCGGCGACATCCGCGACGAATACGACGAGGACGAAAAGAGTCAGCTGCGCCAGTATGATGATGTGACGTACCTGGCCGACGGCTCCATGAAGCTCATTGATTTAAACGATGCACTGGGCTGCAGCTTTGCCTCGGATGACTACGATTCCATCGGTGGACTCATCATCGAGAAACTCGAGCGCATCCCGCAGGACGGCGAATCCGTCACCTTGGAGGACGGAACGGTGCTCCAGGCCAAGGGCATCCGGCGCAACCGTATTATGAAGGTGCTGATTCGCTTCAAGGAGGCGCCGAACCTCCCCAAGGACGAGCCGGACGGCGCCGAGGAGGAGGCATAACAAATCGGCCGACGACGGGTCCCGGCGGAGTTGTCCGGTTCGGGGACGCTACGCTGACTTCGTCAGCTACGAGATGGCCCGTTGGGCCACTCGGCAAAAACGTGCTCCATCCTCGGACCTAGCGGTGCTAAGCTCGCATAAGACGCTCGCAAGCACCGAGGCCTCGCAAGGCCCCGACACCGGACATTCTCCGCCACCCTGTCTTCGGCCGGCCTGTGCTGCAAAAGGGCCCGCAGCAGAAAACACTCTGCTGCGGGCCCTTCTTCTGTCTTACCTTATTCCGCCACATCCTCAGTAATCTGGATGTGCAGCTCCTCCAGCTGGTGCGGTGTCACCGCAGACGGAGCGCCCATCATGATGTCCTGCGCGTTCTTGTTCATCGGGAACGCAATGACCTCGCGAATGGACTCCTCTCCGGAGAGGAGCATGACCATGCGGTCCACGCCGGGAGCGATGCCTGCGTGCGGCGGTGCGCCGTAGCAGAAGGCGTTGTACATGGCCGGGAACTTCTTTTTTACATCCTCTTCGCCCAGGCGAACCATCTCAAAGGCCTTCACCATGATCTCCGGATCGTGGTTGCGGACAGCACCGGAGGACAGCTCCACGCCGTTGCATACGAGGTCATACTGATCTGCGGTGATGGTCAGCGGATCGATCTCTCCCCGTTCTGCCTTCAGCAGGGTCTCAAGACCGCCGGAGGGCATCGAGAAGGGATTGTGGCAGAACTCCAGCTCGCCGCTCTCTTCACCGATCTCATACATCGGGAAATCAACGATCCAGCAGAATGCGTACTGCTCCTTATCCATATGGCCGGGAACTGCAGCGCCGAGCGTCTTCACCAGAACGCCTGCTGTCTTCTGCGCCGCCGTCTTCACGCCGGACGCGATGCCGACAAAATCTCCGGGCTTCAGGCCAAGTGCACTGACAACCTGATCCTTGATCGGAGCTACGAACTTGGAAATGCCGCCGACGAGCTCGCCGTTTTCATCCATGCGGAACCAGTACGGCTTGCTGCCTGCCTGCACCTCAACGTCCGCCAGGGTCTTGTCGATAAACTTGCGGGTTCCCTCAAAGCCGGAAACCACGACCGCCTTGATGACGACCTTCGTCTCCTCGGTGCCAATGACATTGCCGTCCTCGTCCTTGTTCTCGCGGACGGTCGCGAACGGTCCGAAGCCGCAGTCCTTCAGGGCCTCGGTCGCATCCTGCACGGTCAGATCGATGCGCAGGTCCGGCTTGTCGGAGCCGTATTTCTCCATCGCTTCCATATAGGGGATACGGACAAACGGCGCAGAGCTTGCCCGGTCGTAGGTTCCGTATTTTGCAAAAATCGGGGGAAGTACGTCCTCCAGCACGGCAAAGACGTCCTCCTGGCTTGCAAAAGCCATCTCCATGTCGAGCTGATAGAACTCTCCCGGAGAGCGGTCGCCTCTGGCATCCTCATCGCGGAAGCACGGTGCAATCTGAAAATAACGGTCAAAGCCGGCCGTCATGAGGAGCTGCTTGAACTGCTGCGGCGCCTGCGGCAGCGCATAAAACTCGCCCGGATGCTTTCTGGCAGGAACCAGGTAGTCTCTTGCACCCTCCGGAGAGGAGGCCGTCAGGATCGGCGTCGTGATCTCCAGGAAGCCGTGCTCGGTCATCGCCTGGCGAAGCGCGGCAACCACATTGCAGCGGAGAATGATGTTCTTCTTCACCTCCGGATTGCGAAGGTCGAGATACCGGTACTTCAGACGGAACTGTTCATCCGCCTCGCGGCTGTGATTGATCTCAAACGGAAGGTTTGCGTAGCGGCAGCGGCCGAGGACCGTAACCGACTCCGGCACCACCTCGATCTCACCGGTCGGCTGCTTGGGGTTCTTGGAGCTTCTCTCCCGAACGGTGCCGACCACGCTGATCGTGGACTCCTTCGTGATGGTCTTGAACTGGTTCATCATCTTTTCGTTCTCTACGACAATCTGCGTGGTTCCGTAGAAATCGCGGAGAACGGCAAAGCCAAGGTTGGCAGAGACCACGCGAAGGTTCTCCATCCATCCGGACAGCTGAACCTTTTTGCCGGCATCTGCGAGCCGAAGCTCACCGCAGGTATGTGTACGTGACTGCATAAGTAATCTCCTTAAAAATGTGGTAATTGTTTAGCACCCATCTCGAATTTGATACTCGAAAATGCCCGATGGCATTTTCTCTTATCTTGGAGTGATTGTCGGCAAAGCCGCCAATACACTCCGTGCTACGGAGAAACCGCATACGCGGATTTCTCCTCGCATCCGCAAATCCTCGATGCGGCTGGCCATGAGGTCGACACTCGAAGGCGCTATCGCCGCCTTCTCCTGTTTGACCTTGGCCGCCTGCCAATTTCAATCGTGAATATGCCTGCAAGCAGTCAATTCACGTTGAAATGTGGCAGGTGCTAAACAGATACAAAAATATATGATGTCAGGGTCAAGAAACCGCTTACTGAATCGGCTTCGCATAGAATTCCTCGAAGGCCGTGTAGCCCTGTGCCTCGAGCTGCTGCTTCTGGAATTTCTTATTCTTGTTCATGCGGACAACGAGAACCGACCGGCCGGCCGCGCGCTCCTTCTGTGCCGTCTCGATGGCTTCCTTCAGGCGCTCGCCAGGAAGGTTCTTCTCCAGAAGGAACGCCACCTTCTCGCTCTTGCCCGGCACCTCAAAGCCCTGCTCCAGGAGGATCAGGATGATGCGCTCAAAGCCGATGGAGAAGCCGCACGCCGGAACGTCCTTGCCGGTGAACTTTCCAACCATTCCGTCGTACCGTCCGCCGCCGCCGGCGCTGATGCCCAGCTGCGGCATCGCGATTTCAAAAATCGTTCCCGTGTAGTAGCTCATGCCGCGGACAATTGTCGGATCAAAAACCATGCGGAACTCCGCCTGCTTGGTCGCCTCCACGGTCTCAATGGTCTCGCGCAGCGTCGGAATGACGTCCTCCTCGATGGTGCCGGCAAGCTTCTCCTCCAGGTACCCCAGCGGATCCTCTGCCGCCTCGAGGCCCTCAAACAGAGCAACATAGCTCTTTGCCGATTCCTCCGCAAAGCCGCTCTCTGTCAGCTCCTTTAAGACGCCGTCCAGGCCGATCTTGTCCATCTTGTCCAGCGTGATGAACACCTCATCGAAGCGCTCCTCAGGGAAGCCGCAGACCTTCGCCATTGCCTTGAGAATCCGCCGCTCGTTGATGCGGATCTGGAAATCCTTAAAGCCAAGGCGTCCGAGCGTTGTCGTGGTGGCAAGAATCAGCTCGATCTCCGCCAGATTCGTCGGCTCGCCGATGATGTCGATGTCGCACTGCATGAACTGGCGGTAGCGTCCCTTCTGCGGGCGGTCTGCGCGCCATACATTGCCCATCTGCAGCGCCTTGAACGGCATCGGCAGCTCGTTTTCATGATTGGAAAAATAACGGACCAGCGGCACCGTAAGGTCATAGCGAAGACCGCCGTCAACCAGATCCGACTCCGCCTTCGCCTCCTCCAGGCGAAGCTTCTCGCCGCGCTTTAGAATCTTGAAGATCAGCTTCTCATTGTCGCCGCCGGACTTGGAGGTCAGATTCTCGATGTTCTCCACGCAGGGCGTCTCGATTCCCTGGAAGCCGAACTCGGCATAGGTCTTTTTGATCACAGAGATGCAGTAGTCCCGGATCTCCATCTCGGCCGGCATCACATCCTTCATGCCGGTCACGGGTTTCTTTGTCAAAGGCATAGTGTTCCCTCATACATGATGCTTATACTTCACTGTTGCACATGCCGGCAGCGACGACTCCGGGCATAACTATTCAGAGCCCATTCGCAAAATCGCTGCTGCGCAGCTTTTCTTTTGCTCATGTGGCGTTCTGCACCGCCCTGTCACTGGCCAGACTCCAAACATTGATAATACCCCGAAACGCGGCAGGTTTCAACGTTCCGGTCTGATTCGCTTGCCAGCCAGCAACAAGTTCTGGCATCTGTACAGCAGCACGGTCTTTGCTGTACGGTCTGGTTCAGCAGATGCGTGGCAGTCCCTCTCCGTAGAGCGGACCCACGACGCGGCGTCCGCCGATGGCCGTGCGGATGAGAAGCGCGGGCCGCTCGCCCTCTGCCGCATCCGGCTGCGAGACGCTTCCGATGATGGCTGCATGCTCTCCGTAGCGGCTGTTTTTCATGGCTTCCAGTGCCTTTTCTGCGTCCGCCTCCGGAACAATGCAGAGCATCTTCCCTTCATTTCCCATGTACAAAGGGTCCAGCCCCAGGATCCCTGCAAAGCCCTTCACCTCGCTGCTGACCGGCAGGCGCTCCTCCCGGAGCGTGATGAGTTTCCCCGCAGCCTGTGCAAATTCATCCAGAACGGTGGCGAGGCCTCCCCTTGTTACATCCCGCATCTCATGGACCTCGGCCCCCGAATTCAAAAGCGCCTGCACCATTTCACCCAGCGGTGCATTGTCGCTCTGAATACGGTTCTCCAACCCCATCCGTCTGCCCAGGATTGCCGCGTGGTGATCGCCGAGATTGCCGGACACGAGTACAGCATCTCCTTCCCGAATGCACTGGGGGGAGAACGTATTTTGCCCGGATCGTAAGAATCCGACTCCCGCTGTATTGATGATAAGGCCCCCCTCCGGTCCGGAATGGTTCTCCACCACTTTCGTGTCGCCGGCAGTGATCACAACGCCGGCCTCTTCTGCCGTTTCGGCCATGGAATGCACGATCCGGCGCAGCGCCGCAATGGGAAGTCCCTCCTCCAGAATGAAGCCGCAGGTCAGGTAGGCAGGCCTCGCGCCGCTCATCAATAGGTCATTCACCGTCCCGCAGACACTCAGCCGCCCGATGTCTCCGCCGGGGAATTCCACCGGCGTCACAACGAAGGAGTCCGTTGTCAGCGCAAGCCGCTCGCCCCCTGCCGGAACCACCGTGGAATCCTCCATCTGGTTCAGATATTCATTCCCCAGCTCTGCAGCAAAAATATCCCGGATCAGGTCCCCGGTCGACACTCCGCCACTGCCGTGTGCCATAGTAATGCGTTCCATCCGTTAAATCCACCTCCAGAATGCCTGCAGTCCCTCTTCCAAATCCGCGTAGGTATCGTCAAAATTGCCGGTGTACCAAGGGTCTGCAATGTCCCTGGGATGATCCGTAAAATCCAGCACGCGGCGGATCTTATGCTCCGGATCCCCTCCGGCAATCCGCGTCATATTCCGGATGTTGGCACTGTCCATACCCAGGAGGACGTCGTATTCCCGATAGTCTCGTTTCGTCATCTGCCTGGCCCGGTGATCGCCGCACGGAATTCCCTCTTTCCGGAGCTTCTCCCGCGTGCCGTAATGCACGCCGTTTCCGATCTCCTCCGTGCTGGTCGCCGCAGAGTCGATGCGGAATTCACTTTCTCTGCCCGCACGCCGCACCATTTCCTTGAACATATATTCCGCCATCGTGGACCGGCAGATATTGCCGTGGCACACAAATAACACTTTTTTCATAGGTTTCTCCTGCCTAAAATGCCGCGTTTTGCCGTGTTTTGGAGCTTTTTGCGCACACCGCAGACTGCAACTGTCATGCACACATTTTACGGCAAAATGGCAAAACAGGGCAAATCGCGGCATATCTGTTCCTTCAATCGTAGTCAAAACGTAGTCAGTTGAGTCTGTACTGACTACTATAACAAAAGAACACCCCGGCGGGCATTGGCTGCTCACCGGGGTGCTGTTATTTTTTGTTAAACGGCTCGGAACATGGACTGCTTCATTTCCTTCGTCCCTTCCGGCTTGTTGACCTCTTTTCTTGCCTGCTCCAGCTCCTCCATCCGGATCATCTCTTCCTTTGCATCGTCCAGGCCAAGGTGTGTGTAAACATTCATCGTGACGCCAATGTCGGAATGCCCCATAAGGTATTGCAGCGTCTTCGGATTCATTCTGGCCTTTGCCATGTTGCTGCAGTAGGTATGGCGGCAAACATGCGGAGTGATATTGGGCATCTGCACCCGGAAGATATCGTTGTAGCGCTTGACTGCATGGTTGAATCGGTGCTGCCAGTGCATCGCCACCTCCGGCATTCCGTCCTTGTCTCGGAAAAGGAATCCCACATACCCATCCACCATCCGCTCCGGAAGATCCGTCGGCCGATCCTCTATAATCGCGCGAAACATGTCTGCCACATCGTTTGTAATAGGAAGCTTCCTTGTTCCGGCATTGGTCTTTGTGGTTTCGACAATGTATTCGCCGGTTGAGATCCGCTGCAGCTGGTGATTGATATCAATGACATTCTTCTCCAGGTCGATGTCCCGCACGGTCAGCCCGCAAAACTCACTGATGCGCATTCCTGTGTGGAACAAAATGTAAAAGGCCTCATAGTATTTGCAGTACACATTGTCATCGTGTACGAATTTAAGGAACTTCTGCATTTGCTCCTTGGTGATTGCCTGCCGGGTATGTTCGGTGTTCACAATGATGCCCGCAAGCTGGAAGTTAAACGGATTCTTCACAAGGATGTCATCATCCACTGCCATCTGAAAGGCGGGCCGCAGCACTCCCCGGACCGTCTTGATTGTGCTGCTGCCTCTGCCGTCCTCCTGGAGCTTGATGAGGAAGAGCTTTGCATCGGATACCTTGATCGTACCGATCTTCCAGCCAAAGAACTCCTCTTTTTCCATGAGATTCTGAACGAATGTGTAGTTGCCGCGTGTGCTCGGCTTTACGCCGGTTCTGGTCCTGATATAGCGCTCCACCAGCTCTTTGACCGTCATTTTCTTTTTAAACGGATCAAGCTGTGAGTCCAGATCTTTTCCGATCTGCTTTTCCAGTTCCCGCAGCGCAGGGCCCGGCTTCTTTCCGGCCGGAAGCGGATCGGTTGCTTCCAGTCTCCAGCTATACACAAAGTGCGGCTTTCCGTCCATTTGGTATTTGAACTGATATTTTCCGTTTTGCCGGATTGACTCTCCTTTGCGCAGGACTCTATGTTTCGAGTCTCTTCTTTGTCCTTGGTTTGCCATTTGCCAGCTTCTCCTTTACTCCCGGCTGCGCCAGGTATTTTTCAATCTCGCCCTTGATGATCAGCCTTCGATCACCGTAAAGAGCCATAAATCCATTGCCGCCTTCTTCGCACAGCCGGAAGAATTTTCTCCGGCTAAGGTTAAAAAGCGCTGCGGCCTCGGAAGGCGTAAGGTAATCCTTATCTTCAAGCAAAGGCTTTTTCATGGTGTTCACCTCCTTAAAAGTATTTGTATATTCCCGTAGAGCTGCCGGAATAGCAACTACTATCCGCAGATAAACGGGATTTATATCGCAGAAGTTTCAGAGAGAAACTGCTCGAATTTTGTGCGTATTACGAGATAACGGCTGCCGTTCTGAATTGCAAAATCTCCGGTGTGGTCTTCCGCCAGGCGCCGCATCTTCTTAATACCGATATTGAAATAAGCAGACGCCTCAGCAATGGTAAGCGTGTATTTTTCGCTTAAGCGTAGTTCTTTTGTCATCTTTCCATTTCCTCCATAATTGTCATCTTCCTAATCCGTTAAGGACAGTTGTAGGGCGTTTGACCGGAGAAAAATTTCTACTGACTTCTCAGAGGTCTCAAACTTCGGTACGCCGTAGCCTCTGATATACCTGCCATTCACAGCGATCTTCCTGCGGCCCACGGCATTATTCCTGTTGCCCTCGATCACCGTAATGGCGCTGCCACAGACTTCCTCCACGATGCCGACATGATCCGGCGTCCCCTTGTTATCTCCGACTCCGCTATCCTGCCAATCATAAAAGATGATGTCACCTGCCTTCGGCACTCTGGCATCGTTCTCATCCCATTCGCCCAGCTTCTGGAAGAGCTGCACCATCTCTCCGCAACCGCACTCTGTCGGGATGATATCCGTCATGCCGGTTTTGATGGCACAGGCAGATACAAAGGTCGCACACCAGGAGTCCGTGTGGCCCTCCTTTGAAAATAAAAAGCGGCCATCCACTATGGACAGTCGCTTGATTCTTTTCCATCACTCCTCGGTGATGGTGTATGTGATTTTCATAGTCTTATCCGCCGTCTTGACAACCGGCGTGCCAAGGTTATTGATGGTGGCAAGGTACGGTGTGTAAAGGTATAGCTCTCGATACAGATAATAAACCGGATTCCCATACGTAATGCTCTCCCGGATGGCAGGAGCTTCTCACCGGCGGAGGTCACCTTATCCCCGGTGGACTTTAGCTTCTCGCCGCTTGCAGCGATTTTCTGCATAGCCGTTGCTGACTGGTTTGCCTGCTCCTCCAGTTTCTTTAGCTCATTCTCAGTCTCGATGATCTCACGCTGCAGGGCATCATACTGTTCCTTAGTAATGTCACCATTGGCAAGAGCCTCATTTGCCTGTTCCGCTGCTGTCTTCAGCGTTGCCAGTTTTTCCTTGGTCTCGCTGACCGCCGATGCCAGGAGTTTCTGCTTTTGCGCAAGCAGCTCCGTATTGCCAGGGTCGAGCTTTAAGAGCTTCTCGACATCCTTCAGCTGACTCTGGGTGTTTTTGATCTCAGAATTGACACTCTTAAGAGCCGTCTGTAGTTTTGTGGTGTCACCGCCGATTTCGACAGTGATACCCTTGATTCTGTTTGCCGCCATCGGCTGTTCCTCCTTTCCGTAAAAGTGAAATTTCGCCAAACATTGCTTGCGATTGCTTGCGTCTGCATATCGTATGGTCTATGATATAGTCAAAGGAGTGTGATATACATGGCAAATACAACAGCAGTTTATGCTCGTATTGATACTGGGCTAAAAGAAAACGCTGAAGAAATCCTTTCTCAGCTGGGCATTACACCATCCAGCGCAATCCAGATGCTGTACAGTCAGATTGTATTGACCAGAGGACTGCCTCTTAATTTGCATCTTCCATCTGCCAAACCTACCTGTATCGGCGGAATGAGCCGGGCAGAACTTGATGCAGAACTGATGAAGGGTGTGGAATCGCTCAAATCCGGAAAAACCTATACGGCAGATGAGGTTGATGCGGAACTGGCTAAGGAATTTGGCATATGAATGATACCTATTCCGTTGTCTATTCTCCAGAAGCCAGAAATGACATCAAGGATATTTATTCCTACATTGCTTTTGAGCTATTGGTTCCAGGCACTGCCGAAGGTCAGGTGAACAGAATCCGAAAAACAATTCGTTCTCTTGATTTTATGCCATCGCGAAATCCTATCGTTGATTGGGAACCGTGGAAAAGCATGAGCATGCATAAAGTTCCGGTTGATAATTTTGTCGTTTTCTACACAGTAGACGATGTTGCTCTGACTGTAACAATTATCAGAATTGTCTACGGCGGACGAGATATGCAACGCATGGCGGCACAAATGAATAATGACTAACTGCAAGAAGGACAGCTTGAATACTGTTCCTTTTCGCATTAAAAGACATCGAAATCCTTCTGCGTAGCGATTTCCCTATATCCCTTGTAATCATCATTTCCGCTTTCTGCGTACATATCGTTCACCATACCGATCGTCAGAAGATCCAAGTCACGGATGGAGATGCCGAGCTGTACGCAGCGAAGCAGAAACAATGGCGTTGTCATCGGGCGGTCAGTTTCTGCTTTTGCGCAAGGAGCTCCGTATTGCCAGGGTCGAGCTTTAAGAGCTTCTCGACATCCTTCAGCTGACTCTGGGTGTTTTTGATCTCAGAATTGACACTCTTAAGAGCCGTCTGTAGTTTTGTGGTGTCACCGCCGATTTCGACAGTGATACCCTTGATTCTGTTTGCCGCCATCGGCTGTTCCTCCTTTCCGCATCAAAAAAGCACCTGCCATTTCTGACAGATGCCTTAGATATAAATATTGTTCTCTAAAGGTTAATTGCTACTATTGAAGCCTTCTCCACAAGAGATTTGTACTCTCCATAATATCCTCATAACTGATATCAGCCGCATAAGGATATTTTTTCTGATAAGACTTCCAAAGAGTATGTAGCTGCGTATCTCCGCCGACAGCCGCCATAATCCCTGGTGCTTCCAATTTTAAATTTTCAGTGCTTCTCTTTTTACAAGTTGCATCAAACGCTCTTTTCAGAACATCGTTGTCAACATTCTGGTCATACATCAAAAGCAGTGTTCTAATATCGTAAAAGTCCCTCATTCTGGTGTTCAAGAGGCCTCTCGCAAGTACAGTTTGAAGTTTCTCTGCCAGAATCAAGAATCGTCTCCAGATTATATGACCACAGGCTTATCGAGCGATCATCCAACAGCAGTTTATACTGATACTCAATGGCTCTTGGTGTAATAACATCTCCAGTCGAGATATCAATCTTCATCGGTGTTATCAGTTTCCCCATCACGGCATTCATAGTAAAGCGAATGCCCGGATATTCCATTTCATCCATGATATTGGAAACGTCTTTGATTTCAAATGTCACCCCATCGCCAAGATCAATATCTTTAATCTCAGCTACAATTTGCCTTGCATCTTCTGCTGACAAATTCTGGTTCCTGATACTGGTATCGATATCCATTGTGGATCTGAGCGCAACACCAACCATTGCCGTAACCAGCATTCCGCCTTTAATGATAAAGTTGTCCTTGTACTCAGAGTTTGCCACCCTTTCAAGAAATCGCTCCATCATATAGATTCTCATGAGCGTTCTTGCATCTGCCTTATTTTCCTTGGCCACATTTTTGATTCTTCCCTTAATCTGCTCCGGTGTCAGCTGCATTTTACAATAACACCTCCATGTATCTGCGGATCACTTTATCAACCCGGAATAGCTTTGCATATTCCATAAGACGATTCAGGTCCTTGTCTCTTCGAGAAATATAGGTTTTTAATGCCGAATTGAAATCCTGCAGCTCAATGCTGCTCCGACTTCTAATCAGGTCACAGATTGTCCGTTCCAGGTCATACATCGGAACCATATTTCCATCATTATCTTCCACAATGGTTTTTCCTACATTTAACAGCTCTCGTTTCACAGTGTATACTTTGCAGTCTCCATTCGCTATGAGTCTGTGAGCATTATATCCACTGTATATGGTGAGTGTATGGATAAACGGCTCTCTGTCCGTTAGGCCATGGTAATAAAATGCCTCATCATGTGAAAAAACAGCATTCGGACATCTCTTATGGAGCACATACAATTCATCAGTCCATACTGAATCAGTAGAGTAAACACCGCGGCTAACCGCTTCCAGCCCATTGTCTCTAACATATTTGTAAAACTTGAACTTTGAAATTCCGGATTCTTCCGCGATTCTTGGAGTAAGATAATTGTGAGTTTTAGTCAGCTCTGCCATCTCATTCATGGAATCACCATCCTTTCGTGCTTATATTGTAATCAGAATAAGCACGTTTGTCGAGTTTGGTTAAGTTGGCTCAGCATGACACTCTTGCAAATTCTCCAGAAGCCAGAAATGACATCAAGGATATTTATTCCTACATTGCTTTTGAACTATTGGTTCCAGGCACTGTCAAAGGTCCTTTTGCATTAAAAGGCATCGAAATTTTTTTGCGTAGCAATTTCCCTATATCCCTTGTAATCATCATTCCCGCTTTCTGCGTACATATCGTTTACCATTCCAATAGTCGGCAGGTCGAGATCCCGGATGGAGATGCCGAGCTGTACGCAGCGGAGCAGAAATAATGGCGTTGTCATCGGGCGGTCAGTTGCTCGAAGTTTTTTAGACTGCACATCGGTCTGGACGTTCAGCCCCCACAGCTCGATGATCTTTGGCAGCACCTAGTAGATCGAAAAGGTGCTGAATCCATCCAGCCACTCCTCCGGGCTATCCGGAATAGAAGAATCACCCGGCACAGATTCTATCGGTTCAAACTCGCCCTCATATGCAATTTTCGTTGCGCCGTCATCAAAAAAGCAACATTCAACAATGTGAAACAGCTGCGAAAATGATTCTTTCGGCGGCTCCGGCAATCCAGGAGCGCATTTTCCCTCTTCAACCAATTTCTTAATCTGCGCTTCAAATTCTTCCGGTTCAACGCACAATCTTCCATCCTTTGAACACACAAAAATAGTCGTTTTGTAACCAGCATAGTATCCTGACGCTTCTATCCACCAGTCTAGCAATTTGTATTTTTTAGTCATCGAATTTCTCTCAACGCATGCTCCGCTCAGAAAATGTCGCCTGACAATATGTCGTAATGTTGATTTCCTGGCCAAAAATCCAGTGGTAACAGCATCTTTACCAAGAATCTTCACTGCCTTTAGCAGAAGGGAACCAGAACCACACGCCGGATCACAGACTGCGCCCAAGTTCCTTCAGCTCAGCAATTGCATCTTCGTTATTATTCAAATCCGTTCTGTCACTTGCGGAATAGGATTTCTGGAACAGCACATCCCAAGACAGGTAATCTGCCATGCACTGGAACTGCTTGTTAATCAGTTCATATTGCACACTGCCGACCGGAGCGGCTCCGACAACAAGAACTCCGACTTTCTTGTTTTTCAGAAGGAGTCCCTTGCAATAACATTTATCAATGATGAGCTTCAGCTGTGCTGACATTCCCCACCAATAAACCGGTGTGGCAAATACAATCACATCTGCTGCAACGATTTTATCTATGGTCGGATTCGTATCATCCTGATCTACACAGCCCTTGCTGCATTGACAGGCTCCGCAGCCTTTACATGGAGCAATGTTCAGTTTCTCCGGTGCGATGATTTCTATCTCATTGCCCTTTGCAGCACCTT
>CAVJLL010000027.1:0-35107 GCA_963650385.1 Clostridium sp. CAG:508 | reverse complement strand
GTTAAACTATTGAGTTTTCAAGGTTCACGCCCACTTTTGATGTGGGAAGTTTAAGTATATATGTTGTGCGGCAAACGATATCTTATCAGAGGGAGTTCACAATGTTCCGAAGCTGCCGCGTGAGCCGACTGGTGCCGTAGTCCTTCTGGTTGAGCATCAGCAGCATGGTCTGACGGCGCTCCGGGTCGTTGGAAAAATAAACGCCGAGCCAGCCGTCCCATCCGTATTCGCCCTTGTGGCCGATGGTTGCAGCCTGCGAAGGATCGGTCATCACGCGGTTAAGATTGCCGTAGGTGTGGCCGGAGAGTCCCCGCCACCGGTCAAAGTACTCCTGCTGCTGGGGGCTGAGCTTTCCGCTCGTCAGATACCGAACCGTTCCCGGGCGGAGGATCTGCCTGCCGTTTTCTGCGTTTCCGCCGTTTAAGAGCATAGAAGTAAACAGCCGGTAATCATCCAGCGTCGAAAAGAGGCCTGCTCCGCCGGATTCAAAGGCATTCTCGCCGCCGTCATTGCGGATGGCGAGGTGATTGCCGGTGTAGGGAACCAGCGTCGCTCCCTCCTCATCATTTTCATTCTGGTAAGACACCACCAGGCGATCAAGCTTTCCTTCGGGGACAGAAAAGCCGGTGTCCTTCATTCCGATGGGATCAAACAGGCGCTCCTGCAGATATTCACCAAAGTGTATGCCAGAAACCTTTTCAACCACTGCGCCGGCAATGTCTGCAGATACACTGTAATTCCACCCAGTCCCCGGCTGGAACAGCAGAGTGCATTCGCCGATTCGGTCCGCGAATTCCATGGTGGACATGCCGTGATCCGTTCCGAGCCTGGATACGGCGTCCTGATAAATCGCATCGGTTTCACGCCCCGGCTGTGTTGCGGCGTCCGGATAGACGAGGCCGGAGGTCATGTTCATCAGGTCTCGGACCAGCATGACGTGCTCGTCATCCACCGGCCGGACATCGCCGTCCGCCGTCACATAATTCTGGTGCCGGAAGGAGGGAAAATACCGGTACACCGGATCCAGCAGATCGATGTATCCGTCCTCCGCCAGCGCCATCATTGCCGCGGCGGTTACCGGCTTCGACATGGAATAGAGCCGGTAGATGCTGTCTCTGGAAATTTTCTTCCCGGCAGCCAGATCGGCATAGCCGGCCTCGGTATACAGCTTCTCTTTGTTATCCTGCATAAGACAGAAGCTGCAGCCTGCCAGCTCCCGGCGCTCCAGCGCGCGGTCAATGCAGCTTTGGATGGTTTCCTTGATTTCTTCGTTCATTTCGAATCCCCTCTTTTCATAAATAAATGTCTCCTCTTTTATAGCACCATTTCATGCGTTTGCGAATACGGCATTGAACGACTGCATTGAGACGAGGGCTTATAGTTACAGTCAATTCGCCAGCCAAGCGACTGGGCGGTGGAGAATGACCGGGCCGGAAGCTTAGCGCCGCCAGGACCCTTCACTGACTGGCACTTGATCGACAAGGAATTATGCAATAATGCCAAAAACCATGAAATCTATTTGTTAAAATGGTCAGATTGACATAAATGAAACACAGAACTATAGTTAAAAAGCAAAATGAGCAAGCGGTTGCGCACAAAATAACTTGTGCAAATAACAAACGGCATTGCTCATGCGGACCGAATGGTCGGTCGTGTGGCCGCAAGGGCGGCAATAACAGGAGGGCAGTTATTTATGAAAAAAAGACTTGTTTCGGCATTGATGGCTGGTGTTCTTGCATCGGCAATGCTCGCCGGCTGCGGAAGCTCCGGAAGCACTTCGGATGCATCGGCAGATACTGCTGCATCAGAGACAGCAGAGGCGGCGGAAGAGGAGACGACAGAGGAAGCTGCTGAGGAAGAGGCGGCAGAGCCTGTGGAGCTCAACTACAGCGGTGAGATTAAGGTCTGGGTTGCCGATGCAGCTGTTGATTTTACCAATGAGCAGATCGAAAAGTTTAAGGAAGCAAACGAAGGCGTAAAGGATGCCACCTTTACGGTTGAGGCAGTCGGCGAAGGCGATGCTGCTTCGAACATGATTACGGACGTGGAAGCCGGCGGCGATATTTTTGGCTTCGCACAGGATCAGATCGCACGTCTGGTTTCGGCTGGCGCACTCGAGGAGGTCGCTCCGGAGAACGTAGATGCCGTGAAGGCCGATAACGATGAAGGCGCTGTCAACGCAGCAACCGTCGGCTCGGTGCTGTATGCATATCCGCTGACCTCGGACAACGGCTACTTTATGTACTATGACAAGAGCGTTGTTACGGATCCTACGGATCTGGACACCATCCTTGCAGACTGCAAGTCCGCCGGCAAGAACTTCTACATGGAGATCAACTCCGGCTGGTATCAGACCGCATTCTTCTTCGGGACCGGCTGCAACCTTTCCTATGAGACCGATGACACAGGAAACTTCACCAGCGCAACCGTTGATTACGCTTCCGACGCAGGCGTTGTTGCCCTGAAGGAAATGATCGCAATGCAGGAGTCCGGCGCATTTGTAAACGGCTCCACCGCAGGAACAGCAACCAGCATTGGAGCCATTGTAGACGGCACATGGGATGCAACCACTCTGAAAGAGGTTCTGGGCGACAATTATGCATGCGCAAAGCTTCCTTCCTTTAAGGGAGCGGACGGCAACACCTATCAGCTGTCCGGCTTCTCCGGCTACAAGCTCCTGGGTGTAAAGCCGCAGGAGGATGAGGATAAGCTGGCAGTCTGCGATGCTCTGGCTGCATATCTTTCCGGCAGCGAGGTTCAGCTGGCCCGCTATGAGGCACTTGGCTGGGGCCCGTCCAACGTAGAGGCACAGCAGTCTGACGCTGTTAAGTCTGACGAGGCACTGTCCGCTCTGAATGAGCAGATGCTGGAAGACAAGCCGCAGGGACAGTATCCGGGCGACTACTGGACACTGGCAACCGGACTTGGCGATGATGTAATCTCCGGAGCTTTGACGAGCAAGAGCAGCGATGCAGACCTTCTGGCTGCACTGCAGAGCTTCCAGGATACCTGCATCTCTTACGCACAGTAATCCTGAAACACTATAGACAGTCTCACATTCCGGCATCCGGCAGGCCACGGAGGGGAAACGGCAGTGCATGGTGCCTTGCCGGACGGAGCCGGGATGTGCAGAGAGGAAGAGAGACGGAGCCGGCAGATTCAATTTGCCGGCTCATCTCATACTGAAATAAGGCAATGAAAGAGACAGGGGGAATCGTCATGAGCAAACAAACGCTGAACGGAAAATCAAAGAATGCATCCGGCGCAGCGCTTGCGGCATTGGGAGAGAACATTCGGGAGATTGGCACGACCTTTGCGCAAGGGGATTGGAAAACCAGACTTTCTTATGTGGTGATGGGAGCAGGACCGCTTCTGCGCGGGCAGATCGCAAAGGGACTGGCTTTTCTGGCGGCAGAAATTCTGTTTATCCTGTATATGGTTCAGTTCGGCTGGCAGTATGTCAGCAAGATTACAACGCTCGGAACCGTGGAGACGCAGAAGGTTCGCCGCAAGACGGTTTACGGAGACAACAGCTTTCTGATCCTGCTGTTCGGCATCCTGACCATCATTCTGATTGTCATGCTCATTGTGATATGGCGGATGAACGTGAAGGAAAACTTCCTGGAGGAGAACCTGCTCAGAGAGGGGAAAACGCTGCCGGACAATCGGAAAACGCTCCGCTCGCTCCTGGACGAAAACTTCCATATTACGCTGCTGTCGATCCCGGTGCTGGGCATCTTTGTTTTCACGGTGCTGCCGATCATCTTCATGGTCTGCGTCGCATTCACCAATTACGACAAGGAGCACCAGTCGCCGACCAATCTCTTCACCTGGGTTGGACTGGATAACTTTAAGAACCTGTTCAGCTTCGGAACGAATGGCTTTGGCTCCACATTCCTGACAGTCCTGGCATGGACGCTGGTGTGGGCGTTTTTTGCAACGTTCATCGACTATTTCCTGGGACTCGCGGTTGCCATGCTGATCAACAAAAAGGGCATCCGCTTTAAGAAGCTCTGGAGAACCATTCTGGTCATGACCATTGCGGTTCCGCAGTTCGTGTCCCTTCTGTACATCACCAAGATGTTCGCAGCGGACGGCATCGTCAACGGGTTCCTCATTTCCCACGGCATTGTATCCAGCCCGGTTCCGTTCTGGACGGATCCGACGCTGGCAAAGGTCATGATCATCCTGGTGAACATCTGGATCGGCATTCCGTACCTGATGCTGATTTCCACCGGACTTCTGATGAACATTCCGGAGGACCTGTATGAGAGTGCGAAGATCGACGGCGCCAACCCGGTGCAGATGTTCTTCCATATTACGCTCCCTTACATGCTGTTCGTTACAGGACCGTTCCTGCTGACACAGTTCACCGGCAACCTGAACAACTTCAATGTCATCTACCTTCTGACGCAGGGCAAGCCTCTGTCCACGAGCCTTACTGGAAACGCTGGCAACACAGACCTTCTGGTTACCTGGCTGTATAAAATGACGGTTACCGACACCAACTACAAGATGGCGGCGGTCATCGGCATCATGGTGTTCCTGGTAACGGCGGTGGTTTCTCTGGTGGTTTACAACATGCTGCCGTCTGTAAAGGATGAGGAGGGCTTCCAGTGATGAGTGCCAACAATACAAACGAAAAGAAAACTGCTTCCATGTCGGGCAAGCGCCGGGCAGGGAACATTGCAGCCTACATCGCGCTGATCCTGATCAGCATTATCTGGCTGTTCCCGTTCTTCGGACTGGTGATGACGAGCTTCCGCTCGTATGCAACGGAATACGGGGGTGTTGCCAGCTATGTGATTCCGCAGAAGTTCTCACTGGACAACTATAAATTCCTGGTATCCGGAGAGACCAACTATCTTCTGTGGTATCGGAACACCATCGTCATCGCGTTCTTTGTGGCGATTCTGCAGACGCTGATCGTTCTGTGCGTCTCCTATGCATTGTCCAGAATGCGGTTTGCGGGACGCAAGCTCCTCATGAGAATCTGGCTGATTCTGGGAATGTTCCCGGGCTTTCTTACCATGATCTGCATGTACTTCCTGCTCAAGCAGTTCGGACTGACGCAGGCCGGCGCGATTCCCGGATTGATCCTGGTATCGGTTGCCAGCAGCGGCATGGGTTACTATGTGTGCAAGGGATACTTTGATACGATTCCGAAGGCTCTGGATGAGGCGGCGCGAATTGACGGCGCCAACCGCTTCCAGATCATGTACCAGATGATTCTGCCGCTGTCGAAGCCGATTGTAATTTACACGGCGCTGACCGCTTTCATGGCGCCCTGGTGCGATTACATTTTTGCATCCTATGTTGCCTTCGGCCACGACAGCAGCTACAACGTGGCAGTCGGTATGACGCGCTGGGTGTGGACCAATGACTATCAGGGATATTTCACCAGATTCTGCGCAGGCGGTGTTCTGGTTGCCATCCCGGTTACCATCCTGTTCATGTGCCTGCAGAAGTACTACGTGGAAGGCGTGACGGGCGGCGCTGTAAAGGGATAAGACAGGCGAGTAAAGGAGTGAATCCTATGCCGGCCAATCTGACCATTGAAGACATTGCGGAAGCGCTCGGGGTATCCAAAACAACGGTATCCCGGGCGATTTCCGGAAAAGGGCGCATTTCAGAGGAAACAACCAGACGGGTGCGCACCTATATTGAAGAGCATAATTTTAAGCCCAACGTATATGCGCAGGGACTGGCCCAGCAGTGCACCAGGAACATCGGCGTCATATGGCCCAAGGACACAGAGGCGGAGGCACTTCCGTTTTTCCAGAAGTGTCTTCTGGGAATCAACCGGGTGACGGCAAAAGAAGGCTATGATCTTCTGCTGACCATTACGAATGAAAGCGAAAATGAGACGCAGGCCATCCGGCGCATCGTCGAGAATCACAAGGTGGACGGCATCATCCTGACCAGAACGCTGGTAAAAGATGCAGCGGCAGACTACCTGAAGGAAGCGGATGTTCCGTTCGTGAGCATCGGAAGCTGCGAGGATCCGCAGCGCATCTGCGTGGACAACGAAAACGAGCAGGCCTGCACCGCACTGACCGGACGCCTTCTGCATATGGGGATCCGCCATTTGGGGCTGATCGGAGGACCGTTCGGACACGTGATTTCGAGGACACGGCTTCACGGATTTCAGAAGGGCTTTGATGCCGCGGGCCAAACGCCGGATCCGGATTTGATTTTCATGGGCGTTCGGACCGAAGAGGAGGTCGAACGGGCCGTGCTGCAGCTGGTGAAGCAGCGTGCAGAGGCGGTCATCGGCATGGATGACCGCATTACCGGCGAGATCCTGTCGGTTTGTCACAGAAAGGGCATTGCCGTTCCGGAGCAGTTGCGGCTTGCTTCTTTTTATGACAGTCCGTTTCTGGAGCATTCCGTCCCCGCAGTAACTGCGGTTCAGTTTGATGACGCAGCACTGGGGGCGGCAGCAGCACAGACGCTTCTGGCACTTTTGCGAGGCGAGACGGTCACCAGCCGGTATCTGGACAACTACCGCATTCAGCTGCGGGAAACTGTGTACGACGTGCGGTCGGAGAGCTGAGGCAGCGGCAGAGGAGGGAAAAGAGTGAGTACAACACTGACAAGCAAATCTGTATTGGGATATACACCGCAGCATCTGACACTGGACGGAAAGCCCTGGTTTCCGATGATGGGGGAGATTCACTACAGCCGCGTGGAGGCATCCGACTGGGAGGAGGAGCTTTATAAAATGAAGGCGGGCGGCATCGATCTGGTGTCGGCCTATACGATCTGGATCCACCATGAGGAAGTTGAAAACGAGTGGGATTTCACCGGGAACCGGAATCTCCGGGCCTTTCTGGAAACGGTGAAGGCATGCGGGATGCACTGCGTTCTCCGCATCGGGCCCTGGGCACATGGTGAGGTTCGGAACGGCGGCTTCCCGGACTGGCTCGTGGAAAAAGAAAAAAATCACATCCTGACGACCAGAACCAACGATCCGGCCTATCTGGAGGAGGTGCGCAGGTTCTACGGAAAGATTGCGGAGCAGGCCAAAGGACTCCTTCTGGCGGACGATGGCCCGATCGCCATGATTCAGATAGAGAACGAGTACGGACATGTCGGCGGCCGCACCGGCGAAGAGGGCGAGGAGCATATGCGGACGCTCCGGAAACTGGCGGAGGAGGCCGGACTGACGAGCCAGATTTATACGGCAACCGGCTGGGGCGGCGCAGTCACCGGCGGAATGCTGCCGGTGATGGGCGGATACTGTGAGGCGCCGTGGGACCAGCGCCTGACGGAGATTGAGCCGTCCGGAAATTATCTGTTCACAAAAGAACGCAACGATCACAACATCGGCTCCGACCACGGACTCGGCATCGGCATTACATTTGATATGAACCGGTTCCCGTATCTTACGGCGGAGCTCGGAGGAGGCCTTCAGGTGACCAGCCACCGGCGTCCGGTGGCGACCGGGAAGGATACCGAGGCGATGACGCTTGTAAAGCTTGGAAGCGGCTGCAACCTTCTGGGCTACTACATGTATCACGGTGGAACGAATCCCGAGGGCAAGCGCACAACGCTGCAGGAATCCAGAGAAACCGGCTATCCCAACGATCTGCCGGTGAAATCCTATGACTTCAATGCTCCCATCCGGGAGTACGGCCAGCTGGGGGATTCCTACCGGAGAATCCGCAGGCTGTCCTTGTTTATCCACGACTTTGGAAGCGATCTGACGGAAATGGACTACGTTCCGCAGCCGAGCAATCCGGAGAAGGTGGACGATTTTGATGCGCTGCGCACGGCTGTTCGCTGCAATCGCCAGACGGGGCAGGGCTACTATTTTGTCAACAACTACGTGCGGCATTATAAGACCAGAACCTATGAGGAGGCAGAGCTGTGCGCCTTTGATGAAGACGGACACACGGTCCTTGCGGATTACGGGACGCAGGATGTTCCGGCAGGCAGCTATTATTTTTACCCGTTCCGCATGCCGATCGGGAAAACAGCCGTTCTGGAGCAGGCACACGCAGTTCCGCTCTGCTGCCTTCGGGATACAGACGGGCAGCCGGATACTTATGTCTTTTATACAAAGGACGGCATTATCCCAGGTTACAGAATCCGCGGCGAGCTGGATGGCTGCAGAATTCTGACGCTGAGTGAGGAGGAGGCGCTGCGGGCACAGAAGCTGCATCTGGACGGCAGGGAGGTTCTGATCATCAGTGAGACAGACTTCTATCAATCGGAGGAGGATGTCCGGAAGGGAAGTGCGCATGGCCTCTTCCGTGCGGGGGCATCCGGAAGAGCGAGCTTCCGGAGCTATCCGATGCGGAAAGAGAAGCCGGATGGCTGGGAGGTGTGCCTGCGGGACGGCGAAATGGCGGCGCAGGGAGAAAAGCTGTCGGAAAACCGGCAGAGCGAGGCGGATGAAACGGCATTTGCAGGAAGAGAATCGCTTGTCTGGTATGAACGAAGAGAGACGCTGCAGAGCGATGCGTGCTGCCGTATAGAAGGCGAGACAAGCAGCTGCGACGGACAGCCGCTGACGGTTTCGATCCGCGTGGAAGGCATCTCCGAAGAGGCGGCAGATGCGCTCTTGTGCATGGATTACGAGGGAGAATCTGCACAGCTGTATAAGGACGGCGTGTTGATCGCGGACAATTTCTATACGGGCCAGGTCTGGGAGATCGGACTGAAGTATTTTGCAGAGAACGGACATGTGAATTTGACGGCGGTGATCCATCCGCTGCAGGAGAATGCGCCGATCTACATGGAAAAGCATCCGCAGATGGAAAATCATGTGGCCTGCCGCATCAACGGAGCGGCCGTGGAGACGGTTTACAGGGTTTGAGGGCTCACTAACCCCTTTGGACATTCTCCGCCACCCTGTCGCCTGGCTGGCGAATGAATTGTTACCTGAAATCTTAGCTTAATTTTACTAAAACGAAGTGGAATTTTTAGCTGGACTGTGCCACAATATGGCTATATGACAACTATTCAGAGCCAAGCAAATTTGCGCAAAATGTGCGAGTAATGCTTGCATTAACGAGCCCATTTTTGCAAATTTATTTGGCGAGAACGCCACATGAGCAAAAGAAAAGCTGCGCAGCAGCGCTTTTGCGAATGGGCTCTGAATAGTTGCGTTGTATGATACAAGGTGCAGCGCACGCAGTAATCCGGTATCAGGTAGGGGAGACCATGCATAGAACAGGGGGACAGAAATGGACGAATTAATTAAAGCAAAATACCAATACGGAACGAAGGAAAACCGGGATTTTCTCCGGCAGGAATGCGAGGAGCTTCTCCGGTTTGGAAAGGCCTTCCCTTCACCGGAGGGCGGTGCTTACTGGCTGGGAGACGACGGAACGCCGCAGAAGGAGCATAAGCGTGAAACCTGGATTACCTGCCGCATGACGCATGTGTACAGTCTGGGCACCATGCTGGGATATCCAGGAAGTGAGGAACTGGTCGATGCCGGCCTGCGGGGACTTACGGGGGAGCTGCAGGATACGGAGCACGACGGCTGGTATGCGGCGGTAACCGCGGATGGGGAGAAGCTTGGACCCAAGCAGTGCTACGCCCATGCCTTTGTCATTCTGGCAGCCTCCAGTGCATTGCTGGCCGGGCGTCCCGGTGCCAAAGAGCTTCTGGAGCACGCGAAGGCAGTGTATGACAGGTATTTCTGGAATGAGCAGGAGGGGCTTTCTGCCGACACCTGGAATACCGAATTCACCGAACTGGACCCGTACCGCGGCGTCAATGCCAACATGCATACGGTAGAGGCATTCCTGGCTGTGGCGGATGCAGAGGGCGATGAAGCGTACCGCGCACGGGCCGGACGCATCATCGGACACGTCATCGAATGGGCAAAGGCCAACAGTTGGCGGATCCCGGAGCATTTTACGAGCGACTGGACGCCGGATCTGGAATGCAACAAGGACAAGCCGGACGATCCCTTCAAGCCGTATGGCGCGACGCCCGGACACGGCATTGAGTGGGCACGGCTGATCACGCAGTGGACGCTTTCAAGCTGGAAAGCCGCGCCGGATGCGCTCCCGCAGGAGGCACAGTCCTGCATCGAAGCTGCCGAGGCATTGTTCCTGCGGGCAGTGGAGGATGGATGGAACGCAGACGGAGCGAGGGGAATTGTTTACACTACGGACTGGGAAGGAAAGCCGGTGGTGCATGACCGGATGCACTGGACGCTGGCGGAGGCCATCAATACGGCAGCGGTTCTGTATCGGGTGACAGGAAAGGAAATCTACAATACGTACTACGGCCGATTCCTGGAATACCTGGACGAAGTGGTAAAGGACCATGCAAACGGCTCCTGGTTCCACCAGCTGGATCAGAACAACCGGCTTCTGGGCACGGTATGGCCGGGCAAATCGGATCTGTATCATGCACTGCAGTCCATGCTGATTCCGTATTATCCGGCAAGGCTCTCCATCGCGGCGGCGGTGAAGGCCGGGAAATCGGCGTCGGAATAAACGGATCAGAACAGCAAAATAACCAACAGCATAGAATAATATCAGGGTCAGGAGATCGGAATTCGGCGGAAAAAATCAAACGATCTCCGGATTCTGATATTATTTTTATGTGGCGAGATATGGAAAACTTAAACGCCACTTAGCATATTGAAAATATGCTGTTAGACTTTAAAAGATTCACACAATTAACACCTGCTTACGCTGCAAGACGGATATCGGGCAGTGGATTCGAAGAGCTATTCGAATGTATGATGCTTATTGTGGGGATTGAGGGAGAACCTGCATTGAGACAGCAAGACGGATGCAGGAAAGAGGAAAAAGTGAGGTGAGGAGCGATGAGCGTTGGGAGAATGCTCGCAGAGCTTCTTGGGCATGCAGAGGTGTCCAAAAACACAATCATTCGCAAGACTGGTATCGATCGTTCGACGTTCTATCAGATTCTGAGAGGAACGCGTGTGGCAACGGAGGAGCAGCTGCAGAAGATCTGTTATTTTACCAATGCAGACGAAGCGTATTATCAGCAGCTGATCGACTGCTATGAACAGGAGCGCGCAGGGGATAAGGCGGCGCAGAGAAAATGTGTCCGGGCGTTTATTGAGGACCTGTCCGTGGATCATCCGATACCGGCGGGTGAAACGGAGAAAATCTTTTCGGAATTCGTGCGCAGGGAGAGGGAAGCCGGGAATACAAGCTTTTCCATGTTTCTTCCGTCGAACAGCGTGTGTGCCGCCAAGCTCTACCGTGCAATCGCGGAACAGTCTGCTGCCGAGGGAGAGGCAGAGCTGCACCAGGTTGTTGCGAAGGATGACGGCAGAACGGAGCCGGTGGAGGAGAGCTTTCGCCGTCTTACCGAGTGGATCTCCTACCTTCGAAGCCAGAAGGCCAAATTCTATGCATATAGTCTGCCGGTTTCCATGGCAGGACTGCGGACCAATGCGTTTCCATTCTACATCGTGGGAGAACAGATTCTCATTGCTGTCAGCTTTGATGAGAAGCAGCTGGTGCTCAGTGAGCAGCCGCAAGTGGTGAAGGCTTACCGTGATAATTTTAAAAATGTGCTGGAGGATGCCTCGGAGGTTGCAACAACCGAAACGAACAATGAAAAAGTACTGAAGTTTTTCGGAGAGCTGTGGAAGAATGCGGAGGGGGAGCAAGTCTATTTTTTCACACCCAGACCGTGTATATGGCTGTGCTCGGACGATGAAATGGTCTCCAGCTACATGATGGATCCCTTCTATGTTCAGTACGGCCGGCTGATCCGCAGTCAGAATATCCAGGAATTTACGCTTCAGTCCGGAATCGATTCGTTCTGCAGAAACGGTGAGATTACAGAAGGCGGCGTTCGGATCAAAATTAAAGAAGAAGACATGGCGCGTGTCCGGAACTATATTGCCGACCGGCGGGATTCGAACCTGCTGGTACTGGACGACGAACGAGTTCACCTGTCACAGAGCTGGGAGATGATTCTGATCGGAACGCGCGCTGCAGTTTTTGTGCCGTATGAGTCGTGTGAATATATGATCTGCATCACCAGCAGCAGTGTCGTGGAGCCCCTTGCGGAGTGGTTTTCCAGCCGGACCGGCACGCTGAACAACGATATAATATGGAAGAAAAAACCCACATGGGGGGGGTACATCTCAACGGGAAAATGATGTTTTTATTGACTAATTCTGCATCCGGATGCGACAATCAACTCTCAATGAGGGAGTAGCAAGCACACAGCTGCAGTAAGTCAACATACTGGTTTCTTAATCCCATAGAAAGCTTATATTCAGAGCATATAGGGACGGGAATCTGGCTTACTTTAATATGCGAGACTCATGTATATCTGTTGATACGGCTATGCATGGGCGAATGGATCATTCAGGAGGCATGGCCGCACAGGCTGTGCCTCTTTTTTGCGGTGCCGTCGCTGCATGGAAGGGAGCTTGCTGCAGCCAAAACGAAGGGAGCAGACATGAATTTAATCTTCATCACGAACAGCATTGCCCTTGGCGTCGGACTTGCAATGGATGCATTTTCTGTCTCCATTGCAAACGGACTGAATGAGCCGGGGATGTCCCGCAGGAAAATGTGCGGGATTGCGGGAACCTATGCGGGCTACCAGTTCGCCATGCCGATGATCGGCTGGTTTTGCGTACACACCATTGCAGAACAGTTTGAGGTTTTCCGGGGATTTATTCCGTGGATCGCGCTGGCACTGCTGGCATGGATCGGCGGCAAGATGCTGATCGAGGGCATTCGTAAAAACAAAGAAGACGCCACGGCCAAGGCAAACGCTGAGGATCAGGCCTGTCCGGGCGCCGGTTCATCGGACGGCACATCGGCCACGCCGGACGAGTCCGGAAAGACGGGCGCATGTCTTGGCTTTGGCACGCTGATGCTGCAGGGAATTGCGACATCGATTGATGCCCTGTCGGTAGGCTTTACCATTGCGGATTACGGGACCGGCGCGGCGTTAACCTGTTCCCTTCTGGTCGCAGTTACAACGTTTATTATCTGTATGAGCGGCCTCCTGTTCGGCAAACGGTTCGGAGAACGGCTTGCCGACAAGGCGACGATCCTCGGCGGCGTGATTCTCATCGCAATCGGAGTGGAAATCTTTGTAAAGGGCGTCCTGTAAGGGGGCAGATACGGTATACTACTAAGGAAACGCAGACGCGGTCTGCGTTTCCTTAGTTACGTTGTTTCCAGAACATGATGTTGACGAGAAGAGTCCGCGTGGTGAAGGCGGATTCTCTTCGGGCTGCCATTGCCCGGTGGTATGGGAAGAAAACGATGAAGATTGTATTGCAGGAGTTGACAAAGAGATTTCCGGATCTGAACCACAAAAGGCAGGAAGTGACGGCGGTGGACCACTTCAGCTTCGAGATACCGGACGGGGAGCTTGTGAGCCTCTTAGGACCGTCCGGCTGCGGCAAGAGCACGACGCTGAATATGATCTGCGGCCTGGAGATGCCGTCGGAGGGGCGGATCCTTTTCGGTGAGGATGATGTGACGGAGCTCCCGCCGGAGAACCGTGGCGTCGGCATGGTCTTTCAGAGCTATGCCCTGTACCCGCACCTGACGGTACGCAAGAACATCCTTTTCCCGCTGCAGAATCTGACCGGCAAGGACCGCCTTTCCTGGGAAGAAATGAACCGCCGCGCGGAGGAGGCTGCAGAGCTGGTTCAGATCACGGATTACCTGGAGCGCAGGCCCCGGGAGCTTTCCGGCGGCCAGCAGCAGCGCGTAGCCATTGCAAGAGCTCTGGTGAAGCGCCCGAGGGTGCTGCTCCTGGATGAGCCTCTTTCAAATCTGGACGCACGGCTTCGCATCCAGACGCGGGCAGAGATCCGCAGAATTCAGCAGGAGACAGGGATTACAACTGTCTTTGTTACGCACGACCAGGAAGAAGCCATGAGCATTTCGGACCGGATGGTGGTGATGAAGGACGGCGTTCTGCAGCAGATCGGCAAGCCGCAGGAAATTTATGATGCGCCGGCCAATCAGTTCGTTGCAAAATTCCTTGGAAATCCGCCCATCAATCTGTTCCGCGGCACTCTGCAGGGCAGACAGATCATGCTCGATGGGAACACAGTGATGACACTCCCGGCTGCACCGCGCGGCGAGGGGACGGCATGCGGCGTTGTTGTCGGTATCCGTCCGGAGGGACTGGTTCCCGCGGCGGATGGCCCGCTTTGCTGCCGGCTTCGCTCCGTAGAGGTCATGGGCAGGGATGTCAGCGTTGTTGCAGAACATGCGGCAGGCGAGGGCGAGACCCTTCGCGCGATCGTTTCGGGCGAGGATGCGCTGCATGCATCCGAAGGCACTGTGCGGTTTACTGTCAAGCCGCAGAAGCTGTTCCTGTTTGATGAGAAGACCGGGGAGGTCATCTGCAGCGGGGAGGGAAGGAAATGAAAAAGAGCTGGAAGCCCTGGCTGTATCTGCTGCCGTCCCTTGTATTCCTGATTCTGTTCATGGTGTATCCGCTCTTTGACGTCATTGTGTACTCGCTGGAGGAGGGATACAACTCCGCTTCCCAGACCTACTGGGGAGTGGGACTTTATAATTTCTCGTATGTGCTGCGGGACCCTTATTTTCTGCAGGCGCTGCGCAACACCTTTCTTATTGTCATTGTGACGGTTCCGGTATCCACGGGACTGGCACTTCTGATTTCGCTTGGTCTGAATTCCATTCCGAAGTTCAAGGACCTGTTTCAGACAATCTTTTTTCTTCCTTATGTGACCAACACACTGGCAGTCGGCCTGGTGTTCATGATTCTGTTCAAAAAGACGCCCTACTCCGACGGCTTTGTCAATCTCCTGATCCGGTGCTTCGGCGGGAATAGTGTTGATTTCATCGAAGGGCCTTACTGGGCCAAGCTCCTGGTGATGTGCATTTATACGGTGTGGATCGTGCTGCCGTTCAAAATACTGATTCTCACCAGTGCGCTTGCCAGTGTGAATCCGGATTACTATAAGGCGGCCAGAGTGGATGGCACGCGGAGCTTTCGTATTTTCTACAAAATAACGCTGCCGATGATCGCACCCATGATTTCCTACCTGGTCATTACCGGCTTCATCGGAGCCTTCAAGGCCTACAGCGATGAGGTGGCGATTTTCGGCACGAATCTGAATGCGGCAGGGATGAACACGATCGTGGGCTATGTCTATGACATGCTTTACGGTGAAAGCGGCGGCTATCCGTCCTATGCATCGGCGGCAGCGCTTTTACTGTTCGCCATTGTCTTTACCATTACAGTCATCAATTTGATGGTGTCCGGTTCTGCCGGGCAGAAGCAGCACTAGGGGAAACACTGATTCAACCAGCATTTCCCCGGCACAGATGGATTGCAAACGGCTGATCCGATATCGGCGGTTCGCCGAAGAAAGCGGCGGGAGAATGGTATGAACGATTATGAGCAGATAAAACGGCGCGCCCGGCGCCGTACAACCTTTGGGAGAGGCGTCACCTACGCGCTGCTGGCGCTGTGGGCGCTGATCGTCCTGTTTCCCTTTTACTGGATGGTGCTGACGTCCGTTAAGAGCTACGGATCGTACAACGCAGAGTACATTCCGAAGCTCTATACCACGAGCCCGACGCTGCAGAACTACGCGGATGCCTTCACGCAGGTGCCGTTGGCAAGGTATTTTGCCAACACGCTTTTGTTCACTGCGGCGACGACCGCACTGATGCTGGTCGTGACGGTCCTGTCCGCCTATGCCTTTGCAAGGCTCTCCTTTAAGGGGAAAAACCTGGTATTCACGCTGTACCTGTCGCTGATGATGATTCCGAACGAGCTCGTCATCATTACAAACTATGTCACGATTACCGACTGGAATCTGCGCAACTCCTATCTGGGACTGATTCTGCCGAGCGTGACATCGGTTTTCTACATCTATCTGCTGAAGGAGAACTTCGAGCAGATCCCGGAGGACCTGTACAAGGCGGCCAAGGTGGACGGGACATCGGACTTCCGGTACCTCTGGAAGGTGATGATCCCCATCTGTCAGCCCACGATTGTTACGATTACGATTCTGAAGGTCATTGAGTGCTGGAATTCCTATGTCTGGCCGCGGCTGATCACGGACGATGCGAGCTACTATCTGGTGTCCAACGGCATTCAGGAGCTGCGGGAAAACGGCTTCGGACGGGAGAACATCCCTGCCATGATGGCGGCAGTTGTGGCCATTTCGGCACCGCTGGTCGTCCTGTTCCTTATTTTCCATAAAAAGATTATGGCAGGCGTATCCCAGGGAGGCACCAAGGGATGAGAAAAGAGAACAACACAGGCGATTACAGAAAGCGCGTCGGGAAGCCGGCTGCGGCGGGCAGGCGCCTTTTGCCGGTCCTACTGGCGGGGGTTCTTGCGGCATCGGCCCTGACGGGATGCCACGGCTCGCAGGGGAAGGCGGCCTTTGCGGTGCCGGAGACCTTTGACGAGACGCAGCAGTACGAGATCTCCTTCTGGGCCAAGAACGACACCAACAAGAATCAGACGGCGGTGTATCAGCAGGCCATCGAGGATTTCGAAGCGCTGTACCCGAACATTACAGTGACGCTGAAGCTGTATACGGATTACACGAAGATCTACAACGACGTCATTACGAACATATCCACGGACACAACGCCGAATGTCTGCATCACGTATCCGGATCACATTGCGACCTATATGACGGGAGCCAACGAGGTGGCAGAGCTGGACGCGCTGTTCGATGACCCCAGGTACGGCTTTGGCGGGAGTGAGCTGCGGTACGACGGTCCGACAAGGGATGAGATGATTCCGCAGTTCCTGGAGGAATGTGAAATTCAGGGGGGCCATTACGCGATTCCGTTTATGCGCTCGACCGAAGCGGTCTATGTCAACCAGGACATGGTGGAGGCATTGGGCTACGAGCTGCCGGATGTGATTACGTGGGATTTCATGTTCGAGGTGGCGGAAAAGGCCATGGAGCAGAATGCGGACGGCACCTACAAGATCAACGGCCAGAACGTGCTGATTCCCATTATCTACAAATCCACGGACAACATGATGATCCAGTGGCTCGAGCAGAAGGGCGAGAGCTACGTGTCTGCGGATGGAGAGATCACGCTGTTCGGGCAGGATACGACGGAGATTCTGGAAACCGTTGCGGAGCATGCGGCCACCGGCGCCTTTTCCACATTCAAAATATCGAGCTACCCGGCCAACTTCCTCAATGCAGGACAGTGCATCTTTGCCGTCGATTCTACGGCGGGATCCACCTGGATGGGAACCGATGCGCCGCTGTCGGATATCAGCGAGGATGCGCTGCAGCAGTTCACAACAAAGGTCTGTATGGTTCCGCAGGAGGACCCGGAGAATCCGAAGATGATCTCCCAGGGGCCGTCGGTATGTATCTTTAATAAGGAAAATCCGCAGGAGGTGCTGGCATCCTGGCTCTTTGCGCAGTACCTGCTGACCAACGAGGTGCAGCTGGGCTATGCGCAGACGGAAGGGTACGTGCCGGTCACAGCGAAGGCACAGGACAGCGCGGAGTATCAGGAGTATCTGTCAAAGCGCGGCGAGGACGATGAGCACTATTCGGTCAAAATCGATGCGGCCAGACTCCTTCTGGACAATGTGGATAAGACCTTCACGGCGCCGGTGCTGAACGGATCGGCATCGCTCCGGATGGCAGCAGGCTCACTGATCGAGTCCGTGACGAAGTCGGTGCGCAGGCATCAGACAGTGGACGACGCGTATATTACGCAGCTGTATGAGGATACCGCGAGCATGTACAAGCTGGATCAGATTACCGCTTCGGAAGCCGGGGGGCAGCAGGAGCTGGGACCGCTTCCGGCGGGGTCGAAGGTCCTTCTGGGAACGCTGGCTGCGGCGTGGATCGGAATTGCAGCGGCTGCTGTTATCGTCAGAAAAAAGAAAGCTCACTAGGCTTCATAACCGGCCAACTCCGCCGGGACCCGCCGCGGCTGGCGTGGGTACTGTTACGGAATTTGCGCCCGCAGCTTTTCTTTTGCGGGAAATAGTGGTATAAGAACCTTTGGTGCTGCGCCTGAAGTATTCCGGTGTGCAGCACCCGGGGGGACGCGTCTTCTGCGCTGCTGTGTGGCACTCCGAATAGCAAAAGCGGCGCGGAAAAGAGGAATCTATTATGAAGAAGAAACTGGCAACCGTACTGGCAGCTGCAATGGCTGTTACACTCGCAGGCTGCGGGGGATCGTCCTCCGGGACTGCTGCAAGTGAGGCTGTTACCGAGGCAGCGGCTGAGAGCACCGAGGCAGCAGCGGAGGCATCCACTGATGCAGCTGAGGAAACAACCGAAGCGGCGGCAGAGGAGACTGCAGCAGATGAGAAGTCTGAGGGTGTCATGACCTACGAGGAATACCTGGCAGCCGATGTAGACTCCGAGGTTACTGTTGAGACCTACATCCAGGCCAAGCAGGGCTGGTGGGAGAACGAAGGCGTTGGCGTAGCTACCTTCTATACGCAGGATCAGGACGGCGGCTATTTCCTGTACAACCTTCCCTGCTCCGAGGAGGACTACAACGATGTTCTGACGGTCGGCACGAAGATCAAGGTTACCGGTTATAAGTCCGAGTGGTCCGGAGAGGTAGAGATCACGGACGCAGAGTATGAGGTTGAGGACGGAACCTATGTGGCAGAGCCGGTTGATGTAACGGATAAGCTCGGAACTGACGATCTGGAAGCCTACATGAACCAGGCAGTTTCTATGAAGGGACTGACCGTAGCAGCCAGCACGGATGCCAATGGTGCAGAGGCAGCTTTCCTGTACAACTACGATGGCTCCGGCACGCAGGGCGATGACCTGTACTTCAATGTGACGGCAGGCGGAGAGACCTATACCTTCACGGTTGAGTCTTACCTTTGCGACAAGGACAGCGATGTGTACAAGGCAGTGGAAGGCCTGAACATCGGCGACACCATCGACATCGAGGGCTTCCTGTACTGGTATGAGGGTGCACAGCCGCACGTAACATCGGTTACGGTGGAGTAAGAAACACGCATATAGCATAAAGTTTGTTTTGCCCAGAGCCAGGCTCCGATACGGAGCCTGGCTCTTTTTTTGTTCAGCCCGCATCTCAAATCAATAAATCGTAGTAATATTCAGAGCTCATTCGCAAAATCGCTGCTACGCAGCTTCTCTTTTGCTCATGTGGCGTTCTCGCCAAATAAATTTGCAAAAATGGGCTCGTTAATGCAAACATTACTCACCCATTTTGTGCAAATTTGCCTGGCTCTGAATAATTACCAACAAATCGTCAATTGTGCTGAAAAGGGTGCTCGATATTGTGCAGATATACAAAAAGATCTGCGGCTGCAAAACGCATATTGCAAATGCTTACCACACAACATATCATGGCATATAACACGTGAGATATGACATGTCATAACAGGAAGGCTGAGGGAAGGAGTGAGTATTACCTATGAAGAGCGCGTTTGAAGAGGGCGTAGATCGCCGCGGTACAGCGTGTATCAAGTGGGACTTTCAGGAAGCGGACTATGGCAGGAGCGGTCTTTTGCCGTTTTCCATTGCAGATGCGGATTACCGCACCTATCCGCCGATTCTGGAGGCACTGAAGAAGCGCATTGATAATGGCGTCATCGGCTATACGGATCTGGACAGCAGTTATCTGGATGCGATTGCCGGGTGGTGCGAACGGCGCCATGACTGGAAGATTGACAATGACTGGATTGTGCCGACCGGAGGCATTGTGCCGGCGATGGCAAATGCCATTGAGGCCTTTACGGAGCCGGGAGACGGCGTCATTGTACAGCCGCCTGTATATGACCCGTTTTATTCCATTGTCAAAGCCACAGGGCGGCAGATGCTGGAGAACGATCTGATCCTGGATGAAAACGGCTACCGCATGGATTATGAGGGCCTGGAGGAATACTGCAGGAACGGCGCCAGGATTCTGATGATGTGCAGCCCGCACAATCCGGTCTGCCGCGTCTGGACCAGAGAAGAGCTGGAAAAGGTCGCGGATATCTGCAGCCGCTACGGAACCATCGTCATCAGCGATGAGATTCACTGGGACCTGATTCTCGGCGGACGCAGACATGTGACAATGGGCGTTTTCAAGCAGCTTCAGGAGCGTTTGGTGGTCTGCACCAGCTGCAGCAAGACCTTCAATATTGCCGGTCTGGAGACCTCCAACCTGATCATACCTGGGAAAGAGCTGCGGGAGACCTATCGGAATTACCTGTATTCCCGCTATCTGTTCTGCCCGAATACGCTGGGACTGCTGGCAGCACAGACAGCCTGCAGCGGAGGCGATGCATGGGTGGATGAGGAGCAGTCCTTCCTCACAGGCAATGCAAAGCTGGTATGCAGCTATATGGAGGAGAATCTTCCGAAGGTAAAGGTGGCAAAGCCGGAGGGAACCTACCTCCTGTGGTTTGACATGACGGCGTACGGCAAGAGCAGCGAGGAGCTGGTAGCCAAGATTGCGGAAGCCGGTGCCGGACTCAATGCCGGAAACCATTACGGGAAGAACTATGACGGATACGTTCGAATGAACATTGCGTGTCCGCCGCAGCAGCTGATGGATGGTCTTGCCTGCATCAAAAAGGCACTGGATCAGATCGAACAGGAAGGAGCATAAATCATGGCAGAAGAGAATAAACAGGGCGAACTGAAAAAGGTTCTGGGCCTTGGCGATTTGATGGGAATCGGAATCGGACAGATCATCGGATCCGGAATTATGTCACTGACCGGAATCTGTATCGCAATGACGGGCGCCGGTACGCCGCTTGCATTCCTGATTGCGGCAGCACTGGTTATATGCCCGAATATCGTGCTCGCCGTTCTGGGCAGTGCTGTTCCGGCAACCGGCGGCATGTACACTTATGTGCGGGATTACATCGGAAAGAAGACAGGCTTTTATTATCTGGCACTCCTGGTTGCGGGGCAGCTGGTTCTGGCAATGTTCGCGATTACGTTTGCAACGTATTTCTGCGGACTGGTTCCGGGAATGAATACAACCGTGGTGGCTTTTGCCATTCTTACACTGTGCTATATCATGAACATCATCGGCGTTGAGATGGCGGCGAAGCTTCAGAACATTCTGGTTATTGTCCTGATCGCTGCCATGGCTGCCTTCATCTTCTTCGGAATGCCGAAGGTGAACTGGGATACCTTTTCCGGCGGCTTCTCCGCATTCATTCCCAATGGCTGGTCGGGACTTCTGACCGGTGCGAGCCTTCTGACCTTTGCAACCGGCGGAGCAGAGTTCCTCAGCGAGCTGGGCGGCGAGATGAAGAATCCGGGACGTGATCTTCCCCGTGCCATGATCGGCAGCACGGTCATTGTCGCTGTGATCTACGCCTTCATCGGAATCGTTGCCGTCGGCGTTCTGCCGGTGGAGCAGGTCGCAGGCGAGAGCCTGATTCAGGTGGCACAGGCCATCTTCCCCGCTCCGGTATATGTGTTCTTCATCGTGGGCGGCGGCATGTTCGCGGTCGCATCTACGCTGAACGCAACCTTCACCTGGTGCACAAAGGGACTCCTGATCGCGGCAGAGGAAGGCTGGCTTCCGGAAAAGGCAGCAGCCATCAACAAAAAGGGAACGCCTTGGGTTCTGCTGACTGTTTTCTATATTGTCGGTGCAGTGCCGATCCTGATGGGACTGGATCTGACCACCATCTCACTGCTGGGAAACGGCGTATCGCTGATTTACGTGCTGTTCCCGATTTTCACAGGATATCTGATCTATAAGAAGAATCCGGAAGCGATGGCAAAGTCCAGCTTCAAGGTGCCGAAGCCGGTTCTGATGGTTCTTACCACAATCGCACTGGCAGGCTATGTGGTGGCCGCAGTTCTGAATTTCAGTGACATTGCTAATGCATGGAAGCTGATCGTGGGCTATAGTGTGGTAGTAATTATTTACGCATTCCTGCGGGAGAAGCACGTGACCGGAAAGAACTGAAGACAGCAGACAGGAATGGAATATGCTCTCTGCCTCGGTACCGATGTACTGAGCAGAGGGATAAAAGAAGGTAGGGAGTATTTTCCATGCTGCAGAAGGTTCAGAATCCGACAACATTGTATGAGCAGGTTGTAGAGCAGATCAGAGAACAGATCGCAAAGGGCGTGTATCGAAAAGGAGACATGCTCCCGAGCGAGAAGGAACTGATCGCCATGACCGGCGTCAGCAGAATCACGGTTCGCGAGGCGCTGAAAACGCTGGCGGAAGTGGGAATGATCGAGACCAGAAAGGGGAAGGGGAGCTTTGTCCTGGTGGATGCATGCGACCTGGAACCCTGTGAGGAGCAGCGGCAGAGACAGCTGGAGTACAGAGATCTGTTCCTGGACTCCAGCCGGACACGGCTGATTCTGGAGCCCGGGATTGCCCGGGCGGCTGCCTTGTACGCAACAGAAGAGGATGTGGAAGCCATTGAGCGATCTCTCACAACGGAGAAGCGGACACATGCGACCCCGGACCGCATTGAGGGATTCCACTACGAGGTTGCAAAAGCGGCGCACGCAGCCCTCTTGCTGGATCTTATGAGTGAACTGCTGAAAAGAGAACGGGAGGATCATTCAAGGTATCAATCCACACTGTATCTCATTACGCCGGATCATCAGAAAAAGATCGGAACAGAAATACTTCTGCAGCATCGGAAAATTCTGGATGCAATCAAGAGACATGACGCGGAGTTTGCTTATTTCTATATGACGGAACACATGAATTATGTGATCCACTCCTATGAAGAGTATTTTGACCGCTTCCTGTCCTGACAGAAGAAGGATCAATGAAAATAACAGAAAAGAGGTATTATTCCTGGCTGCTGGTCGTCGTGTATTCATTACTCGGCATTTTCTTCCCGGCAGCCGTGACGCAGTTCAGCATGGTGGTTACGGACGTTGCCAACGCCCTGCAGGTGGACCGTCAGGTGGTTCTGCTGGCAGACAGTACGCGGGCAGTCTGCCTGGTAACGGCAATGTTCCTGTCCAGCTACGTATACAAGCGGTTCGGCCTTAGGAAAACGATGGCGCTGGGACTGATGTTCCAGATTCTGCCGCAGTTCTGCGTGCCGCTGGCGATTCGCTTTCAGTGCGTGCCGATGCTGTTCGTGCTCAAGGGAATGCAGGGGCTGAATGCAATGGCATTTCCGCTGTACATTTCGACCATCGCGGTCTGGATGGACAGACGGTATGTGGCGCTGGCGACCGCTATTTTTAACGGGAGCTTTATGGCGGGCAGCGGAATCGGCGCGTGGATATCCGGCAAAATCGTACCGGCACTTGGCTGGGAGGCTTCCTTTTATGCAGTGGGCGGCATTTGCCTGTTTTTTGCAATTCCGGCGCTGCTCCTGACCAGGGAGAAGCCGGGACAGGCTGCGGCATCGGCGGATTCACACAAAGAGCAGAAAAAGGATTCGGTATATGGTACTATTATCCGACAGCCGCTGACATGGATTCTGGTCGCATCGCTGATGGCCAATACGTGGGTGTGTCAGTCGGTGACGGTGGATATGTCCGTTTACGCGCAGAGCATTGGATATGACTACGGCCTGACCGGCAATCTGATGCTGATGATCAGTGTTGTAACGGTGATTGCCTCCATGTTGGCCGGCGGCGTATCGGACTGGTTTGCGGCGCGGGCGAAGAACCGCACACGTTCCAGATGCGTTATTATGGGACTGGGATATGCGCTCAGCCTGATCGGAGGGTTCTTCCTCCCGACAGCGGCACAGGCAGGCTTTGCGGGGCTTGCAGCCTCGGCGTGTCTGATGATGTTCGGCGCCAACTGGGGAATGGGCGTATTCTACGCACTTCCGGTTGAGCTCTATCCGGAGAAGGATAACGTTGCGGCGACTGCATTCTGCACCGGTGCCTCCAATATCCCGAATCCGATTGCACCGATGGTGGTCGGTGTTGTTCTGGGCACCGGCGGACACTGGACGGCTGCGTGGCTGACCTGCGCGGCAGCCTCGGCGATCAGCATGGCGGCGAGCTTTGCGGTTCCGCACTGCAGCCGCAAAAACGAGCAGTAGCAAACGAAGAGCTGCGCAGCAGCGAGTTTGCGAATGGGCTCTGGATAACTACGGTAGTTGTAATCATTCAGCTGCTTTATAAGGACAGATTGAATGATGGTTGAGCAGATACGATTATTTGCAGAAAGGAGTACAACATGAGTTTTCAGACAGTGATTTCATCCGACAATGCACCGAAGGCGATCGGACCGTATTCACCGGCCCTTTGCGTCAACGGACTGGTTATGATCTCCGGACAGATCCCGGTAAACCCTGCAACCGGCGAGATTGAGGCACAGGACATCGAGGGACAGACCCATCAGAGTCTGAAGAATATCGCTGCACTGCTCAAGGAGGCAGAGCTTGATTTCGGCAATGTTATCAAGACAACGGTCTTCCTGGCAGACATGGGCGATTTCGCAGCAATGAACAAGGTATATGCAGAGTATTTCAAGGAGCCGTATCCGACCAGATCCTGCGTGCAGGTCGGCGCTCTTCCCAAGGGCGCAAAGGTGGAGATCGAGGTTATGTGCACCAGAGGCACACTTCCTTATGAGCAGGAGTCCTGCGGCTGCCAGAGATAATCCTTATATAAAATCAATATCAGAGATGAAAAGGTCCTCCCTGGATTGCAGGGAGGACCTTTTTAATCGGCTTCACGCAGGCGATATCCCACGCCGGCCTCGGTGAAAATATATTCCGGCTCGGCCGGGTTCTTCTCAATTTTGCGCCGAATGTTGGCCATGTTGACGCGGAGAATCTTGTTGTCGGACTTCATGTTGGGGCCCCAGATCTCCTGCATGATGGAATCGTAGGTGATGACGCGGCCGGCATACTTGGCCAGTATCGTCACGATGCGGTACTCATTCTGCGTCAGGTGCACATCCTCGCCGGCGACGAGAACCTTGTGCTTGGAAAAGTCGATGCACAGCTCTCCGGTTTGGAACAGCTCGCTGCCGGAAAGCGCACCCTGCCCAACGGTGTGCGCGTGACGAAGCGCCGTGCGGATTCTGGCCAGGAGCTCGGAGGTGCCGAAGGGCTTGGTGATGTAGTCGTCGGCACCGAGGTCAAAGGCCTGCACCTTATCCGTTTCATGGTCTCTTGCAGATACGACCAGAATGGGCATGGTGGACCAGCTGCGGATCTGACGGATAATCTCTACACCGTCCATGTCCGGCAGACCGAGGTCCAGAATCAAAAGGTCCGGGCACTGGGAAGCGGCGATGCTGAGCGCCTCGGTGCCGGTTCTGGCGATAAAGACCTCGTAGTTATTGGCACGAAGAACGGCCTTCATAAGGTTGATGATGCTGTTGTCGTCCTCAATGATCAGAATGCTGTCCCGAATCTGCATAAGCTGCCTCCGATATAAACGGTAACTGTCTGTGTTCCGAAATGGTTCTTCTATGCATCGCTGTCTTCTGCAGCGAGCGGAAGGGAGAACCAGACTCTGGCGCCGCCCTGCGGAAGGTTTTCCGCGCTCATCATTCCGTTGTGTGCACGTACGATGGACATACATACGGAAAGCCCGATCTGCATGTGATGCGTAGAATCCGTGTCCTTATAATGAAGAGAAAGTGTTCCGTCGAACATGTGCGGGAGTGTCTGCTTGGAAATGCCGACGCCGTCGTCCTCAACGGAAAATACGGCGCTCCTGCCATTACGGCTGACACGGATCATAATCTTCGAGGTCTTTTCTCCGTGCATAACCGAGTTGTCCATCAGATTCAGGAGGACCTGCTCAATCAGGACGGGATCCATCGGAACAATGAGAACCTCATCCGGGATGCGCACGGTTACTGTGATGTCCGGACTGTGCTTTTTAAACTTCTGAACGGCACTGCTGACAATTTCCTCTGCGAGCTCCTCGGATTTGGTGATCCTGGCATCGCCGCTGATCCTGGTGATGGACAGGATGTTTTCGACCATGCGATTCAGCCACTGCGCTTCCGTGCGGATATCGCCGGTCAGCGTTTTTTTCTGCTCATCGTCCAGAGTATCGTAGTTGTCCAGAATGGCGGATGCAGATCCGACAATGGAAGTGAGCGGCGTGCGGATGTCATGGGAAACCGAGCGAAGAAGGTTGGCACGCATCTGCTCGCGCTCCATGTGCAGCCGCATCTGCTCCTGTTGCATGATCTGCGTGGTAAGTGCGCTGACGATCACTGCCACCGTCAGCATAACCGCGAAGGTGAGCGGGTAACCGGTGATGCTGAAATCAAGCTGCAGATATGGATAGGTGAAAATACAGTTCACGCCGAAAACGGCTACAAAAGAGGCCACAATCCCATACCAGTAGCCATCGGTATAGCGTGAAATGATGACGACTGCAAGGACGAAAATCAGCGGGACGTGTGAATCTGTGGAAGCGAACAGACGAAGCACCGCGCAGATTGCACTGGTCAGAGCCAGCACAAGCGCGGTGAAGAAAAGATTGCGGAGCACAGTATGTGCCTTTGATGATGAGTCAGTACCGGCCTTTGCCGGCGTGCAGATAAAAGAACGTACGGAAGTCATATCGTTAGAAATTCCTCCTGCCGTTCCGACGGTGGGCCGCACAGATCTGCAGGGGATTCGCTGCTTCAGAGCGTAAATCCCGCGCAGGAAGCGTCATGAACAGCGCTTCCTCAGATAATCGGCTCTCCGGTTTTGGCCTTGCGCATCACCTTCCACACGATGTAAACAGGAAGTCCGATGACAACATACATGGTTGCGGCCACACCCAGAACGGTTTCCAGAATAATCATTAACAGAATGAGCAGATTCATTGTGCAATTCCCTCCATATAAAAAGTGATGATCGTCACTATTCGGCATCCATCTTGAATTTGATACTCGAAAATACCCGATGGCACTGAACAGATCAAACATCGAGAGAATAGCACCCACATTTCTGCATCGCTACGATTATACCAGAGGCTTAACGGGGACTTGGCATCCGGTGGGTTTTTCTTAGCGAAACCGTAGCGCTGCCAATGTGGGTGACAGATCATCCTGCGCAGCGGCTGCGGATGAATATTGGATGGGCATTCTGCTATTCGTGCAGCCATGTTCTGACCGTTATGATTCCGATAAGATTTGGCAAAGCGATGGGACATTTTATGAAAAATGACTAAAATATTTCTAAAAAATTGGAATCCTGTTTTTGGAAACCGTGCTATTATGTATGAGATTTCTATATGACATACGAAGGATAGACGATTTGATATGAGTATAGCTAAGCCGCTGAGCCAGGTTGTTCTGGATCCGGATGAGGTAAAGGCGGATCGCAAAAAGGCCCGCCGGTACGACCAGTGTGGACTGGGCGAGAAGGCAATCTATATGGGAAGCGCGATGCACCCGCGGAGGTTCTACATTCCGTATTCGCAGGTGACCAACGTCTTCAAGCGGGTCGGCATGAGCAACCCGAGCGGGAAAGGCTTCCTGGCACCGGTTCTGTTCATTGTTGTCCGGTACGATGAGGGCAAGGAACAGACCTGCTCCTTCCGATATCTTCAGGACGCGGATAAGATGCTGGATGATCTGGAGAAGAATCATCCGGAAATCAGTCTCCTGTCTCCGGAGGGAATCCGCAGACAGAAGGAGCGGGAGGAGACCGAGGCAAGAGCACTGGCCAATGACCTTTCGGAGACCGCACGGCACAGCAAGAAGGTGCTCGAGGATGCCCGCTGGGAGGTCCATAAACGCCCTGCGGTGTATGAGCAGATGGCCGGCATGGCCAAGCTCAAGCGCCATGCAGATCTGATGAAGCCGTGGGTTCGGTATGTTGCGCTGGGAATGCTCATCGCAGGAGCTGTGACAACGCTTGCGGGAATTGCGGTGATGACCGGCGGCAATAAGAGCGTGGGCGCAGTGATTTCACTGGTCGGTGTCATGCTGGTATTCCTCTCGATCAACAGCAAAGGGCTTCCGAGCAAGCTGACGAATAAGAAGCTTCGCAATAAAGAATATGAGGCGTCCGTGGAGGCGATGAAGAATTCGCTGAAGCATCTGAAGGCGTTTCCGATCCCGTATTGCTACGCACATCCGTACACGTTTGACCGCATGATCCGCATTCTGCAGGAGCAGCGGGCAGAGACGGCGGCGGACGCATTATCCGTATTGAAGGCAGATCTGAAGGCGATGGATTCGTCTGTGGTTCTGTCCAAAGACGACTACCGGCAGGTGGTCGCCATCAAACCCTTGTTTACTGTACAGGATTACAGATAAGGCCAATGTCTGCAGATCCTGTTGGTAATACTTTTTATGTGTGATTTGGTCACAGGTACCCAATCATTTTGTGACCAAGAAGGAGGAGATATGGCAACATTTTTAATTGGCCTCGTAATTCTTTTCGGCGGCGGACTGCTGTACGGACAGCTTTGCGAGAACGTCTTCGGACCGGATGACCGCGAGACACCCGCCTATGCCAAGCAGGACGGCGTGGACTACGTACCGATGAAGACATGGAAGAACAGCTTGATCAACCTGCTGAACATCGCAGGAACCGGCCCGATCCTGGGACCCATCCAGGGCATCCTGTTCGGACCCATTGCATTCCTTGCAATCCCGATCGGCAACATCATCGGCGGCTCCATGCATGACTACTTCAGCGGCATGATCTGCACGCGCGACGGCGGCACACAGATGCCCGACTTCGTTAAGAACTACACCAACAAGGTTGTCTATGTTCTGTACGATATCTTCATCTGCATCCTGCTGCTCCTGGTCGGCGCAGTATTCATTTATACCCCCGGCGATATCGCTGCTACACAGGTATTCGGCTTCGGCGGAACACCGCAGGAGGCATCCACGTGGATCATCTACACGGTTATCTTCGTGTACTACCTGATTGCTACGGTATTCCCGATCGATAAGATCATCGGACGTGTATATCCGATCTTCGGTCTGATCCTGGTATTCTCTGCAGTTGGTATCTTCATTGCCATTTTCGCAAAGGGATATCCGCTGATCAACCTCTGGGACAACTGGAACACCGTTGGTGTATTTGCAGCAGACGGCGGCTTTGATTTCGGCGCTTACTTTGGCTCCAGCCCGTTTGCAGCAGACGGCGGACACTTCCTGCCGATCTTCTTCGTAACGGTAGCATGTGGTATCCTTTCCGGCTTCCACAGCACACAGACCGCTCTGGTATCCCGTACCATGGAATCCGAGAAGAACGGCCGCATGACATTCTACAACATGATGGTTGTAGAGGGCTTCATCGCAATGTGCTGGGCAGCAGGCACCATGGCTATGATCAACATGGGTGCAACGGCAGGCGGCGTTACAATGGTTGACGGTGCTTTCAATGTTCTCAAGAACGGCGAGCTTACGGCTGTTTCCGCAACCTCGGTTGTCGGTGTTCTGTGCAAGAACGCACTGGGCTCTGTCGGCGGCGTCATCGCCCTGATCGGCGTTATCGTACTGCCGATTACCTCCGGCGATACCGCACTTCGTGCACTTCGTCTGACGCTGTCTGATTCCCTGCACATCAAGCAGGAGAACAACAAGCAGCGCATCGGACTTGCAGTTCCGGTATTCGTACTGGTATACCTGATCCTGATCTGGGCAAAGTTCGATTCCAACGGCTTCAATACGCTGTGGAGATATTTCGCTTGGTCCAACCAGATGATCTCTCTGTTCGCTCTGGCATGCGTTGCAACCTGGATGTATAAGAGCGGCAAGGTTAAATACATCTGGATGCCGTTGATTCCTGCAGCATTCTATGCATTTGTAACCTGCACCTTCATTATGAGCCAGAAGATCGGCTTCAGCCTGCCGTGGAACATTTCCTACATCATCGGTGTAGTATTCGCAGTGTTCTATGTTATTATCGTAATCATGAACGGCAAGAAGAAGGCAGCAGCCTAAGAAACAGACATATTCCGTGGGGATTGGTCAGGCTGTGCCCTCATGGAGAATAAACAGTAACAATGGAAAGGCCGCCGGACAGGGTACGTTCGGCGGCCTTTTGCTGTGGAGGTTATCCGGCGGAACGCAGCTTGCTGCAAACCGCTGGAGCCGCAGCGCAGAAAAGAGGAGAACGATGGATACACTGGACTTTTTGCGGCAGGAAGGAATATCGGACAGCATTCTTTCGGAGGTGGAGCACTTCCGGAGCTTCTATAAGCTCGGAGACGGCATGCAGAAGAGAATTCCCACGCCGCAGTATTCGTATTACGGAAAGGAAATCTGGGAGCAGGCGCTTTCCACACTGCTCGCGGGCGAAAACCTTCTGCTGGTAGGCCCGAAGGCAACCGGCAAGAATGTGCTGGCGGAGGGACTCTCTTCGGTGCTGCAGCGGCCGGAATGGGACGTTTCCTTCTATATCAATACCGATGCTGCCTCGCTGATCGGAACCGATACCTTTGAAAACGGGAAGGTCACGCTGCGCAAAGGCCCAATTCTGCAGTGCGCGGAAGAGGGGGGCTTCGGCATTCTGGACGAGATCAACATGGCCAAAAACGAATCCCTTGCGGTCCTGCATGCCACGCTGGACTTCCGCCGCATCATTGACGTGCCCGGCTATCAGCGCATCGCCCTGCACGAGGCAACCCGCTTCATCGGCACGATGAACTATGGCTATGCCGGCACACGCGAGGTGAATGAGGCACTGGCGTCGCGTTTCATGATCATTCAGATGCCGGTGATCACCGAGGACAATCTCAAGAAGCTGATTCAGGACAAGTATCCGTCGATCAAGCCGGAGTACAAGGACCAGTTCGCGAAGCTCTTTGGCGATATCCGCAGGAAATGCGAGGGCGGCGAGATTTCTACGAAGGCGCTGGACCTGCGCGGTCTGCTGGCGGCGATCAAGATGATGGAGCGCGGCCTTCCGGTTGTGCAGGCCCTGCAGCTGGGCATTGTGAATAAGTGCTTTGACGATTATGAACGGCAGCTGGTCAGCGATATGATCACGGTCCGGTTCCCCGGCGATCTGGGGAAGGATGATGTTTTCGCCTGAGGAGAAGAGAGCACAGGCTGAGCGAACATGGAAATCACAGAATTTGAAAAAAAACGAGCGGCCAACCTGATTTGGAACAGCGCGCACGACTACACCATCGAGACGGGATTCCGGGTCTACGATGCCGATGGGAAGGCGGACATATACTGGAACAGCATTGTCGGGGCGGTTCATCTGCACTACAACTGGCAGGAGCTGCTGGCCTTCTACAATACCTTCCACGAGACCATCAATCAGGGCGTCTACGAGAGCCTGTTCTGGCTGGCACTGGAGAATGCTGCCTATGAGAAGGAGAAAGCGGCGCGTCCTGTTTTCCCGTATCTGCGCAGGCAGTATGCGCTGCACAAGCTGGATTCCATGCACGGCGAGTTCTCGCTGGAGGATTCCGCGGGACAGCGCCTACTGGCAATCACCATGGGACATTTCCGTAGGGCGCTGGGGGAGGACTGCGGGCTGCCGGATCTGGCGGACCGGAAGCTCCTGGATGAGATTGAGCTGGGGCCGGACCTGGACACGGACGCGATCATTGAGCACCTGACGAAGACGCTGGAGAAGTATTTCACCTACCGCCTGAACGGACCGGAGCTCCCGGGAGGAGACCGGAAGCTGTTTAACCCATTGGCGCTGTTTACAATGCTGCGGAAGAAGGGGCAGAGCAGGGCAGACATGGGACCGGTGCGGCGGATGTCCTTTGGCTATGGCGAGCACGTCTCGGAATACGGCAGCGAGGTGCTGGACCAGAGTCACCTGAGTGTGGCCTTTGCCAACTATACCGCGCAGACCGACGAGGGTCTGAAGGAATACATCACCAACTATTTCGGAAAGCCGCTCTATACGGAGAAGGAAACGGCAAAGCTGCAGAAGGAGTACTGCTGGGGCAATCACACGGATGTCAAGCTCCACATCACGAGGGGCGAATACACCGAGGACATGCTGAAGTCCGGCTACGCCGGCAAGATGCGCCAGGAGGCCATCCGGCAGGGAGAGCGGAACCGGAAGGCGTACGAGGACAAGGAAGGCGTCTATCGCGTGCAGCTGGAGAAGCTGACGGCGAGAATCCGCAATTCCATGCTCGTGCATCTGGAGGACCAGACGGTGAAATCCTCGGCAGGCCGTCTGCGCGGGAATCTGGTCTGGCGGGCCCTGTATCTGGACGATGAGAAGGTTTTTGAAAAGACGATTCGAGGAGACACGGGGAATCTGACAGTGGACCTTCTGCTGGATGCCTCGACCTCACAGCTGCACCGGCAGGAAACCGTGGCAGCGCAGGGCTACATGATCGCGCAGGCATTGACGAACTGCGGCATTCCGGTCCGTATGTATTCCTTCTGCTCGATGAATGGCTATACGGTGATGAATCTGTACCGCGACTATGAAGAGACCGGGAATAACCGCAGGGTTTTCGATTACTTTACCGCTGGGGCCAACCGGGACGGACTGGCCATTCGGCTGGCATCCGGAATTCTGCAGAAGGACAATCATGCCGAGCACCGGATTCTGATCGTGCTGTCGGACTGCCGTCCCAACGACATGATCAAGGTCCGCACATCGACGGGGCAGTATCAGGACTATGCGGCCGAGATCAGTGTCGAGGACACTGCGGCGGAGGTGCACCGGGCAAGAATGGCCGGCATCACTGTTTTGTGCGTATTCACGGGTGAGGATTCGGCGCTGCCGAACGCACGCCGGATTTATGAGCAGGATTTCACGAGAATCCGTCAGCTGGACCTGTTCGCGGAGGCCGTGGGCGGCATGCTGCAGAACCGGATCCGTCTGCTGTAGCAGTTAGTGGATAACAAAGCTCCCTGCACTGTGTAAGTGCAGGGAGCTTGTCGGTAAGAGATGATTCACTTGAGAAGCCAATCTGATGTCTGCTGAGACAGTCGTTGGATTCGCAGCATAATCACTTCTCGTCGTGCTTCTTGTTGTAGAAGTAGAATGCAGCAATGACAATCGCTGTTACAATGCAATCAATAATAAATACACCATTTCCGCTCATACAAGGCCTCCCATTAAGTTAGAATTAACGCCTGTGCAAGGGAAACTGTGCGGCACGGATGAGGGCAATGGATGATGTAAAAACTGGCCGCCGCAGCACCCTTGCTGCAGGTTTCCTATACCATAGCACCGGGATCCGGCGTTGTGTTGCGGCCGGACGCTGCCTTGGCGGGATGTTAACGCCGCACGCAGAGTTCTTAGCGGAAAAGTGGCGGAAGGGTATAATACAGTCTATTCAGCATCACACCGGCCGTAAAAGCGACGGCGAGAACGCCGCTTGAGCAAAAGAGAAGCTTTGCAGCAGCGATTTTCCAATGGGCTCCGAATCGTTAACGTGATGCTCAAGAGAACAGGAGAAGAACGAACAGATTGAAAAAACACGATCCAAAGACAGCCAGAAACTACTATGCAATTGTTGTTCCGTCCATTCTCGCCTTTGCATTGGCGGGTGTCTACAGCATTGTGGACGGATTTTTCATCGGGCAGAAGCTCGGCGATGCAGGACTTGCGTCCGTCACCATCGGGTATCCGTTGGCCGTGCTGATTCAGGCCGTCGGAACAGGGCTTGGCCTGGCAGGAGCCATCCGCTATACCGTTTACGGTGCACAGGGAAAAAAACACGACCAGGAGGAATGCTATACCGCGGCGGTAATCCTGCTGCTGCTCGTCAGCGCGGTGCTGACGGCGGCGTTTCTGGCTGGGCTGTATCCTATTTTGGCTTTTCTGGGTGCGGAAGGCGACATTCTGGAAATGACGGCGGATTATGTCCGGATGCTGGCATACGGAACGGTATTCCAGCTCCTGGCGACGGGACTGGTGCCGTTTATCCGCAATATGGGCGGAACAACCTATGCCATGGTATCGATGATCCTGGGCTTTGTGACGAACATTATTCTGGACTATGTATTGGTCTGGTGGATTCCGCTGGGAATGAGCGGCGCGGCCCTTGCTACCGTGATCGGCCAGGCGGTCACGATGGCTGCGGCAGTCGGATTCCTTCTGCACAAGCGCCCGGGGATGTGCATGCCCGGCAGAGAAAAGCTCCTGGATACCTGGGGGAAGATGGTGCGCATCGGCGTCGCGCCCTTTGGCATGACATTGTCACCGACGGTTACACTGGTTCTGATGAACCGCTTCCTGCAGATCTACGGCGGCGAACAGGCAGTGGCAGTCTATGGCTGCATTGATTACGTCGTGGCGATTGCCTATATGCTGCTGCAGGGTGTGGGCGACGGAAGCCAGCCGCTGATCAGTGAGTGCTATGGCGAGAGAGACGTGAAGGGAGCCCGGAGCAACCGCAGACTGGCCTATAAAACGGCCGGAGTCATCACGGCTGCCTGCGTTGCCGGACTGTATCTGGCGAGAAACCAGATCGGACCGCTCTTCGGTGCCTCCGCGGAGACAGCCGGAGAGGTCGGCATACGGCTCCCTCTGTTCCTGGGGGCCCTCCTGTTCGTTGCCTTCGTGCGTGTCACCAGCTCCTATTGCTATGCGACAGAGCGGGCGATGTTCTCCTATGTGCTGGTTTATGCAGAGCCGATTCTGTCCCTCACTGCAATGCTGACGATCCCGCCGAGGCTGGGACTGGACGGCGTTTGGTGCGCCATTCCCCTGGCGCAGCTCGTCACCGGAGTAATTGCGTTGGGAATTAAGATTCGTGTTGACACGGCGGAGAATTCGTTGTAACATAACATCTGCTTCTGACGAAGAAGCAGATATGAATCGAGGCGTGGCTCAGTTTGGTAGAGCGCCGCGTTCGGGACGCGGAGGCCGCAAGTTCGAATCTTGTCGCCTCGATGGTGAGAGTCCTCAGAAATGTTGAGAAATCAATGTTTCTGAGGATTTTTTGTGTCTTGAATTTGATTACAGATGATTACACGTATTAGCAGCCTATGCATACAGCCGATCCATGGCCGCATGCTTTCCGGCGATGGAAATGAGGTCGCACACCGTTCTTTGTCCGTTTCACTATTTTATCAATTATTGTCGTATGCAGCACATTCAAGCAGAAAAGTATAAAAATGTCTAACTAGAGACGCCACTCTTTGAAGTGACAAAGAAAATCATATAATCAGATGGATGGCGGATTTATGATATGCAAAATAAGGCGGTTGCATCACACAAACCCACTGCACAGATGGCTTAATCAAAAGCACAAATAAGGGGAGGGAGAGTATAAGAGAATGAAAAATACTATTTTGACACGTACAGGTGCTGTTATTCTTGCCGGAGCTATGGC
>CAVJLL010000026.1:0-35263 GCA_963650385.1 Clostridium sp. CAG:508 | reverse complement strand
ATGGAGCGAGAGCGTCCCAGGACCGGACAACTCCGCCAGGACCCGTCGTGGCTGACGAGTGTACTGTTACCCTCAAATCGCGGCAGCAGCTCTATGGTAGCACATATAGTGCGCTTCGGCAGAATCCTGTGTATAATGGTAGCAATTCATGGCCTGTGGCCGGGTGAGAGGAGTGCGGAGTATGAGTAAATTCGGCAGCAAGAACAAGGACAGCAAGAAGGCGGAGGAGAAGCGGATGAAGCAGCAGCTGGCTGCACTTGCCCGCAAGAATGCCGCAAAGAAGAAGTGATCCTTTGATTGGTTGACGTTGGGATGAGAATGGCGGAAGAGAGGGAGCTACAATGGAAGATGAATTCAGCAGTTTAGAGAAGGCGCCGGCTGCACCGGTTCTGGAATTCGGAGCCGCTGAGGCTGTGATGGAGGCCCCGGCCGAAAAGGTACAGGAGCCGGCGGCGCAGCAAACGCAGCTGCCGGAGGATACGCTGACCGAGGAGGAGCAGAAGCAGGTCGATGAGTTTGTGAAGCAGATCGATCTGACCAACACCAGCGCGATTCTGAATTACGGCGTCGGAACACAGAAAAAGCTGGCGGACTTCTCACAGAAGGCCATCGACAATGTCCGGACAAAGGACATGGGCGAGGTCGGCGATATGCTTTCCGGGCTGGTTACGGAGCTGAAGAATTTTGACGTTGATGAAGAGGAGAAGGGCTTTGCTGCTTTCTTTAAAAAGAAGGCGAATAAGGTCGAGGCGCTGAAAAACCGCTATGCGAAGGTGGAAACCAACGTGCAGGCGGTCAGCGATGAGCTGGAGAAGCACCAGGTTCAGCTGATGAAGGATGCCGACCTCATGGATAAGATGTATGAGCTGAACCTTGGCTATTTCCATGAGCTGACCATGTACATCGCAGCCGGCAAGAAGAAGCTGGAGGAGGTGCGCGGCGGAGAATTAAAGGATCTTCAGGACAAGGCGGCGCAGTCCGGTCTTGCGGAGGATGCGCAGAAGGCCAAGGATCTGGCGGAGCAGTGCGACCGCTTTGAAAAGAAAATCTATGACCTGGAGCTGACCAGAACGGTTGCCCTGCAGACGGCTCCGGAAATCCGCATGGTACAGAATTCCGATACCACAATGGCGGAGAAAATTCAGTCCACGATTGTCAATACCATCCCCCTGTGGAAGAATCAGATGGTGATCGCCATCGGACTGGAGCATGCGACGCAGGCGGCAAAGGCAGAGCGCGAGGTGAACGATATGACCAATCAGCTGCTGCAGAAAAATGCATCCGCACTGAAAACGGCAACGGTTGCTGCGGCAAAGGAATCGGAACGCGGCATTGTTGATATTGAGACATTGAAGAACACGAATGCGACACTGATCTCTGCGATGGATGAAATTCTGAAGATCCAGACAGAGGGCAAGGAAAAACGCAAGGCTGCGGAAGGTGAGCTGGTTCAGATTGAAGGCGAGCTCAAGCAAAAGCTTCTGGAGGCAGCCAGAAGCTGACGGACAACATCGTTACGGGCAGATGAGGAATACCCTATGGCTAGAGGCAAAGTCAGAATTTTCGTTGGCGCAGGGCACGGGAAAACACCGGCTGCGGTCGGTCTTGCCCTGATGCGGGCATCGGCAGGCGGACATGCGGTGATCATTCAGTTCTTCCAGGGAAGAGGCTTATCCGATGCGGAGTTTATCCACAAGCTGGAGCCGGAGGTCAAGCTTTTTCGATTTGAGAAGGCGAAGATCATGTGGAAGGATATGGACGAGCAGCAGCGCAGCATTGAGGCATCCAACATCCGGAACGGACTGAACTACGCGAGGAAGGTACTGGATACCGGAGAATGCGACATTCTGGTACTGGACGATGTCCTGGGACTGATTGACAACGGGATCATCACCTTCGAGGAGATGGGGGCACTCCTGGAGCACCGGATGGATACGGACGTCGTGCTGACGGGCACGAGAATGGACGACGGACTCTGCCTGTACGCGGACGAGATCGAAGAGATCAGCGAGGTGCCGTTCCGGCGGTATTGTGAGGACAAGGAGGCTACGTAGCAGGCGCTGCGCAGCTGCGAAGAGAGAAAAGGAGTAAGAGATGGCAGTTTTTCAAGGATCAGCAGTAGCAATTGTGACACCATTCCATGATGATGCAGAGCAGACCATCAACTACGATGCATTTGCACAGATTCTGGATTATCAGATTGCCAATGGTACAGATGCCATTGTCGTCTGCGGCTCGACCGGTGAGTCTGCAACGATGACGGAGGCGGAGCACCTGGAGGCGTGCCGGTTTGTTGTGGACTATGTGAAGCACCGCGTACCGGTCATTGCAGGCACCGGCTCCAACTGCACGAAGACCGTCGTGCAGTTGACCGAAGCGGTCAGAGAGTATGGGGCGGACGCAGCACTGGTTATTACCCCCTATTACAACAAGGGAACGCAGGAAGGAATGTACCTGCATTTCCGCGCAGCCGCAGAGGCAGGAAAAGGAATGCCGATCCTGATGTACAACGTTCCGTCCCGCACAGGGGTGAATCTGCTGCCGGAGACAGCAGCAAGGCTCGTCCGTGAGGTTCCGGGAATCGTCGGCATCAAGGAGGCCTGCGGTGACCTCAGCCAGATTGTCAAGCTGATGTCGCTTACGGACGGGAACATTGAGCTGTATTCCGGAAACGATGATCAGACGGTGCCGATCATGTCGGTCGGGGGCCTGGGCGTGATTTCGGTGGTTGCCAACGTTGCGCCGCAGCTGATGCATGATATGTGCGCTGCCTTTGCAGACGGCGATCTTAAAAAGGCTCTGCAGCTGCAGCTGAAGAGTGAAGAGGTCTTTGAGTGTCTGTTCTCAGAGGTAAATCCGATCCCGGTTAAGAAGGCGGTAAGTCTCATGGGCTTTGCGGCGGGACCGCTTCGCCTGCCGCTGACGGAGATGACACCCGCTAAGGCGGAGAAGCTCAAAGAGGCCATGAAAAAGCTCGGCCTGTGCTGAATGAAAAGTCAGCCGATTTTGAAATGACTGGGCCGTATTGCCTGCCTGCATTCCGGCGCATGCGTTCGGAGTCAGGAGGACTTGGGAGTAAGGAGACATAGAGAAATGGTACGAATTCTGATGCACGGCTGCTGCGGCCGTATGGGGAGAATGATTACGGAGCTGGCCGAAAAGGAGAAAGCACTCTGCATTGCGGCGGGCGTGGATGCCAGGGGCGAGGCTTATGCCGGGTATCCGGTATATCACTCGCTGGAGGAGGTGCAGGAAGAAGTGGATGTTGTGATCGACTTCTCAAATGCGAAAGCGGTGGATCACCTTCTGGACTGGTGCGTGGAGAAAAGAGTTCCTGCAGCCGTCTGCACAACCGGACTTTCCGATGAGCAGATGGAACGGCTTCACCGGGCAGCGGAGAGTGTTGCCGTGCTGAAGTCGGCGAATATGTCCATCGGAGTCAATCTCCTTTTAAAGCTTCTGGCAGAGGCAGCTCCGAAGCTGGAAGCGGCCGGCTTTGACTGTGAAATCGTGGAGAAGCATCACAATCAGAAGCTGGATGCACCGAGCGGAACGGCACTGGCGTTGGCCGATGCGGTGAACGATTCGCTGGAGGAGCGCTGCGAATACGTCTATGACCGCAGCACGAGAAGAGAGAAACGGCCCAGAAATGAAATCGGCATCAGCTCCGTTCGCGGCGGATCGATTGTGGGTGATCACGACGTTATTTTTGCAGGACAGGATGAGGTGATCACCTTCTCCCATACCGCGTACAGCCGTGCCATCTTTGCCAAGGGAGCATTGGCGGCTGCCGCGTATCTGGCAGGGCGTCCAGCCGGCTTCTACGATATGCAGGATGTGCTGGCATGAGGATCCGTCCGTGTATTGATATTCATGACGGCAGGGTGAAGCAGATCGTGGGGGGCTCTCTTCGGGAGGGGAAGGACTCCTGCGAAGAGAACTTTGTCTCGGAAAGAGATGCCGGCTATTATGCAGACATCTATCGGGAGAAGGGCTTGCCCGGCGGTCACATTATCCTTCTGAATTCGGTTTCGGATGCGGCAGGATACGAAGCGGACCGCATGCAGGCGCTGCAGGCACTGCGGGCATACCCGGGGGGCATGCAGGTTGGCGGCGGCATCACGGCAGAAACGGCCGAGGCCTTCCTGGAGGTCGGAGCGTCCCATGTGATTGTGACGAGCTATGTATTCCGGGACGGCATGCTGGATGAGGAGCGTCTGGAGAGAATGCGGACGGCCGTGGGGAAAGAGGGCCTGGTGTTGGACCTTTCCTGCAAGCGGCAGGAGGATGGAGCCTATGCCGTGGTGACGGATCGCTGGCAGAAAACCACCGATTTGCGGATTACGGCGCAGACGCTGGAGGAGCTGTCCTCGTCCTGCGATGAATTCTTGATTCATGCGGCGGACGTGGAAGGAAAACGGTCCGGAATTGAAAAGGAGCTGGTTCGTCTCCTGGGCAGCTGGCAGAAGGAGAAAATGGAGCGTACCGGAAAGGCGTTTCCGGTCACATATGCCGGAGGCGTGCATGCCTGTGAGGATCTGCAGACGATCCGGGAGCTCTCGGGCGGCTGTATGGACGTGACAGTAGGAAGCGCACTGGACCTGTTCGGCGGCAGTCTGTCACTGGATGAGCTTATGCGGGCAGTCAGTTAGTTTCTGTTCAGCGTCACAGCGAGGACTTGCAAAGCAAGTCCTCGCTGTGGCCGGCCACAGGCTCTTCGAGCCTTGGCCGCCTGCCAGCTTCAATCGTGAATTTGCCTGCAAGCAGTCAATTCACGTTGAAGCTGGCAGGTGCTGGACGTATATCAAACAAAGGGGACATCCGTAAGGATGTCCCCTTTGCTACTAATCAGCTCATTTACATCTTGCACAATTACTCAAATATACTGCACTCACATACCGTACTCTAATGCATGCCGTTATGCGGCGTGCAAGAAAAAACTGCGTATATCCAAGCGTATATCTAAAGAAAAGGCACTCTGTTCTTGATCTATTAGTGACCGATCTGAACCCGGCGTCAACTGAAATTAGTTGAGCTTGGTTACGTTAACGGCCTGCGGTCCCTTCTGACCCTGGATTACGTCATACTCAACAGCCTCGCCCTCATCGAGAGACTTGAAGCCTTCCATGTTCAGTCCGGAATAATGTACGAATACATCGTTTCCTTCAGAATCGGAAATGAAGCCATAACCCTTCTGGTTGTTGAACCACTTAACAGTACCCTTGTTCATTCTAAACTACCTCCGCTGAATGAAAAAATAATAATGTAGTGCTATGAGCTCCCTCATAACGAAATAAACCTTATCACAGAGGTTTCGAAAAGTAAATCACAATTCTGCACCATCCTGTTATTTGGACGGATACTGTACACTCGCCACGACGGGTCCTGGCGGAGTGAACGGTTACGAAGCATGAACCTTGCCTCTGGCGGCACACAGCAGAAGGACCAGCAGAATCGCGCCGGCGCAGCAGGAAACGGCAACGGCAGGGACAAAGCCGTACGGAAGATAGGTGAAGGTGATGGTATGTGTGCCCGCCGGAACGTACACTGCCATGAGGCCGTAATCGGCCGTCACGACGTCGGCCTTCTGTCCGTCAACCGCTGCCTTCCAGCCGCGTTCATAGGAAACGGAGAAGAAAACAAGGTTTTCCCTCTCCAGCGTGGTCGAGGCGGTGAAGCCGCTCCGATCAATCCGAAAGCTGCTGCAGGCGGTGGCGGCGCGCTCTTTGCAGGCGTTAAAGAACCGGTCGGAGGAAATGCCGGAGACATCCAGAGAGGTGTCCTGCGCCTCGAACAGATATCCATACCGGGCTGCATCCTCGTCATTTAAAATGATGTCCTCCGCCAGAAGGCGGTCGGCCGCGGTTTCATCCTCGTCCAGAAGAAGCGAATAGGTATCCTCGGTTATGCAGCGGTCAAAGGTGAAGCCCATGGGAATGAAATACTGGTTCTCATAAATGCTGTAGCCGCCGGATTCGCCGATCTTCCGGTATCCCATCAGACCGCCCTTTTCCGAGTAGGATTCGTCGGAGGAGACGAGGTCATTTTCCAGGTAATACCGCGCCGAGAGAATTGCACGGGCACCGATGTGCTGAAAGCTCAGCTTCGAGTCGACGGTTCTCTCCTTGCCGATTCCCTTGTAGAAGGCAAAAATCCCCGGTGACACCGTGCTTTCAAAGCAGTGAATGGTAGGATACCCCCATACCATTTCATAATTGGTGGACGTGCCGTCGGTTTCAATGCGTGAAAAGTCCGTGTCCTCATAGCCGGGAAGGACCGGCCGGCCCGAGAGCAGCTGGCTTCTCCATTTGGTTCCGCCGCTTTTGGCGATCAGGGAATTTCCGTTGTACAGAACTCCCATCTGCGTCAAGAGGCAGCAAAGTGCAGTGAGCACCAGCGCGGTGCGTGAAATCATTCCGCTGCGCTGCGGGTTCAGCCGGAGAAAAGAGCGGTGGTTTCCTGCCGGATCCTCCGAAAGAGCCTCCGGCGAAGCGGATGCACGCCCCGGCAGCACCTTGGCTGCAATTGCTGCGGGAGATGGAACATGTATGCCGCGCACAATGCAGATCAGCGCCGGCAGCATGAGAGCGGTGACGACGGCCTCGGTCAGGAACAGCTCCGGGTATTCCATGATCTGCAGCCAGGCAATGCCGTTTTCTGCATCCTCGGAGATGTTCCTCGTGGGCAGGAAGGCACACAGGATCAGAAGGGCGGTTGCCAGAAGCGTCCAGAGAACGCCGATCCGCAGATTGCTGCGGTCGGATTCCTCGAGCTCCTCCGCCGTAACCAGGCAGATCATGAGGATCGGCATGTAAAACCACCGGGCATAATACTCGGAGTTAAACATGGCAAAGACGGAATTCAGAATCGGAACAAAGGCGGTGACAAGGCAGGCAAGGAGCAGCCGCCGCTTCCACCCGCACTTTTTGCTCCGCAGGAAGGCAATTGCACCGGACACGGCAAAGCACGGCACATACATGGAAAGGGAGCTGACGCGGACCTGTTCACTGGTAAATAAGGTTCCGCGCCCCACCAGATCCGGCAGCATGAAAAAGGATTTCAGGATTGCCAGAGGCGTTGTCGGCTCGGAGTAGGCCAGCATGTCGTAGCCAAGGAGAATGTCGGAAAGCCGTGTATTGCCGGAGACGGTATCCCATACCTGAATCAGGAAAAAGGCAGAAAGCCCGAGACCGAGGAGCCCTGCCAGAAGATACCAGCCGATTTCCCGGAGGGATGAAAGGAGGCTTTGGCTGGGCAGATACCGGATCAGCCAGTACAGAATCAGGAAAACCACCTGGCCGAAAAAGAAGAAATAGTTGATGACAGACATGGCAGCTGTCATCAGAGAAAAGGCCAGAAATCCCGGGAGGAGAGCTGCTGTTTTACCTAAGGTGCGTGCAGACTGCAGATGCTCGTGCAGGGAATCGACGGCCAGAAGATACAGCGGGAAAAAGGCAATGGCCTCGTGAAAGTGCTGGAAGACAATGTTGCAGGCAGCAAAGCCGGAAAAGGCGTACAAAAGCGCACCGAGGAGTGCACCGCGTTCGGACCGGACCTGGGAACGGAGCCACAGAAAGGAGGTCAGCAGCGCGGTTCCATATTTGAGCGACATGAAAAAGGGCATCATATACGGAATCCATGCCTCCGGGAACAGGCAGGAAAACCAGAAGTAAGGGCTGCCCCACAGGTAAAATGCAAAGCTGCCGCCCATGGAGGAACCAAGGTCCAGATTGAAATTCCAGAAGAAATTGCCGTTTCGAACTGCGCGGTGCGCGAGAATATAGAAGGGAACCTGCTGAACGTTATAGTCTCCGTAATAGAAGAAAATACCGCCGCGGTATACGATAAAAGGGAGTACTGCCAGAAGATACAGCAGTACGCCCAGTATGAAAATCCTAATTAGCTTTGATCCGTTCCAGAACCATTTCATAGCCGTCATTCCCGTAATTGAGTGAACGGTTGACACGGCTGATGGTAGCAGTGGAGGCGCCCGTCTGTTCAGCGATCTTCAGGTAGGTTTCGTGATCCCGCAGCATGTCGGCTACCTCGAAGCGCTGCGAAAGGGAAAGGAGCTCATTCACGGTACACAGATCCTCAAAAAAGCGATAGCACTCCTCCTTGTCCTTCAGCGCCAGAATACCATCAAAAAGCTGGTCAACTGCTTCTGTGTGTATTTTCTTATTCATTATGTATCCCCCGAACCTGCAATGCAAATTCTGCTGTACCGACGACGCTCTGCCGCATGCCTGACCGGCCTGGGAACAGCGGATCCGTGAGCAGCAATGATTTATTATGTTAACATTTTACAGAACTAAAGTAAAGTTGGCCTTGCAATGCCCTGCCGGTAGTGCTAGGATATCCAACGTTGGCGCACAAATGTCCGCGAGAAGCGTACAGACGGCGCCGGAAAGAACACAGGCAAACAAAAGAGGTGTGATGAACTTGCATAATCAATCGGATCTCTATCTGATTCGCAAACGTGCTGTTCCGGAGACGCTGCAGAAGGTGGTGGAGGTCAATCGTCTCCTGTCCACCGGCAGAGTGAAGACGGTACAGGAGGCGGTGGACCAGACAGGAATCAGCCGCAGCTCCTACTACAAATTCAAGGATGACATAGAAGAATTTCACAGCAGCATGGTCGGCATGACCGTTACCTTATCCCTGGAGATCAGCGATGAGACCGGCGTGCTTTCCGACATTCTGAATGTTATTGCAAGGCTCCGTGCCAACATCCTGACCATCCATCAGTCCATTCCCATCGGCGGCATGGCGACGGTCAGCATCAGCATTCAGGTGCCGGAGGACAGCGATGAAACCGGTGCACTTCTGGCACAGCTGGAGGAGCTTCCGGGAATTCACCGCATGAAGATTGCGGGACTCCCGCAGACGTAAGGCAGCAGTTGGGGAAGAACAGCCTTTCCCATGATCTTTTATTTTATATGAAGCGGCCGCCGCAGAGCGGAATGGAGGACGAACATGATCGAAATCGCAATATTGGGCTTTGGTACCGTTGGAAGCGGTGTTGCCGAGGTAATTGACAAAAACCAGAAGGAAATTCTCCGTGACTGCCCGGAGGGCATCCATGTGAAGTATATCCTGGATCTTCGCGATTTTCCGGATTCACCCTACGGGGACCGCGTGGTGCATGATTTTGACATCATCCTGAACGACCCGGAAATCCGCGTGATCTGCGAGACCATGGGAGGCAAGGAGCCGGCATTTACCTTCTCTAAGAAGGCTCTGGAGAAGGGAATCAGCGTATGCACCTCCAACAAGGAGCTGGTGGATGCGCTGGGCGGCGTTCTGGCGGTGACGGCGAAGGAGCATGACTGCAGCTATCTCTTTGAAGCCAGCGTCGGCGGCGGAATTCCGATTCTGCGTCCTCTGCGCACATCGTTTTCGCAGGAATTCATTACGTCCATCATGGGCATTCTCAACGGCACGACCAACTACATTCTGACGAAGATGGAGAAGGAAGGAATTGCCTTTGATATAGCTCTGAAGCAGGCACAGGACAACGGATATGCAGAACGCAATCCGGAGGCGGACATCGAAGGGTACGATCCCTGCCGCAAGATCGCCATCCTGGCGTCCCTTGTTACCGGCGGCAATGTCAAGTTTGAGCAGGTTCCCTGTGAGGGCATCACGAAGATTGACACGGATGACTTTGGCTATGCAAGACAGCTTCACAGTGCGATTAAGCTTCTGGGCGTGTGCCATCACGATCCGGAAACCGGAAAGGTGTACGTGCGCACCGCACCCTACGTGGTGCCGGAAAACCACCCGCTGTACGGCGTGAGTGATGTGTACAACGGTATTCTGGTGCACGGCAATATGGTGGGTGACCTGATGTTCTACGGAAGCGGCGCCGGAAAGCTTCCCACGGCCAGCGCAGTCGTTTCGGATGTGGTGGAGTGTGCCCGCAGCATCGGCAGCACCATCGACATCGGACTGACCAATCAGGATGCAGATCTTCTGGATCCGAAGGAGTGGAAGGATCGTTATTTTGTCCGGATCGGCAAGGAGGATCTGGTAAAGGCAACCGGACTTTTCGGCGGCGATATCCGCATTGTGGTAAATGAGACACTTCCGGAGGAGTTCGCTTTTGTGACGCCGGAGATTACTGAGGCGGAGTTTGAGGAGAAGGCTGCACAGATTCCGTCACTGAAAAAGAGCATCCGTGTTCTTACTGCATAAGAAACTATAGAAGCGGCATGGAGAGGTGTTTATGAAAAAGGTTGTTAAATTCGGCGGAAGCTCGTTGGCGGATGCAAAGCAGTTCCGGAAGGTCGGGGACATCATCCGCGCCGACAGGGACCGCGTCTATGTGGTGCCCTCCGCACCGGGAAAGCGGTTTTCCGGGGATACGAAGGTGACGGATCTGTTGTATCGCTGTTATGAGCTGGCTGCCGAAGGGAAGGACTTCACAGATCCCTTTCGCGAGCTGCAGAGCCGCTACAATGAGATTATTCAGGGACTGAGTTTGTCCTTTTCTCTGGCCGACGAGTTTGCTGTGATCGAGAAGGCACTGCAGACAGAGCCGAACCGCGATTATACGGCTTCCCGCGGAGAGTACCTGAACGGAAAGGTGATGGCAGAGTACCTCGGGTATACCTTTGTGGACGCGGCGGAGATTATTTTCTTTGATGAAGAGGGCCAGCTCGACGAGGAAAAGACGAAGCAGAAGACCGGAGAGCGCCTTCTGGCGCTGGAGCACGCCGTGGTTCCCGGGTTCTACGGCTGCGATGTGAACGGGAAGGTCAAGACCTTCTCGCGCGGCGGCTCCGACATCACCGGCTCCATTGTTGCCGGTGCCTGCCATGTGGGCGTGTATGAGAACTGGACCGATGTTTCCGGCTTTCTGGTTGCCGACCCGCGGATCGTGGACAATCCGGCATCCATCCGCAACATTACCTACCGTGAGCTTCGCGAGCTCTCCTATATGGGAGCCGGTGTCCTTCATGAGGATGCCATCTTCCCGGTTCGCCGAGAAGGAATTCCGATCAACATCAAAAATACGAACAAGCCGGAGGACGAAGGCACCTGGATTGTAGAGAGCACCTGCCAGAGATCCGGGTACACGATTACAGGCGTTGCCGGCAAGCGGGACTTCTGCGCGGTTCTGATCACCAAGGATATGATGAATACGGAGGTGGGCTTCTGCCGCCGTGTGCTGCAGGCGTTTGAGGACAACGGCATCTCCATTGAGCACATGCCCTCCGGAATTGATACCATGACCGTTGTGGTCCATGAGAGCGAGTTCATGGACAAGGAGCAGCAGGTTGTTTCCGAAATTCACCGGCTGGCGAATCCGGACACCATTGAAATTGAGTCGGATCTGGCGCTGATCGCCGTCGTCGGACGGGGAATGAAGGCACAAAGAGGAACCTCCGGCCGCATCTTCTCGGCGCTGGCGCATGCGCATGTCAATGTCCGCATGATTGACCAGGGCTCCTCGGAATTGAACATCATCATCGGCGTGGAGAATTCGGACTATGAGCGGGCAATCCGCGCCATCTATGCCATCTTTGTAGATACGCAGCTGTAAGAGCGGCGCGGAGAATGCCGATCGGACCGGCTCCCCGGCAGAGAGGACCGGAACCGCAGCAGGTATGCAAGACGGCAGCAGGCAGGCCATTCCTTTAACGGGAAGGCCTGCCTGTTTTTGTTTCATAAAACTTTCATGAATGGACAAGCAGGAATTCGTCTATACTACATGATACCAAGGGACTCATACAGTGCAGCAATCGATAGTTACAGTACACTCGCCACCCTGTCGCTTGGCTGGCGTCTGCACTGTAACACAGCATGTTACCGGCATAGAAGAAAGCAGGAGGAAATGATATATGGCAATGAATGATGAAATCCGCGAGCAGAGGAAGAAGCTGAAGGGAAAGGGAATTAAGGCGCACCTTGCCTGGTTCTGGGAATATGAGAAGATCCCGACCATTGTGGTTCTGGCAGCGGCGGCCATCGTGATTTCGCTGATCTATCATTATATGACCTATAAGCCCTATGCCTTCGGAACCTTATTCCTGAACGCATCGATTCAGGATGACCAGCAGGAAACACTGGCGGCGGATTTTCTGAACTATGCAGGACTTGATTCATCGAAGGAGGATGTGTTTGCGGATCTGATGGAATCGCTGACACCGGGAGACAATACCTCTTCGCAATACGACATCTATTCGGTTCAGAAGATCATGGCGGAGACGGCGGCCAAGCAGATCGATACGGCAGTCATGGACGCCTGGTATTTCAGACAGTATGCGTACAACGGCGAGTTCCTGGACCTGACGACGGTTCTGGATTCCGAAACGCTGGCAAAATACGAGGGGCGCATCTTCTATATTGATCAGGCAGAGGCAGAGCGGCAGCAGGAAGCCAATGATACGGTGAGCACGGAGGATTCCGAAGCAGCCAATGCGGAAGATTATGACGAACAGTCCCAAAAGAGCCAGGAGGAGGCGGAGAGCTGGGAGAGCCTGGACGGCTTTGAACTTCCGGATCCGGAGCAGATGGAAAAGCCGGTCGCAGTCGGCATCTGGTGCAACGATGCTTCCTATATTCAGGAGAACGGAAATTATGATCACACGGCGTGCATATTCGGCATTGTCGCGAATACGGAGCATCCGGAAATCTGCAAGCTGTTTCTTGAATATTTATATGAAAAGTAATAAGATATCGTAAACTATTCTCTGAAGGCAGATGTGAGAGGTATGGGCATGGAGCTTGGAATCATTGAAGTCGTAGTCCCCCGCAAGAAGAACGGACTGATGGGCGTTGCGAAGGTTGTCTGTGTGGCGGCTGCAGCCGTTTTTATCATGGTCGGTCTGGCGCTGATGAATGTCATCGGTCTGTGGGCACTGATTCCGCTGGTGCTGGGTGTGGCAGCAGGTGTAGGAGCGTATTTTGCTTCCATGAACAGCTGCATCGATTACGAGTATTCCCTGGTTGACCGTGAGCTTCGCGTAGCCAAGATTCTGAACAAGGAGCGCAGAAAGGCGATGGCGCAGTATGATCTGGATAAGATGGAGATTCTGGCGCCGGTCAGCTCCCATGAGCTGGACAGCTACCGCGGCCGTCAGAACGTAAAGGAATCCGATTATTCCGCTCACGATGAAGCCAGAAAGGCCACAACCTACTGGTGCTTTCTTGAGGGAAATCAGAAGATCGTGCTGGATCTCGCAGATGAAGACGGCAAGCGCCTTCTGAATGCGGTGAAGATGTTCGCACCGCGCAAGGTCTATATGGCATAACAAGGAAAAGGGATAATGAGCAGGATACGTACCGGAAGGTGCGTGTCCTGTTTCTTATATCATAACAACAGTTGAACTGCAGTGTGCATGAGAACAGGAAGGAGAGAATATGGCAACTATTATCGGAGATGCAATTACATTTGATGATGTCCTGCTGGTTCCTTCGTATTCGACCGTAGTGCCGAATCAGGTTGATGTCAGCACCAACCTTACGAAGAAGATCCGACTGAACATTCCTATGATGAGTGCCGGAATGGACACCGTTACCGAGGACCGCATGGCAATCGCAATGGCGAGACAGGGCGGCATCGGCATCATTCATAAGAACATGTCCATTCAGGATCAGGCGGACCAGGTTGACAAGGTAAAGCGTTCGGAGAACGGCGTCATTGCCGATCCCTTCTATCTCTCTGCAGACCACACACTGGCGGATGCAGAGGACCTGATGCGCAAGTTCCGGATCAGCGGCGTGCCGATTACCGAGGGCAAGAAGCTGGTCGGCATCATCACCAACCGCGATCTGAAGTTCGAGACTGACTATACCAAGAAGATCAGCGAGGTCATGACCTCGGAGAATCTGGTTACCGCACATGAGGGAATTACGCTGGAGGAGGCCAAAAAGATTCTGGCTGCTTCCAAGAAGGAGAAGCTCCCGATCGTCGATGACAACTACAACCTCGTAGGTCTCATCACCATCAAGGACATCGAGAAGACCATCAAGTATCCGCTCTCTGCCAAGGACTCCATGGGCCGTCTTCTGTGCGGCGCCGCTGTCGGCATCACGGCAAATGTCCTGGACCGCGTAGAGGCTCTGGTAAAGGCCAAGGTTGACTGCATTGTGCTGGATTCCTCGCACGGACATTCCGAGAACGTGCTGCGGTGTCTGCGCATGATCAAGGATGCCTATCCGGAGCTGGATGTCATCGCAGGCAACATCGCTACCGGCGAGGGCGCTGAGGATCTGATCAAGGCAGGCGCAGATGCGGTCAAGGTTGGTATCGGACCTGGCTCGATCTGCACCACACGTGTCGTCACGGGCTGCGGCGTTCCGCAGGTTACCGCCATCATGAACGCGTATGAGGCAGCGAAAAAATACGACATTCCGGTCATCGCTGACGGCGGCATCAAGTACTCCGGCGACATGGTAAAGGCACTGGCTGCCGGCGGCAACCTCTGCATGATGGGTTCCATCTTCGCAGGCTGCGAGGAGTCCCCGGGAGCAACCGAGCTCTTCCAGGGAAGAACCTACAAGGTGTACCGCGGCATGGGCTCCATCTCGGCAATGGAGAATGGCTCCAAGGACCGTTATTTCCAGGAGAATGCCAAGAAGCTGGTACCGGAGGGCGTCGAGGGACGTGTTGCCTACAAGGGACTGGTAGAGGATACGGTATTCCAGCTGATGGGCGGCATCCGTTCCGGTATGGGTCTCACCGGCTCTCGTACGATCAAGGAGCTGCAGGAGAACGGAAGATTCGTCAAGATTTCCAATGCATCGCTCCGTGAGAATCACCCGCACGACATCCAGATCACCAAGGAAGCACCGAACTACAGCGTAAATGAGAAGTAAGACAGATAAAGGCGGCGGGCTCCGCGGCAGTGACTGCGCGGCGGGGTCCGAAGCGGTTTGCTTATGAGGAAGATATGAGTACAGATGACATCAAGCGTACGGAGAATGGATCGGAACGGATCGATTCTCTCAACGGCGAGAACAAGAATTTCATTGAGCTGGAGATCGACAAGGATCTGGCGGAGGGGCGGTACGATCATGTACAGACTCGTTTCCCGCCGGAGCCCAACGGCTACCTGCACATCGGCCATGCCAAGAGTATTCTCCTGAACTACGGACTGGCTAAGGAGTACGGCGGCAAGTTCAACCTACGCTTCGACGATACCAATCCGACCAAGGAGAAGTCGGAATTCGTCGAGTCGATCAAGGAGGATGTGGCATGGCTGGGAGCCGATTATGAGGACCGCCTGTTTTTTGCCAGCAACTACTTTGATCAGATGTATGAGATTGCTGTGAAGCTGATCCGCAAGGGAAAGGCCTATGTGTCGGACCTTACGGCGGACCAGATGCGGGAATACCGCGGCACGCTGACCGAGCCCGGCAGGGATGATCCGAACCGCGAGCGGCCGGTGGAGGAGAATCTTCGCCTGTTTGAACAGATGAAGGACGGCGTATTTGCCGACGGCGAGAAGACGCTGCGGGCCAAAATAGACATGGCCGCCTCCAACATCAACATGCGGGATCCGATCATCTACCGGGTGGCGCACCTTTCGCACCAGAATACAGGCGACAAGTGGTGCATTTACCCGATGTATGATTTCGCACATCCCATCGAGGATGCCATCGAAGGAATTACCCATTCGATCTGTACGCTGGAGTTCGAGGATCACCGGCCGCTGTATGACTGGGTGGTGCGCGAGGCAGAATTCGAGCAGCCGCCGCGCCAGATCGAATTCGCCAAGCTCTATCTCAAGAACGTGGTTACCGGCAAGCGCTACATCAAAAAGCTCGTCGAGGAAGGCATTGTGGACGGCTGGGACGATCCCAGACTGGTCTCCATATCCGGTCTTCGCCGCAGAGGCTACACGCCTTCTTCCATTAAGAAATTCGTGGACATGGCTGGTGTATCCAAGAGCCAGTCGGTCAACGAGATGGCAGCGCTGGAGTATTGCATCCGCGAGGATTTAAAGCCTGCCTGCAGCCGGATGCTGGCGGTTCTGCATCCGCTGAAGCTCATCATCGACAACTATCCGGAGGGACAGAGCGAGGAGCTGGAGGCACCCAACAATCTGGAGAACGAGGCTCTGGGAAGCCGGACGATTACGTTTTCCCGTGAGCTGTGGATTGAAGCGGATGACTTCATGGCAGAGCCGGTTCCGAAGTACAAGCGACTCTATCCCGGCAACGAGGTACGCCTCATGTATGCGTACTTTGTAAAGTGCGTTTCCTATGAGACGGACGAGAACGGCAATGTGACCGTGGTCCATGCCACCTACGATCCGGAGACCAAGTCGGGAAGCGGCTTTGAGGGACGCAAGGTAAAGGGCACCATCCACTGGGTGAATGCACAGGATGCTGTGAAGCTCCCGGTGCGGCTGTACGAGAACATCATCGATGAGGAGAAAGGCGTCTACAACGAAGACGGGTCCCTCAATCTGAATCCGAACAGCCTGACACAGCTGGATGCCTGGTGTGAGCCGGCGCTGAAGGAGGCGAAGGCCTACGACCGGTTCCAGTTCGTCCGCAACGGATTCTTCTGTGCAGACAGCAAGGATTCGAGAGAGGGCCTGCCGGTGTTCAATCGCATCGTGTCCTTAAAGAGCTCGTTTAAGCTGCCGAAATAAGCCACAAGTCTGCGTAACTATTCAGAGCCAAGCAAATCTGCTTAGGTATAGAAAGGCTTCTTCCGGAGAGAAATCTCCCGGAGGGGGCCTTTTTGCAGATACGTGCAGTCGAGGCTGCCGGAAGAAAACCTCGATGCAGCGGAGCGCTGCAGAAACCGGGAGATTTCATGGACCTTAGCTTCCCTCTGACAGCGGGTGACGGGCGTCATCTGTATCAGCAAATCTATGAATACATTCGTGAGGAAATCCGTACGGGGCGCCTTGCGGCCGGAGAGAAGCTCCCTGCGACCCGGCAGCTGGCTGCCAATCTGCAGATCGCGCGGACGACAGCGGAGCTCGCCTATGCGCAGCTGGAGGAGGAAGGGTACATCGTGATCCGCCGGGGGAGCGGTGCCTATGTCTGCGAAATCTCCAACATTCCGGAGGTGACGCAGGAATATGGTAGGACGTCCCGGACGGAGCCCGGCGATGGAAAAACAGAAAACCCGGCATCCGGGTTGGCGGAGAGCGGCCCTGCAGCAGGCGGCAGGGAAGAAGAGGGACTGATCGATTTTTCCCCCCGGACCATTGATATGTCGATGTTCCCCTACGCTACCTGGCGGCGGATCTTGCGCGGAATCCTGACCGGAGACCGCTCGGACCTGTTCCGAAGAGGAGACCCGAAGGGCGACCGGAGCCTTCGCATAACGATTGCGCATTACCTGCATCTGTCCAGAGGGTGCGTGTGCGAGCCGGAGCAGGTGATCATCGGCGCCGGAAATGATTACCTTCTGATGGTATTGGCGATCCTCCTGCGCGGGGATCGTGCGGACGAGCCTTTGCAGATTGCGATGGAGCGGTACACGTATTTGCGTGCGGCACAGGTTCTGCAGGCAGAAGGGTACGGAATTGCAGAGGTGGAAAGCGATGCCGGCGGACTGGTGGTAAGAGGAAGCGGGAACAGCCTGGAGGCCTCCGGCTGCCGGCTGGTCTATACAATGCCTGCAAGACAGTTTCCGACCGGAGCGGTGATGCCGTATCCGCGAAGAGCAGAGCTCCTGGCCTGGGCACGCGCGCAGGAGGACCGCTACATTATCGAGGACGATTACGATTCGGAATTCAAGTACCGCGGACGGCCGGTGCCTTCTCTGCAGTCCACTGACCAAAACGGTCAAGTAATCTATATCGGGACATTTTCCAAGTCCATTGCGCCGGCAATTCGCGTGAGCTACCTGATTCTGCCCAAGCGCCTTCTGCCGGATTTTGAACGGCACGCAGGCTTTCTTTCCTGCACAGTGCCGCGTCTGGATCAGGCAGTTCTGGATGAGTTTATTCGTGACGGCTATTTTGAACGTTACCTGAACCGGATGCGCAACCGGTATAAGACCAAGCACGACCGCATGCTGGAGCTCCTGACACCGCTTGGAAAGTGTTTTAGAATTACAGGACAGGGAGCCGGCCTGCATCTCGTCCTGGAGCAGGAACCCCGGGAAGGAGCTGCGCCTGCACAGTGGGAGCAGATTCTGGCAGAAAGGGCAAGAGGGCAGGGAGTTCTGGTATATCCGATGGAGGAGCAGCGATTGGAGAATTCCGGAATGACCGGTCCAGAGAGCAGGCAAAATACGAGCCAGCCGGCCAGAATTCTCTTAGGATATGCGGCCCTGTCGGAGGAAGACATGCAGAAGGGAATGGAAGGGCTGGCCAGGGCCTGGATGAGTGAAGGAGGCAGATATGAGTGAAATGATGAGACGCAGTCATGAATTAAGAGACGACCCTTCGGTGCATTACAACTGTGCACAGGGTGTCTTCATTCCGTTTGCGGAGAAAATGGGTCTGACGAAGGACCAGGCCAACGCCATCACGCAGAATTTCGGCGCCGGCATGCGGGCCGGTATGACCTGCGGAGCCATTACCGGCGGGTTGATGGTGCTGGGACTGTACGGCGTCGGGGACCCCAGGGATGCCGTGGAGTTCATTCACCGCGTCAGCGACTTGCATGAAGGACGCACGCAGTGCAAAGAGCTGCTGGCTGCAGAGGTGAAGAGCGCGGATAAGAAAAAGCCGCACTGTGACGCGATGGTTTATGAGGCAGTGCAGGCGGCCGAGGATATGCTGCGGGAGAGAGGAATTGATATTCCGTGATGCCGCTGTAATGCCGGCTGCGTTCTTTATCCGACCGCTGGATTTCCTTCAAAGCGGTATCCTTGGTCATCCCGTAAACTAAAGAGCAGATTCTGCCTTCCCGGTTTGACAGCTTAAAAAAAGTGGGTCATAATAGCGGATATTCAGAGCCGCAGTGTGAAGGCGGCGAGAACGGCGTGAAGCACCGCCGGACAACAAAAAGAAATTAAATTCAGTAAAGCGTACAAGGGCGTACAGAGTGAATCTGTACGTCCTTTTTATTTGTTCAACACCTGCCACATTTCAACGTGAACCCTCTGCTTGCGGGGCAAATTCGAGATGGGTGCTGAATAAAAGTGTCTGCAAATGAGGGAGGACCTGACTATGGATTATACTAATCTGCAGCTTCTGAGCCGAAAAGAGAGCATCAACGAGCTGCTCGCACGCTACGGCGTAAAGTTCGGCATCTATAAGAACAATACCTTCCATGAGCAGCTGTTCCCTTTTGATCCCATTCCGCGCGTCATTGAGAAGAAGGAATTCGACTATCTCGAGCGCGGACTGACCCAGCGTGTGACGGCCCTCAATCTCTTTATTCAGGACATCTACCACGAGAAGAAGATCATCCGGGACGGCGTTGTGCCGGAGGAATTCGTATATGCCGGGAGCGGCTACATGGCGCAGTGCGAGGATGTCACCCCGCCCAAATCCGTGAGCACGCACATTGCCGGCATCGATCTGGTGCTGGGCAAGGACAATGAGTGGTACATTCTGGAGGACAATCTGCGGGTTCCCTCCGGCGCTTCGTATCCTTTGATGGCCAGGAGCCTGGAGCGAAAGGCATCGCCCGAGACCTTCCACGACGTTCCGATTGAAGATAACCGCGATTATCCGAAGCTCCTCCGGCAGGTGATGGACTATGTCTCTACCGGCGGAATCCCGGTAATCCTGACGCCAGGGCGCTACAACGCGGCTTACTTTGAGCACTCGTATCTTGCGGAGCAGACAGGGGCGGTTCTGGTGAACGGACATGAGCTGCGCGCGGAGGATGACTATCTGTACTTCATCGATTATTCCGGCAGGAAGCAGAAGGTCGGCGTTGTGTATTCCCGCATTTCCACGGAATACCTGGATCCTCTGAACTTCAATCCGGAGTCCCTGATCGGCATTCCGCACATCTACGATGTGTATAAAAAAGGTCATGTCGCCATCATGAACGCACCGGGCAACGGTGTCGCCGACGACAAGGGCATCTACTATTTTGTGCCGAAGATGATACAGTACTATCTGGGCGAGGAGGCAATCCTTAAGAACGCACCGACGTATCTGCCGTATTACGAGGACGACATGAAGTTCGTTCTGGAGCACTTCGATCGGCTGGTTTTGAAGGACGTCGCCGAAGCTGGCGGGTACGGCGTTGTTTTTGCAAATAAGATGACCGCGCAGGAGAAGGAGGACTTCATCGCACTTCTTCGCCGTGAGCCCAGACGCTTCATCGCGCAGGAGGTCATCGATTTCCAGGACATCGATATCATGGACAAGAGCGGCCTGGTGCCGAGAAAGGCGGATCTGCGCGCGTTTGTGCTGATGAGCGACCAGGCACGGGTCTGGAAGAGCGGCCTGACCAGGTATTCCACGAACCCGGATTCCTTTATTGTCAATTCATCCCAGGGAGGAGGTTTTAAAGACACATGGGTATTATCTCGTTAGAACAAAAGGACAGCATTCTCTGGCTGGGACGGTACACGGAGCGGGTGTACACAACGATTCGGTTTTTCTCACAGTATTACGATCGGATGATCGACGGAGAGCTAGACATTCATGAGGAGTTCTGTGCAAGGCTGGAAATTCCGGACATTTACACCGGCAAGGAGGACTTCCTCCGCAGCTACTGCTACAGCAGGGAAAATATGGATTCCATCGCCAGCAATCTCTCAAGGGCTTACGACAACGCCATTGTGCTGCGTGAGATGCTCGGCACGGAGACGCTGTGCTACGTGCAGCTGGCCTCCTATGAGATGCAGAAGGCAGCCGTCTCGGATTCGCCGATGATGGAGCTGCAGAAGGTAATGGACAACATTGTGGCCTTCTGGGGCAGTGCGGACGATTCCATTGATGATGTGCAGGTGCGGGATATTCTGGTAACCGGACGCCGCATCGAGCGGGTGGACCTGTATGCAAGGCTCCGTGTGGGGCGCGATGAAATCCGCCGCTTTGTCATGCGGCTCTCCGCAAGACTCAAGCGCTCCGGCCTTCCGTATGCACCGGAGCATCTGGAGAAGATGCTGATGGATGCGTCCCTTCCGGAGCCGGATTACGACGGCATCATCCGTGCCGTAGAAAGCCTGTGAGGGAGAATGACTGCACGCAGGGCCGTCAGGTTCGCTTCCGCTACCGAATGGAGCTCTTTTTCGACGGAACGGTGCAGGACCATCATTATACGCTGAAGTGCCTGCCGGAATCGAACCTTCGGCAGGAAATCATACACAGAGAAACCACGCTGCTTCCGGAAGGGTGTCACTGGGAATCCAGTGATGCCTTCGGCAACCGGGAGCTTCTTGGCGTGCTGCGGGAGCCGCATGAGAGCTTTCGCGTCCTGGTTGAGGGAGAGGCCCTTTTGAAGGGCGGTCCGGGAGAAGAGCCGGAGGAAGGTTTAAGCGAAGTTCAGACGGAAGCTCGGATCAAAGCTCCGGGGGAGAGCCTATCGGCAACGGGGACGCCGCCGGTGCTGGCGCTGCCGGATGGGACAGTGCTGTACCCCGAAGAGGCTGTGCATCCGTCGAAGCTCGGCATGTACCGCTATCCGACAAGGCTCACGAGACCGGGGAAGCGGATCCGGTCCTATTATAAAAGCCTGCAGGAAGCATACGCAGGTTCGGACCAATCTGGGGATCCTGCCGCTTGGTTTCCACAGGGCAGCGAATCGGCTTTCGGAGACCCGGACACTTCCGCAGCTGCTGCATTTGCAGTATTTGTGATGCACCGGCTGCATGCAGATCTGACCTATCAGAAGGCGGCAACGGATGTGACGACAACGGCAGAGCAGGCAATGGAGCGCGGCGCCGGCGTCTGCCAGGACTATGCACAGATCTTTCTGGCACTCCTGCGCCTTTCCGGGATACCGGCGAGGTATGTGACCGGGATGCTGGAGGGCGAAGGGCAAAGCCACGCTTGGGTGGAAATTGCGATAGGCGGATACTGGTACGGACTGGATCCGACCAATGACTGCGCAACAGCGGGCAGCCATGTTAAAATCGGATCCGGGAGAGACTTCCTGGATTGCAGAATCAGTCAGGGCGTGTTCCGCGGTGCGGCGCACCAGGAGCTTTTGGTGGAGACGCTGGTGCAGGAGATCGGATAGTTACTCCGAATTACTGCCGGCACCGACATGAGCCGCGCGGCGGATCCTGGCAGATTAGTCTGTCATGCAGCTGCGCGGCCCGGGGGCTGTGCTTCGGCGGAACGTGTAGGGAGAATAGAAGAATATGGTAGAAACGATAACAAGTGTGGAGCTTCCGGTCTGTGAGGACCTGATGATCCGCAAGAACCGGCTCGGCCGGGGCACCGGACCGCGGATTTCCATTGTCACCGGCGTCCACGGCGATGAGCTGGAGGGGCAGTTTGTTGCCTATGAGCTGGCAAGGCGCCTGCAGAGGGAGCCGGAGAAGCTGGCCGGAACGGTCGATATTTATCCTGCGATGAATCCGCTGGGAATCGATACCATCAGCCGCGGCCTTCCCGGCTTTGATCTGGACATGAACCGGATCTTCCCGGGTTCCGAGGAAGGGGATATGAACGAGCACATCGCGGACGAGATCCTAAAGGACCTGTGCGGCTCGGACCTGGTGGTTGACATCCATGCGAGCAACATCTTTCTGACGGAGCTGCCGCAGATCCGCATCAACGAGCTCCATGAACAGAAGCTCCTGCCCTATGCGGCACTGATGAATGTGGATTTTATCTGGGTGCACCAGAACGCCACCGTCCTGGAATCGACGCTGGCCTACAGCCTCAACAGCCGCGGGACACCGACGCTGGTGGTGGAAATGGGTGTCGGCATGCGCATTACCAGGGAGTACGGTATGCAGCTGACGGACGGCATTCTGCATACGATGAAACGGCTCGGAATCTGGCAGGGCGATGACTGCGAGGTGCGAAAGCCATTGGTGTCCAACCAGCCGGATGCCGTGGACTTTCTGAATGCGCCGGTGTCGGGAATCTTTATCAAGGAGTGCGAGGTCGGAAGCCATGTGCAGGAGGGAATGCGCCTTGGGACATTGGTCAATCCGCTTTCCGGGGAAGAGCTGAGTGTGGTGCGGGCCGAGCATGAGGGACTTCTTTTCACCACGCGAGAATATCCGGTGGTGCAGGTTGGATCCTTGATGGGCAGAATTCTGAGACAGTAGGGGGCGCAGATGGAAAAGACAACAATCTATTCCTTTCATCCCCTGTACCGGGATGAATTTAAGGTGGAGGGCTTTCGCTTCGGCAGCGGCGAGAAAGCACTGTGCGTCGTGGGAAGCCTTCGCGGCAATGAGTACCAGCAGATGTATACGGCGGCGCACCTTGTGTCGCGTTTGAAGGATCTGGAGGCGGAGGGACGCCTTGCCGCCGGCAGGGAAATTCTGGTCATTCCCTGTGCCAATCCTGCCTCCATCAACATCAAGAAACGCTTCTGGTCGATCGACAATACGGACATCAACCGCATGTTCCCGGGGTACGACGCAGGCGAGACAACGCAGCGCATTGCGGCCGGTATTTTCGATGGAATCCGGGAATACAAGATGGGAATCCAGTTTGCTTCCTTCTATATGAAGGGCTCCTTCATGCCGCACATCCGGATGATGAAGACGGGATTCGAAAATACGGAGCTGGCGGGCAAATTCGGGCTCCCTTATGTTCTGGTGCGCCAGCCAAGGCCGTTCGATACGACAACGCTGAATTACAACTGGCAGATCTGGGAAACGGACGCATTCTCTTTCTACACCACCAACACCGAGACGGTGGACCGGCAGAGCAGTCATGCGGCCATTTCCTCTATTCTGTATTTCATGGCGCAGACGGGGCTGATTACGGAGCTGGATATGGAGAAGGAGGCGAGCTACAGCGCCTTTGCACCGGTGGAATCGCGCATCGCCGAGGATGAAAATATGGTGACGGTCCGCGCACCCAGGGCCGGCTTTTTCCATGGATATGTGCGGCCGGGGGATCATGTGAAGGAAGGACAGCTCCTGGCGCAGATTGACAGTGCGCTGGATGCATCGCTCCTGGCGGAGATCACGGCACCGGCTTCGGGCGTAATCCTCTTTGCCCACACCGAGAATGTCACGTATTCGCATTCGGCGGTGTTTAAGATCGTGGGCGACTGAACCCACATTATTATCAGAGGTTATTTGTTACTGTATAGACGCCAGACACGACGGGTCCTGGCGGAGTTGTCCGGTTCGGGGACATTCTCTGCCAGCCTGTTGTTTGGCTGGCGAGTGTACTGTTACGGTTATCTTGTCAGCTCCCGCAGGGAATCGAGGCTGCGCTGCGCCTTGTCGTGATACATGGACAGCGGTGTGGAGCGGTCGCACAGAAGCTCCCGCATGAGTCCGGTCTCTACGTAGCGGATGATGCGGATCAGCTCCGACGGGTTCTGAATCCGCGGCCACTTCTCCAGACTGCACTGTCCGTACATGGTGTCGTAGACATCCGTCACGGTGGTATCGAGCTCCTCTAAGGCGGAGAGTGCATCGATGTCGGTCTCCATCTTCACCGATTCGAAAAAGAGGAACGCCGCCGGATACTGCTCCATGATGCGGACCTCGGTCTCCAGAAGCTCCCTCTGCAGCTCCCAGAAATCCATCCCGTTGCTGCGGATGGAGCTGCGCAGCTCCAGAATGACAAAGCGCGAGAGGTAGCTGTAGAGAAAGCCGTAGTAGCCGGCCTTACTGCCAAAGTAATGAAACAGAAGCCCCTTACTGATCTGTGCCTCCTTGACAATGTCGTCGGTGCTGGCGTGATGGTAGCCGTTCTGCGAAAAAATGCGGAGTCCGGCGTTCATCATGCGGTCCTGTTTTTCCTTTTTGAGATCGTAAAACTTCTCATTCATAAGCGGCACCCTCTCTGCGGCTTCTGCTGCGTATTGACTAAATCGGTCTATAGCACGAAGCGTACCACGGATTGAGGCAAAACACAAGGTGATTCGCAACTCCCCACTTTCTTTTTGAGAGGGACTGGGGTACACTGATTGGAACAGACAGAAATTTGAATCCGGTATGGAGGGAACTATGAAGAAATTGAGCAGGCTGGTAGCAGGTGCAGCGGTTCTGGGTGCTGCAGCATACGGAGTATACAGCTATCTGAACAAGCTGGAAGAGGATTTTGACTACGAGGAGTCGGACATTGAACTCGAGCCTGCCGCGGACGAGACGGACGAGGCTGCAGAGGACGATGCGGCTGTAAGCGAAACAGCAGAGACCTTCAAGCAGGCAGCAAACCGTGCCTATACCACGATTCAGCACGGCTCCAAGCAGGCCATGGACAAGGTGAAGGAGGCCGTCGGCCCGAAGGGAGAAGAGGTCCTGGGCGAGGTCGGCGTTGCCGCAAAGGAGATGGGCAAGACCGTTGCAGAATCGGCGGCCAGAATCCGTGAGATCCTTCAGGAGAAGGACGAGGACATCTTCGAGGAGACCGAAGAGGAAGAAGAGAGCGCGGCTCCTGCTGATGCACCGGAAGAGACTGCTGAGGCTGAAGTGAGCGCACCGGCAGAGAGCGCCGAGGCTGAGGATGCCGCTCCCGCAGAGGCAGCACCTGCACCGGCTGCTGAGCCCAAGGAGAGCGTCATCCCGGAGGAAAGCCCGGAGAAGCTGGCTGAAGCCGACATCGAGATCGCGCCGGAGGAGCACTACGATTCCTACGTAACACTCCGCAGCGCTTCGGCGGAACGCAAGCCCGAGGAGACCCTGAAGGTATCGGATCTTCCGGAGGTAGAGCAGTTCTTTAACGATGAGCTCTGATACAGTCAGGATTATTTCATTCATGCCGCTCAGAAACCCGTCGGCAGTTCTGCGGGGAATTTGATAGGCAATCATACACTGTGCATTCCAAAGGCCAGGGAAGAGTGGTTCTTCCCCGGCCCTTGTTATGAAATCCTGTTATGAGACGGGTAGAGGGAGATATGTTTGAGTAACGAAAAGAAAACTGTAGTAGGCGACCAGCCGATTTATGACGCGTCGTCGCTGGGAGCGCCCAAGATTGCAGTCCTGGGCTTCCAGCACGTATTCGCCATGTTCGGCGCGACCGTTCTGGTTCCGCTTCTGACGGGACTGGATGTGTCCACCACTCTTTTGTTCGCGGGCCTTGGAACACTGCTGTTCCACTTCCTGACGAAGAAGAAGGTTCCGGCATTCCTGGGTTCCTCCTTTGCGTTCCTTGGCGGATACGCAGCCATCGCACCCTTGAATGCGGACGGCACGCCCAGCGACCTTCTGCCGTATGCGTGCTTCGGCGTTGCCTGTGCCGGTCTTGTCTACCTGGTTCTCGCCGGTCTGTTCCGCGTATTCGGTGCGAATAAGGTTATGAAGTACTTCCCGCCGGTTGTTACAGGTCCGATCATCATTGCCATCGGTCTGAACCTGTCCAAGTCGGCCATCAGCAACTGCGAGACGAACTGGTTCATCGCATTGGTTGCCATCGTCGTCGTTATCGTGTGCAACATCTGGGGCAAGGGAATGGTGAAGATCATTCCGATTCTCCTGGGTGTCATCGCCTCCTATCTGGTGGCGGCGGTAACCGGCAACATCGATTTCACTGCGGTGAAGGAGGCGGCATGGATCGGCTTCCCGATTCATTATGAGAAGACAGTTTTCTCCCTGTTCACCGGCGGAAACCTCAACGGCGGCCTTCTGATCGCCTCCGTGATCACCATTGTTCCCATTGCCTTTGCGACCATGATGGAGCACATCGGTGACATTTCTGCCATTTCTTCTACAGTCGGCATCAACTACATCAAGGATCCCGGCCTTCACAGAACACTGACCGGCGACGGCCTTGCAACCACGCTGGCATCCCTGTTCGGTGCACCGGCGAACACGACCTACGGTGAGAACACCGGCGTGCTCACGCTGACCAAGGTATTTGACCCGGCGATCATCCGTCTGGCAGCGGTCATCGCAGCCGTGCTGTCCTTCTGCCCGAAGTTCGCTGCGATCATCGAGGTGATGCCCTCTGCCACCATCGGCGGCATTTCGCTGGTGCTGTACGGCATGATTTCGGCCGTCGGTGTCCGGAACCTGGTTGAGACACACGTTGACTTTGCCAAGAGCCGCAACGTTCTGATCGCAGCACTGATCCTGGTGCTGTCCATCGGCATCAACTACTCCGATGCCGGCGCCATCAGCTTCGGCGCGGTGAGCTTCTCCGGCCTTGCAACCGGATCCCTTGTCGGCATTCTTTTGAATGCAATCCTTCCCGGAAAGGATTACAATTTCGAGGAGGAAGGCCTGAACGTAACCGGCGTGGACCTGCAGATCCACCAGGGCGAGAATTTTGCAGATGAGGCCCAGAAGAAAAAGGGCTGATCAATAGGAACACATGCAGTCCGGCGGTACGTGAACCGCTGTGATATTACCGGCTGCAGCTGTCTGCCGTCTTCCGAATGTTTCGGAAGGCGGCTTTTTTTGATACCAGGGCCAAAGGGTCCAAACCTCCGATGCAAGCCTACTTGCGAGAGGAGGTTTGACTTTGGGATCCGGTGTCAGTTGGTTTTAAGGAGAAAACGATGGAATACCGGTTCTGCTTCGGTGCATCGGGCGCGGGCAAGAGCACGAAGCTTCATGAATGGATCATCCGGCAGGCGGGAGAGGCACTGGATCAGGGGAGTCTGGACAAGGCCTTTCTGGTGGTTGTGCCGGATCAGTACACCATGCAGACCCAGAAGGACCTGGTGCTGGCAGCCGGGGAGCGCGGCGGGATTCTGAACGCGGACGTTCTCTCCTTCGGGCGTCTCTCGCACCGCGTGTTCGAGGAGGTCGGAGCGGACCCGCGGGGTGTTCTGGACGATATGGGCAAGACGCTCCTGCTGCGCCGCCTTACGGCCAGGCTTGGAGATCGCCTGCAGGTGTTGGGGAGCGGGGCGGACCGCCCTGGCATGGCGGCAGAGATTAAGTCCGTCATCTCGGAATTCATGCAGTACGGCATCTGTGCCGCGGAGGTGGGAGATCTGGCTGCGTGCGCCGCAAAGGCCGGACAGGGAGGCCTGGCGGCACGGCTTACGGATCTGGAACTCTTGTACCGGGCGTTTCTGGAGGACCGGAAGGAGAGGTACCTTACCGGCGAGGAGACGCTGGACCTTCTGGCAGAGGCGGTGCCCCGCTCGCGTCTTCTGGCCGGGAGCACCGTTGTTTTCGATGGCTTTACAGGATTCACGCCGGTGCAGAACCGCGTGATTGCGGCGATCATGCAGGCGGCGGAGGAGACGGTCTTTGCACTGGACTATGCGCCGGACGGCGGGACGGACATCCGGGAGGTTCTGGCGGGGGCACCCTTTGAGGAGCAGGACCTTTTCTATCTCACACGCAAAACAGCGGCGCAGATCACCCATATGGCGCAGCGGGCGGGAATCGCACACGGCAGGGACATGTTCCTGACGAAGACGCCGCGCTTTGACGGCGAGCCGGCACTGCAGCACCTGGAGAAGGCGCTGTTCCGCTATCCGGTGCGAAGCTACGCAGAAGGAGAGGGCGCGGCGCTTGATAGAGGGCCGGCGGATGGGACGCCGGAACAAATGCGGGGGACGCGGCGGGAGCTGCCGGTGCATTTATCGGCTGCCAGCTCGCCGGAGGAGGAAGTCCGGCAGACCTTCCTGCAGATCCGGCATCTGATCGAGGAGAAGGGGTATCACTACCGCGACATCGCCATTGTTACCGGCGATCTTGCCGGCTACGAGGATGCACTGCGGACAGCGGCGCAGCGCTACGACACGCCGGTCTATCTGGATACGAACCGGGCCATTCTGCAGAATCCTCTGACGGAGACCATCCGCGGAGCGCTGGAGATCGGTGCCGGGGACTACTCCTATGAGACGGTGTTCCGGTTTCTGCGGTGCGGGCTTGTTGGAATTTCTGCGGAGATGACAGACCGGCTGGAGAATTACTGCCTGCGGCGCGGGATTGCATCGAGGAAGCGCTGGGAAACGGTCTTTGATCCGGAATTTGAGGAGGCCCGGAAGACCTTCCTTGCAGCAATCGCGCCGCTTCAGGATCAGGGGCGCGCGACGGCGAAGGAGCGCACGGAGAATCTCTACCGGTTTCTGCTGGGCATTCATGCGGGATCGCAGATGCAGCAGCTGGCAGAGGACTACGAGGCGGCGGGCGAGCCGGCACCGGCGATGGAGTACCGCCAGATCTACGGAGCGGTGCTGGAGCTCCTGGATCAGATCCATGAGCTCCTCGGGGACGAGCTGACGCCGGCCGGGGAATTCCAGGAGCTGATGGAGGCCGGCTTTGCAGAAATCCGACTGGGTACGCTTCCGCAGCAGGTGGACCGGATTCTCATCGGTGACATTGAGCGGACGCGCCTTTCCCAGGTGAAGGTTCTGTTCTTCCTGGGGGTCAATGACGGCAGCGTTCCGGGGAACTCCTCGAAGGGCGGACTGATTTCGGACCTGGACCGCGAGTTTCTGAAGGAGACGTCTCTGTTTAAAACCGGCGGTCTGGAGCTGGCGCCGACGCCCAGGGAGCAGATGTACACGCAGCGGCTGTACCTGTACATGAATCTGACAAAGCCGACCTGTGAGCTGTATGTCTCCTATAGCAAGTGCGATGCTGCCGGCGCGAGCCTTCGCCCCTCGTACCTGATCGGCCTTCTGCAGCAGATGTTTCCGACACTGTCCGTGCAGCTCCCGGAGGAGCGCTCAGCTGCCTGGCAGGTGGCCTCCCACCGGGATGCCGGAAAATATCTTGCGGCAGCCATCCGCAGCTACGCGGACGGACGGTACCTGCGGGATGAGAATACGCAGCGGGAATTCCTGACGATGTACGGGGTGATGTATGCGGCGGGCTGTGAAGCACAGATGCTGCGGGAGGCTGCATTTTCACATTACCGGCCGAGGCCTCTTTCGAAGAAAACGGCGCAGAAGCTCTACCACGGTCTGATCCGCGGCTCGGTGACCCGTCTCGAGATGGCGGCGGCCTGTTATCTTCGCCAGTACCTTTATTACGGCCTTCGCCTGCGGGAGAGGGAGGAATACACCTTTAAGGAAAACGACTCCGGCACCATCCTGCATGAGAGCATCCGCATGTTCGGTCAGCTCCTGCGGGAGGAGGGCCTTTCCTGGCTGGATTATACGAAGGAGCAGGGAGGAGCTTTGATGGCGCATGCCCTGCAGAATGCGGCGGGGGATTATAAGGAGCAGGTGCTGTATGCGACGCAGCGCAGCGCGTATCAGCTCGGACGCCTTCAGAAAATTCTCGAGAAGACCGCTGAGGTGCTGCAGTACCAGCTGCAGCAGGGGGATTTTCTGCCGGAGGCGCTGGAGCGCGCCTTTGGTTATAGGGGAGAAATCACCTATCCGCTGGAGGACGGAACATTGGTTCTGGAGGGGCGGATTGACCGCGTGGATCTGGCAAGAGAGGACGGCAGGATTTACGTCAAGATCGTGGATTACAAGTCGGGCAAAAAAGAACTCAATCCGGCCAGAATCCGCGCCGGCCTGCAGCTCCAGCTCCCCCTCTATCTGGAGGCGCAGCGCAGAAGCCTTCTGTCACAGAATCCGGGACAGGAGATCGTTCCGGCGGCCATGCTCTACAGCCGGTTTGACAACCCGGTATTGAGTGCTCGGGAGTCGGCTGCGGTTATGAAGCTGTACCGGGCAGGAGACACAGCGGCTGCGGATCAGGAAAGCCGACGCCTTCTTCGGAAAAAGCTCCGCCCGGACGGCGCTGTCGGTGCGGAAGAGGATATTCTGGAGCACCTGGATCATGCACTTTCCGGAGACGGCGTGACCTCGGAGGTTGTGCCTGCCGCACGGAAAAAGGACGGGACACTCCGGGCGGAAAGTCATGTATTTACGGCAGAAGGATACGGGCAGATGGTGCAGCAGCTCGAGGAGAAGATCTGTCAGCTCGCAGAGGATATTTTAAAGGGTCGGACGGATGCGCGGCCGGTGCGGTACGACGGCAATACGACGGCCTGCACCTATTGCCCATACCAGGATTCCTGTGGATTCGACCGGAGGATTCCGGGGTACGATTACCGCGGGATGGATGAGCCGCAGTACACGCCGGGGGAGTAAAAAGGGGAGCTGCGCAGCAGTGTATTGTACCGAAGCCGGCCAGGGCAGCAGGTTGACGGACAGCTCCGTCGGGATCCGCCTCTGGGGAGCGGAAGACAATAGAAAAGAGAAGGGCAGACTATGGCGATAGAATTTACCGGTCAGCAGCAGAAAATTCTGAACGCAAGAGGACATAATATTCTAGTCTCTGCGGCAGCAGGCAGCGGGAAAACAGCGGTTCTGGTGGAACGCATTGTGCGGATGATCAGCGAGGGCGAGCACCCCATGGACATTGACCGGCTCCTGGTGGTGACCTTTACCAGGGCGGCGGCTGCACAGATGCGCGAGCGCATTGCAAGGGCCATTGCGGACCGCATTGCCAAGGCACCGGAGGATCGGCACCTGCAGCGTCAGGAAACATTGCTGCACCATGCACAGATTACGACCATTGACAGCTTCTGCAGCTTCCTTCTGCACAATCACTTCAGTGAGATCTCACTGGACCCGGGCTTTCGCCAGATGGACGAAACCCAGAGCGGGCTTTTGAAGAAGGACGTCATGAAGCAGTTCCTGGAGGAGTGCTATGCGCAGAAGGATCCGAGGTTCCTTGCCTGTGTGGAGTGCTTTTGCCCGGGGCGGGACGATACAGAGCTCGAGAAGCTGATCGGTAAGCTGCATGCAGCATCGGAGGCGCAGCCGTTCCCGGAGGTGTGGCTGGAGGAACGCAGACGCGACTACGATGCGGCGGACGAGGAGACGCTTTTGTCGCTGCCCTGGTACCGGGCACTGCTCCTGGACGCCGCGCAGAGCCTTCCGGAGCTGGCGGAAATGCACTGGGCGATGCACCGGCTTGCAGAGCTTCCGGACGGACCGTATCCGTTTTTGGATCAGAATGAGAGGGAAGAGGAGGAGCTCTTCGGGCATCTTCGGGAGACCGCGGAGCGGATGCAGACGCTCCTGTTGCAAGCTGGAACCGTGCAGGAAAGAGCGGAGCGGACGAGAAGTGTGCGCGGGGAGCTGCAGAGGATTCTGAGCTATCCGTTTGAACGCATCCCCACGATCCGCAAGATCGGTGAGACCGGAATCGATCCGGAGAAAAAAGAGAAATATTCGGAACTTCGCAAGGGATTGAAGAACCGGATGCTGAAGCTGGCGGAGAGCATCGGCGAGGAGCCCGGGGCTTTGCTGGAACAGATGCGGCAGGTGAAGGAGCCGGCTTCGGCGCTGGTGGACCTGACGCTGGGGTACCGGCGCCTTCTGCAGGCGGTGAAAAAGGAAAAGAATGAGATCGACTTTTCTGACCTCGAACATCTTGCACTGGAGATTCTGGTCAGACGGGAGGAGGACGGAACCATCTGCCTGCGGCCGGCGGCGCAGGAGCTGGCCTCCTATTACGATGAAATCCTCATTGACGAGTACCAGGACGGCAACGATGTACAGGAGCTCCTGCTCTCGGCGGTGGCCGGGGAGAAGGGATGCGGTTTTGTCTGCGAGAAGGGCGAGCTGCACGAGCGCTATGCGAGGTTCATGGTGGGAGATGTCAAGCAGAGCATCTACCGCTTCCGCAACGCGCGTCCGGAGATTTTTGAAGAGAAATTTGAAACCTATTCCTTTGACGATGATCAGACCCAGCGCATCGACCTGGATCAGAATTTCCGCTCACGGAGGGAGGTCCTGGATGCGGCCAATGCCGTCTGCGGCAAGCTGATGCGAAGAGAAATCGGCGGCGTCGAGTACAGCGCGGAGGTCGCCTTAAAGCCCGGCGCATCGTACCCGGAGCCGGAAGACGAAGCGCACTCCGGCGGCCCGGGAGAATGGGAGACGGATGCAGGAGACTTGGGCTCAGGAGGTTCGGATAAAGCGGGCACGGCTGCAAGTCTGTATCAGGCGGAGCTCTTGCTGGTGGATGATGCACCGGAGGATGCGGAGCGGGAGTCTTCTGCGGGAAAGCAGCCGAAGACTCCTGGGGAGGACTCGGGAGAGAATTCCGATGAAGCCTCTGAGGAGAATTCTGCCGAGGATGAGGTGGAAGCCTTCTCCCATGCCAAAAAGGAGGCGCTGGCAGTGGCGCAGAGAATCCGGAGTCTTATGACGGACCTGAAGGTGACGGACGAGGAGACCGGTGAGCTGCGGCCGCTGCGCTACGGGGACATTGTTCTCTTGCTGCGCTCCACCGCCGGCAAGCAGGATGCCTTCCGGGAGATTTTCGAGAAGGAGGGCATTCCGCTGTACATGGAATACAAGGGCGGATATTTTGCGGCAGAGGAGATCCGCATGGTTCTGCAGATGCTGCGGATCATTGACAATCCGCGGCAGGACATTCCGCTTTACGGTGCATTGCGCGGGTATTTCGGGGGATTTTCGCAGGACGAGATCGGCGAGCTGCGGGCGGTTTATCCGGAGGATACAGAGAACCTCCTGTACGACTGCCTGACTGCCATGGCGCAGGCTTCGTCGGCGGATTCCGGGCTCCGGGAGAAGTGCCGGGGATTTATTGACCGGTTAAGTCACTATAGAGGCGAGACGGCGGTCCTCCCGGTTCATGAGCTGATCGGCGAGCTGGTCCGGGAAAGCGGGTACGAAAATTACGTGCGGGCGCTGCCTGCCGGTGAAAAGCGCGCCGCGAACCTGAAATCGCTGCTGGTGAAGGCAGCGGATTTCGAACGGGGAGGGAATGCGGGGCTGTTCCGTTTCCTTCGTTATATCGATCAGATGCATGCCTATGACGTGGACCTGGGAGAAGCCAATACGCTGGACGAGCATGCGGATGTTGTCCGCATGACGACCATCCATAAGAGCAAGGGACTGGAATACCCGGTCTGCATTGTGTGCGGCCTGGGAGCACGGCACGTATTTTCCAGGGATCTGAGCGGAAGCCTTGTGCTGGATGCGGAGCTCGGAATGGGTATCAGCTACACGGAGCCGGAGCTGCGCGCCCGCGTCGGGACGCTCCGGCAGAAGGCAGTGGCGGAGAAAATTGCAAGAGCTTCGCTCGGTGAGGAGCTGCGCGTTCTGTACGTTGCGATGACGCGCGCCAAGGAGAAGCTGATCCTGTGCGGCTACACGAAGGATGCCGGCAAGCTGTACAAAAAGGTGGATACGCAGCTGACGTCCGTGCAGCTTCCGGCCGAGCACCTGCCGGTTTCTGTGATTCGGGGCGCGGACGGCTTCCTGACGCTCATTCTGGAGAGCATCGAAGCGCTGAAGGCGGAGGAGAAAGAGCCGGTTCGCGTGGTCCCGATCTCCATTTCGGATCTGGTGCTCTCAGAGACAGAGAACCAGATGACGCAGGGAGTTCTCCAGAAGATGCTGAAAAAAACAGAAGCATCCGGCCGGGAAGAGCTGCCGGATCCTGCGCTGGCAGCGGCGCTGCAGCGGCATCTGGATTACCGGTACCCGTATGAGAACCTAAAGGGCCTGTTCACGAAGACGACGGTTTCGGAGCTCAAGCGCAGGTCCATGCTGGAGGAAAGTGAGCTGCGCCAGCCGGGGGAAGGTGCGAATGAGATGGAGCTTTCAGAGGAGAATCTGCCGAAGCCTCGATTTGCCATGGAAGAATCGGAGCGCCAAAAGCTCTCCGGTGCGGCGCGCGGCACTGCCATCCACAGTATGTGTGAGAAAATTGATTATCTGACATGGAAGGAGCCGGAGAAGGTAACGGCCGCGCAGTTCAAAGGACGCGTGGAGGAGCTGCTGGCAGCAGGAACGCTTCCTGCCGAATACGGCCCGGTGCTGACGCCGTCTGTTTTCCTTCCGTTTCTGAAATCGGAGGCGGCCGGGAGAATGGCTGCAGCGGCGCAGCGAGGAACCCTGCGCCGGGAGCAGCCCTTTGTCCTGGGGATTCCTGCGAGTCAGATGGACGCGGCCTTTCCGGACGAGGAGACGGTGCTGATACAGGGAATCATTGATGCATTTTTTATAGAAGAAAATGGTATCGAAGAAACCGGTGTAAAGGAAAACTGCATAGAAGGAATTGGTATCAAGGGAACTGGTGTAAAAGGAACTGGGATAAAAGAGACTGGTACGGGGCGGCATATCGTTCTGGTCGACTATAAGACAGACTGGGTGAAGACGGGGGAGGAGCTCTGTGAGCGCTATCGCGGGCAGCTGGAGATCTACGCCAGGGCATTGGAAAATATGCTCCGCCTCCCAGTCACGGAGAAAATACTGTACTCCTTCCATTTGCAGAAATGTTTTTGGGTTTGATTTGAAGTCTATTCAGAGCCAAGCAAATTTGCCAAAAATGTGCGAGTAATGCTTGCATTAACGAGCCCATTTTTGCAAATTTATTTGG
>CAVJLL010000025.1:0-37280 GCA_963650385.1 Clostridium sp. CAG:508 | reverse complement strand
AAAGGAGGTACCAGTATGTGCACTGTGTTGGATAGGATTGAGAACAAAGGCCGGGCGGAAGGCATTGCGCAGGGTAAGCTAGAAGGAATGACGCAGATCTATTATACAGAGATGCACTATTCCGCTGATCAGATTGCAGAGAAGCTGGGAGCTCCGGTGAACACGATTCAGGAAATGATCAATGACCTTTTGGGAAAGTGATCGATAGATAAAAAATGGCTGAATCATCGCTGAGCACCATCCATTCTTGGCCGGGGCCGCCCTTTGGGGCGGCCTTTTTTATGCTGTCATATGCCCTTATAGAATGGCGTTTATGGAATGAGCCGCGGCTTCCCGGCAACCTTCGGTGTTCCCACCCGGAAGGTATCGTGCGGGATAAGGCAGGCCTGATTGGATTCTAGGTAGCAGCGCAGCGTCATATAGAAGGCTGCGTCCTCTTCCGACCAGCCGTACGCGTTGGCAATCAGACGGCGCAGCTCTAGGTAGCCGGCGCGGATGGCATCGTCGCAGGTGTCGCCGCAGCTGTTGACATACCAGGCATCCTTAGTCTCGGTGACGGGCCAGTTCAGGACAAAATTCTTCACAAGCCGCACGCGTGCGGTGATTTCTCCGTCAATCTCCAGACCGGTTCCGCAGACCTCACCGTCTCCCATGGAGGCATGGATGTCTCCCATGACGAGAAGCGCTCCCGGGACACGGACCGGGAGGTAAACGGTTGCGCCCTTCCGGATGATGCGGCTGTCCATGTTGCCGCCGCCCTCAAATGCATTTATGGTTCCGATTTCCCGGCCCGGCACGGCGGTTCCGATGACACCGATCATGGGATCGATATCCCAGGTGACATCCTGAAACGTTACCCGGCCGTTCTGAACGGGGAGAAGGTGAAAGGGCTCCTTTTCTTCCTTATTCCGGAACGGGCCGCAGCCGATGGCGACTACGCCGTGATCGGCCACCTGAATATCCAGAATGTCAACCGCAACGACATCGCCGGGCATTGCTCCGTCGATGTACAAGGGGCCCGTAGACGGATTGTCAGGCTCATCGCCGACCTGCTCCTCCAGGGACAGCTGCTCGGTCTGTACGGTGCGGTTATAGCAGTCTCTTGTCTGGAAAACAACGAGCTCACCGTCCGAGGCGTGCGCAGCGGGAACATTGTGCTCCGAATGGACACTGATGTAGTGATCGTCTGTAATTATTTTCATACATACCTCTCTTTACTATCAACCGTTTCTTTCAAGCCGGTCTCCCTATGCCGCTGCCTGCAGCAGCTTTAAGGAAAACTATCCGATCAAACCCTTCGTAACCCGGCTCCCATCATAGTCTCTTTTCCAACTTTTTGCACGTGCATGTCCGCCGCTGACCGTCCTCACGTCCATGTCCGCCGCTGGCCGTCCTCATAGAAAAAGGTTATGCCTCTATTCAAAACCACAATTATAAATTCCAAAATGTGCGCGGTATGCTGACGATGCTGTGTAAACTCAACAATCGTCTGCCGGTTTCAAACGTGAGAACGCCACATGAGCAAAAGAGAAGCTTTGCACTAGCGATTTTGCGAATGGGCTCTGAATAGACAACGTGAATACTTTGTCAGCAGAAATCAAATATACGCGGAAATACGGCAGGGATGAACCGACAAAATCAGGGGGAATTCATTATGGGGCTATATCTGATCGATGAGGCGGAGCGCTGCCTGCAGTGCAGAAAACCGATGTGCCAGCAGGGATGTCCGGTGCACACACCGATTCCGCAGGTGATTGCGGCATTTAAGGAGCGCGATGTAATGGGCGCGGGGCAGATGCTGTTTGAGAACAATCCGCTGTCGCTGGCCTGTGCGGTGGTGTGCAATCATGAGCAGCAGTGCGCCGGGCACTGCGTGCTGGGACGAAAGGGTGCGCCGGTGCATTTTTTTGAGATGGAGAAGTACATTTCCGACGCCTACCTTGACCGCGCAAAGTTTGAGAAAAAAGAGCGAAAGCCGCAGAACGTGGCCGTTATCGGCGCGGGACCTGCCGGCATGACGGTGGCCTTTATCCTTGCCAAAAACGGCTACGGCGTCACCATTTTTGAATGGAAGGACAAGATCGGCGGCGTCATGCAGTACGGCATTCCGGAATTCCGTCTGCACAAAACGGTGCTGGAGCGCTATAAGGCAAGGCTCCTGGAGCTGGGGGTAAAGATTCGTCCCAACACGACGATCGGCGCTGTCCTGAATGTAGAGAATCTGCTGCGTGACGGCTACGATGCCGTGTTTGTGGGAACGGGAGTCGGAAAGCCGCGCAGCCTCGGCGTTCCCGGCGAGTGCCTCGGCAATGTGTATTTCGGCCTGGATTATCTTGTCGACCCCGATGCCTGCGAGCTGGGAAAGCGTGTTGCCGTGCTGGGGATGGGCAACACGGCCATGGACGTTGCACGCACAGCGCTTCGCCACGGCGCACAGGAGGTCACGCTCTATGCCCGCAGCAATCACATTTCCGCCAGCTCCCACGAGGTGTCCTATGCGCAGCTGGACGGCGCGCAGTTTGTGTTCGGCAAGAGTATTCAGCGGCTGACGCCGCAGGGACCGGTGTTCCGGGATTCCATTCTCGATGAGGACGACCGCGTGGTGGGAGCCGGTGAGACGGAAGAGCTGATTCCTGCTGATTCCGTCATCATCGCCGTCAGCCAGGGGCCGCGCCGCAAGCTCATCCGCACCACAGCAGGCCTGGAGGGCAATGAGAAGGGGCTGCTCATCGTGGATGAGAATTGCATGACAACCCGCGAGGGCGTCTTTGCGGCCGGCGATGTGGTGCACGGCGGCAAAACGGTGGTTCATGCGGTGGAGAGTGCCAGACGTGCCGCGGAGGGAATGATGCGGTATCTGGAGCGCTGAGCAGGTGCGGAGCAGATGCCATTCTGTTATGGAATGGCCGCATAGCTTTATGCAATTATCTTTTGCCATAACCTCTCGGCATAATGAAGGAAACGCTGAGGCGCGGAACAGTCAGTGTTGCAGCACAGAAGTTTTCCAGCGCCGCCAGAATAAACGGAGGAAACCATCATGGGCAAATCTCTTACCCGCAAAATTATCGAAGCCCACTATGTGAAGGGCAGTATGACTCCCGGTGAGGAGGTCTTCATCAAGGTTGACCAGACGCTGACCCACGACATCAACGCGGTTATGACCTATCTGGCATTTGAGGCCATCGGTCTGCCCCGCGTGCGTACCGAGTGCAGCGTCAGCTACCTCGATCACAACCTGCTCTACATCGATCACAAGACCCCGGATGATCACATCTATCTGCAGTCCGCAGCCAGAAAGTTCGGCGTCTGGGTCTCCCGTCCCGGCAACGGCATCTGCCATGCGGTGCAGGTTGCCCGCTTCGGTGCACCCGGCAAGATCAGCATGGGCGGCGACAGCCACACCCCGCACGGCGGAGCCATCGGCATGCTCTGCATCGGCGTGGGCGGCATGGACGTTGCCACGGCGATGACCGGCGTACCGATGCGTCTGAAGATGCCCCGTGTCGTCAATGTGCGTCTCACCGGCTCACTGCGTCCCGGCGTCAATGCCAAGGAGGTCATTCTGGAAATGCTGCGCCGCGTCACCATCAAGGGGGGCCTTGGCAATGTATATGAGTATACCGGTCCCGGCGCGGCCGCTCTGGAGGTCCCCCAGCGCGCCACCATCACCAATATGGGTGCAGAGCTGGGTGCGACGTCCTCTATTTTCCCCGCGGATGAGCAGGTAAAAAAATTCCTGATCGCCCAGAAGCGCTCCGAAGCCTATACCGAGCTCCTGCCAGATGAGGATGCGGAGTATGACGAGGTCATCGACCTGGATCTGTCGGCGCTGGAGCCGCTGATTTCATGTCCGCACCAGCCGGACAATGTAAGACCGCTGAAGGAGGTGGAGAAGCTGCCCGTGCAGCAGGTATTCATCGGCAGCTGCACCAACACCAGCTATGCGGATGTGGCAAAGGCGGCGCTGGTGTTCCGTGGTCACCACGTCAATGAGAACGTCAGCTGCACCTGCGGCATTGCCTCCCGCCAGACCTACCGCGAGCTGATGCGCGACGGTTACATCGATATGCTGCTGGAGGCGGGCGTGCGGATGCTGGAAATTGCCTGCGGCCCCTGCTGCGCCATCGGCCAGACACCGGCTACCGAGGGGGTCGCTGTGCGTACCTCCAACCGCAACTTCAAGGGCCGCGCGGGCAACCCGAACGCCAAAATCTACCTGGTAAGCCCGGAGAGTGCAGCGGCGACCGCCATTCTGGGAACCTTTGCAACAGCAGAGGATGTGCTGGGAGCAGACATCGCCAAACTGGCGGATATCAAGGAGCCGGACGAGTACACCGTTGATGACTCGATGCTGCTGCCGCCGCTTACGCCGGAGGAAGCGGAGAAGGTCGAGATCGTGCGCGGACCGAACATTAAGTTCCTGCCGGTTCCCGAAGAGCCGGCCGATCACCTGGAGGCTCCGGTCAGTCTGAAGGGCGGCGACAACATCTCCACCGATGACATCACGCCTGCCAGCGCGGAGTTCTCGAGCATGCGCTCCAACATTCCGCTGATGAGCCAGTACTGCTATCACCGCTACGCCCCGGATTTTGCCGCTCGCGCGAAGGAGCTGGGAAAGAGCATCATCATCGGCGGCGAGAACTACGGCCAGGGCTCATCCCGTGAGCATGCGGCCATCAATCCGATGTATCTGGGTGTAAAGTGCGTCATTGCCAAGAGCATTGCCCGCATCCACAAGGGCAACCTTGTCAACCACGGCATCATTCCGATGCTGTTTGCCGACCCCGCCGATTATGACCGGATCGAGCAGGGCGATGATCTGGAAATCGAGAACCTGCTGACGCAGATCCCGAGCCGCACCGTGACTGTGCGGGATAAAACGAAGGGCTTCACCTTTGAGACGAAGCTCGATCTGACGGACAATGAGGTTGAGGTTGTTCTCTGCGGCGGTCAGCTTCGATATCTGAAAAAACAGCTGGCAGATGCCAGGAGCTGAATGATTACAGTGGTTTAAAAAACGCTGATCCGGGCGCTGAACGGGCAGCAGCCTGCAGCATCGAGGATCCGCAGGCTGCCGCTGTAGTGCAGCGGCATAGGAGGTAAAAATGAGCATGGATGCAAAAGATATTTACACGGCACAGGAAAAGTTCGGCAAACTGATTGAGAGCGAGGCTGTCCGCATTGAGCGGATGAAGCAGGCAGAAAATCCCACCGATTTCTCGACTAAAGAGAAAATCGTCATCGGCATTCTGCCCGGCGACGGCATCGGTCCCATCATCATGGAGCAGGCACTGCGTGTGCTGCACGTACTGGCCGCTCCGGAAATCGCAAGCGGCAAGGTGGAAATCCGCCATATCGAGGGCATGACGATTGAAAACCGCGTCGCCAGACTCCAGAGCCTGCCGCCGGAGGTGCTGGCCGAGGCGAAGCAGTGCGATGTGCTGCTGAAGGGACCGATGGTGACGCCTCGCGCGGGCGACGGCCTGCCGAATCTGATCAGCGCCAACAGCCTGCTGCGCCGCGAGCTGGAGCTGTTCGCAGCAGTGCGCCCCATCCGGATCCCTGACAAAAACATCGACTGGACGTTCTTCCGTGAGAACATTGAAGGCGAGTACATCTGGGGTGACAAGGGCATTCAGGTAAATGAAGACCTGGCGGTTGACTTCAAGGTGCAGACCCGGCAGGGGAGCGAACGCATTGCCCGCGCCGCATTTGAATTCGCCCGCAAGAACCGTAAGAAGAACGTCACCATCGTCACCAAGGCGAACATTGTCAAGCTGGCGGACGGCAACTTTATTCAGGCCGTGCGCAGGGTAGGAGAGGAATACCCGGAAATCGAGATTCAGGAGCGTCTGGTGGACGCCATGTGCGCCAAGATGCTCGATCCCGGCTTCAACCAGGGCATTGAGGTGGTCGTGCTGCCGAATCTCTACGGCGATATCGTGACCGATGTGGCGGCCGAGCATTCCGGCGGCCTGGGCACTGCCTGCTCCTCCAACATCGGCAGCCGGTATGCCCTGTTTGAGGCAATCCACGGTACGGCGCCTTATCTGATGAGCCACGGCCGCGGAAACTACGCCAATCCCAGCAGCCTGATCCGCGCCGTCGGACAGATGCTCATTCACATCGGCCTTGCCGACCGCAATGCGATTCTGGAGAAGGCGCTGGACATTTGCACTGTGACGGAGCGGAAGGTCGTTCTGACCACAGAGACCAAGGATGCCAGCGCCGCCGAATTCACCGATTATCTGATCGACACGATTAAGACGCTGCAGTGACGGTTACAGTACACTCGCCACCATGTCGTTTGGCTGGCGTCTGTACAGTAACCAGTGACGCAATAGCAGCACGCTGAGGCTGCAAAACGCACTCTGTCCTCCGAGGCTTATGTGTTACACTAAGACCGGGAGTAAAGGAAAACGGAGGACAGAGGCATGAAAGATTCTGATTGGGAGATCCTGCACGGGCTGTATCTGAACCCGAATCTGACCCGCGTGGCAAACCAGCTGTATATGACGCAGCCTTCGCTGACAAAGCGCCTGCAGCACATGGAGGAGGAATTCGGCATCACGATCGTCAACCGCACGCCCAAGGGATTGGATTTTACACCGGAGGGCAGGTTCCTGGCACAGCAGGCCGGGTATTATCTGGAGTTTATGGCTGCGCTGCATGCACAGCTTAAGTCCATGAAAAACGCGGCCGGACAGGAGATTGTGGTGGCATCCTCCTACACGTTCAGCAAAACGGTGCTGCCGGATCTGCTGCTGCAGTATACGATGCACCACCCGGATGTGCGCTTCACCGTTGTGACGGACCAGAGCAATGTACTGTTCCGCAAGGTCATTGACGGCGAGGTGGATGTGGGCATCATCCGCGGCGACTACGAGGGTCCCGCAGAGCAGACCTGTCTTGGAAGCGATCCTGGGTACCTTGTGACGTGGAAGCCCATGGATGACGCAGAGCTGCACAAGACGCAGCGCATCGCCTACAAGACCAATGACCGCACACAGGAGCTTCTGAGTACATGGTGGCGGCAGCACTACGGCACAGAAATGCCGGAGGGGATGAATGTCGGCTACGTGGATGTGGCACTGCAGCTGATCTACAAGGGACTGGGGTATGCGCTCTGTTTTTTGCCGCAGGATTATGAAAATCCGTATGACCTGTGCCTGACGCCGCTGTTAAACGCCGACGGCACGCCGCTGGTGCGCCGCACATGGCTGGTGCACTCCGGCAAAGCGCGGCATCTGAGCGACACTGTGCGGGATTTCATCCGCTATATTCAAGAGGAAAATGGGGTAACACCGTGAAAGACAGCGATTGGCGCATCCTGGTCACGCTCTACGAGAAAAAGAGCATGACCAAGGCAGCCGAGGCATTGTTCCTGACGCAGCCCGCTCTGACGAAGAAGGTCCGCGCCATGGAGGAGGAATGGGGCATAGAAATCGTCCGGCGCAGCAGCAAGGGCGTGACCTTCACCGAGGAAGGCCTTTACCTAGTCAAGCGTGCCATCGTCATGATGGACTTCATTAAGGAAATCGAGGACCACTTTGCCGCAGAACGGCCGGCACGGGAGCTTCTGAAGATTGGAGTGCCGAACTCCTTTGCGCGGCTCCATATGCCGCAGCTGTTCAAGGCCTACGGCGAAAAATACGACCACGTGCAGTTCAAAACTGTGCCGGATTCCAGTGACCGCCTCGTGCAGCAGCTTACGGCGGGAGCACTGGATATGGCGATCATCTGCGGGGACTATCCGTACCTGGGTGAGAAGGTCTGCCTGTTCGAGGAGCAGATGTACCTGATCGTGCCGGAGGGGATCGCGGCGCAGGACATTGAGTACCAGCCCGTCATTGAGTCCTATTTCAATCCCATCGTCAAGCTGACCGTCGATCAGTGGTGGCAGGATCATTTCGGCGAGGTTTCCCATGAGACGCACAAGGTGCCGTATGCCGACATTGCCATCGAAATGGTGGGGAGCGGTCTGGGCGTTACCTTCGTGTTCGGCAAGGACTGGAAAATCGATGAGGCAACGATGCAGCGCATTCCGGTTTATGACAAAAACGACCGCCCGGTCAGCCGAAAGGTCTGGCTGATGTATGCGGACCGATGTAAAAGAAGTGAAGGGATGATGGAATTCATCAACCTTGTGAAATCCTACTATGGGGCAGCCTGAAAAGGCTGCCTTTTTTCGTGCTCCTTTCGATTGCTTTTTGTGATTGCTCCTTTTTGGCTCCTTCTTTACTCCTTTCGAAGTGCTGTCTGGTATCCGGCCTGCTCCTTTGGGTAGATTGCACAAAATTCCATTCCGTTTCGTTATGGCGGTGCCCGGCCATAACGGAAGTTCCGTTTGACATGCGCGTGCCCTATCGTACAGACAAACGATACTCACTGTGCTGCAACAGGGAACCGTAATTGTGCAATGAATGAAGGAGCAAAAGGATGAAATACGCTTATGTAGGCTGCCGCACCACGCGGGAGCGCAATGCCAGAGGCAAGGGCCTGAAGGTTTACCGCATTGATGAGAGCACGGGGGACTGGAATGAGATCCAGTGCCTTGCCACCGATCCGAATCCCTCCTACCAGACACTGGATAACGAGGGAAAATACCTCTACTCCGTTCACGGAGACATCACGAAGGTCAGCAGCTACCGCATCTTAAGTGACGGAACGCTGGAGCATCTGAATACCATCGACATCGGCGGAAGGAATCCGGTGTTTATCACGCCCGACCGCACGAACCGGTACATCGTCGTCGCGGCGCTGCAGGGAGGCGCTGTTTATGTCATCCGCCGGAATGCCGACGGAACGCTGGGTGAGATCGTCACCACGACCCACCTGGAGGGACAGAAGGACGGCTTTGTGTCCTTTGCCCATCAGTGTCTGTGGGACCAGAAAAAGCAGTACCTGTTCGTTGTGACGCAGGCCCGGCTGCAGGGATACGGCATGGTGCGTGTATTCCGGCTTGATGCCGGTGACGGCACGCTGACCCCCACGGATACCTACTACGCCCGCACCTATGACGAGCCGCGCCATGTCTCCATTCACCCGAACAACCGCTATGTCTACCTCATCAACGAGAAGGGCAACAAGATGACCTTCCTGACGTTTGATGAGACTACAGGCCGCCTGACCGCCCGGCAGAATCTTCCCAGCCTTCCGGCCACCTACACAGGGGAGGGACAGGCAAGCGCTTCGATTCTGGATGAGAAGGGACATATCCTGATCGGCTCCAACCGCATCCATGAATCGCTGGTTGTTTACCGCATCGACCAGAATACCGGATACATGACCGAGCTCGGGTATTACCCGTGTCTTGGCAGGACACCGCGCTTTATCACCTTTACACCGGATTACAGGCTGTTCTACGCCGCCAATGAGGACAGCGACACCATTGTTGAGATGAAGCTCGATTCCGAGTCCGGCCAGATGAGCTATACCGGCCGCATCATTGAGACCGAGAGTCCGGTCTGCATCACATTCCGGTAAGGGGGGGCGCGCGATGAACTTAGGATTGATTTCACTGCTGTGTCTTCTGACTGCTATCGTAGTGGGCTTTGTCCGCGGCGCCAATGTCGGCATTCTGAGCACCGGCTTTGCGATGGCGCTGGGACTGATTTACGGCCTTACGACAAAGGACATTCTGTCAGGCTTCAGCTCCTCGCTGTTCATCCAGATGGTCGGCATTACCTATCTGTTCGCCATCATTCAGGGAAACGGTACGCTGGAGCTGCTGGCCCGCAAGCTGGTGGGACTGGTCGGCACGAGGCGCCGCCTGATTCCCTTTGTCATGTATCTGCTGGGCTTTGCCATCTGTGCCTGCGGACCGGGAGCGATCCCCTCGCTGGCCATCATCCCGGTCATCGCCATTCCGGTGGCGGTATCGGCGGGCGTCAACCCCATCATGACGGCAGTCATCGGCGATCTGGGCGTCATGTCCGGCCGCATGAGTCCGCTGACTCCCGAGGCGGCCGTTGTCCGTGAGCTGATGACGGAGCAGGGGCTGGAGGGAAACACAGTGCCCATCATGATCGCACTGACCATCACGGCACTGGCGACGGCGGTTGTGGTCTACATCTATTACAAGGGGTGGCATGTGGATGAGAGTGCCGCCAATGTGCAGGAGAAGCTCCCGGCCTTCACGGTTAAGCAGTGGCTCTCCCTGGGGGGACTGGCGGTACTGGCTGTGGGCGCGCTGTTTTTCTCCTGGAACGTCGGTCTGACGGGATTTGCTGTCGGCTCGGTGCTGATCGTTTTGGGCTGCGGCAATGAGAAAAAGGCGGTTTCCGCGGTGCCGTGGAACGTCATCCTCATGGTCATGGGTGTCGGTATTCTGATGCACGTCATCTCGCTGTCCGGCGGCATTGACATCATGGTCACGGCGCTGGAAGCCATCATGGGGAAGCGCACGGCGGCCACCATTATGTCGATCACGGCAGGCGTCATGTCCTTCTTCTCCTCGGGACTCGGCGTTGTTTTCCCGACGCTGATTCCTACGGCCAGCGGCCTTGCGGAAAGCCTCGGGGTGGATGCGGTCGAGCTGGTGGCGGTCATCGTCATCGGCGGCACGGTGGCAGGCTTTACGCCGATTTCCACCACCGGCGCGCTCATTATGGCGGGCGTGGCGCAGCAGGAGAATGCGGAAGAGAAGTTCCCGCAGAACCGTCTGTTTATCGAGCTGTTCGCGGTGTCGTTCATTGCACTGGCGGTGCTGGCACTGTTCGCCTTTATCGGCATTTACCGCCTGTTCCTGTAATGCGGCCGGCCATAACGCAAGGTTATGGCAGCATTCTTTTTGATGATTATACAAAACCGTGCCCGCACCTTACGATGCACATACAAAGGAAACGCTGACGGAAAGCGTTTGGAAGCGGTTCCGGCGCAGGATCTGCACCTGGAAGCGGCAAAGTCCCATGCAAAGCGGTGCGATCCGCCGGAGGGCACGAAGGAGGCATGAACATGAAAATTGAGAAAAGCGCCGTCGCAGGCACGCTGGAATCCAGCGATGCGATGGTAACCGTGGAACCGGGAGAGGGCAGTGTGGAGTTCACACTGGAGAGCTCGGTCATCAACCAGTACGGCAATGCGATCCGCAGCACCGTGCTGAATACGCTGGAGCATCTGGGCGTAGACGATGTGAAAATCCACATCGTGGACAAGGGCGCGTTGGACTGCACGCTGAAGGCCCGTGTGGAATGTGCGGTTTACCGCGCGGTAAACCAGAAGGACGATCTGCCGTGGGGAGGTGCCATTCGATGAGCAATCCGAACAAGAAGCGGCTGCGCCGCACGATGATGTTCTTAAACTGCCAGAAGCCGGGACTGATCAAGGACCCTTACATTTACAGACCCGACTCCATCATGCTGGATCTGGAGGATGCCGTGGCCGAGAAGGAGAAGGACGCGGCGAGGTTCTCCCTCTACCATGCATTGCAGGAGATCGATTACCGCGGCGTGGAGCGGGTTGTCCGCATCAACGGATTGGACAGCCCCTATTGGCGGGAGGACATCCGCGCAGCAGTGGCGGGCGGATGCGATTCCATCCGGATTCCCAAGACCGAGAGTGCCGGAGATGTGCTGCTGGTGGCGGACGCCATCGCGGCAGCGGAGAAGGAGTTTGACATTCCGGAGGGACGGACCCTTATCATCGCCGCACTGGAATCCGCCCGCGGCATCATGAAGGCACTGGAGATCTGCGAAGCATCCGACCGGCTGTTCGGCATCGCGCTCTCCGGCGGCGACTACACAAAGGATCTGCAGACACACATCACCGGCACCGGCATTGAGCTGATGGGTGCACGCCAGAACATGATCATCGCCGCCCGCGCCGCCGGGGTGCAGTGCTTTGACACAGTTTACACGAACCTGGACGACATGGAGGGCTTCCGAAAGGACGTGGAGGCCATCCACCTGATGGGCTTTGACGGCAAATCCATCATCAATCCGCGTCAGATTTCCGTCGTCCATGAGATTTTCACCCCGAAGCCGAAGGACATCATCTTTGCGGAGAAGGTGGTTCGGGAAATCGATGACAAGAAGGCCAAGGGCATCGGCGTCTTTACCGTGGACGGCAAGATGATCGACATTGCATTCTACGACGGCGCAAAGCGCACGATCGAGCTGGCGAAGGCCTCCGGCGTATACAAGGGGGAACTGTAAGATGAGAAATGCAGCAGGAAGAGAGATTCCGGAAGAGATCCTGAAAATGACAGGCAAGGAGGTCTTCCAGGGCAACAACTACAAGGACGGCACCGAATTCCGCAAGCAGGGACCCATCACAAAGGTTGTGATGAATCACGACACCAGCAAGCTGGTCGGCTCCATCCATGAAGCACTCGTAAAGTGCGGCGCGCACGACGGCATGACGCTGGGCTTTCACCACCATTTCCGCGACGGCGATCTGATCGTCAATATGGTCATGGAGGAGGTTCACAGGATGGGCATCAAGGACGTGACCATCTGCGCCAGCTCCCTCGGAAAAGCGCATGACGCACTGGTGCCGATGATCGAGGACGGCACCATCACGAACATTCAGTCCAGCGGCGTGCGCGGCAGGATCGGGCAGGCCATTTCGGAGGGCAAGCTCAAGGGCCTTGCCATCATGCGCAGCCACGGCGGCCGCGTCCGCGCCATCCAGACCGGCGAGACGACCATCGATATTTCCTTCATCGGTGCGCCGACCTGTGATGACTACGGCAACTGCAAGGGTGTCGGCGGCAAGAGCGACTGCGGCGTGCTGAGCTACTCCTTCGTGGACGGCAATCACGCCAACAAGGTTGTAGCCGTCACCGACTGCCTGGTGCCCTTCCCCAACTACCCGGCGGACATCAACTGCACCAAGGTGGATTACGTCTGCGTTGTGGATCAGATCGGCATTCCGGAGAAAATAGCGACCGGCGCAGCCAAGCCCACCACCGATGTACGCAAGCTGATGATGGCCGATTACTGCACGCAGGTCGTGGTCAACACGCCTTATTTTAAGGACGGCTTCTCCTATCAGACCGGTGTCGGCGGTGCATCCATCGCATCGGCAGTGTCCCTGGGGAGGATCATGAAGGAGCGCGGCATTCACATGGGCTTTGCCGTCGGAGGCATGAGCAAGGGCATGTGCGACCTGCTGGATGAGGGGCTTGTCGGGTGCCTTCTGGACACGCAGGACTTTGACACGGCGGCCGTGGAGAGTGTTCGCAGGCCGAACCATCACCGCATCTCTGCCGGCGCCTATGCGAATCCCTTCAACAAGGGCGCATTTGTCAACAAGCTCGATTACGTCATTCTGGCGGCGCTGGAGGTGGACACGCACTTTAACTGCAACGTGGTTGTCGGCTCGGACGGCGTCATTACCGGCGCGCAGGGCGGACATCCCGATGCCGCACAGGGAGCAAAGTGCACGATCGTGATTTCACCGCTCCTGCAGGGACGGATTCCGGCCGTCTGCACGGATGTAACCACGGTTACAACGCCGGGCGAGAGCGTGGATGTGGTCGTGACGGATTACGGCGTAGCGGTCAATCCGGCCCGCCCGGATCTGTTAAAGGCGCTGCAGGACGCGGACTGCGTACCCTTAAAGACCATCGAGGAGCTGCGCGACATGGCATACAAAATCGCAGGCGAGCCCCAGCCCGTTCAGTTTGCGGACCGCGTAGTCGGCATCATCGAAGCCCGCGACGGCACCGTTATGGATGTGGTGCGGCAGGTGAAACCGTTTGAGTTCCAGAGCGAAGAGTAGAAACCAACAGGAGGCAAACAATGGTCAAGCTGTATGACGGCGGCGTCTACCTTGTAAACGGCACAGAAATCGTGCCCGAGGCAGCCGCACCAGCACAATATAATAAAGAAGAAGCCAGGAAGGGCACCATCGCCTATTCCATTCTGAAGGCGCACAACACCTCCGGCAATATGGAGCAGCTGAAGATTAAATTTGATGCGCTGACATCCCATGACATCACCTTTGTCGGCATTATCCAGACCGCCCGCGCATCCGGCATGGAGAAGTTCCCCATTCCCTACGTGCTGACGAACTGTCACAACAGCCTGTGTGCCGTCGGCGGAACGATCAACGAAGACGACCATGTATTCGGGCTGTCTGCTGCACGCAAATACGGCGGCATCTACGTGCCGCCGCACATGGCGGTCATCCATCAATATATGCGTGAGACGATGGCCGGATGCGGCAGGATGATTCTGGGCTCCGACTCCCACACCCGGTACGGCGCACTCGGCACGATGGCAATCGGCGAGGGCGGCGGCGAGCTGGTGAAGCAGCTCCTGTGCAACACCTATGATGTGGCCTACCCCGGCGTCATCGGCATTTATCTGGACGGAAGGCCGAATCCCGGTGTCGGCCCGCAGGACATCGCATTGGCGATCATCGGTGCAGTGTTCAAAAACGGCTACGTTAAGAACAAGGTTATGGAATTCGTCGGACCCGGCGTGTCGAGCATGACCGCCGATTACCGCAACGGTGTTGACGTCATGACGACGGAGACCACCTGTCTGACCTCCATCTGGCGCACCGATGAAAAGGCCCGCGAGTTCCTGGAAGTGCACGGCCGCGGCGATGCATACCGGCAGCTGGATCCTGCCGATACTGCTTACTATGACGGCATGGTTTATGTCGATCTGTCCACGGTCAAGCCGATGATCGCACTGCCGTTCCACCCCAGCAACACGTATGAGATCGATGCGCTGAATGCGAACCTCGGCGACATCCTGCGGGAGGTTGAGAAGGAGGCTGCCTGTCTGTGCGACAACAAAGAGATCCATTTCAGCCTGACAGACAAGATCACGTCGCGCGGCCTGCAGGTGCAGCAGGGCATCATCGCGGGCTGTGCCGGCGGCAACTACACCAACGTGATGGAGGCCGCCCACATCCTCCGCAATGCGCAGTGCGGACACGATGAATTCACATTGTCGGTTTATCCGTCCAGCCAGCCAGTGTTCATGGACCTGGTCGCAAAGGGAGCAATTTCTCAGCTGATGGCTGCCGGCGCTGCGGTCAAGACGGCCTTCTGCGGCCCGTGCTTTGGCGCAGGCGACACGCCGGCCAATAATGCACTCAGCATCCGGCACACAACCCGCAACTTCCCAAACCGCGAGGGAAGCAAGCCCGGCGTCGGCCAGCTGAGCGCTGTCGCATTGATGGATGCCCGCTCCATTGCCGCAACTGCAGCAAACGGCGGCATTCTGACCTCTGCAGAAGCGTACGCCGATGACTATGCGGTGCCGGAATACCACTTCGATGATTCACCCTACCGTGCCCGCGTTTACAACGGCTTCGGAAAGGGAGAAGCAGAGGAAAGCCTGGTTTACGGCCCCAACATCAAGGATTGGCCCGAGCAGGAGGCACTGGCGGATCACATCCTGCTGCGCGTTTGCTCGAAGATCATGGATAAGGTCACGACCACCGATGAGCTGATTCCGTCCGGCGAAACCTCCTCCTACCGGTCCAATCCGCTGGGACTGGCAGAGTTCGCGCTTTCCCGCCGCGACCCCGGCTATGTGGGCCGCTCCAAGGAGGTGCGCACACTGGAGAAGGCACGGCTTTCGGGTGAAAATCCTGCTGCAAAGGACGAGGGCCTTGCGGCGGCGCTGGCACAGGTGCGGACCATCCTGCCGGATGCAGACACAGACAAAGTGGAAATCGGCAGTATGATCTATTGTGTCAAGCCCGGTGACGGCTCTGCCCGCGAGCAGGCAGCCAGCTGCCAGCGCGTGCTGGGCGGTCTTGCCAACATCTGCACGGAGTATGCCACCAAGCGGTACCGCTCCAATGTGATGAACTGGGGCATGCTTCCGTTCCAGATGAAGGAGGAGCCGGCCTTCGAGGTGGGCGATTACATCCTCGTTCCGGATGTCCGCAAGGCACTGGACGGTGATATGCAGGACATCCCCGCCTACGTGCTGGGCAAAGAGGTGAAAAAACTGCACCTGTACATTGCTCCTATGACCGACGACGAAAAGAGGATCGTCAAGGCGGGCTGCCTGATCAACTATAACCGCAATCGCTGAGATACAGGATGGGGGAGCTGCCGATGCAGCTCCCTTTTGCTTCGGGAGAATGGATTTGAAAGAAACGCTGGACGGCATTCCTTTCGGACTCGAACAGCGGCTTGGGAGGTAAGTATGGAAGAGCTGACCATGCGCATCGGAACACCGTTTGCAGGTGCTGACCGGCAGCGGACGGAGGAATTCCTTCGGCGGCAGGGGCTGGATTACGATGAAAGCATTACATGGACGGTGTTGCTGGAGGGCGACTCCGGCATAGCGGCCTGCGGCTCCTGCCACAACAACGTGATAAAGTGCGTGGCCGTTGATCCGGCATACCGCGGGCAGAACCTTCTGGGAACGATCATGACGCAGCTGGTGGCGCATTTGTTTGAAGAGGGCATTTCCCACTATTTTCTCTTTACCAAGCCGCAGAACCGGGAGCTGTTCGAGGGAATGGGGCTGTATGCGGTGGAATCTACCGACGAGGTTTTGCTGCTGGAAAACCGCCGCGGCGGACTGGAACGGTACATCGGGACACTCAAAGCCGAAACCCCGGCTGTGCAGGGGGAGATCGGCGCGGTCGTAGCAAACTGCAATCCGTTCACCAAAGGGCACCGCTGGCTGATCGAACAGGCTGCCGCCCGGTGCGGCCTGCTCCACCTGTTCGTGCTGGCTAAGGAGCAGTCTGACTTCACCACCGCGCAGCGGATGGCGATGGTGCGGGCGGGCGTTTCGGATCTTCCCAATGTGCTGGTGCACAGCACGTCGGATTATCTGATCTCGCCCGCGGTGTTCCCGACGTATTTCATTAAGGATAAGGCCGGCGCATTCGCCGTCAACTGTGGGCTGGACATCCATATTTTCGGTGCGCGCATTGCTCCGGCACTGGGCATTGGCCGGCGCTTTGTCGGAACGGAGCCTGCCTGCGGTGTGACGGCGCAGTACAACGAATGCCTGAAAAAGCTGCTGCCGGGCTACGGCGTTGCCGTGACGGAGCTCCCCCGTCTTGAAATGGACGGAGCGCCCGTCAGCGCCGGCGCGGTGCGCCGCGCACTTTCGAAAGGGGACTGGCGGAGCGTGCAGCGGCTCACGCCCGAAACCACATGGCGTTTTCTGCAGGAGGGTTCTTTATGATCGCATGGCTTGCGCAGGAGGCTTTGCTGGAGGAGGTCTACACCACCCCCAAGCCCGGACTGGTGGATCGCCGCGACAGCGGAGCACATACCGATATGGACTGCCGCACGTTCGAGAAAAGTGCCGCTGCCATTGCACCCTATATAGCCGTCATGTATGAGCTGGGCGAGTATTGGACGGGCACGCCGCAGGCGCTGTTCCTCGCGCTGCGCCCTGTGGGGCAGCAGGCGGAAAAAGCGATGCTGGCTGCCACAGACGGCATAAATACGCACAAGGGCGCCATCTTCACCTTTTCGGTTCTGGCTGCTGCCGCCGGGCACTGCGCGGGAGCGGGAGAGGTGCCGGCGCCGCAGACGGTCAGTGCCTATGCCGCCGCAATGACCCGGGAGCCGCTGGAACGGGAGTTTGCCTCCATGCGAAAAAGAGCTCCCAAAACCCACGGTGAAGTGCTGTACTGCCGCTATGGCATCAAGGGCGTGCGCGGACAGGCGCAGCGGGGGTTTCCGGTCATTACCGGACGGCTTTTGCCCCTGCTGCAGGTCCTGCGCCTGCAGGGCTGCGATCCGCAGAGGATCAATCTGGAGCTCCTGCTGGAGAGCATGGCGGTACTGGAGGACACCTGTATTCTTAGCCGCGGCACACCGGACGATCTGCACTGGCTGCAGCATGAGGCCGCCTTTCTGCAGGCACAGGGCGGCGCATTTGCTCCGGATGCCGAAGGAAAGCTGCTGGCTCTGAACGAAGCCTGTGTGCGGCGCAATGTCAGCCCCGGCGGCTCGGCGGATTTTCTGGCGGCAGCGCTGTTTTTAGAGAAGCTTTCACGGAGGGAATTCTATGAAAGGAACCGAGGTTACGCTGGAAGATATGCTGCAATGCCGTGAAAAGCGTGCCGAGCGGCAGCAGGCCATGCTGGACCGGTGGCACAACACGCTGATTTCATTTACATTGAACATTCCCGGCCCCGTTAAGACCAATGAGCAGCTCTACAGGCTGTATTCGGACGGAGCGCTGGAGATAGGCCGCGCTCTGCAGACGGCGAATATCGAGGTGCTGGACCGGCAGGAAACACTGGCCGCAACCGGAGATGAGCTCCTGCTGTGTGCGGATGCCGACGCGGCTGTATGCAAGCAGCTCATGCAGCGCATCGAGGAAGAACACCCCCTCGGACGCCTGTTCGACATTGACGTTCTGGACAGCAGCGGCCGGAAGCTGAGCCGCCCGCAGTACCGGCCCTGCCTGATCTGCGGCGGCCAGGCACAGCTCTGCGCCCGCGCCCGCAGACATTCTGCAGAAGAGATGCAGGCGAAAATCGATGCAATGCTGGAGGAATGGGAACGATAACAGCAGCATGACTATCAAAAATCATGCATTTTTTATAAAACATAGCACATTTGATGATTGACGAACGACGGTGGGATGGTATCATTATTATAGAAGTCATAAAAAGTAATCTGTTTTGGGAGATGCATGATGAAAAAGAAAATGAGAACAACGCTGCTGACCGCGCTGCTGACGACCGCGATGCTCGTCTTATCGGCCTGCGGAGGCGGCGGACAGACAACGGATTCCGCGGCATTGGATGACGGCGCTGCTGCAAGAACAGAAACGGAAGATACGGGAGAGCATTACATCGATGATGATGCGCTTGCACTGGCCGGATCCGCATCGTCCTCCTCGGGCGCCGCGATGGCGCAGGAGGTGCTGACACTGGTCAATAACCAGCGGGCTGCCGCAGGCCTTGGTGCTCTGACCTGGAATGCCGGGCTGGAGAAGGATGCCATGGTCCGGGCGATGGAGTGTGAGCAGAGCTTCTCACACACAAGACCCAACGGCACCGATTGGTGGACCGTGGACAGCAACCTGATGTACGGCGAGAATCTCGCCTACAACTACAGCGACGCTGCCAGCGTAGTCGCTGCATGGATGGCGTCACCCACCCATAAAGCCAACATCATGAACGGCAGCTACGTCACCATGGGCGTTGCCGCCTACCAGACCTCCTCCGGCGTCTGGTACTGGGCGCAGGAGTTTGGATATTAAGAGAGTTCGAATCTTAAGGGAGCAAAATACCGGGAGAAATGCTGCAGGGCATTTCTTCCGGTATTTTTTATGCAGAAACGTATCTGTTTAGTCCCCCATCTCGATTTTCCTTCGGAAAACATCGATGTGGCTGGCGTATGTACAGTGACTATGGCAATGATTCGGAGCCGGGCGATTTGGCGAATGGCTCTGAATGGTTCCATCCTGTGCTATACTCAACCCGTATGTATCAAAACTACGGGAAAAGGAGACTGTACTGCCATGCGAAGACACGACCGCGAGATAACCGATACTGCTGAAAAAGAGAAGATCATCGCCGCTGCCAGATATCTGCACCTGGGCATGTTCGACGGAGAATATCCATATGTTGTCCCTCTTCACTACGGATACCGAATGCAGGAGGGAAAGCCCATCTTTTATGTGCACTGCGCAAAGGAAGGCCACAAGCTGGACTGCCTGGCGGCAAATCCTCATGTGTTCGTGCAGATCGATACGGGAGAAACTATGGTGGCGGCGGACATTCCCTGCGGTTACGGCGCAGAATATGAAAGCGTCATGTGCAGGGGCACGGCCTCTGCAGTAGAAGATCCGGAGGAGAAGTGCGAGGCGCTCCGGCTCCTCATGAAGCATCAGACGGGAGAGGACTTTGTCTTTACGCCGCAGATGGCGGACGGAGTGATGGTGCTGCGCATTGATGCGGCGGACTGCACAGCCAAGGCACGCAGAGCAGCACGGTGACTGCCTGCCGGATGAGGGGAATCTATGGAATGGATGAAATCACTGACAGGCTCCGGACTGTCCTTTCTCTCGGCGGGGTATCTTCTGTTTCTTGCGGGAGCGGCGCTGGTACGCTATTTGTGCCCTGCAAAGGGAAGAGCAGCTGCACTTCTTGCCGTCAGCTGGCTTTTTTACTGCACCTGGAATCCGGCCTGCCTTGTTTTTCTTCTGGTGACGACGGTCAGCACCTTTCTGGCCGGAAGGGTTTTAAGCGGGCAGGAGAGTAGACCGGAAAGCAATATACAGGGCGGAAGAAAGGCGGGAAGCGGAAAAGAGAATGTGCACCCGTCTGCTGCGGATCCTGCGGGGCGTAAAGCGGTGCTCGCTGCATGCCTTGCGCTGAACCTGTTCCTTTTATTTGCATGCAAATACTGGACGATGTTCCTGCCGGGCTTGTTCTCGCAGACGCTTTTGCCGGTGGGAATTTCCTTCTATACGCTGCAGGCGCTCGGCTATGTGATCGATTGTTACAGGAAAAATACAGAGGCGGAAAAGAGCTTTGTATCCTACGCACTGTTCGTGTCCTTCTTTCCGGGAATTACGTCCGGCCCGATTGAGCGCGGCAGAAATCTTTTGCCGCAGATTCGCTCCATGGGAAGGAAAAGCGACTGCTGGGAGAATCTCCGGAACGGAATCCTGATCCTGCTCTGGGGTTATTTTCTGAAGCTGGTTCTGGCGGACCGCATCGCCATCGTTGTGAACACGGTTTACGGCGATCCGCAAAGGTGGAAGGGGAGCCTGGTGGTCCTGGCGGTGCTCCTATACTCGCTGCAGATCTATTGCGACTTTGCAGGATATTCGGCCATCGCGATCGGATCGGCACGGATTCTGGGCGTTCGCGTGATGCAGAATTTTACTGCGCCGTATCTGTCAGCGTCTGTTGGAGAGTTCTGGCGGCACTGGCACATTTCGCTTTCCACCTGGTTCCGGGACTATCTCTACATTCCGCTGGGCGGAAACCGGAAGGGTCTTTGGAGAAAGAATCTCAACCTGCTGATCGTGTTCGCTGTTTCCGGTCTGTGGCACGGCGCCGGGCTGACGTTCCTGTTCTGGGGGCTTCTCCACGGTGTCTATCAGGTGATCGGTACGTTGTATGCGGTGCTCCCTTTTTCAGAAGCCAAAAAAGCGCTGCGTGAGCAGTCTGCAGCCCGTGGACAGGGAAAGCACCCGGCCACAGGCACCTTCTCCGGACGACTTCTGCGGACGGTTGTGACATTCCTTCTGGTGTCCTTTGCCTGGATTTTCTTTCGCGCGGAATCGTTTGGACAGGCATGGCAGATTATACGCTGCATGGGCGGTATAACGCTCTGGCAGCTGACGGACGGGAGCCTTCTGGCTCTGGGACTGGACGGACCGAACTGGATTTTGCTGGCGCTGGGCCTGCTATTCCTGTTGGTACGGGACCTGTGCGTGCGGAAAGGCATCTCACTTCGAAGAGAAATTCTGCAGCAGGAGCTGTGGCTGCGATGGGGGCTGTACATCGGTGTGATCCTGCTGATCCTCGTCTGCGGCATCTGGGGACCCGGGTACGACTCGGCAACCTTTATCTACAGTCAGTTCTGAATATCGGAGTAACTGTGCACTCGCCAGCCAAACGACAGGGGCGGACAACTCCGCCAGGTCCCGTCACGGCTGGCGCCTGTACAGTGACTGCAGAGCGAGAATGATTCTATGAAGAATTCGAAAACAAGAAAATATATACGGCGCGGCGCAGAGCTCCTTCTCTTTCTGTGCCTTCTGGCGGCGGCATTTGTGCTGGCAGCCCGCCTGGTGGAACGGAAGGACAGCGCTGCCAAAAACGGCGATTACTTCGAGCTGGCAGGCCGCGCGGATGTTTTGCTGCTAGGCTCCTCGCATATGATCAACGGCATCAATCCGGCACTCTTGTACGAGGAATACGGCATCGCCGCCTACAATCTGGGCGGACACGGCAACGTTATGCCGGTGACCTATTGGGAATTTGTCAATGCCCTGGATTACGGAACGCCGCGGTACGTGGTGATCGACACGTATCTTCTGGATAAGGATTATCAATATCTGGATGTCATGACCGATGCGGAGTCGGAGGCGGACAGAAGCGCTGCGGTGGACCAGCTCCATGAGGTCCTGGACGCGTTCCCGATGAGCAGGAACAAGGAAAAGGCAATTCGGGAGCTCTTGTCGGACGAAGAGCTTCGCCGGGAGTTTCGCTTTGACTTTATTCGTTATCACAGCCGGTGGTCGCAGCTGACGTCCGAGGACTATGAAGGGCTGACCGGAAATGCGGCAAAGGAGGCCATCCTGGGCGCGTCCATGCGCTACGAGACGGCCAAGTGGGTGGATACCTACGAACGCATTGATCCGGCGGACAAGCTCGAGGCGGAGACGGTTGGAAAGGTCTATCTGCGGAGAATTCTGGATCTGTGCGCCGAGAAGGGAATCTATCCCATTCTGGTGCAGATTCCGTTTGCGGCCAATGAGGATTTGCAGCGGATCGCCAACAGCGCGCAGGACATCGCCGATGCGTACGGAATTCCGTATCTGAACATGAACTATGTGGAGAATCTGATCAACTACGATACGGATCAGCAGAGCCAGACGCATCTGAATGCCTCCGGCGCAGCCAAAACAACGGCCTGGCTGGGGAAGGTGCTCTCGGAGGAGGTCGGCGTGCCGGACCGAAGAGGGGATGCCTCCTATCAGCCCTGGCAGGAGGCGGCGTCCGCATATCATGCGCAGCTTCGGGAACAGATCTTAAATCCTACGGATCTGTATGCGGAGCTGATGATGCTGAGCATGAACGAGGTCAGCACGATTGTTTTCGTCAATAACGATTCGGTTGCCTTTTATGATGACACCCTGAAAACCCTGATCAAAACGCTTTCCGGAACGGACGGCATCGAAACGATGGCAGGATCACCCCTGGGATATTGCCTGATCTATGATCCGGCGACGGACACCTGTGAGGAGACGATGCAGGAGGTGCCGCTGGAGAACATCCAGACGAGCTTTGGCGTGGTGAATTTTACCTCACTGGAAAAATACGACCTCCTGAGCGTGGGAGAGAACCTGGATGAAAACCAGCTGGATTATGTCAACAACGGAAATGTGGATGTGCAGATCCTGATTTATGATCCGCAGACCGGAGAGAAGATCGGACACCTGTATTTTGCGGACGGCGGACTGGTGAAGTACCGGTAGACACGAGCCCAGAGCGCGTTTTTGCCGAGTGGCCCAAAGGGCCATCTCGCAGCTGACGAAGTCAGCGCGGCGTCCCCTGAACCGGACAACTCCGTCGGGACCCGTCACTGCCCCGGCGCCGACATTGCGTGACAGCAAAAGTGCCAGAAGGAGGCCTCTCTTTTCTGGCACTTTTTCCGTCTTGCTGCCGTGGCCAAAGCAGGGTAAGCTGATGATGTTTCTCCCGGGAGGCGCGTTTCCGGATGGAAGGGCACTGCAGCTGCAGGGGCAGCGGGGAGAAATGAGAGAAGAGGGTTTGAACAGATCCAATTCACATCTTCGCTGCGCATGAACGGCCGCATAGCAGCAACTTTCCACGAAGCAATCCGTTATCAGAAAACGAAACAGCAAAGCGCGAAAAGAGTATCACTTTTTCTGTGAATTCTTGCTTGCCAACCGAGTATGCCTATGGTAATATCATACCTGCGTCTGACGAAGGAACGAAACAGTTCGGGCGAGGTAATTGAATATGCTGGCATGGCTCAGTCGGTAGAGCGTCGCATTGGTAGTGCGGAGGTCCCGGGTCCGATTCCCGGTGCCAGCTTGTGAAGAGAGATGAGATTGGATTTCCAGTCTCATCTTTTTTTGTGCTGTCAGAAGTACTGCCGGAATCCTCATCTCTCGTTGCAAGTGTGCCCTTTGATGGCTGTCTGTGCTGCGGCGGCATTGAGATTTTCCAAAAAAAGTTAAGATGCGCCGGGCAGGCGGCTTTTGAGAAGGGACGAAGAACAGGGGAAAGAGAGGATTTCATGGATTACAAGGAACGCGGCGGTGAATGGGAACAGATGGAGGAGGAGCTGGAGGGCTCCGCACGCAGAAAGGGATGGAGATCGGAGAAATCAGCTGGAGGAGTTCGTGCCGTGCTGGCTAGGCAGTTTTCGCCGGTGATGATCGCACTTCTGGCGATGCTCCTGCTGGCGGGGAGTACATTGACGATTCTGATCCTGCAGTCCGGACGGAGCCGCCGTCAGGAGGCACTGCAGCAGGAAAAGGATGCCCGGATGCAGGAGCAGCTGGAGGAGATTCAGCTGTATCTGTCTTCGGTGGATGAATCGCTGGCAAACGGGCAGGTGACCGATTCGGAGAGCTATGAGAGGCTTTCGCGGGAGGTGTCGGCCATGCAGCAGAATCTGACCGAATATCGGGACAACAATGCCATCGGCGACGATTCCATCGGTGAAAATCTCGACAATGTCATTGAACAGCTTTCAAGCATTCAGGACAATCTCGAGGAGGAGAAAAATGTCAGCCAGAAGCTCCAGGATAAAACGGCGGCCAGTGCAGCAGCGGCAGGAGAAGCGAAGGAGGAGAACCGGAAGACAGCGGAGAACATCCAGAATACCGTGAATGCGCAGCTTGCCAGTGTGCGGGAGGACATCCGGAGCCTTATGAAGGAGGCGTCCGGAGAGAATAAAGCCGAATACCAGGAGCTTCTGACGGTGCTCTCCGGAACGGATTCGGATCTTAACACATTGGAAAAAAACATTGCGTCCGGCCATGAGAAGCTCCAGGCAGCACTGAATTCCGGACTGGGCAGCATCAACGGCAGTGTCAGTGGCTTGAGGGGGACACTGACCAGCGTACAGGAGACAATGACGGGGGTGAAGGATTTGCAGAGTCAGGCAGGAATACAGCAGAGTAAGGTGCTGGAGCAGCAAAGTGTCGTGCTGGAGAAGCAGGCATCGTTTTCTGCGCAGCAAGGCGAGGTTCTCGAGCAGCAGAAGTCGATTGCCGAGCAGCAAAGATCCATCGCGGATCAGCTCTCACAGCTCCAGAATGCGCTTGTGGCAGAGCGGCGAAATATTCAGTCCGTACTGGAGGTGCAGACTGCGGAGCAAAGAGCGGATATGGAGAATCTGGAATCGCTTCTGACGGATATGCAGGAGGAACAGCAGGATTTCATGCAGCTCATGACCGATATGCAGGAGGAGGTAAGAGTGGTGCAGTCGGATATGAACGCGTACCTGCACAATGAGAGCTGCGGCCTTCTGGGAATTCGGGGCAGTCTGGATCAGCAGGAGAGACTTTTTGCGCAGCAGCAAGAACGCCTGGACAGCCTTCAGGATGCTCTGGATCAGATACAGGAGCGCCTGGAGAAGGCGGAGAGTAAGCCGGAGGAGAAGCCGGGTGAGAGACCCGGAGAGACGGGGACGGAGACGGAATCGGAAGATGACGGTGAGGATACCGTGTGAGCTATGAGCAGCAGCGGGTTCACGTTGAAATAGGGCAGGTGCTGAACAGATACAAAAAGAAACCCGCATACGTGCTGTCGGGTCAAAGGAAGGTCGGCAGCATATATGCGGGAAAACGGCATGAATGATTTGAGGATTGCGGGAGCGCAGCGCGCAGCAATCCGGTATCTGTTCGGCAAGAGAACGTGCAGTGAAAAATCGCTATTCGGCGGAGGCGTGTCCTGCGGCAGGAATTTCGGTAAGCTCCTCTGCAAAGATCTGGCTCTGGCGAGGGAGCAGGACGGAAATCAGAAGGCTTCCGAAGATTACGCAGCAGATGACCTCACCGGCACCGACCGTGAGAGCGAAAAACCACAGCGCGCCCGGCGTGCCGTAGGCAAAGCGCAGCACGAGCGGAATGATGATGGCGTTGGAAATGACGGGCGGAAGCGTGCACAGAAAACGGTGACGGCGGAGACGATACGTAAGGACGGCGCCGATCAGCGTGGCAAGCGTTCCGAAGATGACATCGGGAAGGGCGCTTCCTGTCAGAATGTTGGCAAGAAGGCAGCCGAGCGTAACGCCCGGGATTGCCGCGCCTGTGAAAAAGGGCAGCACAGTCAGAACCTCGGAGAAACGGACCTGAATGGCTCCGCTTGCCAGGTCAAAGCCGGCAGCAAATTCCGTGAGTACAACGTAGATCGCTGCGATTAAGGCAGCGTGGACAAGGTAAAGAACTTTCTGGTGATGATTCATGTGTTTCATATTGATCTCCTTAGTTTTGTAAGAGTGGAAAGGAATTGCTGCGGGCCCATGCCAACCCGGCAGCAGCAGCCACACTCGTCGAACAGGCGCTACGGTAGCACGGAAAAAGACGCGTGTCAATGCTGTATGCGCAGCAGTACACTCGCCAGCCAAACGACAGGCCCCGTTGCGGCGGGCGGTTGCACAGTAACCTTGACATGGCTTACTCACTGACTGATCAAAACGTTTGTTGTTTTTCGTCAATAAAGGAGTTATTATGATCTTAAGAATTGCCGAAGCGCAAAGGGTGCTGTGATCAGTACCCGTTGTTATGGGGAATGACGATCCCGAAAGGAGAAATCATGGACAACGCAAAGATTGAAAAGATGGAAGAACTGTTAGAGCGTCCTGATGTTCAGGAGAAGCTTGCGGAAATGGAGAAGAACAAAGAGCTTACATCGGCGGTTATTCTGGATTTCTGGAAAGAACAGGGCGTTGAGCTGACGGAAGAGGAATTAAAGGAATTTGCTACAGAGATATCGGATGATGACCTGGATGAGGTTGTCGGCGGACTGAATACAGTCCAGAGGAAGGTGAAGAAGGTTGGCACGGAGGAGTTGCTGAATGCGGATGTAGCTTTGAATGCGGACGCGGCATTGAATGCGGTTACAGGCCGCATGCAGCTCAAGAATCTGGTCAATATATATCGTCCGGGTTCTGTCAAGAGGGCACGCCACTGATTTACATCTTTACATATGTTTCTACTCAAAAAGAGCACGCTGCAGTCCGCTGCAGCGTGCTCTTTTTTGCCCTTACAGTCCGCTCGCCGGCCAACGTAACATCACCGTAATATTTTTGCCTTTCCTTATTGATTGAAGTAAAATAGAGTGATTCTTTGCATTGTTGCGCTGAACTAGGAAAGGTGAATCGGACAGTTAACTATGAATTACGGAAGAGCAGGGCTTTCACGCAATATCAAGGGCTTGAACTCCAGAGCACAGAAGCGGTCCAACAAGATCGGACTGATCCTTTCTCTGGTGATTTTCCTGCTGGCGGTAGGTGCGTGCAGCATGGTGGCCTGTGTGGGCCTCGGGGCATTTCAGGGGATCATTGATTCCTCACCCGACATCAGCAACATCGATGTGACACCGACGGGCTACTCCACATTTGTTTATGACAGCGACGGCAATCAGACGGCAAAGCTCGTATCCACGGACTCCAACCGCATTCCGGTAACGCTGGACATGGTGCCGGAGAACCTGCAGCATGCCTTCGTTGCCATCGAGGACGAGCGCTTTTACCAGCATCCGGGCATTGATATTCAGGGCATCATGCGTGCGATGGTGATCGGCGTCACCAGCGGAAACTTCTCAGAGGGAGCCAGCACCATCACGCAGCAGCTGATCAAGAACAATGTGTTCACCGGATGGACGGACGAGTCCTTCTCGGACAGCGTCCGCCGCAAATTTCAGGAGTGGTATCTGGCACTTGAGCTCGAGAAGACCATGAGCAAGAATGATATTCTCCTGAATTACATGAATACCATCAACCTCGGCCATGGAACGCTCGGCGTGGAGGCCGCGTCGCGGCGGTATTTCGGCAAGTCCGTCAGCAAGCTGACGCTCTCGGAATGCGCGGTGATTGCCGGCATTACCCAGAACCCGTCCTATTACGATCCGATCGTCTATCCGGACCACAACAAGGAACGCCACGAGCAGGTCCTGAAGAATATGCTGGAGCAGGGCTGGATTTCGCAGACCGAATACGACGAGGCAGTGGCGGATGATGTGTATTCCCGCATTCAGCTGGTGGACAATTCGACGACGGACAATGCTGTCAACTCGTATTTTGTCGATGCGCTGACGGATGAGATCCTGCAGGATCTCATGAACAAGGGCTACACGGAGACGCAGGCGTACACGCTTTTGTACAGCGGCGGTTTGAACATCTACTCCACGCAGGACGCGGAGATTCAGGCGATTGTGGATGAAGTGGTGGCCGATGAGAGCAATTACCCGAACGGAACCAGATGGTATCTGAACTACCAGCTGACGGTGCAGTCCTCCGACGGAACCATTACCAATTACAGCACGGAGATGCTGGAGAGCTACTTTAAGCAGTCCAACCCTTACTTTACGCTGATCTTTGACACGAAGGAGGATGCGCAGGCCTGCGAGGAGGAGTACAAGGAAGCCGTGCTCGGAGCCGGGGATTCGGTGCTGGCAGAGAGCGAGAACATTACACCGCAGCCGCAGGTATCGCTGACGCTGGAGGATCAGCACACCGGAAATGTCCTGGCAATCTCCGGCGGACGCGGTGAGAAGACTGCAAACCGCACGCTGGACCGCGCGACGGATTCCGTCCGGCAGCCGGGTTCTACCTTTAAGGTGGTTTCCACCTATGCGCCGGCACTGGATGCAGCCGGCATGACGCTGGCAACAACCCAGAACGATGCACCGTATTCCTATGAAGACGGCACACCGGTGCGCAACTGGTACGGCGAGTCCTACCGCGGACTTTCTTCCTTACGTCTGGGTATTCAGAACTCCATGAACATCGTGACGGTGAAGACGCTGGTGGACATCACACCGCAGCTGGGCTACCAGTATCTCCTGGATTTCGGCTTCACGACGCTGGTGGACAACGAGGTGATCAACGGCAAGACCTATTCTGATATTCAGCCGACGCTGGCATTGGGAGGCATCACGAAGGGTGTCAAGAACATCGAGCTGAATGCGGCGTATGCGACGATTGCAAACGGCGGCGAATACCTTGAGCCCAAGCTCTACACCAAGGTGACAGACCACGACGGCAACGTGATTCTGGATGCGGATGAGGTCCGGCAGAAGAGGCGTGTACTCAAGGAAACGACGGCATGGCTTCTGACCTCTGCCATGGAGGACGTTGTCACGAAGGGAACCGGAACAAAGGTGAACTTCGGCACGACGCCCATCGCCGGCAAGACCGGTACCACATCGGATGAGAACGACGTGTGGTTCGCCGGCTACACCAACTATTACACCTGCACGACCTGGGCAGGATACGATGAGAATACGGACCTTGTGGGATCGGAGTCCGGCATTGCCAAGACCATCTGGCGCGGTGTGATGGAGAAGGTCCATGAGAACCTTCCGTCCTCAGATTTCACAAAGCCCTCCGGAATCGTACAGACTACGGTCTGTAGCCTCTCCGGCAAGCTGCCGGTGGCGGGCCTCTGCGACAGCACGCTGAAAACCGAGTATTTTGCAGAGGATACGGTGCCGACCGAGAAATGCGACATTCACTACCAGGGAACCATCTGCGCGTACTCCGGTCTCCCGGCTACGGACGAATGCCCCTTCAAGACAACCGGCGTTGCGACCTTCAGCGAATCCGGACTCAAGTGCATTCACACGGCAGAATTCATGGCGCAGGCCAACATCGCGGAGATTCTGGCGCAGGAGCAGCAGGAGATGGATGCGGCAGCGGCACAGGCTGCGGCAGGCGATGCACAAACGGCACTGGATGCAGCAAATGCTACGCTCCAGGAGGCTGCGCAGAACCTTCAGAACGCGCAGAATACGCTTGTTGCTGCACAGCAAAGCGGTGACGCAGCGGCGGCTGCAGCGGCACAGGAGGCTGTGAACACGGCAACCGAGAATTACAATGTGGCGACGCAGGCACAGGTTGCAGCGCAGCAGGCATTGGCACAGGCACAGCAGTCGGCGGCGGGAGATGCGTCCGCGGCGGCAGGAGATGCAGCGGCCGGTGACGCGGCTGCTCCGACGGGTTAGACGATGGAATACTATACGATTACCAAGACCGGACTGGGTGAATACGAGGAGAAGAAATCCAGGTTCCTCGGAGAAGCCATTCCGGTCACCTCCGAGGAGGAAGCGGCCAGGGAGCTGTCCCGAATCCGTAAGCAGTACTATGATGCCAGGCATCATTGCTATGCGTACGTTCTGGGAGAGAGCAGAGACCGCAAGAAAGCTTCTGATGACGGGGAGCCCCAGGGTACAGCGGGGCTCCCTATTTTGAAGGTGATTGAGGGTGAAACCTGCACGAACACACTGGTGGTGGTGACGCGTTATTTTGGCGGAACGCTGCTGGGAACCGGCGGGCTCGTGCGCGCCTATACAAATGCCGCCAAGGCTGCGCTTGCAGCAGCGGCACCGGTCTGCATGCAGGAGGGCGAGGTCCTGGAGCTGTGCATGGAATACGGCATGCTGGATCCCGTTCGCTACCTTCTGGAGAAGGAGAGCATTCAGACAAGGGATATTCAATACACCGATAAGGTGCGGCAGCAGATTGTCGTGCCGGCGCCGAAGACCGGGCTCCTGCAGCAGAAGGTGCAGGAGTTAAGCGGGGGTAAAATCGCCGTTAATCTGGTCGAAAAAGGGTATTTTGGGTTTAAGATGAAATCGATTCAGAGCTGAGCAAATTTGCATGAACGAGCCTGTTTTTGCAGATTGATTGGGCGAATCATCTTACGGAGGAAGCAGTTTATGGACTTTAGAGAAGACGAAGAGCAGCAGAACAAGGAAATTCTGATCGAGCTTCTGGAATCCAAGCAGTATACAAAGCTTCGCCAGGCGGCGGCGGAAATGCAGGCGGCAGATATCGCGGCCGTGATGGATGATCTGGAGGACGAGGACTCCCTGAAAATATTCCGCATCCTGCCAAAGAGCATGGCGGCGGATGTTTTTGCAAACCTGGAAATTGATGATCAGCAGTACATCATTTCCTCCCTGTCGGATAAGGAAGCATCCAACATCATCGACAACCTGATGGCGGACGATGCAACGGACCTTCTGGAGGAAATGCCGGCCAACGTTGTGAAAAAGATCCTCGCGAATGCCAGACCGGATACCCGGGCAGACATCAATCACCTGCTGCGCTATCCGGAGGATTCCGCAGGATCGGTCATGACGGTGGAGTACGTGGACCTTCGGGAGGATATGACCGTTGAGGACGCTATCGAACGCATCCGGACCATCGGTCTGGACTCGGAGACCGTCAACATCTGCTACGTGCTGGATAAGGAACGGGTGCTCGTCGGTACGGTGGCGCTCCGGTATCTTCTGATTCACAAGCCGGATGAAGTCATCGGCGAGATCATGAATGAGAATGTCATTTCCATCGGGACGCTGGTCGACCAGGAGGAAGTGGCGGATATTTTCCAGAAATACGATTTCACGGCAATGCCGGTGGTGGACAATGAGAACCGCCTGGTGGGCATCATCACCATCGATGACGTCATGGACATCATGGAAGAGGAGGCCACCGAGGATATTGAGAAGATGGCAGCTATGATGCCGTCGGACAAGACCTACTTTAAAACAACCATCTGGGAGACGTACAAGAACCGCATGCCGTGGCTTCTGATCCTGATGGTATCGGCAACCTTCACCGGGGCGATCATTACCGGATATGAGAGTGCGCTGTCTGCGTATGTCGTACTGACCGCCTACATTCCGATGCTGATGGATACGGGCGGAAATGCCGGCTCGCAGGCCTCGGTTTCGATCATCCGCGGACTGTCGCTGGATGAGGTGGAATTTGCGGATCTTCCGAAGGTTCTGTGGAAGGAGCTGCGCGTCGCATTCATGTGCGGACTGACGCTTTCTGCCGCCAACTTTGTAAAGCTCCTCCTGCTGGACCGCCTGGAGGTTACGGTGGCACTGGTGGTGTGCCTGACGCTGGTGGTCGTGGTCGTCTTCGCCAAGGCGATCGGGTGCTGCCTGCCGCTTGCTGCGGCTAGGATCCACCTGGATCCTGCAGTGATGGCATCGCCGCTGATTACCACCATTGTGGACGCGGTGTCGCTGCTGACGTATTTTCAGATTGCAACGCATCTGCTGCACCTGGGATAACCACTTAGAGCCGCAGAACGGCGCGTGAGCAAACGAAAAAGCTGTGCAGCGGCGATTCTGCGATGGGGCTGAACAGATGCCGGAATATAAAAGGAGCAGGTGAGATATCTCACCTGCTCTTTCTTAATACAGAAAACACTGCACAGCAGCACTTTTATGAATGGAATTGGAATGGCTGCGTTTATTTATTGGCGAACCCTGCGCGCTTGCGGAGTCTGGGATCCAGAATCTTCTTGCGCAGGCGCAGATGGGAGGGCGTTACCTCCAGAAGCTCATCGGTATCCACGTACTCGATGGCCTGCTCCAGGCTCATGATCTTGGGCGGCACCAGACGCAGCGCCTCGTCGCTGGAGGAGGTCCGCGTGTTGGTTAGGTGCTTGGTCTTGCAGACGTTGACCTCGATGTCCTCTGACTTGCCGGATTCTCCGATGATCATGCCAGAGTAGACATCCTCGCCGGCGCCGATGAAGAGAACACCGCGCTCCTGCGCATTGAACAGACCGTAGGTAACCGCCTGGCCGCTCTCGAAGGCAATCAGAGACCCCTGCTTGCGGTAGGTAATGTCTCCCTTGTAGGGCTCATAGCCGGCAAAAATCGTATTCATGATGCCATTGCCCTTGGTATCGGTCATGAACTGGCCGCGGTAGCCGATCAGTCCGCGGGACGGAATCTTGAACTCAAGGCGCGTGTAGCCGCCGTTTGCCTGTCCCATGGAGAGCAGCTCGCCCTTGCGCTGGCCCAGAACCTGGATGACGTTTCCGGAGAATTCGTCCGGAACATCGATGATGCACTGCTCCATGGGCTCGAGACGCTTGCCGTTCTCATCCTGCTGATAGATAACCTCTGCCTTGGAAACGGCGAATTCGTAGCCCTCACGCCGCATGGTCTCGATCAGAACCGACAGATGCAGCTCGCCGCGTCCGGAAACCTTGAAGGAATCGGTGGCATCCGTATCCTCCACACGCAGTGAGACGTCGGTGTTGAGCTCCCGGTACAGACGGTCGCGGATGTGGCGGGAGGTGATGTATTTGCCGTCCTTTCCTGCAAGCGGAGAGTCGTTTACGTTGAAGGTCATGGAAATCGTGGGATCCTCGATCTTCGGGAAGGGGATCGGATCCACGTGCTCCGGACCGCAGAGCGTATCGCCGATGTGCATCTGCTCGATGCCGGAGATGGCAACGATGGAGCCCATGTTCGCCTCCTGTACCGGAACCTTCTGCAGGCCCTCGAACTCATACAGGGTATTGACGCGGCACTTCACGCGTTTGTCCGGATCGTGGTGGTTCACCAGAACGACGTCCTGTCCTACGCGGATGGAGCCGTTGGACACCTTGCCGACGCCGATGCGGCCGACGTAGTCGTTGTAATCGATGGTGGAAATCAGCACCTGTGTGGGCGCATCCGCATCTCCCTCCGGAGCGGGGATGTGCTCAATGATGGTCTCGAACAGAGGCTTCATGGAAACGCCCGGGCTGCCCAGATCAAGCGTTGCAATGCCGGATTTGGCAGAGGCGAACACGAAGGGGCAGTCCAGCTGCTCGTCGTTGGCGCCCAGATCCAGCAGAAGCTCCAGAACCTCGTCGATCACCTGCGTGGGACGTGCCCCCGGGCGGTCGATCTTGTTGATGCAGACAATCACGGCAAGGCCGAGAGCCATTGCCTTGGACAGAACGAAGCGCGTCTGGGGCATGGGGCCCTCAAAGGCATCCACGACGAGGATAACGCCGTCCACCATCTTCAGAACGCGCTCTACCTCGCCGCCGAAGTCCGCATGTCCGGGCGTATCAAGGATGTTGATCTTCACTCCGTTGTAATTGACAGCCGTATTCTTGCTGGTGATGGTGATGCCGCGCTCCCGTTCAATGGCGCCGGAGTCCATGACACGCTCTGCAACCGCCTGGTTCTCGCGGAATACACCGCTCTGGCGCAGAAGGCCGTCAACAAGGGTGGTCTTGCCGTGGTCAACGTGCGCAATGATCGCAACATTCCGGACGTCTTCTCTCTTCTGATTCATACAAATCTCCATACACACCGGTAACTGTTCGGGCCGTGCGGTTTCTGCAGGGGGCCGATGAGCAGTTATGGTTTCCTAATATAATGCAAAAAACGAATTCAAACCGTCCGATTATATCATTCCGGGAATGCGTATGCAACTGAATTGCTGAAGGGGGAGCGGTATGGTATCATGTGACTGTTCGGAGTCTGACAGCAGGCTCTGATTGTTATACGAATCATTCGCGGAATGCAGGAGCAGAAACGGGAGGTATCATGAGCAGGATCATCCTTAAGCTGAGCGGCGAGGCGCTGGCAGGAGAGAAGAAGACCGGCTTTGATCTGGAAGTGGTGGAAATGGTCGCCGCACAGGTGAAAAAGCTGGTAGACGATGGAAATGATGTGGGGGTTGTCATTGGCGGCGGCAATTTCTGGAGAGGCAGAACCGGCACGGAGATCGACCGCGTCAAGTCGGACCAGATCGGTATGCTGGCAACCATTATGAACTGCATTTATGTGTCGGAGGTCTTCCGCGGAGCGGGGCTGATGACCAACGTGCTCACTCCCTTTGAGGTCAGCGGCATGACCAAGCTCTTTTCGAAGGACCGGGCGAACAAGTATTTTGCAAGACATATGGTGGTGTTCTTTGCGGGCGGAACGGGACATCCGTATTTTTCAACCGATACCGGTGTTGTTCTGCGCGCCATTGAGGTGGATGCGGACTGCATTCTGATGGCCAAGAACGTCGACGGCGTCTATGACGCGGATCCTGCCAAGCACCCGGAGGCCAAGCGCTACGATGTTCTGCCGATTCAGGAGATCATCGATCACAATCTGCAGGTCATTGATATGACCGCATCCATTCTCGCAAGAGACAACCACATGCCGCTTCGGATTTTTGACCTGAATGAGAAGGACAGCATCATTCACGCAGCATCCGGCAGCTTTAACGGAACAACGGTAACGGTAGACTGAGTTAAGCATTAAGATCAAAGAGGAAGGTGTCTTATCATGAGCGATGCAAGAATCAAGCTGTACGAAGACAAGATGAAAAAGGCTATTGATTTCCTGGAGTCGGATCTTCAGACGGTCCGCGCCGGCCGTGCGAATCCGCACATTCTGGACCATATCCGTGTGGATTATTACGGTGCACCCACACCGCTTCAGCAGGTTGCCAATGTGTCCGTTCCGGAGGCCAGAATCATCCAGATCCAGCCCTGGGACAAGGGCCTGATCAAGGATATCTGCCGCGCCATTCAGATGGCCGACATCGGCATCAACCCGACCAGCGATGCGACGATGATCCGCCTTGTTTTCCCGGAAATGACCGAGGAGAACCGTAAGAATCTGGCAAAGGATGTTAAAAAGAAGGGCGAGGAGTCCAAGGTTGTCATCCGCGGAGCAAGACGGGACGGCATGGACGAATTCAAGAAGCTCAAGAAGTCCGCAGAGATTTCGGAGGACGTGGAGTCACAGCTGGAAGAAGAGCTCCAGAAGCTGACCGACCAGTTCATCAAGAAGGTGGACGATATTGTGGAGAAGAAGACCGCAGAGGTCATGAAGGTCTGATCAGATGGCACAGAATACAGAAAACGAGTATAAGATTCCGCAGCACGTTGCGATCATCATGGACGGAAACGGGCGCTGGGCGAAAAAGCGCGGTCTGCCAAGGACTGCCGGACATGCGCAGGGAGCCCGCGTCGTGGAGCAGATTCTCGAGGATGCCGACCACATGGGGATACGGTATCTGACCGTATATGCATTCTCCACCGAGAACTGGACGAGACCGGACGCCGAGGTGAAGGCATTGATGAACCTGCTCCGGACCTACATGAAGACGTCGCTTGCAAAGTGCGCCAAGAACAACGTTCGGATCCGTGTCATCGGGGACAAGTCCAGACTGGATGAGGATCTGCAGAGGAGCATTGCAAATCTGGAGGAATCCACCAGAACCAACACCGGGATCGGCTTCCAGATCGCCATCAACTACGGCGCAAGGGATGAAATGAGACGTGCTGTGGAGAAGCTCTCTGAAAGGGTGAAGGCAGGGGAACTGGAGCCGTCGCAGATCACGGAACAGACCATTTCCGATGCACTGGATACGGCTGGAATTCCGGATCCGGACCTTCTCATCCGCACCTGCGGCGAGGAGCGGCTGTCCAATTTCCTGATGTGGCAGCTGTCCTATGCAGAGCTCTACTTTACCGATGCGGCGTGGCCGGATTTTACCAAAGAAGAACTGGAGAAGGCAGTGGATGCCTATAATCACAGAGAGCGCCGCTTCGGCGGATTGATCAAATGACAACACGGGAACGGCAGGATGGGTATGAGTAAACGAGTCATCAGCGGCATTGTCATTGCGGTGCTGGCCGTAGCACTTGGAATCTGCGGAGGCCTTCCGCTCGGACTGGTGCTGGCGGTCTGCGCATTGATCGGCTATTACGAGCTGACCAGGGCCCTGGGCGTGCATGACAGCGCCCAGGAAAAATACAATATTCTGGAAATCAGCGGCCTGGTGACAGGGGCAGTGTATTATGCGGCCCTTCTGTACTGCGGCCGGGTATACGGAAATTATGACAGCGCGGGAAATCTTCTTCTGCGCGGGTCGCCGGAGCCGATGCCCTATATTCATATCGCCAATGCGCTGATGATCGTGGCGGTGGCTGTGGTGTTTTTTGTGAACATGACGGTGTATGTACTCACCTTCCCCAAATTTAAGGCCAGTCAGGTGATTGGCTCGGTGTTCAGCTTTATTTATGCGCCGATTCTGATCTCGTGCATTTACCGGGCACAGTTCCTTCCCTACGGTAAGTTTGTGTACGCATTGATGTTCTTCTGCGCGTGGATCTGTGATACCTGTGCATGGGCGGCCGGAAGAGCCTTCGGCAGGCATAAGATGACGCCGGTCCTCTCCCCGCACAAGACCATTGAGGGAGCAGTCGGCGGCGTTCTGGGCGGAACCCTCATGTGCCTTCTGGCAGCGCACCTTGCGGCAGTTTTGGTGCCGGGAGAGAATCTCTATGCTGCCTTTGCCGTGATCGGCGTTGCCGGGAGCTTTATCGGCATGGCAGGAGACCTTGCGGCATCTGCGATCAAGCGCAACCACGGCATCAAGGATTACGGCAGAGTGATTCCGGGGCACGGCGGCATTATGGACCGCTTTGACAGCATTATTTTTACCGCACCGGTTATTTATGCGCTGGGCGTTTTCTTCCTCGCAGTGCTGCGGTAGATTCGGCGGGTAACCGGTTACAGTTCATTCGCCGGCCAAGCGACAGGCTGGCACCTGAACTGTTACACATACACGGATCAGGAGTGAATACATGAGTGAGCAGAAACAGATAGCGATCATCGGCTCCACC
>CAVJLL010000024.1:0-38245 GCA_963650385.1 Clostridium sp. CAG:508 | reverse complement strand
GAGCAAAAGGAAAGCTGCGCAGCAGCGATTTTGCGAATGGGCTCTGAATAGTTACTGTAACGTCCCCCTTCCGGGCTTTTATGAATCCTCTGCGCAGAGCGCAAAGAAGTTATCCGAGACCGCCTCCAGATCCTCGCAAAGCTTCACCTGACTCCACCGGCTCTCCGTCAGCTGACAGTCGAGCTGCTCCGCATTCTCGTCATAGGCTGCCTCGTAGGCATCCTGAAGTCTTGCCTCGAGGATCGCCTCCTTGCTGCTCTCGAGCTGCGCCTCGTCCGAGGTGGCAATGGGCTTGATGATGCGGTAGCCGTCCGCCGTTTCCACAACGTCGGAGATGGTGCCCACCGGCTGGTTAAAGGCCGCCTGCGCAAACGCCGTATCGGACGCCGTGCCCGACAGTGTGCAGGTACTGGTGCTGTCCTCATTGTATTTGGCAATGTATTCCGCAAAGGTGATGCCCAAGAGGTTGTCCATCCCGTCCTGGATCTCCTGGCGGATTGCCTCGGCTCTTGCCTTTGCCTGCGCCTTCTCCTGATCGCTGAATTCCTGGCGGCTCCCGTCGGCTCCCGTCGTATAGGTCTTGATCAGAATGCTCTGGACCGTCACGGTACGCGCCTCGTCGTCACTGACCTCTCTGGAGACACCGGCCGTCATCTGCTCCGCCATTTTGGCAGCCAGCGTGTATTCCCGGAACATGTTCTGTGCGTCGCTGCCGGTGATTTTCAGGTAGGACCGGTCCGCCTCCGTAAGGGAGTCCATATACTGTCCCGCCTTCTGCGCCGCGCTGGAAATCTCCGTCTCCTCGAGCGCCACGTCCTGTCTGGCCGCCATCTGATTCAGGGCCTTGACCTTCACCAGCCGCTCCAGCGCATTCTCCTTCAGAGATTCCTCCAGCGTTTCATTACCCGCGCGCGTAAACACATCCTCCCCGTAGGTCTCTTTGTACTGGTTCTCCATGGTCAGAAGGTACACGCGCAGCTCGCGGCAGGAGCCCTTCTGATCGCCCACCGTGAACAGCTCATCCAAGTCCAGACCCGTCACGAAAACAACACGCCCGCACCCGGTCACGCCCAGCATGATGGCAAGAAGAAGCGCGGGCAGCAGCGAAACTCTCCGTGAAAAACGTCCCATTTCCTTGCCCTGTTTTCCTTTGCAGCTCTTTGGTCCCTTAAGCACGGCTGCCCCTTCTCTCATACTTAACAAACGTATAAGGAATGTCAAAATACGTCTGCTCCTCTCCCTCGGCGGTCACCTCCCAGTCAGGATCCTGATCCAGGTTCGGGAAAAATGCATCCGCCTCGTAGTCATAATCAATCTGCGTGACATGCACTGTGGTGCAGTAGGGAAGGAGCTGCCGGTATACGGATGCTCCGCCGATGACCATCAAAGAATCCGGGTCCTCGTCCTTTGTCAGCTCCAGAAGCTCCTCCACGCTGTGCACCACCTCTGCGCCGTCCACCTTATAGTTCGGATTGGCGGAAAGAATAATGTTCCTGCGCTTGTCCAGAGGTCTTGCCATCGGAAAGGTCTCCAGGGTCTTGCGCCCGTAAATCAGGGTCTTGCCCATGGTTTCCTGACGGAACATCTTGTGATCCCCCGGTATGCTCACCAGAAGGCTTCCCTTATTGCCGATCCCCCAGCTGCGGTCCACTGCTACAATTGCCTGCATATATACTCCCTTCGTCATAAGTATCCAGTAATTTCTCAAGCTGCTGTACAGACGCCGGCCGCGACGGGCCCTGGCAGAGCTGTCCGCCCCTGTCGTTTGGCTGACGAATGTACTGCTGCTTATTCAGAGCCCCTTCGCTTCTGCCGGATTCCGCTCACCAGGTGCACCAGTCCGTCGATTACGAAGACAATCCCCGCAAAAAACGTGAAGGTCTTGATGGTGTTCTCCGGAGCAATCAGAACGAACAGCCCCATCATCGTCAGAATACCTGCCTCCATGACGCTCCAGTACCAGCGCCGGTCGTGATTTTCGATGGATCTGGCACGATCGGCAATGTGATACGCCAGGAACAGGAAAATCAGCCCGAACACCACATTGGAAATCAGCATCAGCGCATTTTCCTTGATCAGCGTCATCAGGTAGACAGCAATGCCGGCCATGCATATGTAGGTCTGCACCTGCATGGCCTTCATGTCGCCCTTTAGCTGCCGGAAGCGTCTGACCGTGTAGACGATCTCCAGCGCCACGAAAACGGTCATCAGCGCGGCAATGGTGAGCGGCAGCATGCCGCCCGGCAGCAATATGCAGCCGGTGCCGCCCGCGAGCAGAATCACTGCCCTTACCAGAACGGACTCCTTCAGAAGCTCTGTCACCTTTTTGCCGAAGGACTGATCCGCCGGCTGACCGGTCACGGCGGCAACGGGCAGTGCACCGGCCACCTCCAGCGTAATGGGGCTGATCTTCGATACCGTGCTCAGCATCCGTTCAAAGCCCTCCGGTCCCAGAGCCGTCATTTCATAAAAGGTATCCACGCCGCCGGCATTCAATGCATCAAACAGATCGTCAATGAAGACCCTGCGGTCCTCCACATTGGAAACGCCGCCGATCCACTGATCCATCACCTGCCCGATCCAGATGCTCCCCGGCGCATTCTCCGGCACGAGCATGAGTCCGTCTGCACTGAGCTGCCAGGTGAGAATCCCATGCTGCAGGATGCCGGTGCCGCTGCTCTTCACAATCCGGTTGTCCGTCACCGGCATCTCAAAGATCTTTCCGATGACATCGTATTCCGGGACGATCTTCGTCGTGATGGCATCCACCTTTCGGATCAGATCCGTGTCCATTACATCCGGGCACAGGCCCGGTCCGTCGTTGGCATATACGTGCAGCACCCGGGCACGCAGGTTGTCCGGCAGAAGGCACGCCGCATACAGCGCCAGATTGGCGCCCTTGGAATGGCCTCCGATGTAGTAGGACAGCGCTGGATCCATGGTTTGCTCCAGATAGGAAAGCGCCTCCTCCTGCGCCGGAATCCGCTCAAAGGAGAGCATAAAGTCCTCCTTCCAGCCAACCAGTGTATCATCCGTTCCCCGGAAGGCTGCAAAGGCCGTATTTTTATCCAGGCGGAACGTCACCGCCGAGAACTGGATCTGCTGCTGCTGATCCAGAATGTCGACATAATTGGACATCAGAAGGCGCCCGAACCGACGGGAGGCCGCTGCTGCCGCAGCAAATTCCGTATATTCCTCACGCTTCTGCACACCGTCGGCCACCAGCGTTTCCAGCCGGTTCTGATCCAGAAGGGTGTGAATGGCATCGGACACGGCGATGATCTCGCCCTCCGGAAAGACGCTTCTCATATCAATATAGGCAAGCTGGCACAGAACCAGATTGTCGATTTCATTGAACGGCCTTTCCTCGAAGGTCAGATCCCCTCTCCAAGTCACATAATCGGTTACATTCGGCATAGGCTATGGTCCTTCTTGTTAAGGAATCGCTGCACAAAGCGTTCCCTGTGCCGGATTTGTCCGGCTCTGAATACATCTTCAGATGGCAATCGGTATATCCTTAATCTGTCCGCCTGCCACTTCATAATCGATGAGCTTGACATCGTCTCTTGTAAACTGATAGAAGTCATGAATGTCCGGATTGATCCACACCTTCGGTGCAGGCTTGGGCTCCCGGCTCATGAGCTCCTTCACGGCATCCACATGGCGGTCATAGATGTGGGCATCGGCGATGACATGTACGAACTCGCCCGCTTCCATATCGCATACCTGCGCCAGCAGCGCCAGCAGGCACGCATACTGCCACTCGTTCCAGGCAAAGGCGGCCAGAATATCCTGGGAGCGCTGGTTTAAAATCCCGTTCAATGTCAGCTTCTCATGGCCCTTTTTCTGGATCACATTAAAGGTCATGCTGTAGGCGCACGGATGCAGATTCATCGCGTGCAGATCGCTGAACGTATAGATGCTGGTCAGAATCCGGCGCGAGAACGGGTTGTTCTTGAGGTCATAAATAACGCGGTCCACCTGATCCATATACCAGATCCCATCAGGTCCCTGCACAGCCCGGGCCTGCCGGATCTCCTCCGAATCCGGGATCAGCTGATCGCCCGAAATGGATGTCTGCAGGATCGTCACATTCTCCCCGAAGGCATTCCGAAGGCCCTCCTTTGAAATGTCCCGGTAGCAATGCTTGATGGCCATCTGGTAGCCGTAGGCTCTTCCGATGGTCCCTTCCTCGTCCGCCCATTCATCCCAGACGCCGGAATGAAGATCCGCGATCCGGTTGGACTTCTTCTGCCAGATCCACAGAAGCTCATCCAGTGCACTTTTCACCGGTGTTTTTCGAAGCGTCAGGACCGGGAACTCTTCCGACAAATCATAGCGCGTTACCACTCCGAACTTCTTGATGGTATACGCCGGCGTTCCGTCCGGCCAGTGCGGCCGGACCTTCTGTCCTTCGGTTGTCGTGCCGTTTGCAATGATATCACTGCACATATTGATAAAATTCTGATCAATCAGAGCCATATTCTCTCTCCTGCTGTATATCGTTTACCGTCCGTTCGCCGGCCGCTTTTATTTCTCAATCCGGTACCGCCTGCAAAGGTCATTGATCTCTTTCGTAAAGGCGTCCAGCTCCTTGTTGGGAAGTCCTCCTGCCTTATCCACCACACCCGCAAGGCGCCCTGCTGCGATCTTGAGCTTCGTATAGGAGCCGGAGGCAGTCAGTACCTTTCCGCCCGTCTTGCCTGCAATGGGGCGCGGCCTGGCAATCCGGATGAATTCTCCCTTGATCAGGTCGTATTTGGTCCCGGAATACGGTGCCATCGCCTTGATGCCGTGCTCCTCAGACAGGCAGTCCGCAAAGGCCGAGGTCGTTTCATCGTCCCCGTGCACGACAAAGACCTGTCTCGGCTTTTCCGTGAAGCCGTGGATCCACTCCAGAAGGCCCTCCTTGTCCGCGTGCCCGGAAAAGCCGTCCATCTGCAGGATCTTTGCCCGCACCTGGTATTCCTTGCCGAAGAGCTTTACCTTCTCGGCTCCGTCCAGAAGACGCCGTCCCAGCGTTCCCTCGCTCTGATAGCCGACAAAGAGGATGGCGGATGCCGGGTTTTCAATGTTGTGCTTGATGTGATGGCGGATGCGGCCGGCATCACACATGCCGGAGGCGCTTACGATGACCTTGGGCGCGGCATCCTCATTGATGGCCATCGATTCCTGCGTGGTCAGTGCCAGGTGAAGCCCCGGGAACGACAGCGGATTCTGTCCTTTTCTGAGCAGCTCCTGCGCCTCTTCGTCATAGCAGGCCCGCTCGTTCCGCTCGAAAATACCCACGGCCTCCACGGCCATCGGCGAATCCACGTATACCGGGAACCCCGGATTCTCCGGCACCAGACCCTCCGCCTTCATCTTGCGGATAAAGTACATCATAACCTGTGTTCTTCCAACTGCAAAGGCCGGAATGACGACATTGCCGCCGCCGGAAAGCGTACCGCGAATCACCTCCGCCAGCTGCTCCATGTGGTCTCTTTTCACCTTTTCATGCAGCCTTGTCCCGTAGGTGGATTCCATGACCACGTAATCCGCAGACGCCGTCGGCATCGGATCCTTTAACAGCGGCTGGTTTTTATTGCCGATATCCCCGGAGAAAACAATCTTCCTGGTTTCGCCCCGCTCGGTCAGCCACAGCTCAATGCTCGCAGACCCCAGCAGGTGCCCGACATCCGTGAAGCGAAAGGTGATTTCCGGGCAGAGTGCGACCTTTGCACCGTACGGATATGCATGGAACAGCTGCAGCACATTCATCGTATCCTGCATGGTGTACAGCGGCTTTTCCGCTTCCTTTCCTCCGCTCTTCCCTGCCTTTTTGTTCCGGTATTCGGCCTCCTGCGTCTGAATATGCGCACTGTCGCGCAGCATGACATCCGACAGATTCCGGGTTGCCTCCGTGCACAGGATCTGCCCCCGGAAGCCGTCCGCATAGAGCCTCGGCAGCATGCCGGTGTGATCAATGTGCGCATGCGTCACGAATACATAGTCGATGCTGGCAGGCTTCACAGGAAGCGGCGCATTTTCAAACAGATCGCGTCCCTGCTCCATCCCGCAGTCAACCAGAATGCTGAGTCCCCCCACATGCAGATAATGACAGCTCCCTGTCACCTCGTGATCCGCTCCGATAAACTCCAGTTCCATAGCTTCCCCCTTATACGCCAGCATGACGACGGGTCCTGGCGGAGTTGTCCGCCACCCCGTCGCCCGGCGGACTTAGTATCCCACAACCATTCTGCGGACAATCCATATGGCCAGCAAATGCAGCGGATAGAACAGATAGAAGAACCTTCCGCTGCTGCGCCCCTTTTCTCCATTATACAGGCATAACAGCACGCAGCCGGGCAATGCGAAAATTTCGCTCCCGTTCCAGAGGCTCATTGTCACATAGACAATGGCAGGGCCTGCGTACGGAGTTCCCCGGAACAGGTAAAAGATGAGAACAGCAGCCACGCCCATGGCCCCGTAGTCTGAGGGCAGCACCTGCGCTGCAGCACAGCAAAGCGCAGCGCCGCATGCGGCAAGGATCCGGCTCCAGGGCTTTCCCTTTCTCCTGCCGTGCTCTACGGCCCACATGGCAAGGAGTCCGAGGCACAGCGTCACCATGGTATTCGCACTGTCGTGCAGGGTGCCGCCGATCGGCCCTGTGAAGAACAGGAGGTGAAACGGAAGTGCTGCCGCCGCCGCTGTGAGAATCAGCCGCAGCAGATACCGCTTCCGGTTTCCGGTATGCACAAAGCCCTCCGCCAGGAAAAAAGCGAAAATAACAAAGGCCTGCCGCCCGATGCCGCGACCCAGCCGGTCAATGGCGTACAAAAGGTCCGAGGAGAGCGCCAGTACCCAACCGGTCCCCTCGTCCGGGATGCGCTCCAGAAATGCCAGCGTAATGTGATCCACCAGCATAGTCGCTGCCGCCAGGCGCTTTAGATTCCCGCGGTTTATGACTGCCGGCAGGCGCCGTTTTTTTCCTTCTCCATACATGCTCAGACCTCCTTCCATGTCTGCATTTACCTCTCTGCGCCGCTTTTTCGCCGTGAGGGCCCTCGGAGAATTCCGCGAAGACGTTTTCTCCGGGAGGATCTGCTGATCTCCTGCAGCTTATCCAGGAATGCCAGTATCATCCGTTCCTCATAAATTTCCATGGCAATCCCGCCGTAGAGCGTTTTCTCAAGGCTCCGGCACACCTGCCGGTACTCTCCGGGGCGTATGGAGGAAAACCGTTCGGCAAGGAGGTGATCCGTTTCTTCGGTCCCCCACCCAAGCGCCGACTCCAATCCGCAAAGCGCCAGGAGCTCCTGAAGCCTCTGCTCATTCAAAAGCGCCCGTTCGCGGCTTCCTGCCCTTCTGTAGCGGCGCTCCAGAAGGACCTCCCAGGTTCCGCGGTATGCCTCCCTGGCCGCCAGGAACACCGTTGCCAGAATCAGCAGCAATGCAAGTATGCCGGCGAGCAAACGGAGCGGATTGGCGGTCAGGTTCCGGAGGGAGAGCGACTGCTCCTCCGGCGCTGCGCTCCCCTGCTGCGAATCCTCCGCCTTAAAATCGCTGTCTTCGAGCTTCGCCGTTTTATGGACCGAATCCGGACTCACTGCCAGCTGCTCGAGCTGAACCGTACTCAGATAATAGCCGGGCGTCACGTCCACCGGCAGCCACCCGACGCCGTCCAGATAGACCTCAACCCAGGCATGCTCGTTTTCGGCGCTCAGCTCTGCAAAGGCGGTTTCCTTCTGCTCGAAATCACCGGGAGCTGCATAATACCCTTCTGCATAGCGCGCCGGAATTCCATGCGCGCGGAGTGCCATGGCCGCCGCCGTGGCAAACCACGCCGCATTTCCCCTCCGGGACTGCGTGAGGAACAACGTCAGTGCATCCGTCCCGTCTGCGGTCCCAGCCTCTCCCGGCAGGGGCTGCTCTTCTTTTTGCGCCGTGTAGGTGATCCGCGCGGACAGAACCTCCCGCACGCGCTCCACCGCCCGGTAAATACCGTCGCCCTCCGCCGGGTAATCCGTCCAGAAATACGACTCCAGAAGGTCCTGCAGCGATGCATCCACCTGCGTGTAATTCTCGTAGACAAACTGCCGATATACCGCCTCCAGTGTAAGGTAGCGCTCCTGCTCCTCATTTTCCGGCTGCAGCACCCACCCCTGGGCGGTCATAAGCTCGCACGGATCCGATGCATTGAGCGCCGCGAAGCGGTACATCGGATTTCCGAGAAACCCGCCGCTCCGGATTCCCAGGTCCTTATCGCGCTTCCCATTGCGCACCGGCGACACAAGCGTGTACGGCAGATAGAACTGTTCTCTGGACGCATTGACCACAGTAACAGAGATGTCGCTGCGCGGCGGCAGGAGGCTCTCGTCCCCCAGCGCCCAATAGGAAGCCGCCTGCGTCTGCGGATCAAAGCCCTGTCTGTGAAGCCAGGAGAGCATGCCCGCATTGTCCCCGCTGTAGGCACTGTTATCCAGCGGCGTCCATTGACCGTTATGGTAAACAGCGCCGGTATAGCCCTTCAGATACAGCGTTTTCTCCTGATCGGTATACACGAGAATCGCCGCGGCATCTGCCCCGGAGGTCGAGGTACCAAGGAGTCCTGCATCTGCCAGCGTTCCCTCCGGAAGCTCCTTTTGTCCGTAGCGAAGGTAATGGATGTACTCGCCTGTATTTTCCCTGAGAAGCCTGGTCTGCAGCAGCTCTCCTTCTCCGCAGAGCACGGCGCCTGCCTCCAGCGCAGCTGCCGCCGCGCACCAGAAGAGGACGCCCGTTCCCGGCACATTCCTGTGCCGGCCGTTCATCAAAAGTCCCAGGATTCCCAGCATGAAGAATACAGCGCACTGCGGGGAAAACTGTCCCTGCACGAGGAGGAGAACGGTCCACGCTAGCGAATACAAAAAGGCTGCCGGGAGCCGGCGCCTTCTCACAAGATGCAGGCTGATGCAGACCTGTGCCATTGCCATAACGGCCGCAGCCGCCGCTGCCTGCTGCAGGGAACAGTCCGTGCTGCGCGCGGCAAGTTCTGTTCCGAAGCGCTCATTGATCCCCTGTGTAAGGAGATTCAGCCAGGCTGCAAAGCCCCGCCATAGGCCGGCTCCGCCGCAAAGTGCAGCAGCAAGAATGGGGAGCACCGGCAGCAGGCGGCACATCACCCGCGCACTGCCGGCCGTTTTCCGGCGGGCAAGTGCCGCTCCGATGCCGATCGCGAGAAGCTCCAAGAGGACGGCACCTGCCGGAATCAGGAAGGAGTCCAGGAGCGGCGAAAAGGACTGCACGGCAGAAGCCGCTCCGCCTGCAAGGAAAAGTCCTCCTGTCAGGACGCTCCAGACAGGAAGAGTCTCCTGCCGCCCGGCGTTTTTAGGGTTTACCTCGTAACAGTTCGCGCGGCGCTCCCGTTTTGCAGTGCGGTCCTTCCGCCGCACAATGCCGGCCGAAGGGCCGGATGAATGGTATGCTGCTCCCATCGCTGTCTCCTCAGCACAGAATCCGATAGGTTTCCGCCGGCTGATGCTCCTGCGGAAGCCGCACCAGAATTCCATGCGCATTTCTCTGGACCTGCATTTTCTCAAGGCCGCCTGCCACGCAGACCGCCGTATAAGGAATCCTCCCGTCCAGCTCTCCCAGATCCGGCAGGTGCTCCTCCTCGCCGATCATCAAAAGCCTTGTAAAACAACGATCCTGCTGCCGGGAGAGAATGCTGCGCAGCATGGCTCCTGTCTGTTCGGAAATCGGCGTGCTCAGCCATTTCTCCAGTGCACGAAGAAGCTCCTCTCTGCTCCGAACAGCAACGAGCTCCGGCTCCGTTTCCCCGGGAACCGCCATGCAGAACAGAATCCCCTGCGATAAAAGCTCCTCTCCCGCGGCAATCACAACGGACACCGCCTTGTTCACCGTACCGACGTCCTCTTTCTCTTCCTGGTGCCTCCCCTCGAGCTCCGGCAGGAGCAGCAGGTCAAAATGCGCCGGGCTGCTCTTCTCCCGCAGCATCAGCCGGTCCATCTTCCCGGACAGCTTCCAGTGAACGGAACGGATGTCATCGCCGGGCACATATTCCCGCACCTCGTAAATTTCGTTCGGATCCTGCCCCTTCCGGTTCTGAACAGCTCCCTCCTGCTCTGTCCTGCCGCTCCGGTCCGGCTCCTGTTCCAGCCGCAGCTGCGTTGTCTTTGGGTAAATGATGGAATGCACACCGGCAAACGGCGTCACAGGAACCCGGAACAACCGCAGCGGATCCATCGCATAAAGCCCGGCGCACCGGATGCAGATCTCACCGCACCAGTCCGTGCTGACCGGAATCTCATACGTGCGGCCCGCTCCCGTCATATTCAAACAGATGGTTCCGCGCTGGGTGGTTTTGAACATGGTGTAGTCCGCTTCGAGCTCGGCAGCAAGACATCCGGTTCCAAGCCAGCGTCTCCGGCTGCGCACCTCCAGCGTCAGCATGACCCTTCTGCCCGCCTGTATTCCCGAAGGAATCCGGACCTGCACGGAAATGCCGCCTGCCTCCTGATGAAGGCGCACGTACAAAAGCGCAGTCAGCACCGCCAGGGCGGCAATGCACCACAGGAAAAAGCTCTTATCAAAGTAAAAGAGGAGCCCTGCAAATACCGCTGCGGCCAGCAGACATCCTCTTCGGTTCTCAGGCATAGTTACCTCTTCTTTACCGGACCGCCGGCTTAATCTGATTCTCAATTTCGCTGAGGATATCCCCGGCACGCACGCCCTCCACTCTGGCCTGCGTCCGCAGCACCAGACGGTGTGCGCACACCGGGTGAAACACCTCCTGCACATCCTCCGGGATTACATAGTTGCGTTCCCGCAAAATGGCGCATGCCTTTGCCATACGCACCAAAGCGCCGATTCCGCGCGGCGATACGCCCTGCTCCACCAGTGCGTGCGACCGGGTAGCCTCGCACAGAAGAACCGCATATTCCAGCACAGCGTCATCAATCCGAACGGAGGAGAGGTAGCTCTGCACCTCCAGAATATTGTCGGTGCCTGTAACCGCCGTAAGCTCCAGCAAAGGATTCTGCACGCGCTGCGCACGGATGATCTTCATCTGATCCTCCATCGAGGGATAGCCGATTGACAGGCTTACCATAAACCGGTCCAGCTGCGACTCCGGCAGCGGCTGCGTCCCGGAGGCTCCCAGCGGATTCTGCGTCGCAATGCACAGAAAAGGAGACGGAAGCGCATGCGTTGTGCCGTCCACGGTCACCGCATGCTCCTCCATGATTTCAAGGAGCGCCGCCTGCGTTTTGGGAGAGGTACGGTTGATCTCGTCCGCCAGAAGGAGCTGGCAGTTGGCCGCGCCCTCCCGGAATTCAAAGGCATCGGTTTTCCGGTTGTACATGGTAAAGCCGGTGATGTCCGAGGGGAGCGTATCCGGTGTGAACTGGATGCGGCGGCTGGATAACCCCAGGACCTTCGCAAAGGCCAGCGCAAGCGTTGTTTTGCCGACGCCCGGGCGATCCTCCAGAAGGACATGTCCTCCGGCGTATATGGTCATGAGGACCTTTTCTGCAACATCATCCTTGCCGATGAAGGCCTTGCGGACCTCCTCTATGATCTGTCTGGACTGCTCTACAATCATATTACTGTGCCTCTTCTGTGCTCTGCTGCGGCGCCGTTTCCGCAGTGCTGTCTGTATCTGCCGCCTTGTCTGCAGACGGTTCCTGTGCGGTTTTTGTTTCTGTATCCGCCGCGGTTTCCGGCGTTGTCATCTCTGACGTATCCGCTGATATGTCCGATGTTGTTTTCTTTGATGTATCCGATGACGTGTCCGATGTTGTTTTCACTTCGACATCAGCCGACGTCCCCGATGCGGATTCATTCGATGCATCAGCGGTCTTGTCCGGTGTCTTTTTTGTTTCTGTATTTACCGTCGTGTCCGACGCAGTTTCTGTCGATGCATCGGCCGCCTTGTCCGCAGGCGTATCCGCTGCAGAGTCCACTGCCGTCTTCGCGTTTTCGTCGGACAGCAGGGACAGTTCGTCGACTCCCCACGGATCAGATTCCGCCGAAGCCTTCTCCTCCTCACTGATCGGGTACGTCAGCTGATCAGTGCCGGCAAGCCCCAGAAGGCTCCGCAGACGGTTCTCCGCCGCCAGGAGCTTCTCCTCGCAGGCCGCATGAACCTCCGCAGGATCTACTGCAAGGTCAAAGAATTCGAGCAGCATGTCCCAGTACACGCCCTCATACATTTCACGGTACGAAGCATATCCCGTCATCGGCATCGCCCATTCCCGAATGTATGCGTCCTTTGTCTCCTCCGGTACGCTCAGACGGAGCTGTGCATCCTCCTCTTCGCCGGCAAAATAGAACACAAGCCCCGGCTCCTGCGGGATCAGCCGGAACGGCTCCTCGTTGCTGATTGCAATTTCCGTAAGCGCCGTATCACCGGAAAAGGTCAGCGTGCTCAGATCGGAGCTCGTCCACATATGTCCAAGGTTCACCCTCTGCAGACTTGCGCATTCCCAGAAGGCGCCCTTGCCAAGATAGGAGGTGGCATCCGATGAAAACTCCGTAAGCTTTCCGCAGCCGGAAAAGGCATAATCGCCGACGTACAGGCCCATGCCGGAGCCGGCCGGAGACACGGTGCCTGCAAGGTCGGACTCCAAGAATGCACCCTCATCAATGGCCATCAGCCAGGGAAGGGACTCCCAGTTGAGAGAAAAGCCCTCACCGTCTGTTCCTGCCGCATCGGCAAATGCATAGTTATAAATCTCCAGCGTGGTGTCCGGGAGTGAGAGCTCTGCCCCCAGCGCGTGGCTGCTGCGCACGAGGAGCCACGGATACAGCTCCCCGCTCAGATCATCGACGCTGCCGCCGAAGAGCGCCAGCGATTCCCCGGTGTCCTGCGATTCCTCCGCAAGATTCACCAGAAGATAGCCGTCCACGCCGTCATCCTCACCAAACTGCACGGTCACATCCTCCGGATAGCCGCTGGCCCCGGACGGTGCGAACAGGTACGCATGGACCACGCCGTAGCTCATACTGTCATGGTTATCCGTAATCTCCGGCGCATAGCCGTCCTCCCAGACGGCGCTCTTGGCATTGAAGGCGGCATAGCGAAGTAAGCTGCACCCGTCAAAGGCGCCGTCCCCGACGAGAATCGTATCCTGCGCCTCCGAGAGAATGCCCTCCAGCTTCTCACACCCCTTAAAGGCCTCCGCGCCGATCTCCTGCACCGATTCCGGGAGAACCGCCAGCGCAAGCTGCCGGCAGTTCGCGAATGCCTGCGCGGCAATGGCACCGATCTTCGTATCTCCCGCATCCGGAAGCGAGGCTTCGTCAAATACCGTGATGTCTGCCGGTGCCTTTTCGATGACCAGCACCTCCTCGCCATCCCGTTCCTTCAGCGAGCAGGAAAAGCCGTTGATTTCCAGCGTGTCATCCAGGGTAACCTGGATTTTCTCAGAAAGCCCCTGCTCCTTTACCTGGCGCAGCACGGACTCCTGCTGCTCCTGCGTATAACACTGAATCCTCGCAATATGGCCGGCCTCCAGTGCGCCCTCTTCAAATACCGGCGCGGTCCCGTCGTAGGACAGCTGCAGCGTTGTAAGGGTCTCCGCCTCCGAAAGAGCAGCCGCTGTCACAGAGGTGCTCCCCGCCGGCAGCCGCATGGTCTTCTGCGGCTGCAGCGTCCGGCAGATCCTTCCGTCTTCGCTCACAAGGAAGCCGTTCTGCACGGTATAGGAGGTATCTTCCCCGGCAAAGGAAACGGTATTGCCGGTGCTCTGTGCAAGTGCCTCGGCATGCTCCTTCAAAAAGGCGGTCACTCCCGTCTCCGAAAGAGTTTTCCCGGCAGGGAGCAGAATGCTGCAGTCCGAGAGCTCCTCCAGATTGATCTCCGGAAGTCCGGCTCCCGTTCCGGCCTCTTCCGATTTCGTCCCGGAGAGGACCAACGTCTTCAGCTGATTCTTTTCCGGAATGCAGATCTGCTCCAGAGCAGAAGACGCCTCCAGCTTCTCCAGAGCGGACGGCATGCCAAGGAGCCTTGTTCCTGCCTTATCGTATAAAACATGTTTTTCATCGGAGCGATAGGACGGATTGTTCCCCGACACAATCCACCCCTGCCGAGTCTGAATTCCCTCCGGATCAATGTGAATCACCGTGTCCGGTATCGTAACGGCATCGACCTCCAGGTCTTCCCCGTCGGAAAGGTCCAGTGCCTGCACGTAATACGGAACGTTCAATACCGCTCCGTCTGCAGAGTTTTCCTTCCGGTACCCGGTCAGCGTCTGCAGATAATAGAGCTCGTCCGTACCGGCCGACTCCCCGTCTGAGGTGAGAAAATAATGAAGCAGCTTTACCGTATACGAATCGGTATCGTAGGCCATGCTGTCCCCCGGCTCCAGAATGTGACGGCCGGCCTTCGCCTTATACAGCCAGGAGACCGGCTCTCCGTTCTCGGTCCAGCCGGCAAACAGCGCCGGCAGCGTTTCGTTCTCCGCTTTGCCGAGGTAGTTTTTCTGCAGGCTGTAGAGATTCAGCGTCTGTCCCTTCGCAAGGTACTGCTCCTTCGGTGACGTCCCATTGACCAGCATCTCATCCGAAAGGGTCAGATTCTCATCTGCAATCACCTGATTGAGCACCAGAATGCGCGACGCCTCCGGCTGATACGTCACCTCCATATCCGTCCAGTCATCCTGCGTCGACAGGCGGTAGGACACGTCGATCCGGATGCCGGAGGATGCAGAAAGATCCGACGGAATGGTCACCTCGGCTCCATCGGCAAGGGAGCTCCAGGTCTTCCCGCCGTCAAAGGAAAGACGTCGGATACGCACGTATCTGCCAAGGTCCTCGTCTCCCCAGAGATATCGGATCCACTCTCCGTCCACCTCCACATAGGTGTTCAGCGCATTGTAGACCGTTCTCTCATTGACGCTCTGGCCCAGATACAGGCGATTCAGCGCCTCGGTAAAAATATCCTCCCTGGCATCCTGAATGACCGGCCTTGTGTTATCCTTGGAGGCCACTGTGGTTTCGTTGTAGGTGCTGTTGCCGATCCAACCGCCCGACGGATTGGATTTGGAGCCGCCGGGATCTTTGGCAGAATCGGCGGGACGGGAGGGCTTCTCCGGATTCTTTTCCGGATTTTTCTCCGTTTCCGGCTTTTGCGCCGGCTGCGGCAGGGGCGTTATTGCCGATGCGTCCTTCGGCGCATCTGCGCTCCCGGCTCCGCCCGCTGCCGTTTCACCGGAATTCCCGGAGGATGTCCTCTGCGGCGCGCTTCCGGTGCCGTTGCTGCCCTCTTCTGCAGCGGAGGGCGCCGCTCCTGTGCTGACACCGGCTGCGGTCTCTGCGCCGGCATAGGACGCAGACGAAACGGAAGCCTCCGGCGCGGAAAGAATCACGTCCGCTTCCGCAGCGGTGCCGTTTTCCCCATGCACGAGATCATAGACCAGACCGCTCTGACCGGCCCTTGTCAATGCACTGCTTTCCTCCTGTGTCTGCTCGGAGGCGATGACGGCACTCTCTCCCTCGGAGCCTGTGACGGTCTGCTGCGGCGTTGTTTTTGCAGATTCAAAGAGGTAGTCCGCCTGATCGCCCGAGGTGCTGACGGTGTCATCTGCATCCGGCGTTTTCTCCCACAGACTGCTCCTCTTGTCCTCATCCGTGCCCTGCGCACGGCCGGCGCCGTCCTGTCCGAACACGACCTGATTGCTCTGAATTGCCCGGGCAAAGCTGCGCGGAACAAAACCGCTCCCGGAATACAATGCGTATCCGGCGTATGCAGCTCCTCCTGCGGCGGCGGTCGCCGCGCAGCCTATGAGATATGCTTTTACGCTGTGCTTTTTCATCTATCCGTGCTTCCTAAGTGCAAGATACCAGGGTCAAAAGGTCCAAACCTTCGATGCAAGCTTGCTTGCGAGAGAAGGTTTGTCCTTGGGATATCGGTTGGTGCCAAACGTTTGGCTGGCATATTCGCTTTCATCACAGGAATTTCAGAACCTCTCTCCTCAAAAGCTCATAATCCACCGGCTTTGAAATATGCCCGTTCATGCCGCTCTCCTTCGAGCGGCGCTCATCCTCCACAAAGGCATCGGCCGACAATGCGAAAATGGGAATCGCGGCCGCATCGGGTCTTGCCAATCCGCGGATGGCTCTGGCTGCCGCCCGGCCGTCCATCACCGGCATCTGTACATCCATCAATATCAGGTCGTAATAGCCGGCAGGATGCCCGCAGAAAGCCTCCACGGCCAGCTGCCCGTTTCCGACCGTCTCCACGGCTGCGCCCATTCCGCCCAGCATTTCCTCTGCTACCATGGCATTGACCGCATTGTCCTCCGCCAGAAGAATTCTCCGGCCCTCAAAGGAACGTTCTTCCTCTGTCCGGCTCATTTTCTCTTCATCGGCAGCTGCCTGTTCGTTTTTCTGCTCCGGAATCGGTGCATCCGTTTCCTCGGCAACCGGAAGGTGCAGATATACGGTAAACGCTGAGCCCTTTCCCGGTGCCGTATCCACCACAATGCTGCCGCCCATGAGGTGAACCAGCTGATCCGTGATGGCCATTCCCAGGCCGGTTCCGCCGTATTTGTGCCCGGTTTCAATGGATTCCTGCTCAAACGGCCGGAAAATCCGCTGGACAAAAGCAGGATCCATGCCGATGCCGGTATCCTCCACGCGGATCATGAGATCCGCCACGCCGTCCCTCAGCAGCATCTGACGGAATGTGACAATGATGCTGCCCTTCTCCGTGAACTTGACCGCATTGGACAGGAAGTTGATGACAATCTGGCTGATCCGGAGCTCATCGCCGATGCACCAGTCTATTGTCATATCCTTCCGGTTGACCTCGTAGCGGATCCCGTGCTCCTTCAGCGTCTCTGCGAACATGTTGTACAGCTTATCCTGCATGGCCGAGATGCGGAAGGGCTTCGCCTCCAGCTCGACCTTTCCTGCCTCGATGCGCGACATATCCAGAATATCATTGATCAGCGCCAGCTCATGGGCCGAGAGCTCCTGTGCCTTTTCGATGTATGCCCGTTCCGGCGCGTCCTCCTTCAGGGAGCGCTGCGTCAGCTCCAGCAGTCCCTTGATGCCGTTCATGGGCGTCCGGATCTCGTGCGACATCCGCGAAAGGAAGCCGGTCTTGACCTGGCTGGCCTCCTCGCTTTCCTTCAGCCGCCGTTCGTATTCCTGCAGCTCCTCCTGCTGCCGGGTAATGTCCCGGAATGTCAGAAGGTCATATTCCCCATCCGATGATCGTACGGCCCACATTTCGACGCCGGTTCCGTCCGCCTTTTCCCACTGCCTTTGAAAAACATCCTGACCGCCCCAGTCCATATACTCCTGCAGACGCTTTGTCCCCTTCCCGTCTGCCGCGGCGTTCAGCATCCGCTGCAGATTTTCCCGGAGCTCGTAATAGTCCGTCTCCAGAAGGCGGTCCACCGCGCCTGCTGCATACACCGGCATCCGGTCACGGACGCGCAGCAAAAGAAACGCCTCATCACAGCTCCCCTCCAGCACGCGCAGAAAGACGTCTCCCTCCGGACGGAGCGATGCGATGCTGCGATGGTCCTTCCGGCTTGTGCTGTGCCGTTTCTGACGCAGTGCCGCATGCACAAGAGCCGCGCCGACAGCCAGCTCTGCGCAGGCAATCGCCGTGAATATGAGGTGCTCTCCCAGCACGGTAAGAATGTGTTCCAGCAGATTTATCATGGATCAGGCCGGCTCCTCGCAGCCGATTGTGGTTCTGTAAAAGACATCATCCTTCATTGTAGTAAAAAATCTCATTGCCTGTAAACCGGATATTAACGTATACTCGGTATGCATCTAATACAAACGCAAGCTGGCGACGGGTCCTGGCGGAGTTGTCCGTCCTGGGGACGTTCTCACTCCGTGCGAGGACCTAGCGGTGCTAAGCTCGCACAAGACGCTCGCAAGCACCGAGGCCTCGCAAGGCCCCTGGACTGGACATTCTCCGCCACCCTGTCGCCCGGCTTGCTTGCAAACTATATAACAGATCTGCAGCCGCAGGCATGCTGCGGCACGAAAGAGGTAGCTATGACATTTACATACCCTGCTGTACTCCGCAAGGAGGAGGACGGCTGCTATACCGGATATTTTCCGGATCTGGAGGGCTGTACCTTCCGTGGCGAGACGATTGATGCGGCGATTGACGCAGCGATTGCTGCGGAGAAGAGCTGGATTGAGGTGCAGATGGACACGGAGGATGATGAGGAGGCGGAGATGCCTTTCCTCACGGATCACAGAGACATCGCGCTCGAGGACGGTGAGTTCATCCGCGATATCGCTGTGATCATGCATTTCGAGGTGGGATACTACTAAGAAAGCGGTAACCATTCAGCGCCCATTTGCAAATTTGCCTGGCTCTGAATGGTTATTCATAGTCCACTTTCATGAGGCACAGGCCTGCTGCGGGCGCAGTCGGGCCTGCTTTTTTGCGGTCTTTTGCCGCAAGGATCTCATCCATATCTTCGGGCGTTCTGCGGCCGTACCCGGCCTCGAGGAGCGTTCCTGTCAGAATCCGAACCATATTCTGGAGAAATCCCGTCCCGTGATAATAAATCCGGATATAGTGTCCGCTGGTTTCGAGGCGGATGGAGTCGACCAGCCGCACCGTGGACTTTTTCATGTGCGAATTGCCGCAGAAGCTCTTGAAATCATGCTCTCCGGTAAGGTGCTCCGCTGCCTGCCGCATGGCATCGACATCGGGCTTTTCCCGTAGGACGTACACGTATTTGCGGTCGAACACCGGCTTTGCACCGTCCGGACTGTACCAGAGCGTGTACCGATAGGTTTTCCCGGTGGCCTTGAAGCGGCTGTGGAAGCGATCCCCCGCCCGCTTCACCTCACTGATGCTGATATCGTCCGGCAGGTACCGGTTCATATACTGCTGAATCTCTGTCTCCGTGAGCGCTGTGTCCAGAAGTGCATTGGCCGTCATGGCGCGTGCGTGCACTCCGGCATCGGTCCTGCCGGCACCGATCACGGTGACAGGTCCTGCCGGTGCCCTTCCCGATGTGGTTTCCAGCATCTGCGTCAGCACGCTTTCCAGCTTCCCCTGGATGGTCATGTCCGTATTCGGCTGATGCTCCCAGCCATAGTATCTGGTTCCGTCATAGCTGACGATAAATTTAAAGTTCTGCACTGCCATCACAATTCCCCGCCGCAACGATTCGCAACCGTCCGGATATTTATCCTTAACTCTTCAGAGCCCATTCGCAAAATCGCTGCTGCGCACCTTTGCCCAGTAGGCTCCCATCGACATTCCCGGTTTTCCCGTCACCTCGTCGGAAAGATACTCTCCAAGCCCCAGTGCCTCCGGTTTAAAATCCCCTGCCTCTTTTTCTGAGTCAAATTCCACCTCGGCGTAGTAAAAGGACGTAGCTGCTCCTTCATCCACCGCGTTTACCTCGAGGTGATGCCCGTCCGGCAGCAGGTATGTCCTGCGGACCTTCGGCACCAGCGGGCATCCGATGATGTCCTCCAGCTGCCGGAAGTGCTCCTTTGCAATCGGAAACTCCGTTTCCTTTCGGACAAGCCCGTTTCCTTTGGACTTAAAGCACAGGATGTACTGCGCCTCTTTTCCCGTTTCCTGCTCACTGCGGATGCGCACAGTAGGCTCTGTGCTGATGTAGCCCTGCTCCATCCGTTCCTCCTTGAGAACCGGAAGGGCCGCTTGTCCTGCTCCGGTTTCCGGCCATCCGCTGACCATCCATTTGCGTTCAATTTCAAGCGGACTCTTCATCACTTTGCATCCTTCCTTTTACTGCACAGACGCCGGCCGCGACGGGCACCGGCGTCTGTACTGCTGCTAATCTCTTAACTCTTATGTCCCCGATTGGCATTCCACACCAGAAACCGTACCGCAAAGGAGGGAAGCCACGGTGCGAACGACTGCAGTGCCCGCACCGGCACATCCGCTGCCGTTGCATACGCCATGCGGAACGCCGGATCGTTCTCATCGCAGTCCTCTCCGCCCGCCTGTCTGCGGCATCCGTTCCGGATGCGCTTCAGAATAAAACGGACAAGACGGCTTGCCAAAGCCATTTCCGAAAGAGAGCTCTCCTTCGTAAAGCGCTGCTCGCCCTCCTCCTGCTCCGGCATTGCTTCGCCCATGAGGTGCTTCCAGTCCTCGAGCGTCGGCTGCCCGACCGGTCTGGCGTACCAGCTGCCGGGGAGCCATGCAGGAGACGATACCGGCTCCTCCTCCACAACAACCTGCTGCAGAAGCCGTATATCATTGGAGGACGGTCCCACCATGACCGCGTACGTACCGGTCGGTATTTTCCACCCGTTCTGATAAACCGAGAAATCGCGGCTCGCCAGAAGGAATGTCACCATTGCGCCCTCGCCCGGCTGCAGGAACACCTTTTCAAAGGCCCGCAGCTCCTTGACCGGACGGAAAATCCCATCCTGCGGGTTCCCCACGTAGAGCTGAACCACCTCCGCGCCGGCCCGCTTTCCCACGTTCCGGATCTGCACGGTCACCTGACGGTCACTGATCAGAAGGTTGGTATATTCAAACTGCGTATAGGACAGGCCGTACCCAAAAGGGAACAGCACCGGCTGCCCGGCCTTCTCATAGTAGCGGTATCCTACATAAATGCCCTCTCGGTACTGGGCATCCTTTTTGCCGTAGGTTCCGTAGCAGGGAATGTCAATTTCCTCCAGCGGCCAGGTCTCCGTCAGCCTTCCCGAGGGGTTGACTTTGCCGGTCAAAAGGTTGGCAATGGCTGCACCGCCTGCCTGTCCGCACAGTCCCGTATACAGAACGGCGCTCACCTCGCGGATCCACGGAAGCTTCATCGGACTTCCGCCCATGAGGACCACCGCCACGTTCGGATTGCCGGCAAGAGCCGCCTTTACCATGCGGTTGTGCCCCGTCGGAATAGAAAGATCCTCCCGGTCAAAGCCTTCGGACTCATACAGATCCGTCAGTCCGACGAAAACAACGACCGCCTTCGCCTTTGCGGCTGCCCTGGTAATTTCCGCCAGGCTCTCCTCGGTCACATTGCCCTCTTCATCACAGCCCTCCACATACGGAGCCTCCGGGATGTTCTCCCGCACCTGCGAGAGTCTGGTCGGCTGGATGTGGGAGCTGCCGCTTCCCTGGTAGCGCATGGATGCCGCCATTTTTCCGACCAGAAGGACGTCCTTCATGTCGGAAAACGGCAGAAGATTCCGGTCATTTTTCAGAAGGACCGCGCCCTCCTCCGCAATGCGCTGTGCCGTCGTCTGGTGCGCCACACGGTCATAGGAGTAGTTCTGCGCCTTATCCAGTGCCTCTTTCCTGCGCAGCACCAGGGAAAGGATGCGCTTTACGCTGGCATCCACCGCTTCCTGCGATAAGGTGCCGTCCTCCAGTGCCTTTTTGGCCGCCTTCTCGCCGACAGCGGCTCCGCCCGGCATAACGAGGTCGCACCCGGCCTGAAAGGCTTTGATCCGGTCATTCAATGCGCCCCAGTCCGTGACAACGACGCCCTTAAAGCCCCAGTCCTTTCGCAGGATATCCGTCAGGAGCCGCTCATTGTCGCTGCAGTAGGTACCGTTCAGTTTGTTGTAGGCGCACATCACGGTGGCAGGCTGCACCTTCTTCACCACCTTTTCGAAGGCGCGGAGGTAGATTTCCCGCAGGGTTCTCTCATCCATCTGGGAATCCGACTGCAGCCGCCGGTACTCCTGCGAATTGCCGGCGAAGTGCTTGAGGCTCGTGCCGATGCCCGTCTCCTTCTGCATGCCGGCCACGAATGAAGCGCCCAGCTCTCCCGCAACATACGGGTCCTCGGAATAGTATTCAAAATTGCGGCCGCACAAGGGATTGCGTTTGATATTCACGCCCGGTCCCAGTACCACGGCGACCTGCTGCTCCTTCGCCTCCTCGCCGATGGCGCGGCCCTCCTCGTACAAGAGCTTGCGGTTCCAGGTCTGGGCCGCCGTCACTGCCGTCGGAAAGCACGTTGCCGGCTCGGATTCATTGATTCCGAGCTCGTCTGCCTTTCCGCCCTGCCTGCGCAGGCCGTGCGGGCCGTCCGTCATCATGATCTCCGGAATCTCGTACTGTTCAAAGCCCTTTGTATGCCAGAAATCCTTTCCGCTGCAGAAGGCGATCTTGTCCTCTGCGGACATCTTCGCAGCGATCTCGTCAACCTTTCTGCTAAGCTCCTCGTCTGTCATAATTATTACCTCTCATGCCGTTTCTGTGCCGCGGCAGCCTGAATACCTTTTATCCCTAACGGACATCTGAATGCATTATTGTAACACACCTGCAGACAAAATAAGAGAGCAGCCGGCGGCTGCTCTCTTGCGTATTCTGAATATTACGGTTTCTCCGCCAGGACCCGTCGCTGGCTGGCATCGGTACAGTTGACCTCAATGTTCCTTACTGCGCCTGCGCAAACGTCCGGATGGCCTCCGTCACCTTGTCATACTCCCGGGTGATTTCCTCCAGAAGCGGAGCGGATCCGTCCATGGTGCCGCTGCGGAAGATCTCCGTGACGTCGAATACCGGCTGGAACATATTGGAAAAGCCGAGATTCTGGCATACGCCCTTGAGTGTATGCGCCGCGCGGAATGCTGCATCCACGTCCTGATTCTGTACCGCCTCCATCAGCTCCCGGTAGGTCGGATCGTCCAGATATTTCACAACCAGTCTTGCAATCAGATTCTCGCTGGGAAGGCGCTTCAACACATCACTGTAATCCGCGCCGATGCTGCTGTATATTTCCTGTACCGTCATTCCTTTTCGTTCTTCTTTCTGCCGCAGACTGCCTGCAGCGCGCAGGGAAAACCTCACCCGTTAAATCCGGCGTGTTCGTTAATTCCTATGGATGGGATCGAAATTCCGGCCCCAACATGCTCTGGGGGGGGGGTAAGATTCATCGATTCCATCTCCACCCGGATCTTATCCTGAATCTTGACGAAGCAGTCCAGGAGCATGGGATTAAATGCTCCGCACTCCCCGTTCAGAATCATCTCCACCGCCTTCTCGTGCGGAATCGCCTTCTTGTACACCCGGTCACTGACCAGCGCATCATACACATCCGCCAGTGCCACAACCTGTGCACAGAACGGGATTTCATCGCCCTTGAGGCCGTCCGGATATCCGCGTCCGTCGTAGCGCTCGTGGTGCCAGCGGCAGATCTTGTACGAAACCTGAATCAGCGGCTCATCCTGATACTGCGACAGCTGCTCCAGCATGCCGGCACCGATCGTCGTATGGGTCTTCATGATCTCATACTCCTCCGGCGTCAGACGCCCCGGCTTGTTCAGGATGCTGTCGTCGATGGCGATCTTCCCGATGTCATGCAGCGCAGATGCGGTCGCAATCAGGGAGATCTGCCCCTTGGAGAGCTCATACTGATCGGTAACCTGTGCCACGCGTTCCAAAAGAATCTCGGTCAGCACCTGGAGATGCCGTACGTGCAGACCGCTCTCGCCGTTTCGAAGCTCCACCACCTGACTCAGGATATTGATCATCATGCGGTTGTTCTTCTCACGCTCATAGAACTGCTGTGACAGAAGTCCGGAAAGACGTCTTTGCTTGGCATACAGGCGGATGGTGTTCGACACTCTCCGGTAGACAATGCTGGCATCAAAGGGACGGCTGATGTAGTCAGAGGCTCCGAGATCGTAAGCCCTGCGGACAATATAATTGGAATCCTCGCTGGAGATCATGATGACCGGAATCTCCTCCAGCCAGTTGTGCCGGCCCAGCTCGGTCAGCACCTCCAGACCGTCCATTCCGGGCATGACAATGTCCAGCAGAATCACCGAGACGCTCAGCCCATATTTGTTCAGGAGCTCCAGGCCCTCTTCTCCGCTTGCCGCTTCAACGACACGGTACTCGCTGCTCAGGATCTCACGGAGAATCTCGCGGTTCATAAGTGCATCGTCGATTACCAGGACCAGGGGCTTTTCTTCCGGATTGGATTCTTCCTTTTCCTGCGCGGAGGAGGTGTCGTGATCGGTGACAACCGTATTTTTGCGCTGCTTGGCCTGGTACATCAGGCGGTCCGCCTCGTGAACAGCTTTTTCCGTTGTCATACCGGCCGAAAGAACGCCGCCGATGCTCGCAGAGAGCTGGAGCTTCTTGTAGCCGGGAACCTCTGCACCGTGAAGCTTCTTGTTGATCACGCGGAGCTTCCTTGCAAAATCGTCCCCTGTTATGTCCGGCAGTATGAGCAGCAGCTCATCGCCGCCGTATCGGATCAGATAGTCCGAATCACGAATGCACTGCTGAATGATCTTGGCCGCCGTCTCCAGTGCAATGTCACCGGCATGATGTCCGAAGGTGTCGTTGTAGAGCTTGAAATCATCCAGGTCGATCATGGCAACCCCGGCAGTCAGGTACTGCCGGCGCAGCTTATCCTCATAGAATCTGCGGTTGTAGGTGCCTGTCAGAGCATCCTTATAGAGTCTGTCATCCCCGTCGATTTCTGCCGTAAAGCCGGTATCCAGCGGCTGAATGGTCTGCAGCACATAGGGGCCGTCGTCCGCCTCCACATACCGGGCTGTCACCTGAAAGCCCTTGCCGTCCTCGTATTCGAGCTTCGCCGCGCTGCCCTTTGAGGCAAAGGCCTCCCTGGCTGCATTCATGCAGGCGTCCAGTGTCTTTTCGCCGTTCCCGGACAATTTGTGCGGCTTTTTCAGCACGTCCTCCGGTTTAAGGAGCTTAACCGCCGCGAAAAACTTCTTCAGCGTCTCCATATCCTGCTGAAGCTCATCAATGGTCAGCCGGCCGGTGCGATGCTCCTGCTCTTCCTGTATTTCTTTGTTGTTTTCGTCCGGCATATCTTCCCCCAACGGCGCATAGCTGAATAAAGCGGCACAGCCGATCCGTCTGTGCCGCGCCAAAGTTTACTATAACCTGATTTTGCTTTACAGATCAAGCTAAATAATCATGAAAATATATTTTTTATGGTTTTTGACGTTTTTTCTGATTGAAACTGTACCTGTCCTGTTTCCGCATCAGCGAACGGCCCGGCAGCAGATTCTCTTACAGCTCATCCGCCAGCTCATAGATCAGGCGCTCCGATTTCTCCCAGCCAAGGCAGGGATCGGTGATGGATTTCCCGTAGACGCCCTCTCCGATTTTCTGTGCACCGTCCTCCAGATAGCTCTCAATCATCAGTCCCTTCACCAGGCTGCTGATGCCCTCCGAGGCGCGCATGGAATGAAGCACATCCCGGGAGATGCGGATCTGCTCCAGATAGTTCTTTCCGGAATTGGCATGATTGCAGTCCACGATAACGGACGGATTCTCTAGTCCTGACTTATCATAGGCCTCCCGGAGGCTCATCAGATCCTCATAGTGGTAGTTGGCATGACTGCGCCCGTATTTGTCCACGTACCCGCGGAGAATTGCGTGCGCCATGGGATTGCCGGTGGTCACAACCTCCCAGCCGCGGTAGAGGAAGGTCTGCCTGCTCTGGGCGGCCGTAATGGAATTCATCATAACGGAGATGTCTCCGCCGGTCGGATTCTTCATGCCTGCCGGAATGCCGACGCCGCTGGCAACCATGCGGTGCTGCTGATCCTCTACCGAGCGGGCACCGATGGCAACATAGGCCAGAAGGTCCGAGAGATACCGGTGATTTTCCGGATAGAGCATTTCCTCTGCGCAGGTGAAGCCGGTCTCTTCCACAACGTGCGTGTGCATCTGACGGATGGCAATGATGCCGGCCAGCATATCCTCATCCTTCTCCGGATCCGGCTGGTGGAGCATTCCCTTGTAGCCGGTGCCCTTGGTTCTGGGCTTGTTGGTATAGACGCGGGGGATGATAAAGATCTTATCCTTCACCTTTTCCTGCACACTGACAAGACGCGTCATGTACTCCAGAACCGCATCCTCGCGGTCCGCCGAGCAGGGGCCGATGATCAGAAGGAAGCGGGGATCTCTCCCGTAAAAGATGTCCTCAATGATGCGGTCTCTCTCCTCCTTGATCTTCTGAATCTCAGCAGAAAGCGGAAACTCCCGCTTGATTTCCTGCGGAATCGGCAGCTTCCGCTTAAACTCCATTTGCATTTCCATAAAATGTTGTCCTCATTTCCGGGCAGTCCTTTCTGCCCGCGTGTATTGTTCGGTTCCGTGTCTGCCCTGCAGGCAGCCAATTTTCTGTATCTGTTCAGCACCTGCCACATTTCAACGTGAACCCTCTGCTTGCAGGCAAATTCACGATTGAAATTGGCAGGCGCCAAACAGAAGCCTCAGCGCTTAATTTTAAGGCTCATGTACAAATCATACAAGGCCGAGCCTGTGCGTCCCTGTGCGGGGTGCTCGTCCTCTCCGATGCTGAGCATCGTGTACTCATAGGCATTGATGATCTTCGTGCCGCTGGCATGCTCCCGCTCTCGCAGGAACTGATAGCCGTAGGTTTTATGCACATGGCCGTGGAGCATGTATTTGGGCTTCCAGCGCTCCAGGAATTCGTTAAAGCACGCAAATCCAACGTGCGGCAGATCCTCCATGTCGCCGTATCCTCTTGCCGGCGCATGCGTCACCAGCACATCCACGCCGTTCATCAATACCACCTGACGGTTCAGCTTGGAGATGCGCCGGCGCATCTCTTCCTCGGTGTACATGTCCTTTCCCAGACGGTAGCGCATGCTGCCGCCGAGGCCGGCTATGCGAAGTCCTTTGTAGTCGTACACCCGGTCGTCGATGTCTATGCAGCCCAGCGGCGGTATCTGGTCATATTTGGAATCGTGATTGCCGCGCACATACAAAAGCGGGCAGTTCACCATCGTTTCCAGAAATTCAAGATACTGTGGCTTGAGATCGCCGCAGGAAATGATCAGATCGACGCCCCTTGTCTTTTCCGGATCGTAATAATCCCAGAGGCTTTTGACCTCTTCATCCGCAATCACCAGTATTTTCATTGTGCCGTCCATCCGTTCTGAGCAGCTTCCTGTTCCTGCGCCGTTTCCTCATGTCCTGCAGCAGCAAAGCCGGCGGCTTCGGAGGCCGCCTCTCCATCCGTCACGCTGCTGACGCCGCTGACTGCAACGGCAGCACCGGCCTCCTCGTTCAGCCGCTCCTTTCTGGGAATGCTGCCGATGACATTGTCGTTCAGCCAGCTCATGGTAATGATCTCCTCGTTAGAGAGCCCTCTTGAGGATGCATCCCGGATCTGTCCCTCCTGGGAGTGCAGCTCGCCCATAAACGGGGTAACGTGTCCCTCCACGATGCCGTCCCGCAGGAGGTTTACCAGCTTTCTGGAGCTGTAGGAGAGCTTTTCCGAGAGAATTACGTCGATGACGCCGGCCGACATTCCCCACCAGTAATTGGTGGCACGGTCCTCCGCCGCCTGTCCTGCCACGTCCCAGTTGCCCTCCAGAACATTCTGCGCAATGAGCTCGTAGTAGGTTCCCCAGTTCCACATGGGCGCGGCCAGGTTGATCACGTTCCCGTCCATGTCCTTCTGGTAAATGCCGTATTCCCGGGAGGCCTGTGCAGGGCGGATAAAGTCCGGACCGGAGATCACATAGACGCCCTCCTCGTCCAGTTCCTGCCGCCAGTCGGTATCCTTGTTCGTGGACCATTTCAGATGAATTCTGGCCTTCGGATCAATGATGGAGGCACCGATGGCAAAGGCATTGATGCCGGCCACAATTCCGTAGATCGGATAGTCTGCAACATAGCCGATCTTGTGATTGCTCGCAACGCTGGCTGCAATGGCGCCCATCAGGAACTTGGCCTCATGCATGCGTCCGTAGTAGGTGCGCACCGCATTGTGGGAGAGGTTGATGGAGCAGTTCAGGAACTTCAGCTGCGGATAGTGAATGGCAGAGCGAAGCGTCTCATCCATCTGTGTCGGTGAAATCGTAAAGATCATCTCGGCATGGTGGGCGGCCGCCAGATCAATTGCTTTGCGTATTTCCTCATCCGAGGAGCAGTTTTCGAATTTTTCGGTTTTTACAAGGCCGCCGAAGCGGGTTTCGATGTAGTTGCGGCCCAGCTCATGACCGTATATCCAGCCGGAGTCGTCCGCACTCTTCGGATAGATGAAGGCCATGTGCAGCGGGTTCTGCGTGCTGTAGCGCTCCTTGGGCGTAAGGATGCCGCGCAGCGCCGTCCCGATCGTTCCTCTTGCCTCCTTCAGCTCCTCCGGCGTTTCCACCAGCGTGATGCCATCCTCATTGGCATCCACGAGGAACTCCTTCCACAGCCGTCCGATCCGGTTCTCCAGGATCTGTCTCGGCTCATTGAAGAGACTCTGCACTGGGTAGAAGTTCAGATAGGTCAGAAAAGCATCGCCCACAGGGAGCGTCATCCTGCGCTTCTCGCCCTCATGCCAGTAGAGCTCCGAAAAGGCTGCATAAGCGGCCTTGATGTCCTCCTGCACCTCCTTCGGCCAGGGCTTGTCGAGCGTCTGTCCGAGGCACGCGGCAAATTTGCGGTAGCTGCCCTCCTCGGTGAAGGTGACGTCGTACATGCGGCAGACGTTGAAATATTCCAGGAATTCCCGGTACACGCGGTATTCCTTCGTGTCCGCCTTTTTAGGCATCACGCGGATGACATTGGCATGTATCGCCGTCGCACCGACAAAGCTGCTGACGGAGACACGCTTGTTGCCCTCCTCCACATAGAACCTTGTCATGTACTCGTAGGCCTTGATCGGGTCGCGTATGCCCTCCTCCAGCTGGGAGTCGTACAGGTCGGACCATTTCCGGGCGAATTCCGTATCCGGCTGCAGGATGGGCATGAAGCCGCACGAAAAGGCAGAGGTTCTGCCCTCCGTTCTGGTGCCGTCGATCATGGAAATCGGAATCTCAAGAAGGCCGATGCTCACCTCGGCGAGCTTTCCCTCTCCCTTTATGATGTCATCCAGCACCGCCGGGTAGGGCGAGCGCTTCTCTGCTGCCGCCTGCCGCATCTCGCGGATGCCCTGTTTCCTAGCTGCAATATAATCTGATTCCATAGTCTCTTCTCCCTGCCGGTTACTGTACAGACGCCAGCCACGACGGGTCCTGGCGGAGTTCTCCGCCACCCTGTCGTTTGGCTGGCGAGTGTACTGTAACCCCTGCTGCGCAGCAATTACCCGCGCTCCTTCATGACCGAAACATAGGCCGGACGCATGATCTTGCCGTTCTCGACCAGTTCCTCCAGACGGTGCGCGCTCCAGCCGGAAATGCGCGCAATGGCGAACAGCGGTGTGTACAGCTCTCTCGGAATTCCCAGCATGTCATAGACAAAGCCGCTGTAGAAGTCCACGTTCGGGCTGACGCCCTTATAGATGTGGCGCTTTGCCGCAATCACCTCCGGTGCCAGCTTCTCAATCTGATTGTACAGTGCGAGCTCCTTTTCCTTGCCCTTTTCCGCCGCGAGCTTCGTTACAAAATTCTTGAAGATGCGCTCACGGGGGTCGGAGATGGAATACACCGCATGGCCCATTCCGTAGATCAGTCCCTTCTGATCGAAGGCTTCGCCTGCCACCAGCTTATTCAGATAAGCAGCGACCTCATCGTCATCCGACCAGTCCTGAACATGGGACTTGATGTCGTCCATCATGTCCATTACCTTCAGATTGGCTCCGCCGTGACGGGGTCCCTTCAGGGAGGACATCGCCGCCGCAATCGTGGCATAGGTATCCGACCCGGACGAAGTGACCACCCGCGTCGTAAAGGTGGAATTGTTGCCGCCGCCGTGCTCCATATGCAGCATCAGTGCCGCATCCAGGACCTTTACCTCGGTCTCCGTGAACTTCTGATCCGGCCGCAGCATGCGCAGGATATTCTCGACCGTAGACATTTTCGGATCCGGGCGGTGGATGTACATGCTCTCCAGCTTCGTGTCGTAGTTGTATGCATGGTAGGCGTAGATGGCCAGCATCGGAAATACCGCAATCAGCATCAGCGACTGCCGGATCACATTGTCGACCGCGATGTTCTGCGCATCAATGTCGTAGGACGCCAGCGTCAGAATGCTGCGCGTCATGGAGTTCATGATATCCCTCGTCGGCGCCTTCATGATGACATCGCGCGTGAAATTGGAGGGAAGGTTCCGGGACATCACCAGTCCGTCAATGAATTCCTTTTCCTGCTGCTCATTCGGAAGCTCTCCGAACAAAAGAAGGTAGGTCAGGTTTTCATAGCCGAAGCCGTGATCCGTGTACTGACGTATCAGGTCCTCCACGCGGTATCCCCGGTACCACAGCTCGCCGTCGCAGGGCACGCGCTGTCCGTCGACCTCCTTCATGGAGATGACCTCGGAAATATTAGTCAGTCCCGTCACAACGCCCTTCCCGTTGATATCTCGAAGTCCCCGGTTAACGTGATTCTCCCTGAACAGTTCATCGGGTATGGAGCCGCACTCCACTACGTAGGGCTCCAGCTGCCGGGCGTAGCGCCTTAATTTCTCAATTGTTCTCATACCTTCCCTCCTGTCGCATTCGTCTTCTGTTCGTGCCTCTGATCGGTTATCCTCCGTTTTGAGCTGCCGGCTGCCGGCCAGCGACAGGTCCTGTCGCTGACTGACAAAGTTTTGCGTCCCCGGCGAATCAATACTTCTTCAGGTGGATTGCAAAGCCTGCAATTTCCTTGGCAAGATAAATAAAGGTCAGCTCGCCGTTCTCATCGTACTTGGCGGTTTCCTCCTTTACGCCCATTCCGGTAGAGCGAAAATACTCCGCAGCCTTTGCAACGTCATGCGCACCGATGGCGATGTGTCCCATTTTGCCGGGTCCGTCCTTCTTCATGATCTCGATGAGCGGAGAGGAGAAGATCGATCCGGGATTCTCCTCCGGAATAAAGCCCATCAGCGTGCGGAATTCTTCTGCGATTCTCCGGGCATCCTCCTCACCCTCTGCATTGATGCCGATGTGAAGGACACACAGTCCCAGCTCCTGTACCGAATTAAACTCTGCCATAATCAAGTCTCCTTTCAAAACAGCCGTTCCAACGGCTTTTCCTACCAGTGTAGCATACAGCGGCTGTTAAGAGCCATGCCCAACTGCACTTTGCAAAAGTCCTGCTATTCCTCAATCCTGTGAAATTTATTCATCCGCACCTGCACATCGGCAAGTCCCATGACCAGACGCTTATCGTGAGTTCCGACAATGATGGTCCGCTCCGGTGTCCGGCTTTCTCTCAGGAATTTCATAACCCAGCTCTGGGCATCCTCATCCAGTCCGCTGATCGGCTCGTCGATCACCAGGACCTTCGGCTCCATCGCAAAAACCGCCGCCAGTGCCGTTCGCTTTTTCTCCCCGCCGCTGATGCCCCAGGGCGCGCGCCGGCGGAGCTTTGTAAGGCCGAAGCGCTCCAGATACTCGTCCGTCTTCTCTTTCACCGTTTTCTCCGGAAGTCCCAGCTGCCGAAGGCCGAAGGCGATCTCTTCCTCCACGCTGGAGGTGAACAGCTGTACCTCACTGTTCTGGAAGACAAAGCCGATTTTCCTGTGGAACTGCATGGCAAAGACAGGATCCGCCAGTTTTTTCCGTGTAATCTCTTCTCCGTCCAGCAGATACTGTCCCTCCGCGGCCGTTTCCAGTCCCAGCAGGATCCGGAACAGGGTGGATTTCCCGCAGCCGTTCGGTCCGGTGATGCATGTACATTTTCCCTGTTCAAAAAAAACGCTGATGTTATCCAGCGCTTTTTCCTCACTTCCTTCATACTGAAAGGAAACATTCCTCAGTTCAATCATTTCATTCACACCCAACTCTGCGTCAGAAAAAACCACGCCAGCTCCGCCGCTGCCGCTGCAAGTACCGGCGCCTTTTGGTAAAGCTTCTCTGCCGGTCCCGCCGGTTCCTGCGCTTTCTGCTGCAGCGCATCCATGCTCCAGCACCGGCAGGCCATTGCCTCCTGGGTCTGCTCTGCCAGGCGCTGCGACTTTACAAAGGTATTGCCCAGAATCCCACCGGTTTCTGCGTTTTTCCAGTTCCGTTTCCCCACGCGCCGCAGAGAAACCGCCTCCAGCATGGCATTGGAAAACTCTCCTAATAAAACCAGAAAGCGGATCGTCATATCCAGTGTCAGAATGAAGAGCTTCGGCATATGAAACGCCGCCAGCGCTGCTGTCATATCCTTCCAGGGAACCGCCTCCCGCAGCATCGACAGCACCAGAACCGACAGAAAGACCTTTCCGGTCACGGTTCCAAGGGAGGCAGGGCTTCCGAGGAAAACAGAGGGCAGCAGGAACACGGCAGCCGCTCCTGCTGCCAGCAGCGTTGTCCGCAGAACCTCCGCGATGATCTCTCCCTCCCAAAGTCCCAGCCGCAGCAGGAGCACCGCTGCGGCGGAGAGAACAAAAATACCGTTGGAGGAAAAGGCGCACAGAAGGATCGTCAGAAACGCCAGCAGCATAAGAGACGCTCCGTCTCCTCCGGCCGGATGCCTTTCCTTCCCGGCTCCCCGCCGGTCCCTTCGGAGCAGCACCGACAGGAGCTTCATCAGCTGCATGTTCATAGCTCTGTTTTACCGCCTTCGCAGTCAGTGCTTCTCTTCTTTTTCTTCATGGTCAGAAGCCGGAACACAATCAGAAGGATTGCTGTTCCCAGAAGTGCCGACAGCACATAGCCGACGGCTGCCGGCGCGTTTCCGAGCGAGTAATCCGGCAGAAGTGCCTCAAAGGAGAATCCATCCGCCATCCCGGCCGGCGTATATCCGGCTCCTGCAGCAGCAATTTCGTCCGTTCCCCATTCTCCCCAGGCGGTTCCCTCCGCGAGAAGTCCCAGCGGTGTCAGCACCATGAGAAGTCCCAGGAGAACCGGCACAGCCCTGGTGCCAAGGCGCCCTTTCCCGCGGCCCGGAGTTCCCGTTTTTTCCTGTATTTCCGCGGTTTCAACGACTGCCGCAGCGCCGGCAGATCCGTGATTGACCCGTCCGGTCAGAAGCTCCGGTGCTGTTTTGGCTAGGAACAGGAAGACCGCTCCCGTATAAACCACCTCCGCCAGGCCGAAAATCGTCAGGTGTCCGGCCATCATTGCCGGAATGGAAACGGACAGCGGGTACGGGCAGTACCGGGCCATCCCGGCAGAATCCTTAAACAATAGCGGCTGAATGCCGAATTCAATCGCAGCACAGAGCGCCGCCGCATTGATGCCGGCATACGAACCGGCCGCAATGCCGACCAGCTCCCGCAGGGATACTGTTCCCGCCGTTTTCTCTGCGGCCTTTGCCGCCCTCTGTCCGTGCCCGCCTGCAATCAAAAGGTACAGCCCGTATCCCACAAACGGCATGACAAAGGCCATGTTGAAGCAATTGGCTCCGAAAGCGAGAATCCCGCCGTCTCCGAACAAAAGCGCCTGCAGAAGAAGCGCTGTCGATATGGAAATGCAGGCTCCGTAGGGACCGGCCAGAACTGCGGTCAGCGTCCCGCCGACGGCATGTCCCGTGGTACCTCCCGGCAGCGGAATATTGAACATCATTCCCAGAAAGGAAAATGCGGCAGCCGCTCCCAGCATGGTAAGGCGTCTGCGGGATACCTTGTCCGCATTCTCTGTCTCAGAAAGGAGGACACCCTCCGTGTTCTTTCCGGAGCTCCGCCCCAGGCCGGCGCCGAGCCTTCGGACAGAAACCGTCCACACCGGCACCATCGCCGCTGTCATAACCGCACAGGTCTGCGGACTCAGATAATTGTCAGGAATGTGCATAGGTATCCTTTCGTATCGTAACTGCATCAAAAATCATATCGGGCGGAAAATAAAGATCTGGTATACTACCGTTAAAAAGGAGGAGTTTATCTATGAATCTCGAAGAATCTCTGCAGCAGCTCAAGCGCCTTGCGGCCTCCGATCCTTCCGTAAAGGAAGCACTTCTTGCCACCAGGAAAAGCGCCTCGCCCATCCAGACCTTCTGCCGGCTGAGCCAGGAATACGGTGTGCCGGTTTATGAAATGGATCTTGTCATGGCAGGCGAGGAATACTACGCCGCCATGCGCCGCAGCACCAACGGCGGCGGCGAGAACTCACCGCTTTTAGACGGTGAGGATGACTATTACGAGCTCTTTCTCTCCGAGCTCGCATCGCTTCCGTGACGGTTCAGAATCTATTCACAAAATCGCTGCTGCGCAGCTTTCACCTTGCGTAACCATTCAGAGCCCATTCACAAAAGCGCTGCTGCGCAGCTTTCATTTGGCCGAGTAATCTCTTTGTCCGAAGATGCCGGTGCCCACTCGCACCAGTGTGGCGCCCTCTTCCACAGCGACGGCATAATCCCCGGTCATCCCCATCGAGAGCGTATCTGCCAGAACGCCGTCATATCCGGATGCCGCCAGCTGCTCCTGCAGCCTTTTCATGGTGTGGAAATAGACCCGGTTTGATTCCGGATCCTCGGTATAGGGAGCCGATGTCATAAGTCCCCGGACACGCACGCGGGGGAGACTTCCGACCGCCCGCGCGGCCTCCATTGTTTCCTCCGGCGCAAAGCCCCACTTGCTCTCTTCACCGGCGGCATTGACCTCCAGCAGGACATCCATCACGAGGCCGCTTTTGGCGGCCTCCTTATCAATCTGCTCTGCCAGCTCCAGGCTGTCCACCGAATGGATCAGGGAAACCTTCCCCATCAGATATTTCACCTTGTTGCGCTGCAGGTGCCCAATCATATGAAAGGTGCACGAATCCTGCAGCACCTCATACTTATCCCGAAGCTCCTGCACATAATTCTCTCCAAACAGGAGCTGCCCTGCCTGCATGGCAGCCCGCATGTCCTGCACCGGCTTCCGTTTGCTGACTGCGCAGAGCTGCACTTCCTCCGGATTCCTTCCGGCCCTTTTACAGGCCGCTTCAATATTGTTCCTGACGGTCTGCAGGTTCGCCGCGATTTCCTCCGGCGTCAGCTCATACTGCAGACCGCTCTGTGTTTCCTCGTTATTCTCCATGATTTCCTCTGCTGCCGTGCAGACACCGGCCGGTCGGCAGGCCGTCCGCACAGCGGTGACTTTGCTTACTCCTGTGCCGGATTCGGAATCTGCCGCAGCATCGCATCAATCTTCGCCACAGCCTCCTCGGGAGCACCTGCAAAACGCATGAAATCTCCCAGCTTCACCGGCATCAGCATCTCCTGCATGATGGCAGGATCCACCGCATTTTCTCCAAGCTGCTGATTCTGCATGCTGGCAATGATAGGGTCAAGAACCGCCTTGGCCGCCGGCACGCTGAAAAGCTTCCCGATGGTGCACTCCGACGAGAGCACGGCATCATAGTCGCCATTCACATGGGCCTTGATCAGCGGCTCTGTCATGTTCCCCTGTCCGTCATACTCTCCGAATACTTCCTTCAGCCAGCTGATGCTGCCTTCCGTCCAGCCCGGCAGGCGCTCACTCATTGCAGTCTGCGGATTCTGCACCCACTTCTCCGCCGTGGAAAATCCGTGCCCGCCTCTGGCATAAATATGGCTTTCAAAGGAAATCCCCGCCTTTGCCAGTGCCTCCATGAAGCGAACGGAATTCATCACCGGGACCACATCGTCATCCCTCGCCGCAAAAATAAAGCACGGCGGTGTCTTCTCGTCCACCATCGTATTGCAGTCCGGTGCCGTCGGGCTGCAGCCCTTCACATCGTTTCCGGTCACTGCGTAGCCGAGGATCGCCGCATTCGGCCGGTGCACCGCCATGGTTGCTGCCGCAGCCGCGAGATGCCCGCCCGCGGAGAATCCGATCACGGCAATCTTATCCGGATAAACGTTCCACTCCTGTGCATTCTCCAGGATGATGCCCATCGCCTGGTCATAATCCGCCAGCGGTGTCGGCCATGTGCAGTACTGCGCCACGCTGTAGCGCAGGATGAACACCTGGTATCCCGCCTTCAGATAGGCGAAGGCCACCGGATCTGCCTCGCGGTCCGAGCAGTACTGGTATGCGCCGCCCGGCAGAATCACAATCGCCGGCCGCTTTTCCACATAATCAAAGCATCCTCCCACCGGCTGCAGATAGCACGTCAGTGTTACATTTCTCGTTCCGTCCAGTGTCAGTACCTTTGTTGTCAGCTCCTGTACCATATACCATACCCTCCTTTGCGGCTTCCTGCCGCATCCGGCACTGCTGTCCGTCGGTTATTCAAAGGGAATTCAATCCGCGTTTCCCGAAGACAGCCGCACACATTTGTGTCCCCCCGGGCCGCCTCAGCGCAGCGTGCAGGCAAAATAAATCACGCCGTCCTTCCAGTCGGCCTTAATAGTCCCATTGTATTTCTTCACCAGATTTTCTGCAATGGAAAGGCCAATCCCGTACCCGCCCTTCCGGTCTTTCTCCTCTCCGATGGTGTGTGCCTCGTTCTGGCGGTAAAACCGCTCAAAAAAGCGGGAATAATCCACATTTTCCCCCTCCCGGTAGGAATTGCTCACAACCAGCCAGGTTTCTCTGCCCTTTTGTCCTGCCTCTACCCGTATGCTGCCCTTCGGGTCGCAGTACTTGATGGCATTGTCGATCAGAAGGGTTGCCAGCTGCCGGATTTCCGAGTCCACTGCCTTCATGGTCATCGTCTCCGGCATGTCGATGTCCATTGTTTTGCCTTCCTGCACGGCAACCGGCTCATAGGTCTTGGCGGTATCGCGGATCAGTGTCGCCGCATTGACGGCAACCCTCTCCTCCGTCTCCTTTTCCTGCGCCCTGGTAATGACGACCAGATTCTGAATCAGGCCGTTCAACCGGTCCACCTGGCGAAGCGTGGACTGCGTCCACTCATTCTCACCGCCCAGGATTTCCTGCATCTCCGTGTTGGCACGAATCACCGCCAGCGGTGTCTTCAGCTCGTGACTGGCATTGGTGATGAACTGCTTCTGCAGCTCCGCATTCCGGATCTCCGGTGCAATCGCCTTTCCGGAGAAGATACGGACGAATAAAAACGCAATGCAGATCCCGAAGGCAATCAGGAGAAGCGCCGAATAAAACAGCCGCACGGTAGAATGAATCTGGTTCGTCGCATCCAGAAAAACAACGATACCCCGCCCATCCTCCAAATCCTGCACCTGGTAGTAATATTTGCCGTACTGCCCGAAGCGGAACAGCTTGTGCCGTGCATAACTGCCCAGTGCCTGTGCATCTGCCGCGGTCAGCGACGAGATGTGGTTGGCCTTCACCTGACTCACCGCTCCGTCCTCATCATAGATCACGGCAAAAAAACGCGTGGAAAAGGAATCGTCCTCGGACGTCAGCACATTGTCGCCGTTCCCGGTGCCGAAGACATCGCCCAGAAATTCGTGGATGTCATACGGGTTTTCGCGAAAGGACTGGTCCATCTGATCCAAGCCTTGACTGCTCCGGTCATCCGTATTTTCCCCGGTATTCTCTCCTGCAGCGCCGCTGCTGTTCCCGGATTCCGCTGCCTTTTTGCGGTCCGAGGGCACTCGCGTTTCCTCAGACTGCGCATCGTAGAGGATAACCGCATCCTGAATATCTCCCTCGTGCCGGATGATGTACTGCATCGTCTCCCGGATCTCATTGCGCGCCACCAGGAGATTGGTCACGTAGATCATTCCGCCCATGAGCAGCATTACAAGGCTCAGGCTCAGCATGGCATAAATGATGAATTTCAGTCTCAGCTTACGGATTGCCTCTTCACTCATACTGCAGCCGGAAACTTCCGCCCCTTTCTCCGAGAATCTTCACACTGGACGCGATGGAGGACAGCTTCCCGCGCAGGTAGGACACATAGAGCCATACCGTATCACTTCCCGCGTCCTCTGCTCCCTCCCAGACATGCTCCAGAAGATATCTGGTGGAGATCTCGTGTCCCTGGTTCAGGACCAGTGCCTGCAGGAGCTCGAATTCCTTCACCGACAGCCGCACCGAATTCTCACAGGACAGCTCGAAATTCTCATCGTTCAGTGCAAAATCGCCGAACTTCATTTTCTGCGCCGCGTAATCGGACTTGCGCCTTGTCATCGCCCGGACTCTCGCCAGAAGCTCCTTCATGGCAAAGGGCTTTGTCAGGTAATCATCGGCGCCGGCATCCAGTCCCGCCACGCGGTCGTCCACCTCCGCCTTTGCCGTGAGCAGCAGCACCGGCGTCACGATGTTGCTCCCGCGCAGCTCCTGCAGGACCTCCAGGCCGTTCTTTTTCGGCATCATGATGTCCAGAATCATGGCGTCGTATCCGTTATCCTGCGCATAGTGCAGCGCCTCCTCGCCATCAAAGGCACTGTCCACATCGTACCCCTCGTGCGTCAGTGCCGCCGTTAAAACCCGGTTCAGATCCGGGGTATCCTCTGCTAATAGAAGTTTCATACTATTGCCTTTCGTCTAAACTATTGCGGATTGTCTGCATCGATACATCGGTCGAAGCCAGCTCATCCGCGCAGCGCTTGAGCTCCGCGGCAATCAGCGCATCGTTCCCGCCGT
>CAVJLL010000023.1:0-39444 GCA_963650385.1 Clostridium sp. CAG:508 | reverse complement strand
CGGGCGTTCTTATAGTCCGGTGTCTTAAAATTGGCTTGATAAGTCGTCAAATAGTGTCAAATCACCCGGATTTAGGTCGATCCTATAGTCCGGTAGATTGGGAAAGTATTATTTAAAACATCTTTTCAAACATCGAGTCGGCCAGCAAGTTACCAGCAAATTACCGGCAAGTTAAATCAAGCCCAGAACGGAATGTACTTCATATATCTTGGAGCAGTATTCGGATCCAACGGCTTAATAATTTTTAGTTCAACAGCTTCCTTAATCAACCGTGAAACACTTCCTGAGGACGATGGCTTCAGGCCAAATCTTTCTCGCAAAGAGCTATTGGTTAGCTGCTCACCCTGCACATGAAGAATGCACGCGTGAAGATAACATGCCCACAGCCTATCTTCCGGTGCAATGCTGCCGAATGGCATCTCTGCGAACAGGGTAACTTTTGTGCTTTCCTGGAACAAATCAATTTTGGGAGCAGGCAGCTGAAGCATCTCACAGGAAATAACGATCTTGTCCCATCCAGTACCAAGCTCTTCACACATTCTCAGCCTTCGCATGATAGACGCTAGCTTTTCGTTTCTTGACCTTGGAGGATTGTCTATAATGCGCCTCACATCGATTAACGGAATTCCAGAATTCGTAATCTCAATACGATTTGCAAAAATTTCCACCGTCGGACCTGTACCGGAGACCGAAAAATCCTGATGGATCAATGCATTGGCAACAGTCTCCCGGATCGCAAGTGCCGGATACGCACTTTTCTTTTCGCGGATTGCTCCTACAATAACTTCACGAGTCGGAATCAACGCTTCAATGTACTTGATCAGTTCTTCAAAACCGACAGCATAGCCTTTCTCGTTGATTTCTTCCTTCAACATGTTCATGCGATTGGTCCCATCATATTGGACCACACGAATTGCCTTTCGCGATATTTTCTGAAAAGCAGAAAGACGTCTGGCCAAGAGGATTGCACCAAGATTGCTGATAGAATATTGCCCATTATCCTGCTGCAGCAAAAATTTCTCCTGCAGCATGTAATGTACAATTCCCTCCGCCGAAGCAGGCGCCGGAATACCGATCAAATCAAAATAGGTACCACAATCCAACATCCGTAATGCTGTCTGTAAATCAAGATTCTGCGCTGCAGCCTGCGTTTCAAAATCGACGTTATGCAGACGATTCCAAAGACGAGATTGAAGTGCAGGATACTCCATCATCTTTTTTGTGTAACTCCCCACACGGATATATTCAATTTTTCTGAAGGTAACCGGCTGGGCAATCGCACTTTTTATAATCAGAACGCCAATGGTCACATTTTCTTTTTGAACCTTCTGATATTTGAAATCTGCATTTCTGGAAAGATTTCCCCGCAGCCAGTTTTCGAGTTCTTCGCCGCCTTTTTTGAGATTCTGCAGATCATATTCCGTGCCCACAAGTTCATGTGTTTTATCATCGATTCCCCACAGGAAATATGCGGTGCTCTTTTCTTCGAGCGTTGCACCATTAGCAAGCGCACTAATATCCTCCCCGATGGTTTCAGGTTCAAAATTGTTGTGCTTAAATTCCAACCATGGTGTTTCATTTGGATACTTAACAAGCTCGTCTATCAGAATTTCAAGATTTTCCATTTTGTATTACCTATAACGCCCAGTAGTAATCCCGGATCTTTTGAGCCATCAATTTCCGTCGTTCTGCCAGAAAAGCCGTGTAATCCTTGATATCCATATGCTCAAATCCTTCCGGAATGCAATTCTGTCTCAGATTCTCCTGCAGAGCATCTGACTTTACGATACCGCCATATACCGGCTGCTTAGTTTCGCATTGCTTCAGTACTTTTGCCATGTATATACACGGTGCGTCATCGCTGATCTTGATGTTTATCTCCTGCTGCAAATATACATAGTTTGCGATCTGGTTGTATTGTGCCTGCGGAACACCATTCGTAATGAGATAGTTCTTCGGAAACAGATGGTGAATATCGCCATGGTTTTCCAACATAGTTTCAATATCTACCTTGGTAGAAAGAAACCCCTTATCATGAGCTTTAACCTGGGCCACCAGGAACATGTTGAAATAGGGACTGCTTGCCACCGATGTATCCATACGCTGAGCCAGCGTCACATTCCAGAAAGCCTCGGATAGATCTCCGGCTTCCGTAATCTGCAGATATTCCATCGGATCATCGCAAGAAAAAAAGTGCTTGATATCGTAGTCAAACCACGATTCAGCAGACCCGGAATACCGTCCCGTTAGGATTGTCAGAGCAATCCAACGACGAACAATCTGCTCAATTTTGTTACTGTCGGTTTTACATTCACGCAGGGCAAGATAGAGCGCGTAGCCAAAATTCAGCACGTTCTGAGAACGGATCAAAGAATTTCTGACAATGCCAGTGGAGCGAATAATCATCAGATAGCGCTCGTAATTCGTCTTATTTACAGCCTGCAGAACGGCATCATGCAGCTGTTTGAAAGATTCCTCTTCAATTTCAATTTTGAATTCATGGGTCTCAAAATCACGGCCTGAAAGCAGACTGACCAAATCTGCCAGGCGGCCACGCTTAAATTTGTAGGTAAAGGCCACTCGAAGAATATCCGTGTACGAGGTTTTATAAATCGGTGAATTCTTCTCGGCTGCCCATTTGATTGCATCAAATTCCGGCAGCGAAGAAAACGCCTTGTCATTATTCTTGATATCCTTCAGATCTTCCGGGGACTCCAACAGATGGCAGAAATAATCAATTGTCTTGCGGGTAATATTGCCACCATATTCCTCATTAGAGGAAATCTTAGACATGGCAAAATCCGCCTGTGACAGTACAACCCCCTTGGAATTGATGCGGATAAAGATGTCTGTAACACTGTCAATGTCCAGATCCTCTGCAAGCGTAATTACGCCAAGGCTGTTATTCTGGATGCCGCGTAATTTGTTGATAATCGTGTTGATCTTCGGCATCTGATCCGAAATTTTATTATCCTGACAGTATTTTATAACAAAAGAAAATGTGTCAAAAGACGGATCCAATACAGGAGCAATATCCGGGATCCACTTGCTGCTCTTCATAATAGCATTGTTGGTGACCTCAAATTTTTCCTCCAGTGGGTTGAAAGCGATCGCGATGCGACGCCATTTATAGTGATCGTCCATCACTTCCTGTCCAACAATTGCTGCCGCCATAGCGGTGATCCGCTGCTGTCCATCGATCAGGACCATTTTCCCGATAGCATTGGTGCCATCTTTAAGCTTTACCGTTGGATTCTGCCAAACAATGATATAGCCTACCGGAAATCCTTTATAGAGAGAATCCATCAGATCGCGAACCTTTGTACTGTTCCATACAAAAGGCCGCTGCATCTCCGGAATAGCGATATTTCCGGCCTTAATGTTGGAAAGCAGAGTGTTCACTGTATAGTTGTTTACGCTATAGTGAGCCATAGACAATACTCCTCCTGTTTGTATGCGCAGAAAGTCACACTACAATCTCAAGAATTGGAAGATGTCTTTCTGACATACGGATAGATTTCAATGGTCAAGCAATTGCGTCGGCAAGTTACCGGCAAGTTAAATTCGTCGCTTTCCAGGCTGTTGATTCTTTAAAAAGGCGCATAAATGCCCACTTTTTAAAACATCTTTTCAAACATCGAGTCGGCCAGCAAGTTGCCGGCAAGTTACCGGCAAGTTAAATTCTGTATTCCCTGACGCAGCGCGCAATCGTACGCAGCACCAGTTTGGTGTCGAGTGGCTTGGCCAGGTGCTCATTCATTCCGGCGTCCCTGGCCGCAATGCGGTCCTCTGCAAAGGCACTGGCTGTCATTGCAATGATCGGTATTTTGGCAGCGTCGGGTCTGTCCATGGCACGGATCGCACGGGTTGCCTCATGTCCATTCATCACCGGCATCATAATATCCATCAGAATGGCATCGATTTCTCCCGGCGCACTCTTTGCGAACGCTTCCACTGCCTCTTTGCCGTCTGCAGACCGGATCACCTCTGCTCCGGCTTCCTTCAAAAGAAACTCCGCGATCTCCATATTCAGCTCATTGTCCTCTGCCAGAAGGAGCTTCATTCCGCGCAGGGAGGGCACTTCCGATTCTGCACCGGATTCTGCCGTCTGCTCCTCCGGCTCCGATCGATCGATTTCAAACGGAATCTTCACCTCAAAGGTGGTCCCTTCTCCTTGTCTGCTCTCTACCGTGATCGTGCCGCCCATCCGCTCTGTGAGGTTTCTGGTAATGGACATTCCAAGTCCTGTTCCGCCGTATCTGGAGCGTGCCGAATCCTCCTCCTGCGTAAACGGTTCAAAGATATGCGAGGCGAATTCCGGTGACATGCCGTATCCGGTATCTCGGCATCGGAATTCGACGGTTGCCCGGTTTTCATCCAGGGGAACCGTTTTCAGGCTGAGATAGATTTTGCCGTTGTCTTTGTTGTACTTCACCGCATTCGACATGATATTCATGACAATGCGCCGCAGATGTGCAGGACTTCCTACCAATCTGCAGAAAGGTACATCATACTCTTCCCGGATAATCTGAATGCCGCGGCTGTCAATCTGCGAGCGCAGCATCGTGCGTCCTCCCTTTGACACCTCAATCAGATCAAACGGAACGTGCTCCAGAACAATCTTTCCGGATTCGAGCTTACTCATATCCAGCACTTCATTCACAATTTCCAGAAGCGTCTGGGCGGATTCTCTCTCCTTTTTCCGGCAATCCGCCTGTATTCCGGCGTCCTCCGGATGCTGCTCCGCAATATCCAGCATCCCTACAATGCCGTTGAGGGGCGTCCGGATATCGTGACTCATGCGCAAAAGGAACCGGCTCTTGGTACGGTTTGCCTTCTGCGCCTCCAGCCGGAGATGCTCATTTCTGACTTCATCATCGATGCTCTTGGCCAGCATGATGCCGTGCACCGCATCCTCCGTGCATTCCGTGCAGATAACCTTGGTCTCCATCCAGTGCACGGCGCCGTCGTCTCCATTTTGCTTGTGCCGCAGGGAGATTTCCGTCTTTCCGTTTCGGAAAGCGCTGATAACCCGGTCTTTTTCAAACAGCGACGCAAAGGCGCCTGCCTGTTTCTCATCCGGAATACTCCCGGCTCTTTCGCAAATGAGCGCGTCCAGGTTCCCTGCATCTTCCACCGGCTTATCAGCGGCTGCAGTATATCCGATCATCTGATAGCGGTTGTTCCGATAATCGATTTCCACGGCCAGCGGGTATTCCACGCCCATGGCTACCGCATACATCTGCACCTGATGCTCCAGCTGCCGCTCTTCCTCCATGCGCTTAACATCGTTCTGGAGCTTTTTCTGCTTCTGCTCATTCAGAAGTCTGCTGCGCCGGAAGAACAGATGTACCATAAGCGCCATTACCGCAAAAAACAGAACGCTCGGCGCACACTTCATGAAAACAGCTTTTCTGCTATACCAGCCATCTGCAGGCGCAATCTCCAGCTGCCATGCACAGTCTCCCACCTCAAACGGATAGGTGAGCGCATCCTCCGGCAGCTCGCCGCCGGAATTATAAACCTCCACGGTGCTCTGATCCGTGGGAGATGCCGCCTTTAAAAGCCGGTAGTTGTAGCCCAGATCCGAAAGTGCATCAATGGTATCCGCAAAAATCTCCGGAACACGGATCAATACGATGGAAAATCCCCAGAATTCTTTTTCTCCGTCATCGCCCGTAAGATAAATCGGATTGCGGATCGCTATCCCGGAGCCGCCCTGCAGCAGTTCAAAGGGTCCCTGCATGATCACCACATCATTATCCCTTGCATATCGGCAGGAAATGCCCCGTTCATCCTCGCTGTCAATCAGATTGATCAATCCCGCTTCGTTACCCTCTGCCGGATAGATTTCTGTCACCACGCCGTCAGGGGCCAGCTGTATGCTCTGGATATAATCCTCCATCATGTTCTCAGCAATGGCGTTAAATGCCTGCTGATCGATGGATCCCTCTCCGGCGATCACGGTCTGCTCCAGCGTATCCGTTATAGCCAGTCCCCGGTCCAGGTTCGCCGTCAGATACCCGGAATACATCTTCGCATACAATTCTGTATTGGCTTTGGAGGATTCTATGTTGTTCTTCGTGATGGTTTTGGCCATCGTTCCCGGCAGAACAATTCCCGCCATGAGAATCAGCAGCGGGATGATGAGCTCTTTTCCTGTTCTCCTGTTCATATCAGAATCCCCTTGCTTGCTTGCTTGCTTGCTTGCTTGCTTGCTTGCTTGCTTGCTTGCTTGCTTAGGGATTTTAATTTTCCCCCTCATCCTTCGTCAAACCTCCGTTGTAAGATACGTTTCCTTGTAATTGAGGATCTTATTGACGCTCTTATTCAGGCGCTCCGCACTGATGGTGCCGTCCTGGCAGGCCGCGAGCACGGCATTGTAGGCTTCCTCAAAGTCCGCCGGCATGAGGACGATGTCACAGCCCGCCAGAAGTGCCTTGACCGCGGCCTCTCCGGAGGAATATGCATCGGAAACCGCCTGCATTTCCATGGCATCGGTGATGATCAGGGTGTTGTCCGCATCCGGAATCAGGCTGATAATCTCCGCAGAAAGCGTAGCCGGGGTATTGTCGCCGGTAATGTTGGGCATGGAAATGTGCGACACCATGACTGCATGCGGCGTCACCTTGACGGCCGCCTCGAAGGGCAGCAGCTCGCAGCTCTGAATCTCCTCCAGCGTGCGGTAGCTGTATGCAAAGCCGGTATGACTGTCCTCGGCGGTATCTCCGTGGCCGGGGAAATGCTTGAAGGTAGGAAGGACGCCGGCATCTGCCAGTCCCTGTCCGGCGGCACTGGAGAGCTCGGCTGCCTTTGCTGCATCCGAGGAATAGGCGCGGGTGCCGATGATGGGATTGTCCGGGTTGGTATTGACATCCGCATCCGGTGCGAAATCCACATTAAAACCATAGCTCTTGATATAGGTGCCGATGGTATTCCCCATTTCATAGGCCGCTTCTGTTCCCTGCGCACCGACTGCCGCCGCACTCTCGTACTTCGGAAGGTCAAAGGTATCGGTATTAGCAAGGCGTGCCACTCGGCCGCCCTCCTCATCCACTGCGATGAAGAGCGGAATGTCGGAGGCCGCCTGAAGGTCCTGATTGAACTGCGTGATCTGATCCGGATCGACGATGTTCTGTCCGAACTGGCAGACGCCGCCGATCTGGTATTTCTTCATATTCTCCCGAATGGAAGCGTTGACGGCAACGGAGCCTCTCTTTTTGCCGTCATCGGTCTCCGTGACCTCGGTTTCCGTATCCAGCGTATCCGGGCGCAGGATGAACAGCTGCCCCACCTTCTGCTCCAGCGTAAGTTCAGCTGCCGTCGGCAAAATCCTGGCAGCAGCCGCATTCGTGCCGGTTTCCGCCGCATCGGAGGCCGAATTTCCGGCAGCCGCTCCGGAGGATTTTATATTCTCCGTGACCGCAGCGGCCGTCTCTGCGACAGGTGCACCTTCTGCGGAGGTCAGGAGAACGGAAGCGTCCGTCGAAGCGTCCTGCCGTGCAGCATCACTCTGCGCGGCCGCGCCGCATCCCCCCAGCAGCATCGCTGCAGCCAGTGTAACCGATAAAATTTCTGTCATTTTCATAGCTTTCCCATCACCTCATCCAGTACTTTTGCGATTTCTTCCATGCTGATTGGCTTTATGATGTGCCCGTTCATGCCGGACTCAAAGGACTTTCTCTTATCCTCTTCAAAGGCATTTGCCGTCATGGCAACGATCGGGATATTTGCCTTGCGATTGTCCGGCAGCGTTCGGATCTCCCTGGTGGCCGTATATCCATCCATCTTCGGCATCTGAATGTCCATAAAGATCAGATCGTATTGATCCGCGGGCGCATTGTTGATGACGGAAACCGCAACGTCACCGTCATCGACGCTGTCCACCGTCATGCCTGCTTCCTCCAGAATCGCAGTGGCAATCTCCCGGTTCAGTTCATTGTCCTCCACCAGCAGCACTCTCTTGTCGCTGTAATCGTATGCTGCTTTTTTCTCTTTTACCCGTTCCGCACACTCTATGCCTTCCATGATAACCGGCCTGGTCAGCACGGTTCTGAGCTCGGACATGAAAATCGGTTTCGACACAAATGCCGTAACTCCGGCCTGTCTGCCCTCGGATTCGAACTCCGTCCAGTCGTATGCGGTCAGTACAATGATCGGAACATCCGCGCTGATGACCTTTCGGATTCTCCGGACGGTCTCTATGCCATTCATATCCGGCATCAGATAATCGATGATATAGACCTTGTATTCATCCATCATCTCCGCCGCATCCTGCGCGCGGACAATGGCCTCTTTTCCCGACGTTGTCCAGTCCGGACGCATCTGTATATCCCGGAGCATCCTGCTGACGCTTCTGCAGGTATCCATATTGTCATCCACGATCAAAGCCTTGGCACCCTGCAGCTCCGGAATCGGGCCATTTCTGACAGATTCACTGCCGATCCGCAGATTCAGCGTAACGGTGAACAGGGATCCCTTTCCCTCTTCGCTTTCGACGCTGATATCACCGCCCATCATATCCACGATATTCTTGGTAATCGCCATGCCAAGGCCCGTTCCCTGAATACCGCTGACCGTCGCGCTGTGCTCTCTGGTGAATGTCTCGAATATGTGCCCCTGATACTCCTTCGACATTCCGATGCCGTTGTCCTTTACAGAGAACTCATAGGTCGTATAGTTCTTCAGGCTGCAGGGCTTCTCCACAAGCCGGATGATAATGTCTCCGCCGGGCTGCGTGAATTTGATCGCATTTCCCACAATGTTGAGCAGGACCTGATTCAGCCGCAGCTTATCCGTGAGCACATCCTCATGAACCACATCCTGCGTATCAATGAAAAGGTTCTGATTCTTGGCATGAATAAGGCTTTGAATCATGATGCGCAGATCATGCAGCAGATCCGGAATATGAACCTCCGTCTCCTGGAGCTTCACCGTACCGCTCTCTATGCGGCTCATGTCCAGGATATCGTTGATCAGGCTCAGAAGATGCGTACTGGAGGTACTGATCTTGCCAAGGTAATCCTGCACCTGCGCCCGGTCATCACTGTGCGTCTGTGCTAATGCCGTAAAGCCAATGATGGCATTCATCGGTGTGCGGATGTCGTGCGACATGCTGTTCAGGAAGGTTGTTTTTGCCTTGTTTGCCTGCTGGGCTGCCGCCAGAGCATGCGTCAGCGCCTCCTGCTGTTCCAGATCGTGCGTCTTTTCCTTTGTGATATCGTGGGCAACGTAGAGAACCTCCCTCGCTGTGCCGTCCTCGTCTCTTCTCTTTACAATAAACCGCGACTGCATCCACTGACCGGTGGGCGCCTTATATTCCGTGGTTATGGAATTGACGCTCTTCAGCCGTTCCGCAAGAGTGTGGAAATCCAGAAATTCGCGCATGGGAGCCCGGAATTCCGGTTCCATAAAAGACTCGATGACCATATCCTCTACGTCCGCAAAATTGCCGCTGGTCCCAGCCACCTTTCCCATAAGAGGAACACTGGTCAATATGTCATACCGGCCGGTATCAATATCCGCTCGGAAAATCGTCGAGTATATGGTTGACAGGGAATTTACAATCTCCGCATGCTCCCTTTCTCCGCGCAGCCGCGCAGCCTCCAGCTCCTTTTCTCTTCTTGCCTGCTGCTCACGCTCTTCGACAATCGCATCAATGACCTGAAAACCGGCCACAACATTTCCGCTGTCGTCTGCCTTTCTGAAATCAAACTGGTAATAATGCAGCTCCCCGCCTTCCGTGCTGCGGTACGTGCCGTTATATTCATCCCGCTGCGCAAACACTCTGCAAAAGTTCTCATATGAAAATGCAGCGGCCATCCGTTCCCGGTCATCCGGATACACATTTTCCTGCACCCATTGCTGTATGACAGAATCAAACGGGAATTCCTCTTCCGTGACAGCCAGAACCGCCTGAACATCATAGTCTTCTGCTAGCCGTACGACTCTCGCTGTTTTGCTGTTCAGATTGGCAACAAATACATTTTTGAAATTTCTGGCCAGCGAGTCAATGATGGCAACCTGCTCTGCCAATGCCGCGTCTTTTTTCTTCTGCTCACGGACGGCTTCATCCACATCATAGTGATAGCCCCGCAGCACGAATCCGCCTTCCGCCGGTTTTGCTGTGCCGCCGCAGCGCACATACCTCTCCCCCAGGACAGGATGCCTCCAAAGATACGTTATCTCATCCCGTACGCCCTTTTTCAGCCGGTCAATGCAATCCAGCACCGTCTGCACCGCATCCGGCGTGATATTGTCAAACCATGCATCATAGACCTCTTCCGGCGTCAGATGCTGATCGGCAACTCCCAGAAGCTCCAGCATCAGATCATCCGCTTCCAGTCTCGGCGCTTTTCCGTCCGGCAGGTAAATGCTCCATGTCCCCATCTTGGACGCAGCAAAAATTTCGTGCATCGCATCCAGCTTCTCGTAGCTTTTCGCCGCTTCCTCCAGTACCTCTACCGCCAGAATCACATGGCTCAGATTCCCTTCCGTATCGGAACCCTCTCTGATGAGATGCAGCTTGCTCAGGCCGGCAATCTTACCGTTAAAATAAATGAAGATGTGTTTCCTGCCCTGCATCCGTTCCTCGATCGTATTCCGATCCAGGAATTCCAGCGCCGATGCCAGACTCGCCTCGTCCGCAAGGGCGGTCATAATCGCCTTCAGGTTTTCATCATATCGATCGCTGCCCGGTATGGTATACTTCCGAACCGCCTCGGTTGTTTTGATCGAGGCATAGGTATTCTCTTTGATGTTGATGCGGAACATGGCCAGATAAAGGTCAGATACAGCTTCATAGGCGCTGTACATGCCCTCTCTCCTGGTCTTGCTCTGTATGGTAATAATGTCTTCTGTACTCCGGAAGCCCGCGATCAGCTTCAGGGGCTCTTTCTCCCTTGAGATGCGAATGTAAAGGCCGCTGTAGTGCTCCAGACCGCCTTCCGCCGGAACCCGGTAATTCAGCTCCAGACGTTCTCTTCCGTCCGCGAAGCTCTTAATCAGCGTCTCCGGCAGGACAATCTGCAGAAACTCCGCCCTATCCTCGTCACATACACGGTCACTTGCATACCTGCGCAGCATCTCGGAATAGGTAAAGCTTCTCGGTGTTTCGTTAATGCCTTCAACGACATACCCATCCAGCTTCAGAACGGTTCCCTGATCGATTTCCGGCTCGATCACATACACATTCAGGTAATCCGCAGTGAGGGCGGCGATCATGCTCTGCGACTCCTCGATCTGCCGCCCCATTGTCCGCGGAAATTCTTCATCCAGCAGCTGCTCCTTGTCCGGAATGGAATGATGGATGTGCTGCACCTTCCAGATCCCATTCACAAGACCGTACAGGATTGTAAACCGGCTGTCCATTTTGATGCAGACGTCCCCACCCGTGAAGGCTCCGAGAATCAGCACCGTTCCATAGACCAGCACGTGCTCCTCATTAATCCTGTGTTCATGGATCTCAAAGTTCTTCCACTTGAACCGGATCTTCTCACGCTGCTCCATTTCAAATATGAACGCCTGTGTAAATTCCTGCAGATTCCTGTAGAATTCCTGCCGGCCGGTTCCTATGACGCTCATGCTCTCGTCCAGCAGGTTCAACACCTCCATGTCCTCTTCGGAGCGTGAGTTCAGATAGGAATTCAGGATATGTTCGGTGAGTTCCTTGAAATTTACCTCTGCTGTGGTGGATTCCTTCGCCATAGCGCATACCTCCGCGTATATACGGGCAAATGTCTGTTCAGAAATAAAAAGACCACGGACAAATTGGTCTTTGCCCATGGTCAACATTTTATCATATCGGTTTGTTGTTTTTACTCGTCTGTTTGGTTAAATGAACATTTGCACAATACACCTGGTTGTTACTGTCCCCATAACAGTGGACACTCGAATTTCTTTCAGCAAGCCCTTCCTACACGTAAGCGATATTCTACGCTTTGCAACACCCCGTCGCTTGCGGAAGCTAAACATACACGTTCATCATATTCTAGCCGTGATGACCGACAAGCCACTGGCTCATTTATAGTGTACTCAAAAATCGCCGAAAATGCAACGATTCGGAAAATTTGAGATGATATATCGTTGTCTGACGAAGAAAAGACAATTGCGGATCACCGATACGCAATTTAGTTAAAAGCCAATACACGGATTGTGTCCTTATCTTTTTGGAATTCGAAACCAATAAGTACCCAGAATGTCCTGCTGCTTCACGAACGGATCGGACCAATATCTTGAATCAAAGGAATCTTCCCGGTTATCTCCCATTACAAAATAGCAATCCTCCGGCACAGCGTAGGAGTCTCGTGTATATGCGTACGTAATTTCACCATCAATATACTCTTCCGCAACCGGCACTCCATCGATCAGAATTCCCCCATCCCCATCGAATGAAATCGTATCCCCCGGCATACCAATGATCCTTTTACAAAGCACCTTGCCCTCCTCTTCACCATGCCCATTGAACTCAATGATGTCCGATCGATGCAAGCCTGTAACCGAATCATTCAAAAAGAACACGATGTCACCTGTATTCAGGGTTGGTTCCATGGAGCCGGACATAATCTCCGTTTTATCAACGAGGAAATTTATCAACAGATAGACAATCAGGACATAAAAGACGTACGAAACAATTTTCTTAAAAATGCCATTCGTTTTGCTTTGCAAGGTTGAGAAAATCTCCCTTCGATTTTTGTTGCAAAATGACCGCAAACAGCACCAAACTGTCTGCGGTCATCTTATTCTGTATTATTTTTGTTCGATCCGATCTATTTTTGCTTCTTGGCAGGGGTAAAGAAGCAGGCATCTCCAAAGGAGAAAAAGCGGTACTTTTCCCTGACCGCCTCCTCGTAGGCGTGCAGTACATGCTCGCGGCCCGCAAAGGCGGAGACCAGCATCAGAAGCGTGGACTCCGGCAGGTGGAAATTGGTAATCAGTCCGTCCATCACTTTAAAGCGATATCCCGGATAGATGAAAATAGACGTATCGTCCGCCCCGGCCTGCACCAGGCCGTTTTCATCCGCCGCGGACTCCACCGTGCGGCAGCTCGTCGTTCCGACGCAGATCACCCGCTTTCCGGCTGCATGTGTTTTGTTGATAATCTCTGCAGCCTCCGGTGAAACGTTGTACCACTCGGTGTGCATGTGATGCTCCGTCACATCCTCCACCTTGACCGGCCGGAAGGTACCGAGTCCGACATGAAGCGTTACATAGGCAAGATTCACGCCCTTATCCTGTATCTTCTGCAAGAGCTCCTGCGTGAAATGCAGTCCTGCGGTAGGCGCTGCCGCACTTCCGTCAAACTTGGCGTACACCGTCTGGTACATGTTCGGATCCGCCAGCTTGTGCGTGATATACGGCGGAAGCGGCATCTGTCCGAGACGGTCCAGAACCTCCTCGAAAATTCCCTGGTAATGGAACCGTACCAATCGGTTTCCGCCTTCCACAACATCGAGGATCTCTGCCTGCAGCTCTCCTTCGCCGAAGGTAACCATTGCCCCCGGGCGAAGCTTTTTGCCGGGACGCACCAGCGTCTCCCACACATCGCCCTCCCGGCGCTTCAGCAGCAGAATCTCCACGTTGGCGCCGGTTCCCTCCTTGGTGCCAAGGAGCCGTGCAGGAATAACCTTCGTGTTGTTCAGAACCAGCGTATCCCCCGGCTCGATATAGTCAATGACGTCATGAAATATGCGGTGCTCCAGCTCGCCCGTGTTCCGGTCGATGCACAAAAGCCGGCAGGCATCCCGCACTTCGTTGGGATCCTGCGCAATCAGCTCCTTCGGGAGGTCAAAATAATAATCTGCCGTCCGATGTCCCAGCGGGACTGTATGATTCTCTGCCATTTTGTCCTCCTGATTCAAGCAGGGCCCGTACTTGAATCACCAATCAAGTTTGGAAGTGACTTCCAAACTTCCCACTCTATAGGTTACTGTGTAGACACCAGCCAACAACAGGTCCTGGCGGAGTTGTCCGGTTCGAGAATGTTCTCCGCAATCCTTACGCATTGCGCAGGCACGCATATTTCAGAAATGCCTTATAGCCGCGGTATGCCTCATAGACGTCCGCCTTCGAAACTGCCTCTGCGGGCGAGTGCATCGAGAGCACCGGCACGCCGCTGTCAATGACATTCATTCCATAGAGTGCCAGAATGTAGGCAATGGTTCCGCCGCCGCCGACATCCACCTTTCCGAGCTCAGCCGTCTGTGTTACAACGCCTTCCTTATCGAAGATGTCGCGCAGATGTGCGATGTATTCTGCATTGGCATCGTTGGATTCGGATTTACCACGGGAGCCCGTAAATTTGTTGAACACCATTCCTCTTCCCAGGAATGCCGTGTTCTTCTCATCAAAGCAGTCCGCCCAGTTCGCATCGTAGGCAGAGGATACGTCACTCGAGAGCATATCGGAATTTGCAAGGCACCGGCGAAGCGCCAGATCACTGTAACCGCCGCAGAGGTTCAGTACCTCCGCCATTGCATTCTCAAAATATCTGGACTGCATGCCCGTAGCACCGACCGAGCCGATCTCCTCCTTGTCCACCAGAAGGCAGACGCTGGTACGCTCCGGTGCATTGGCCTCGTTGTCATACTGCGTATCCACGAGTGCACGGAAGGAAGGATATGCGCAGACGCGGTCATCGTGTCCGTAGCCCAGAATCATGCTGCGGTCAAAGCCCGCATCTCTTGCAGGGCCTGCCGGCACAACCTCCAGCTCTGCGGATTCAAAGTCCTCCTCCTCAATTCCGTAGGTTTCCTTCAGGATGGTCAGAAGCGCGTTCTTCACCGCCTCCTTGTCACCGGACTTCTCTGCCTTGTCCTTGCCGCCCTTCGTCTTGGCATCGATGATGACAGGCTTGTTGCCGATGATCAGATCCAGTGCCTCACCATCGATGACCTCGGTCGCCTTCTTCTGCATCTGATTCTGTGCCAGGTGAATCAGAAGGTCCGAAACGAAGAATACCGGATCATCCGGATCTTCACCGACGTTCAGTACAACGGTCTCCCCGTTTTTCTTCACCACGACTCCGTGAAGCGCCAGCGGTCTTGCAACGAACTGGTACTTCTTAATGCCGCCGTAATAATGCGTGTCGAGGTAGCCGAAGCCCCCCTTCTCAAACAGCGGATTCTGCTTCACATCCATGCGGGGGCTGTCGATGTGTGCGCCGAGGATATTGACGCCCTCCTCCAGGTCATGCGTTCCGATGCGGAACAGGACCATCGACTTGTTCATCCATGTCATGTAGATCTTGTCGCCGGCCTTGAGCTTCGTGCCGTTCTTCTCATGCTCGGCAATGGCGCGGGAGAGCTCCACATAGCCTGCTGCCTCCGCCGCATTCACAAACGTATCCACGCACTCGCGCTCTGTCTTGTTCTCAGAGAGGAAAACACGATATTCCTCCGCAAAATCAAGGCAGCTCTTCTGCGTTTCCAGATCATAGGTATTCCACACATTCTCTCGTTCCATCTCTTTTCCTTTCCAAGCCGCAGTCCCCGCAGCTCTTTGCCGAATCCGGTCAGTCCGTCCCGTTCGCCACTCCCCGGACACTCGATTTATGATAATACTCACTCAGCTTCTGATTCACCCAGTCCTGCGGATCCTCACTGACATCCTCGTAGTACAAAAGCGCAGGCCGCTCACTGTGCCTTGGAAGCTCCGCATCCTGCTGTCCTTCATCCTGCAGAATGGCCATACGCTGCCGGTTCTCCTCTCCGTACCGCGCAGCCGATCCGCTGATAAGATCCGCAGCCGCCCGGGAGGCCGTATACAGATCCGGATTTCCCTTCACCGCCAGCAGCGACAGCACGATCCACAGGCCGGCAGCTCCTGCTAGTACACGCTTGCCAAGCCCTGCAGGAAGAGACATTCCTGCGCGGACCAGTCCTCCGATAAGATACCACTCCAAAATCACCAGTACAAGGACTGCATGCAGCCAGAAGGTGCTCTGAATGCGGCCGGCGTCCATGTTGCCCTGTGCATACAGCGCCGGCGTCACAACCGCACTGACAAGGCCGTAGGCGAGGCAGACTGCCAGTAAAGAGTGCCGATAGGACAAGGCGCTCTTCATTCTGCCGTCCTCCTTCTCTGCCCGAAATGCTGCCGCGAAAATAACGGCTGCCGCCGCCAGAACTGCCAGCACCGCCCAGTTCAGCCACCGGTTCATCGGATAGGACAGCGTGTAATAAAGCGACAGGAGAATTGCCTTCACCGGTCCGTATCCGCCGGTTTCCGCGCCGCGGATCCGGTTCCCGGGTGCAAGGCAGCTGAGCATCAGCCCCGCCAGGTTCAGCACCGCCGGGACGGCATGGCGGCCGCTCCACTCGGCAGCGTAAAGGACATGTCCCTTTTCCGGCAGCAATGCTCCCATGCGCCCGCTTCTGAGCAGTACCAGAATGGCCAGGAACAATGCCGACACAATGGCATAGGAAAGCGCGCTTAAATAGTTGCCGCCCCCTGTGAAAAAGCCAAGGATGCATGCTCCGACCCAGAAGGCCGTGCGCTTCCCCCTGCTGCCTGCATAGACAGCCAGCAGTAGACACCCCAGATAACACAGTCCCAGTGAAAAGGTCAGCGTGTAATTGCCGGCACCGCTGTACCAGTAAAACGCCTCCGCCCGGGGTGCTCCCTCCGGCATCAGCTGCACCATCAGAAACAGCATCAGAACACTCATGCAGCGCCGCACATATCGGTTCATTCCCAGAACCCGCTCCATCAAAGCGTACAGGAAGAAAATAACGCCGATGTGGAGTCCCGCCAGCACGATCACCGGCGTCAGCCAGTACCAGCCGTCTCCAAAGGTCGCTGGGGATGCCGTCGTGAAAAGACACGAGGTAAAATACCCGATCCATGTCCGGTAATATCGGACGGTCTCCGACACTATTTTGCCCAGAACGGCAGTGGCAGAGCCCGTTTCCTCATATACCAGCCGGGTTCCCAGCCCCATGGAGAAATCATCCGCCGAGGGAGCATCGTACCGGCCGATCCACAGGACTGGAATCAGCATCAGGAGATACACCGCCAGCAGCACCCATGACAGCCGCCTCCAGTTCCGCGTCTCTTCGCACGGTCCCGGCGTATTGTTCTGAAACAGCGTGGTATTCTTTCGTCTGCTCCCCATCATGTTGTTTCCCCTGCGTGCTGCCTTCTGATTGGTATGCGTACACTCGCCAGCCAAACGGCAGCATGGCATCTGTACAATAACTGAACTGCTGATTGCATCAGCGATTTCTCGTTGGACTTAACGCGGAAAGGGGCGCCGAGCCTCTTTCCGGCCGTGCCCCTCCCTGTTGCTATTGCCTGTTCAAAGTCCCTTCGCCAAAGCGTCCGGCTCTGAGCAGGCTGAATAATTACTGTCTGTTTATCCCCGCGTCTCGATTTTCCTTCGGAAAGCCTTGATGCGAAACCTTGATGCGTCCGGCCGATCAGGAGCGCAGCTCGATGTCCAGTGCCTCCAGACCGTTCAGGATCTTCTTCATTGCCTTATCCACTTCCTCCGTCTCCAGCGTGCGGTCCTTGTGACGGAAGGTCAGGCTGTATGCCATGGACTTGCAGCCAGGCTTCACCTGTACACCCTCATACAGATCGAACAGGCGATAGGACTCCAGGAGCTTGCCTGCCCGCTGCTCAATGACCTCTTCAATGGCGCCGGCCGTAATCGACTTCGGAACGACCATGGAGATGTCGCGGCTCATTGCCGGGAATTTGGCGATGCCCTCGTAATGATGCGCAAAGGATGCCTTCTCCAGCACCAGCTTGAGATCGATGCATGCAATGTATGCCCGGTCACCGATGCCATAGGACTTGGCAACCGTGGGATGAACCTCTCCGAGGTATCCGATCGGCGTCTCGACCGGTGTTCCCTTCGGTCCGCCGTGCGGATTCACGAGAACAATGCCGGCCTGGCGTCCCGGATGCAGGAAAGGCTTTCCGGACTGCGGATCGCAGACCATTTTCTCCTTTACGCCAACGGTCTTCAGGAAGTCCTCTGCCACACCCTTCAATGTATAGAAGCTTCCCTCGCCGTAAAAGCCCAGCGTCAGGAGCGGACGCTCATCCGGGTAATCCGTAAGCGGCAGCTCCTTTGCCTGATATATCTTGCCCAGGTCAAAGAGCTTCACGTCCTTGTTGCGGCGTGCATAGTTCGTTCCCAGCGATGTCAGAATCGAGTTGACCATCTGGGTCCGCATGATGGAGAAGTCCTCTCCGAGCGGATTGGAAATCTTGATGGCTCTGCGCTCCTCATCCTCCGGATTCAGGAGCAGGAGATCGAACACCTTCGGGCTCTCGAAGGAGAAGGTCTCCGATTCCGAATAACCGTAGTCCATGGCGACCGTTCTGGCTGCATCCTGCAGCTTCATCATCGGCTGCAGTCCGCCCACGGTTGCTGCGCTTGCCGGCAGCGTAGACGGAACCTTATCATAGCCGTCAAATCTCGCCGCCTCTTCCGCAATGTCGCACATGGCCTTCAGATCCTGACGGAAGGACGGAATCACCAGGTCTCCTGTCTTCTCATCGTACTCCAGCTCCTCCCGGCCGAAGATGTCCAGCATCCTCTCCCTGGTATAGGAGGTGCCCAGGTACGCATTGATCTTCTCCGGCTCAAACGGAATCCGCCGGAGCGCCGGAAGCTCCCCATGTACATCGACATAGCTCTTTGCGACCTTGCCGCAGCCGAGCTCTTCCATCAGCTGGCAGGCGCGGTCCATTGCAGCCAGCGCATTGTAGGGATCCAGTCCCTTTTCAAAGATCGCCGAAGCCTCCGTGCGAAGGCCGACGCGCTTGGAGGACTTGCGGATGTTCGTGCCGTTAAAGGTTGCCGCCTCGAACAGAACGGTGTGCACGTTCTCCGTGATCATGGAGTCCTCACCGCCCATGATGCCGGCGATGCCGACCGGACGCTCTGCATCGTTGATCATCAGAACGTCGTGATCCAGCTTTCTTTCCTGATCATCCAGCGTGGTGAATGTATCCCCGTCCGCTGCGCGTTTCACAATGATCTTTCCGCCGTGAATGGTGTCGAAATCATAGGCGTGCATCGGCTGGCCGTATTCCATCATGACGAAATTCGTGATGTCAACCAGGTTGTTGATCGGACGGATTCCGTAATTGGCAAGTCTGCGCTGCATCCAGCGGGGGCTCGGTGCCAGCTTGACGTCGGTGCAGATGGCTGCCACATACCGGCTGCAAAGATCCGCATCCTCGATTGAAACCTCCACATAATCCGAGGTATCCTTCTCGCCCTCGTGCCGTACCGACACCTTCGGCGCCGCAAACGGCTTCTCGAAGGTAACCGCTGCCTCTCTTGCAATGCCCAGAATGGAGTAGCAGTCCACGCGGTTCGAGGTGATCTCGTATTCAAATACGGTATCGTGCAGTCCCAGCGCCTCCAGCGCATCGCTTCCCAGCTCCAGACCTTCCGCCTGATCCGCAGGGAAAACATAGATGCCGTCCTCCGGGGCTTCCGGATACATGTCTCTGGATGCTCCCAGCTCTTCAATGCCGCACATCATTCCGACACTGGCGAGGCCTCTCATCTTGCCGGACTTGATCGGAATTCCGTTCTCCGGAAGCGGGCCGCCATCGTGACCGCCGGCAACTCTTCCGCCGTTTAAGCAGGTGGGGATGACATCACCGACCTGAAGGTTCTGTGCGCTCGTAACGATCTGAATGCAGCCTTTCGTCTCTTCCGTATGCTCTGCAAGACCGTCCGTCTCCTCGGTGTATCCGCCGGCAGCATAGGCGCTGCCGATGTTGACCCGGCATACCCACAGATGGTCGGCATCCGGATGTTTTGCCATGGCGTCCACACGGCCCACGACAATTTTCTCGCAGTTGTGATCCAGATTTCTCCAGTTCTCAACCTTCGTTCCCGAGAGGGTCATGCGGTCATAATATTCCCTGTCCGTGCATTCCAGCTCCGGGACATAATCCTTAATCCATGAAATTGGTGTATTCATCGCTGTTTCCTGCCTCCGTCAGAACTGATCAATAAAGCGCTTGTCATTCTCATAGAGAAGACGCATGTCGTCGATCTCATACTTAAGAAGCGCAATACGCTCCAGGCCAACGCCGAAGGCAAAGCCGGAATATACCTCCGGATCGATGCCGCTCATCTCCAGAACGTGCGGATGCACCATGCCGCAGCCGAGGATCTCGATCCAGCCCTCGTTCTTGCAGAAGCTGCATCCCTTTCCGCCGCACTTAAAGCAGGACACGTCCATCTCTGCCGACGGCTCTGTAAACGGGAAATGATGCGGGCGGAAGCGAACCTTCGTATCTTCTCCGAAAACGGACTTGGCAAACTCGGCCAGCGTTCCCTTCAGATCTGCAAAGGTGATGCCCTTGTCGATCACCAGTCCCTCGACCTGATGGAATACCGGGCTGTGCGTTGCATCCACCTCGTCCGCGCGGTATACGCGTCCCGGTGCAATCATGCGGATCGGAATCCGGCCCTTTTCCATCTCGTGAATCTGTGTGCCGGAGGTCTGCGTGCGCAGGAGCATCTCGCCGTTGATGTAAAAGGTATCCTGCTCATCCTTGGCCGGGTGATCGGCCGGAATGTTCAGAGCCTCAAAGTTGTAGTAATCCTTCTCGATTTCCGGGCCCTCGACAACCTCATAGCCCATGCCGATGAAGACCTCTTCGATCTCGCGAAGAGCGACCGTGTTGGGATGAAGATGGCCTCTTTCCTCCTTTTGGGCAGGGAGCGTGACGTCGATGGTCTCTGCCTTGAGGCGCTCCTCCAGGAGTTTGGCCTCTACCTCCTTCTGGTGCGAGGTGATGGCTTCCTCAATGCGGGCACGTGTCTCGTTGACCATCTGTCCCACTCTCGGACGGTCCTCTGCCGTCACATCCTTCATTCCCTTCAAAATGCCGGTCAGCTGTCCCTTCTTGCCGAGGAAATCAACCTTAATCTGATTGATCTCTTCCGGAGAAAACGCCTTTTCCAGACGTTCTCTGGCTTCCTGCCGGATCCGTTCCAGATCTTCCTGTATCATATCAATTATCTCCTTTAAAATATCGTATCTGCTCCATGCTCTGTCGCGCCGCAGGACCGCCGTCCCCGGCGAACAGACAGAGTTCATTATACATGGATTATCCGCATTTGTTTAGCCGCATTGAGGATTTTGTGTATCTGTTCAGCACCTGCCACATTTCAACGTGAATTGACTGCTTGCAGGCAAATTCACGATTGAAATTGGCAGGCGGCCAAGGTCCGAAGGACCTCTGGCCAGCCACATCGAGGATTTGCGAAGCAAATTCGAGATGGGCGCTGAATAGTTACTATTTTGTTACTCCCCCAGGATTGCCGTGTGCCAGGCTCTCTGCACGGCCTCCAGCATCAGATCGTACATCTCCAGATGCTGCTCCAGAAATCCCTGCACGCCGTAAATCTGATCCAGCTGGCAGGAAAGGTTCTCATAGCCAAGCCACGCTCCGAGAAGATTCCCCGTGACCGATCCGATCGTATCGGAATCCCCGCTTTGATTCACCGCGGCATGTATGCCGGAGAAATAATCGTTCTGATAGCGAAGTGCCAGATAAATGCTGATGGCCAGCACGGATTCCCCGGTTGCTCCCTTCCCAAAGTTCTTCAATGCGGTCCCTGTTTTCTCTGCCGGATTCTGTGCAAGGGCAAGCGCCTTCTCCATCAGCGCAACGAACTCCGGCAGCTCCTTTACACCGCGGAATTCCTGCTCCACCTGGTACAGTGCATTGGTGATCAGCCGCTCCAGCGTCGGATCCGCCGCTCTTCGATAGGTGATGCGGCTGATGATTTCCGAGAACAACGCCGCAGAAAGCCAGGCGAACGGGTGCCCGTGCGTGATGGCGGCCGCCTTTGCAGAGACCATTGCCGCACTCTCCACCTGCAGGTTGTAATTCTCCCCGTTCAGCATCAGGCCGATGGGCGCAGAGCGCATCAATGCGCCGCACCCTCTGCTGTAATTGATCGGGCGCTCCAGGGTTCCGCGGCTGCCGATGTCAAAGGTATCCCGGGGATTCCCCGTATGAATGAACTGCTGTGCCAGCGCGCTCATGCACGTTCTGCCCGGTGCTCTCTGCGCGCGCAGCCTGTGATCGGAATATACCGCGGTAAACGGATGGCTGTACCGGAGCCGCGGCTGCTGCGTGGCATACCAGTCCAGATACGCCCGGTCCAGATAAACCTCCGCCCGGGCATCCGTCCGGTGCTCCCTTGCTCTTCGCATGCCGCACGTAAGGCCATCCATCGTAAACAAGGTCAGCTGCGAATCGTCGCTGATGATGATGCGTCCGTTCGGCCCCGTTTCCGGTTTTACAATTCCGTGCCTTCCGTATTTGCTGACAATCTCCGGCAGCTCCATAAACTCCACCGGAAATCCCAGTGCATCGCCAAAGGCGCCGCCCATGATGCAGCCCAAAAATATGTTGTAATACCGTCCCGTCGGATCCTGCATATATCTCCTCTGTCCAGGCGATTACGCCGTACCTCTTCTGCTCCGCCAACGCCCCCGTCGCGGGAATCGCTTTCATCCGCGTTTCCCCAAGAGCCGCACATCGATTTTCCCGCAAAGCCAGTGTATTCCCCATGCCGCCGGCGGCAGCATGGTCAGATAATACCGCATGGTATACCGTCCCGAAGCCTCCCACAGCTGATGGAACAGCATGCCTCCCAGGATGAAGACAACCAGCAGAAGCTCTCCGGATGAAATGCCGCCGTCTCTCTGTGCATCCGGGGCTGCGGCATGCGCCGATTTTTTCAGTCTTACCCATAAGTACAGGAACATTCCCAGATAAATTACGGAATGCATCACGTTCATTCCCCATTGAAGGATCCGGCTCCCGGTCCCGAAAATCAGTGTTTCCGAAAGGGCCGACGGCGTATCATGCCGCTTGGTTTCCTCCATCTCCCGCATGGATACGCAGGTCGGATCGCCCCACTGGGATAAAAACTTCCGGATATAAAACCGCACAAAATACCGGCCGGAATTCCGGAATTCGCCGATGGACGCTTCAATGGATTCTCCTGCTGCCTCGGCCGTCTTCTCCGCATCATACCCTGCATTGCGGTAAAGTCCCACGTTGGTGCCGTTGTACCAGCCGCATTTGCCCTCCGTCTCCTGCATTCCCATGGCGATGTAGGTGATGGCCGGCGTTCCCTTCGGCATCGCATCAAGACCTGCCGCCGATGCCACAGCTCCGTTCAGAATTCTCTGGCTTCCAAAAGTCAGCAGCAGAAAGCAGGCCGTCAAAGCGATCCGATGCACCGCCTCCTTCCGGCCATTCTCCTTCCGCAGAAGATCCCAGAAGAGAATGAAGATCATGGCAATCAGGGCCACATAGCCGTTGGTTTTCAACAGAATGGCCGCAGCAATGCAGACGCCCGCGCCGGCTCCGAAGCCAATCTTCTTCCGGATCTTCTCCTGGCGAAGGTACCGAATTTCCAGGTAAAGTGCTGCTGTCTGCAGGGCAAAGGACCACAGATCCGAATACACAAAGGTGGCAAAAACGTAATAAAACCAGCACCCCATGGAGAGAATCTGCATCACGGTGCAGACCCTCGGACTCTGAAAGAGCTCCCAGGCAATCTCGTGCAGCAGATACAGATTGACCAGAATGGACAATACATTCAAAAGCTGATAAGCCAGATAGTCGGACGGTCCGCACAGAGCCGCAATCATCTGCCCGAGCAGCACATAGGTCACCTGAAACGGATAGACGAACAGATACCCGCCGGTCTGCAGGGAATCGTAATTCCCTGCGGAAAACTCCTGCATAATCGCATCCAGCTGCAGCGCATCATTGGTGGCCAGGCCGCGGATCACCAGGACGAAGAACAGCGACATTCCGCCGGCTGTCAGCATCATCGGCCAGGGGAATCGTTTGTGCTCGCCCGTCCTCCTCCATGCAGTCAGCGTCACAAGCAGCACGCCCGCCATAAAAAAAAGAAGCAGAAGCGGACGGTCCGGCGTCACATCAAAGAGATCATTCTGCTCGTACTGCCGGAAGGAAATTACGGTGACCAGGCTGAACAGCAGCACTGCCCCGGTCAGAATTCCAACGGCAGCATAGATCACAGCAGCCAGTCCGTTTTTAATGACACGCATGTTCACCTCTCCATGCCGCTGCCCTGCAGCGGCGGCCTGCGGAGAATTCCGCAAAAAGGATTCTCCGATGGGATTTCCCCGCAAAAAGGCTGCCTGAAGCATCGCTCCAGACAGCCTGCATTCTTTAACATAACCCGTCCGCCCCGTGCACTTTGACTCCTAGCCTCGGCCAGGTGGGTACTCGCGGCAACTACTTTTGCCATCCCTAGATAACGGAACCGTTGTCCCGCCTCTTCTGTCTGCTGACAGGGGCGCGGCAGCCATAATGCAAGCTGAGTTCCCGTTTAAAGTATTTGTAGGTTCAAAATAACACGGGAAAAATGCTTCCGGGTCACACCCAGTATAGCAATCTGCTGCAGTCTTGTCCACCGGCCGGACATCAGATTTCCCGGCACTCTTCCTTCAGCCAGGCAGCCTCTTCCTCATTCAGATACGGCAGGATGTTCTCCAGCACCTTCTGATGGTATTCGTTCAGGAGCTTTCTTGTATGAGGCGTCAGCACCTCCGGGTCCAGAAGCTCCCGGTCGAGGGGCGCAAAGGTCAGCGGCTCAAAGCACAGGAATTCACCGTCCGGTGTCTTCCCCCACTCCCTGCACAGGAGAATCGTTTCAATGCGGATGCCGTATTGTCCCTCTTTGTAAACACCCGGCTCATCCGAAATCACCATGCCGGGCTCAAAAGGCGTGGTATCGGCTTCGTTTCTCTTTTTCCAGCGGATGTTCTGCGGTCCCTCATGGACATTCAGAAGGTACCCGATTCCGTGTCCCGTTCCGCACTTGTAATCCATGCCGTTCTGCCACATGGGCTCCCGCGCCATGATATCCAGCGACATGCCGTTGCAGCCCTTTAAAAATACGGTTCCCATGAGCTGCAGCTGCGACACGGCCGTCAGCGTATAGCTGCGGCGCATCTCCTCCGTCACAGGTCCCAGTGACATGGTTCTGGTCACGTCCGTTGTACCGCGCAGGTACTGTCCGCCGGAATCCACCAGGAGCATCCCCTCCGGAAGGATATCGGCTCCGCCGTTTTCGTCCGGCTCGTAGTGCATCATGGCCGCATTGCTGCCGTAAGCCGAGATTGTCCCAAAGGACAGCTCAATGTAATCCGAGATTTCCGAGCGAAGGTGATCGAGGTACGCTGCCGCGCTTCCCTCGGTCAGTGCTGCGCCCTCCTTTACACTCTTCTTCAGCCAGTAGATGAACCGGGTCAGCGCTGCGCTGTCCTCGATGTAGATGCTCTTGAAGTTCCGAATCTCGGTCTCGTTGCGGATTGCCTTCATCAGACCGATCGGACTCGTAAGCTCCAGAATCCGGAGCTCCGGCTGCGTCCCGAGGCACTTCCACACCGCGTAGCTTGCCTCCTCCGGATCCATCCAGATGCAGCTCCCGACAGAAAGTCCGGGAAGCTCCTCCCAGAAGCGCTCATACGGGCGCAGCGTTACGTTCTGACCCGCAAGATAGTCCGCGGCATCCGCCGTCACCTCGCTCTCCTGCACGTACAGGAGCGTCTCATCCTGCGTAATCACCGCGTAGGAAAGCGCCACCGGATTGTATTCCACGTCATTGCCCCGAATGTTCAGAAGCCACATGATCTCGTCCAGCTTGCCGGTCACAAAGGAATCCGCCTTTTGTGCCTGCAGCTTCTCCCGGAGCCTTGCAAGCTTCGAAGCCGCGGTCTCTCCGGCGTACTTGTCCGCATCCAGAACAAAGATCTCAGAGGAAGGAAGCGCAGGACGCTTCTCCCAGCAGCGAGCCGCAAGATCCAGGTCCGTGCGCACGCCGATTCCAACGGTGCAGAGGGAATCCTCCAGATCCTTTCCTTCCTTCTTCGTCAGGCACCTGCCGTCAAAGGAAAGGACTTCGCCTTCGGAAAGCTCTCCCTTCAGCCATTCTGCAATGGAGGGAACTCCCTCCATGCCCATCCGCATAAGAGAAACACCGCTCCCCTCCAGTTCCTCTGCCGCCTGGATAAAATAACGTCCGTCCGTCCAGAGTGCCGCATTCGTCCGGCCGACGACCAGCGTTCCTGCAGAGCCTGTAAAGCCGCAGTAATACTCCCTGGCCTTAAAGTGATCCGCTACGTACTCCGAATTGTGGTCGTCGGCCGTCGGGATCAGAACCGCCGACACATTTTCCTGCTCCATTGCCTCACGAAGTCTTGCCAGCCGGGCAAGGCACGGATTCTCCATATCTTTGCTCATTATTGTTCAGCCTCCGTAAACTCATTCGATTCCCAGGAACCGCTCCACCTCATGCAGCATTGCGGCCGTATCCTTATCGCAGACGGTTGTGTGCCGGATTTCGGCATCCCGCAGACCGGCAACTGCCTTCGGCACAGCCACGCCGCTGACCTTGGAGAGCTCATCCGCCAGCTCCAGATCCGGCAGCTCATGCGGCTTGCCGAGTGCCTTCATGACGGCGGTCTCAAACTTAAAGGGAGACGCGGTAGAGACAATGACCGTCCTGGTCAAATCGCCGGTTTCCTTCTGATATCTGCCGTAAACCGCAGAGGCAACGGCCGTATGCGGATCAATGACATAGCCATCCTCTTCATAGCGTCTGTGGATTTCCTCTGCCGTCTCCTCCTCCGAAGCCCAGCCGCCGTAAAATACGCCCAGCTCCTTCCGCATGGAATCCGTGATCTCATAGCTTCCCTGCACAGACAGGCTCTGCATATAGCCGGCGTCCGCCGCAGCATCATCTCCTGCAATGTGGTAAATCAGACGCTCCAGATTGGAAGAGATCAATATATCCATGGAAGGAGAGGTTGTCAGAATGAACGCGCGGTTTCTGTCGTACACACCCGTTTCAAAGAAGTCAAACAGCACCTTATTGGAGTTGGACGCACAGATCAGCCGGTGCACCGGAACCCCCAGCTGCATTGCATAATAGCCGGCCAAAATGTTGCCGAAGTTCCCGGTGGGAACCACGAAATTCACTGCCTCTCCGGCAGCAATTCCTGCATCTGCTGCAACGCCGCCGCGAATGCTCTCCGGCTTGCCGGCATTGGCCGCTGCGCCCAGGAGCCTCGTGTAAGCCCAGACATAGTAGGCAATCTGCGGCACCAGGCGTCCGATGTTGATGGAATTGGCCGAGGAGAACTGGTAGCCTGCCGCCGCGAGCTTCTCTTTCTCCGCGGGGTCTGTAAAGATCTTCTTCACGCCGCTCTGCGCATCGTCAAAATTGCCGCGGATGCCGATTACGCAGGTGTTGTCTCCCTTCTGTGTCACCATCTGGCGCTCCTGAATGGAGGAAACGCCGTCCTTGGGATAAAAGACCACAATTTTCGTTCCGGGAACATCTGCAAAGCCGGCAAGTGCGGCCTTTCCGGTATCTCCGGAGGTTGCCGTCAGAATGACAATCTTCTTATCCTCTTTGTTCTTCCTGGCCGCCGTAATCATCAGGTGCGGCAGGATCGACAGCGCCATGTCCTTAAAGGCAATCGTTGCGCCGTGGAACAGCTCCATATATTCCGCGCCGCCGGCCGCATGAAGCGGTGCAATGGCCTCGGTATCGAACTTCTCATCGTAGGCCGCGTCAATGCATCCGCGAAGCTCCTCCTCGGTATAATCCGTAAGGAACAGCTTCATCACCTCATACGCAACCTCCTTATAGGTTTTGCCCGCAAGCTCCTCCAGGGAGACATCCAGTCTGGGAAGGCTCGTTGGAACAAACAGGCCGCCGTCATCCGAAAGCCCCTTCAGAATCGCCTGGGATGCTGTAATCGGTGTACTGTCACTTCTGGTGCTGCGATACATGATTTTTTCCATCGTTTTTCCTTTCTGCTGTGCAGTATGACGCTGCATTCAAAGTTCCTTTGTCCAAACCGGTCCCGGAGTCCCGTCTTACTTCTGGTCCTCCTTTCGGGAGGCCTGTGCCTCTGCATAGGCTTCCCGAAGAAGCGTATCGTCTCCTGTGTATCTTGCCGTTTCCAGGCCTCTTGCCTCTTTCTCGATGATCTCCTGGAATCTGCGGAATTCTTCATCGATCTGCTCGTTGGTCAGCTCTGTGGCAAGAATCGTCTTTTTTGCCCCGGAAGCCGGCTTCTTCTGCGGCTTCGGATCCGGCTGCGGCTGATCCGCACTTCCTTTTCCGGATACAGCGCTGACAGATACCGCGCCCTTTCCGGGCGCTGCGGCAGCGGCCTGTGCCGGTGCCTCTGCTCTTCTCTTCCGGCCTCCGGTCTCCTTGATGACCCACTTTTTCGCACCCGTGCCGAACGGCTTAGGCGCAAGGCTCTTATCCAGAAGCGGCCGGAGAAGGTTCACAAGGAGCAGTGCGTAGACCATGGCATCCTCATACAGGCCCAGCTTTCTGAGCACAAAGCCCGCACCGCCCAGGATCACGCCGTACAGAATTCTGGCTGACCGGGAGATCGGCGTTGTGGTAAAATCCTCCGCCATGATAAAGACGGTGAACAGAAAGCTGCCGCCGCACAGCTGGATGGAAAGTGTATACGGCGACATGCCGTAACGGCCGATCAGCACATAGCATACCGAAAAGGACAGCATTGCCGCAAGCGGAATGGTCAGATCCAGGAGCCCTGCCAGGAAAAGGATCACCACCGCGGCCAGTACTGCCAGCGCCGAAGAGGTTCCGATGCATCCGGGTACATTGCCCGTCAGCATATCCCACAGGCTCGGCGTTTCGCCGCTCTGCAGCAGCTCCAGCGGCGGAAGCGCCGTATAGGCAGGCGTTGTCAGGTCCGTCATCATCCCGCGGCACAGCAGAAGGAGCACGCATTTGCCGGCCATGGCAGGATTCAGAAGATTTTTGCCCAGTCCGCCGAAGGCATGCTTGAACAGCACGATCGCCAGTCCTGCGATCGCCGCTCCCGCCCAAAGAGGGGCCCTCGGCGGCAGAATCAGTCCGCCGATCAGTCCGGTCACCACGCAGGAATAATCCATCACCGAGGATTTCCTGCTGTGCCAGATCCAGCCGCAGACCAGCTCGCACGCAATGGCCGTTCCTACTGACGCTCCGATCAGAAGCGCCGCATGGAAGCCGTACCGATAGATTCCGACGCCGGCGCAGGGCAGGAGTGCCAGCACCACCAGATACATAAGATCCCCTGTGGTAATCCGGGTCCGCACAAAGGGTGCTGCCCCGAAGGCCTTGTACGCTCTGCTCTTCATGACTGGTACCTCCTTGCATAACTTCCGGCAAGCGCCGTGTTCTGCAGGCAGGCCTGCTTCATCGCACCGATTTCCTCCGAAAGGCTGATCTTGGCGGGACATACATAGCTGCAGCACCCGCAGTCGCAGCACTCAAGCCCTGCATGCTCCACAAATGCCGGTTTGTTGTCCGCGCGGACGTCCCGGATCAGCTGCATCGGCACAATCTGGTTGGGACATACCTGTGTACATCTCCGGCACCGGATGCAGGGCGTCTCCTTCTGCTCCTGCACGGTGCGCTTCGGAATGCAGACCAGTGCCGAGGAAAGCTTGGTGACCGGCGCATCCAGGTTCTGAATTTCCGTCCCCGTCAGCGGCCCGCCTGCCAGGAAAAGCGTATTGCTCTCCTTGGAGAAGCGGCGCAAACCGCCTGCCTGCTCCAGAACGTCCCGATAGGTTTCTCCGCACCGCACGCGCAGATTGCAGGGGTGCGCTGCCGCCTGTCCGGAAACCGTAATGATTCTCGTAAACAAAGGCTCCTGCATCAGTACCGCCTGGTTAATGGCAACCAGTGTTTCCGTATTCAGAACCATGCAGCCAATCTCGTAGGGCAGCATCCTGGCATTCAGCGTCCGCCCGGTGATCGCATGGATCAGCTGGCGCTCCGAGCCCTGCGGATATTTGTCTCTGCACTGCCGCACATAGATGCGCGGGTTGTTGATCAGAAGCTCACGAAGAAGCTGATAGCCCTCCCGGTTGGATTCCGAAACCGCAATGATCCCCCTTGCCTTCGGAAAAACAGAAAGACACACGGCCAGTCCGCCGATGACCTTCCACGGGTCCTCCAGAATGCGGCGGTAATCCCCTGTAAGATACGGCTCACATTCCACACAGTTGGCGATCACGGTGTTCACCGTATTCCTGTTGGCCGTCATCAGCTTGTAATGCGTAGGAAGTCCGGATCCGCCGAGTCCGACAATGCCGGCATCCCGAATCAGTGCCAGAAGATCCTCCCGCGACAGACGGGAATAATCCAGATTCTCCGGATAATACCGTTCCCGATAGGTTCCGTCGTTATGGACAATGATGCATGTCTGCGGGATTCCACGGATGTCCGGAATCTCTTCCACTGCCACCACCTGTCCGGATACCGAAGAAAAAACATGGGCCGACAGTTCCCCGTCCGCCCGCGCAATCATCTGTCCCGCACTGACATAATCCCCGATATGTACCACAGGAACTGCCGGTGCGCCGATATGCTGCTGCAGCGGATAGAACAGCTCGCCTTCAGGAGGCAGAACATTCTGAATCGCTTCGTTCCTCGTAAGCTCTTTTCCGGAATAAGGGTGTATTCCACCCATAAAAGTCAGTCTTGCCATATAAAAATACTCCTGCCTGCCTTTGCGGCATACAGGAGCATTATATCGTATCTGCCTGGCACCTGCCACAGTTCCGTGCGAATTGGCTGGCTGCAGGCAAATTCATGATTACAGTTCATGAAACCAGTCATGACCTCTTCTCAAAGAAATATTTCCCGATGTCTTCACTGGCAATTCCCAGCACCTCTGCAGACTTGGCGACATCAATCACGCTAAAGTTGCTCTTGCCCTGGAACACCTTCGAGACATAGTTCGAGCTGCGTCCGATGGCCTTTGCATAGGCTCCTTCTGTTCCGAAATGCTCCCGGATGGATCCGCGCAGCTTGGCATAATCAAACATTGACTGACTTGGCTTCATATTCTTCCTATTCCTTCCCTGGTTTATTTCTTAGCCGCCTCCGGCCCAGGAAACGCTTTCATCAGCGTTTCCCTAAGAGCATAGTTCACATACTTTGAACCGTCAATTGTGACCTGTTCACGTACTTTGAACCAATGGCTCCCGAACTGCAGTATATAATGGCCCGTAAATCTGCTCTGTACGAGCAAAAGGCAAGGAGGTGCTGCATGTATATTGATATCCGGCTTTTCTCCCAGCGCCTTCGTTCCGAAATGGATCGGGCCGGCGTGGACGCTTCCACGCTCGCAAAGACGCTCGGCTTCTCCAAATCCTCTGTTTCCAACTGGCTCAACCAGAAGCACGGTGCACAGTCCTACGCTCTGGAGCTGCTCGGCAGCTACTTTGGCGTAGCCCCGGCCTGGCTGGCCGGAGCCATTCCTGACCGCACAGCTTCTCCCATTCGTCAGCAGCATGTTGCAGAAGGCGAACCGACTGCAGATAATTCTTCCTCTGCTGACCGCAGCTCTGAAGACAACGGATCAGATGCCGCTCCCGCAGAACAACGTCTTCAGACAGCCGCAGTCAGAGAGCGGCCCGCGCAGCAGCAAACCATTCAGGAAATGGAGTCTCTTATGCATGAAGCCATCCGTACACAGAACCTTACCGAAGGCAACTGCACGACCATCATCACCTTTCTGAAGGGAACGAGCGATTTCAGGTCAACGCTCGGGTCCATTGCGCAGATCATTTCAAACAAGATGTAAAGCATCTCCCCAGAAAAGCACTGTATCACTTTGCCAAGCACTAAGTGTGATCGATCTGTGAAATAAAAAAATAACTGTACAGATGTTAAAAGCACCAGTCCGGATGATCCAGACTGGTGCTTTTATAATTCATTATTCGGTTAGCGAAGGGAACGAAAACCGCAATCAGTTCTCTTCCTTCTGCTGAGCGATCATTGCGTCGATGTCGACAGTAACTGCCTCATCATCGCCGTTTCCCTTGGTGGGAACTACGATCTCGTCTTCCTTCTCAGCGTCCTTCTTAGCCTTCTCTTCCTCGTTCTTCAGAGCCTTTACGGAAAGAGAAATCTTGTTGTTCTCCGGATTGAAGTCAACAATCTTTGCAGTAACCTCATCGCCGACCTTCAGAACATCCGAAGGCTTCTCGATGTGCTCCTTGGAGATCTGAGAAACATGAAGCAGAGCGTCGATGCCGGACTCCAGCTCAACAAATGCGCCGAAATCAGCCATACGTGCTACCTTACCGGTAACAACCTTGCCGACTGCATACTTGTCCTCAGCGCCGATCCACGGATTCTCATCAGGGAACTTCAGGGAAAGTGCGATCTTGCGGCCGTTGATGTCCTTAACAAGGACACGAAGCTTCTGGCCAACCTTGAAGACCTTCTTCGGGCTCTCTACGCGGCCCCAGCTCATCTCGGAGATGTGAAGCAGGCCGTCTGCGCCGCCCAGATCCACGAATGCACCGAAATCAGTGATGTTCTTAACAGTACCCTCTACAACGTCGCCGACCTGAAGGGACTCGAACAGCTTTGCAGCTGCCTCTTCTCTCTTCGCAGTCAGAAGCTGCTTGCGGTCACCGATGTAACGGCGTCTTCTCGGATTGTACTCAGTAACAACGAACTCGATCTCCTGGCCAAGATACTTGGACAGATCCTTCTCATAGGTGTCGCTGACAAGAGAAGCCGGGATGAATACACGGATTCCTTCTACTACAACACAGATACCGCCGGACAGAACCTGAGAAACTTCGGCCTTCAGGACGGTCTTGTTCTCAAATGCTTCCTCGATTACCTTGTTGCCGCGATCCAGAGCCAGTCTCTTATAGGAAAGAGCCACGGTTCCCTCGCGGTCATCAACCTTCAGAACCTTCACATCCAGCTTATCGCCTACGCTGAGCTTGGTGGTCAGATCCAGAGAGTTGTCATTGGAATACTCCTGACGGGTCAGGATTCCATCGCTCTTGTAGCCGATGTTAAGAACGGCTTCTTCCGGCTTAACATCAATGACGGAACCTTCGACCACCTCTCCATTATGAATTGTCTTAAATGATGCGTCGAGCATCTGTTCAAAAGTCTGTTCTTCTGACATTACTTTGAACCTCCTCAATAATATTTTTCGGGGTCGAAGCCCCAGCGGTGATTCCGATGATCTTCTCGCTTCCTGACAGCGCCAGATCAAGATCCTCAACCGTCTGAATGAAGTAGGTCTTCCGGCATACGGCCCTGCAGATTTCATAAAGCTTGGCGGTATTGGAGGAACCCCTTCCGCCGATCACTATCATGACATCCGCCTGTTCCGCGATCCGACGAGCCTCTGTCTGCCGCTCACTCGTAGCGTTGCAGATAGTCTCATTCGTCTCGATATTGTATCCTTTTTGCGCAATTAAAGCAACAATTTTTTCGAACTTTTCTGCATTAAATGTAGTCTGCGCCACAATGCAGACCGGTTTGTCCGGATCGCCCTCATAGCTGCGTGCCTCCTCCTCGGTTTCAATGACCGTTGCCGGGCTGCTGCTCCAGCCAACCGTCCCTTCCGTCTCGGCGTGGCCATGGTTTCCTATGATGACAATCTGCTTGCCGTCGGCGCTGGCTCTCTGCACAATTTCATGAATTTTCTTGACGAAGGTGCAGGTTGTGTCCACAATCCGGGCATTTCCTGCATTCAGGGCATCCCACGTATCCTTGCTGACGCCGTGCGAGCGGATGATGATCGTGCCGCCGTCCTGCGCAGAGGCCTCTTCCACGCTGTCCAGAATGCCGACCCCCTTGCTGCGCAGCTCCTCCACCACATTCTCATTGTGAATGATGGGGCCGAAGGTGTTGATCGGTCCGCTGCTCTTGCGCTCGATTTCCCGGTATACGGTATTCACCGCATTCTGTACGCCAAAGCAGAATCCCGCCGTTGCCGCTGTGATCACCTTCGGCCGTCCGAGCTTCTCCGCAGCCAGGTTCAGAACCGCCTCGGTCACCTGATCCGCCGTCATCTCCGTCGAATCGATTAGAACCGCGTCCTCCGCCTGCCGCAGCGGCGACACTGCTCTAGTCATATCCCGGTGGTCGCGTTCTGCAATGTCCGCCTTAATCTTCTCCAAGTCAAGGTCATCTGCGGATTTCGCCGCTCCCGCCCGGGCCGCCTTCTGATTCTCAATGTAGCGGCGCATGGCTCTTCCCTCTACACTGGCTGTCAGATAAATTTTAACCTGTGCCGACGGCAGCACCACCGTTCCGATATCTCTGCCGTCCATGACAACGTTCTGCCGCGAAGCCAGGTCCTTCTGCAGCTGCACCAGCCGGGCGCGGATCTCCGGCACCGCAGAGATCACGCTGGCCATTGCGCTCACCTCCTCCGTGCGGAGGTATGCATTGACATTTTCGCCCTCGAGCAGAACAAGCTGCTCTCCGTTTTCGTATTCGATGTCAATCCGAAGATCTGCGCATAAGTGCAGAGCCTCTTCTTCAAACGCCGCTTTGGCCGCCGCATCCTCCTCCGAAGGCTTTTCCAGCCCCTTCCGGATCAGATACAGCGCCATTGCACGGTACATGGCTCCGGTGTCCACATAGACAAAGCCCAGCTGCGCCGCTGTTTTCCTGGCAACGGTACTCTTCCCGGCACCGGCCGGCCCATCAATTGCAATATTAAACGCTTTATTCTCCATCTTTACCTCTTTCGCTGCAGATCCAGCCTGCAGCTCTCGAACGTTCCCCGTGCTGCATCGCTGCCGGCATGATCAGCCTTCCGCCGCGCTCTCACCGGCCAGATGCCCTGTGGACCACGCAATCTGCAGATTAAAGCCGCCCGTATAGGCGTCCGTATCCAGAACCTCTCCGGCAAAAAAAAGATCTTTCACCTTCCGGGCTTCCATCGTGGAAGGATTGACCTCCCGCACACACACGCCTCCTGCTGTCACGATTGCCTCTGAAAAGCCTCTGGTCCCCACTGCGTGCAGCCGGACCGCCTTCAGATACCCGGCCAGCAGCCGTACTTCCTTTTCGTTCAGTGTATAGGAGGGACGTGCGGCGCCTCCCTCTGCCGACGGAGACTCCAGCGTCTCCGAAAAATTCTCCGCCAGTATCTGCGCCAGCCGCTCCGGCAGAAGTGCCTTCAGCATACTGCGGAGCTCCTTTCGGGGCGCAAGTGTGATTTCCCGCAGGAGCCGCGCTGTCAGCTCCTCTTCGGAAAGTGCGGGCTTTAGATCCAGATACAATACATACCCCTCCGGGTGCTTTTGAAAATCTGTGTGACAGGACGCCGTAAGGACGAGCGGTCCGCTGACGCCGAAGTGGGTGAACAGAAACTCGCCGAAGCCCTCATAGAGCGGCTTCCTGCGCTTTTTTCTGGTTTTGCCCTCTGCCGGTGCTCCACTCTCACAAGTGCCGGCAGCAGCTTCCCACGGCTCCATCCGCAGTGCAACATTGCGGAGTGAAAGTCCCTGCAGCTCTTCCGGCCATTTCTCCTCCAGGACCAGCGGCACCAGCGACGGCCTTGCCGGCTCCGCCGCGATTCCCAGCTCTTTGGCAAACCGCCAGCCATCGCCGGAGGAGCCGGTCGACGCGTAGGACATGCCGCCCGTTGCCACAATCACCGCATCCGCTTCCAGGATTTTCCCGTTTGCAAGCCGGACTCCTCTTATACAGCTCACCGGTCCTTTCCCCTTTACGGCTGGCTTCCTGCCCTGAACATCATTGTCTGCATCCGGATCCGCATCCTTCTGCCCGTCCGGCAGCGCAGCGGTCAGAATTTCCGTCACCTCCGCATGAAAGCGAAGCTCCGCCCCCTTCGCACGCAGATGACGCACCAGAGCGTCCGTGACATCAAAGGAGTGATCGGAAGCCGGAAAACAGCGCTTTCCTCTTTCCACCTTTGTCGCACATCCGTTGTCATTTAAAAACTTCGTCACTGCCGCCGAATCAAAACCATAGACGGCACTGTAAAGGAACTTCGGATTTCTCGGCACGTTGGCAAAGAACTCCTCATTTTCGCAGGCATTGGTGTAATTGCAGCGTCCTTTTCCGGTTATATAGATCTTTTTGCCCGCTTTTTCATTGTGTTCGAGAACCGTCACCTGTGCACCGGCGTCGCTCGCTGCGCAGGCAGCCATGAGGCCCGCAGCTCCTGCGCCGACCACAATGACCCTCCGCGCTTTCTGCATGTTCTGCATTTTCTGCATGGAATAAATACGTCTCCCTCTTTTTCAGCGTACCTGTTCAATGCCCGTTCGCAAATTGCTGCTGTGAAGCTTTTCGTTTGCTCATGCGGCGTTCTCCTAATAGCCGGACCGTGCACTGACCTCATTGCTGATGTTCTGAACCGTCTCCGAAACCTGATAGGAATCATCCCCGAACAGATACTTGTGCAGCCAGACAACATTATCCGAAAGATGAATCGGAATCACGCACGACTGGTCCCCGATGTATCCAACCGTCCGCAGCTCCTCGTTCGGGAAGCCGCCGGTCTCTGTGATATTGAACCGAAATGCCTTCAGCACCAGGCTTGCAATCTCCGCCGGGTTGAGTGATGTCCGCACCTCACTTGACAGATCGTTGGCGGCCTTAAGCATGGTGATCGGTCCGGATTTTTTGAGCTTGGCAAAGGTTTTGGAGAGAACCTCCTTCTGCCGTTCCGTTCTCTTGAAGTCGCCGCCGTCGGTATAGCGGATCCGGCAGTAGGCCGTTGCCTGCAGGCCGTTCAATGTCTGCGTGCCGGCCGATGTCACCGGAACGTACTCCTTGCCCAGCTCCTGTGCCATGGTCGACTGGTAATTGTTCAGATGATCGACCTCATCCTGCTGCACATCGATTTCAATACCGCCCACTTCGTCGATCATATCCGCCACGCCGCCAAAGCCGATGGTTGCGTAATCCGTGATGTTCAGATCCAGATTGGTGTTGAGCATCTTAATTGCCTGCTCCGGCCCGCCGTACGCATAGGCCGCATTGGCCTTCTGATAATTCCCATCGCCGATGTCCAGATACGTATCGCGATATACCGATACCAGCTTCACCTCTCCGGTTTTATCATTGATCGACGCAATGATCATAACATCCGTACGGTTGTTTCCGGAATCCAGACTTTGCTGCGTCGAGTCAAGTCCGAACAAAGCAATGTTGGTATACCCGGCCATCGCTCCCGTCTCCTGACTCTTCTTCACCTCATCGCTGATGAGATTCCGGATGTCCGCCGTACTGATGCCATCCATGATGCCGGACATTCTGACCAGAATGAACAGCATCGGCAGAACCAGCAGGATCAGCACCAGCAGCGTAATGATCACCCGGCGCAGACGATGCTTCTTCTTTTTACGGCCGCGCCGGCTCTCCCCGTGCTCTTTCTGCTCCTTATATGCCAGAAATTCCTCGTATTCCTCTTTCTCTCTTCTGGACATTCCGCGTTCGCGTGCCCTTGTATCCGACTGTTCTCTCCGGGGCTCCCGGCCGCGGTCCGTGCGTTTTGTACTGTGCCGTCTGTCCCGAGCCTGCGGCTGCAGGAGCTCCGGCTCTTCCTCTTCAAATAAAACCGAATCATCCTCCGGTTCGTATTCGTCATACCTTGTCACGTGATGTTTACTGCCCCTTTCCTTTTCGGCATGTCTGACTGTATGCCTCTCCGAATGTGTTCCGGCCGCCCGATCCGAGCAGTGTCCGGCATCAGGCATTTCTTCCGCCGTATCCGGTGCATCCGGTGCGGTTCCCGGGTCCTCTTCTGCCTGCTCCAGATCTCTTTGCTCCCGGAGCGTCTGCCGCTGAATGGCATCCTCCAGGTCCAATGCCCAGTCATCATCCTCTTCCGGTCCGCCGCCTGCTGAGGACAGAATATCCTCCGGAGCTGCAGGTGTCTTATGATATTCCGCCAGAATGTCCTCCGGCAGGATGCCGCTTCTTTCCTGTTTGTTGTCCATGCTTTCCTTCTCGCAGTTCTACCCGCTGCGCAGTTTGCGTTATCAGTGTATTAGTCAAAGTAATACACCTTTTTCCGCTTTCCCGCAAGTCTGTCGGAGGTTTGGACCTTTCGTCCCTGGTATCTTATAATAATTCTATGAAAAAAACAGAACTTGACTTAAACACCAACTTTGACCGTATTCGCGGCATCGCGGCCTGCCTGGTCGTGCTGACGCACGCGAGTGCGCAGTGGCTGGATGCCTCCTGCACAGATGGCTTGCCTGCCCTGTTTTTTGCGCAGCTGTGCAGCATTCTGTCCTTTGCCGGCATCACTCTCTTCGTGATGCTCAGCGGTGCCATCTATCTTGCTCCGGCGCATAAAGATAAGAGCTGCAGTGTGCGCTTTATGAGCCGGCGGGCAGTTCGTTTCCTGCTCCTGTACTGCTTCTGGAAGCTGTTCTACCTCGCGGAGAATCTCCTCCTGCATCCGGAGCTTCTGCAGAAGAACACGCTGAAAGAGGCGCTTGTCCTCGCCTTTTTCCGGACAAACGGCAAATACCATCTCTGGTATCTTCCCATGTTTGCCTTCCTTTTGCTGCTGGTACCGATCCTGTATGAGGGAGCGCAGCGGCGCAGTGCCTGCACCTTATACCTTGCTCTGTTTATTCCCGCTGCCGTAGTGCTCCCCAATGCATTTCTGTATGAGTTCCCGTTCAAGTATCTGCTGATGGACGCCCGGAATCTCTTTGATCTGAATCACTTTCTCGGGTATCTTGGCTATTTTCTTCTGGGACATGTGCTGGCAGAGGACGCTCGGTCCGGCAGCGAAGACGCCGCAGACCGTTTCTCCGGGACTTCACTGCTGCTGTGGGCAGGTGCCGCAGTTTCTTTCGCCGCCGCACTGTTTAAGAGCGTTTCCCGCTCCGCCGGACAGACTGCAGCCTATACGTCTCTTGCTACGCCGTTTTCGGTGCACATCCTGCTCTTAGCATCGGCTCTGTTCCGGATGCTGTGCCGCAGCCGATCAGAAAGCGCTCTGTCGATTGCTGCACGCCGGCTTCCCCAGGCCTCCTTCGGCATCTATCTGCTGCATCCGTTTTTCCTGGATCTTCTGCAGAAGGGAAATCTCATTGTCGGCATCCGCAGCCCGTTCATCGGAATCCCTGTTCTATGGCTTGCACTGATCGCGCTTTCTCTGACCGGCACGCTCCTTTTGAAGCGGATTCCCGGAATCCGCAAGGTTCTCTAGGACAAGGCCGGTTCATCAGCGCTGCAGGGTATATAATAAACTGGGTATCTGTTCAGCTCTCCATCTCGAATTTGCTCCGCAAATCCTCGATGTGGCTGGCCAGAGACGCTTCGCGTCTTGGCCACCTGCCAATTTCAATCGTGAATTTGCCTGCAAGCAGTCAATTCACGTTGAAATATGGCAGGTGCTGTACAGATACCAAAACGGAGGGAACAGGCTTTCTGTCCCCTCCGTTTTCATTGCAGATGAGCCGCACCCATCATTTCTGAACACCAGACGATACATCAGATGATGCTGCATCGGATATGATGCGGGCTAAGCAATGCTTTACTTGTTGTAGTTGACGATCTCGCCGAAATCCGCCTTGAGAGCGGCTCCGCCG
>CAVJLL010000022.1:0-39665 GCA_963650385.1 Clostridium sp. CAG:508 | reverse complement strand
GATCAGGAGTGAATACATGAGTGAGCAGAAACAGATAGCGATCATCGGCTCCACCGGTTCGATCGGAACACAGGCGCTGGATATTGTGCGGAGCTACCCGGAGCGTCTGAAGGTGACGGCCCTTGCTGCGGGCAGGAGTGTCTCGAAGATGGAAGAGCAGATCCGTGAATTCGGACCGGAGCTGGTCTGCATGTGGGACGAGACGGCAGCAAACGACCTGCGGACGCGGGTAAAGGACCTGCCGGTCCGCGTGGTCTGCGGCATGGACGGGCTCTGTGAGATCGCTGTTATGGAGCACAGCGATCTGTTTCTGAATGCGGTGGTCGGCATGATCGGCATTCAGCCGACGCTGGCAGCCATCGGCGCACAGAAGACCATCGCTCTTGCCAACAAGGAGACGCTGGTGACGGCAGGACATCTGATCATGCCGGCGGCGGAGGCCATGGGCGTGGATATCCTTCCGGTGGACTCGGAACACAGCGCCATCTTCCAGTGCATGAACGGAGAGCCCCATGACAGGATCGACAAGATCCTTCTCACCTGCTCCGGAGGAACCTTCCGCGGCAAAAAGAGAGAGGATCTTCTCCACAAGCATGTGAAGGAGGCACTCAATAATCCCAACTGGGATATGGGAGCCAAGGTCACCATCGATTCCGCAAGCCTTGTGAACAAGGGGCTGGAGGTGATGGAGGCCCGGTGGCTGTTTAATGTGGATGTGGACCGCATTCAGGTTGTGGTGCAGCCGCAGAGTATTGTCCATTCTGCAGTGCAGTATGTGGACGGCTCAGTGATGGCGCACCTTGCTTCGCCGGATATGCGCCTGCCGATTCAGTATGCGTTTTTCTATCCGGACCGGCTTCCGCTGACGATCAAGCCGCTGGATCTGTTCGCACTCGGGCAGCTTGTCTTTGAAAAGCCGGACACGGATACCTTCCGGGGGCTCCCGCTGGCGTACCGCGCGGCGCATGCTGCCGGCTCCATGCCGACGGTATTCAATGCCGCCAATGAGGAGGCAGTGAGCCATTTCATGCGGGATGAGATTGAATTCCTGGATATCTATGATCTGATTGAGGGAGCGATGGATGCGCACGATGTCATCGCAAATCCCACGCTGGACCAGATCCTCGAAACAGAGGCAGAGGCCAGAGAGTATGTGCGCAAAAAGGTCAGAATGGAATGATTGTCAGTATTCTTATTTTTCTGCTTATCTTTTCGGTGATTGTCGTCGGCCATGAGTTCGGCCATTTTGCAGTGGCCAGGCGATGCGGGATCCGTGTGAAGGAATTTGATGTCGGCATGGGACCTGCGCTGTTCCGACGCAAGGGAAAGGAGACGGAGTTCTGCATTCGTCTGTTCCCCATCGGCGGCGCCTGCATCTTTGACGGGATGGAGGAAATGTACGATCCGGACAGCATCGCACAGGCGGCGCACCGGAGCGGGGAGACGGCAGAGGAAGAGACGCCGGATGCGGTCGGAAGAGCTGTGGATGTCCATTCCTATCCGAATGCGTCTGTGGGTGCCCGCATTGCGACGGTGCTGGGCGGCCCCATCGCCAACTTCATCATCGGTCTGATCTTTGCCGTCATTATCGTCGCATTCTGCGGCACCGATCTGCCGGTCATTCACGGCATTGTAGAGAATTCGGCGGCAGAGGAAGCAGGCCTTGCGGCGGGAGATGTGATTACCGCGATCAATGGGGAGCCGATCCATATTTTCCGTGAGATTGCATTGAGCTCCTCCATGAGCTACGGCGAATCCATGCGGATCACTTACGAACGGGACGGACAGAAGAACACCGTGGTCCTCACGCCGCGCTACAACGAGGAGGCGGGCTCCTATTACATCGGCATCATCGGCTCCGGAGAATATGTGAAGTGCGGGCCGCTCCAGACCTTTCAGTATGGATTTTATGAGGCAGAGTACTGGGTGCGCGCAACGTTCCAGTCCATCGGACTGATTTTCCGCGGGCATTTTTCAGCAGATGACCTTTCCGGGCCGGTCGGCATTGTGAAGGTCGTGGACGATACCTACGAGGTGACCAGGCAGTACGGCGTCTCGGCGACGGTTCTGACCTTCATGAGCCTTACGACGCTCCTGTCGATCAACCTGGGGATTATGAACCTTCTCCCGATTCCGGCACTGGACGGCGGGCGGTTCCTGCTCCTTCTCGTGGAGCTGATCCGGGGCAAGAAGCTTTCTCCGGAGAAGGAAGGATATGTCACGCTGGCGGGCGTGGTGATCCTGATGGCGATTATGGTATTTGCCCTGGTTAATGACATCGGAAGATTCTTCCGATAAGACGGCGGTGCCTGCACAGGGACGGGCCCGGCCGGATGCAGAAGGGATGAAGAGATGATACAGAGAACAGATACGGTTCGGCAGCATACAAAGGTGGTTTCCATCGGGAACGTGAAAATCGGCGGCGGCAATCCCATCGCCATTCAGTCCATGACGAATACGCGGACCGATGACGTGGAGGCGACGGTCGCACAGATTCTGCGCCTGGAGGAGGCGGGATGCCAGATCATCCGCTGCACAGTGCCGGACGAGAGCTGCGCGAAGGCCATCGCAGAGATCAAAAAAAGGATTCACATCCCGCTGGTGGCGGACATCCACTTCAACTACAAAATGGCCATTGCGGCCATGGAGAACGGGGCGGACAAGATTCGCATCAATCCGGGCAACATCGGCGGAGAGGACCGGATCCGCGCAGTGGTGGACTGTGCCAAAGAGCGCCGCATCCCGATTCGCGTGGGCGTCAATTCCGGGTCCCTTGAGCGGGATCTTCTGGAGAAATACGGCGGCGTTACGCCGGAGGGACTGGTGGAGAGCGCGTTGGATAAGGTCGGCATGGTTGAGAAGTGCGGCTATGACCAGATCGTGATCAGCATCAAGTCCTCGGACGTTCTGACCTGCGCGCGGGCCCATGAGATTCTGGCGCAGAAGACGGACTATCCGCTTCACGTCGGCATTACAGAGGCAGGAACCACCTACGGCGGATTGATCAAATCCTCCGTGGGACTGGGCATCATCCTCTATCAGGGAATCGGCGACACCATCCGTGTGTCACTCTCCGGAGACCCCGTGGAGGAGGTTCGTGCGGCTAAGGGCATCCTGCGGGATCTGAAGCTGCGGACGGACGGCATTGAGGTGACATCCTGTCCGACCTGCGGTCGGACGAGAATCGATCTGATCGGCCTTGCAGGACAGGTTGAGGAGCTGGTGCAGCAGTACCCGTACAGCATCAAGGTTGCGGTTATGGGATGCGCGGTGAACGGTCCCGGAGAAGCCAGAGAGGCAGACATCGGCATCGCCGGCGGCGACGGCGAGGGACTTCTGATCAAAAAGGGAGAGATTGTCCGGAAGATGCCGGAGACAGAGCTTTTGGCAGCCCTCAAGGACGAGCTGGATCATTGGGAAGAGAAAAGGTAGAAAGAATAGGGACAAGGCATATATGGCAAAGGCGTTTGCGGAGGCATTTCCCACACTTCGGCCCAAGGGTGAGCTGCGGGAGCTGTTTCAGGACACACAGGTTACGAGAATTGCCTACAACAAGGATCATACCAAGCTTCGGATTTATCTCGAATCCCGGCATCTGATCCACATCCGTTTTGTGCGGAAGATGGAGGAACTGATTACGGCGGAGGTTTGTCCGGGCGGCGGCCTGCGGGCGGTGATCATCGAGCATTACCTGCTGTCGGCGCAGTACAACGCGGAGATGCTGATGCATGAATACATGGATTCCCTCGTCACGGAGCTGTGGCAGGAGAATCCGATCTGGGGAAGCTTCTTTAAGGAAGCTTCCTTTGCTTATCCGCGGGAAAATACGATCGAGCTCCACATGGAGAACTCCGGCTTTGCAAGGGACGGCGGAGCGGCCATTCACAGAAGGCTGCAGGACATTCTGCGGGAGCGCTGCGATATGGACTGCGAGATCAGCATTCTGTACGATCTGCCGGTTCGAAGCCACGCAAAGGCGGTGCTGGACGTGGCAGCGCTCGCAGGCAATGGACGCGCAGGAACGGCTCCCAGTCAGGCTCCGGGCTCCGGGCAGGGAACGGCGGAGCTGCCGTGGGATATCGAAGGCGGCGCGTTTGTGCATAAGGGACAGAGCGGAGCGCCCTCCAAAACGGCCGGAGACGCGCCGACACTGGCGGATGCACTGGCAAGACAGGCGGCAGAAGAGAGCCGCACGCCCCAGAGAACGGGACGCAAGGCGGCGGACAAGGATACGGGGAAAAACGCGAAGGGAACCGGCGATGCGAAGGCACTGCGGAGCTTCATCCGCTCGGCCCGCCCGGATGTCATCTGCGGCCGCGATTTTGCGGATGAATCCATCCCGATCTCGGACATCATCGGCGAGATGGGAGAGGTGACGATCCGCGGCAAAATCATGACCAATGAGCGCCGGGATATCCGCAACGAGAAGTCCATCCTGAAGTTCACACTGACGGACTTTACGGATTCCATCGTTGTCAAAATCTTCGCCCCGACCATGTATGCGGAGCAGACCATGAAGCGGCTGGAGCCGGGGAATTTCGTGAAGGTCAAGGGCTATACCAAGGAGGACACCTTCGAGCACGAGATTACGGTATCCTCGCCGACGGGCATCATGGAGATTCCGTCCTTTGAAACCAAGCGCGCCGATCACTATGACCACAAGCGCGTGGAGCTCCACATGCATACGAAGATGAGCGATATGGACGGCGTTTCCGAGTGCTCTGCCCTCGTAAAGAGAGCCTACGAATGGGGGTGGCCGGCGGTTGCCGTCACGGATCACGGAAATGTGCAGGCCTTTCCGGATGCCAACCATGTCGTGGAAAAGCTCCTCGCGGACGCCAACAAGGCGCGGAAGGGGCAGGGCCTCCCGCCGCTGGACCGCCAGGATTTCTTCAAGGTGATCTACGGTGTGGAATGTTATCTCGTGGATGATCAGAAGAAGATGGTGTCCTTCGGAAGCCTGGAAGTCGGGCAGCCGGACTACACCGCGGCGGACGGCACCTACGTGATTTTCGATCTCGAGACCACCGGCTTTTCCTCGGAAAAGGACCGGATCATCGAGATCGGCGCGGTCCGGTATGAGAACGGGAAGCGCACGGGCGAGTTCTCGGAGTTCGTCAATCCGCAGATTCCCATCCCCTTCCGCATCACGCGCCTCACCAGCATCACCGATGAGATGGTCATGTCGGCAAAGACTGTCGATGACGTGCTGCCCAGGTTCCTGGAATTCTGCAAAGGCAGCGTACTGGTCGGACACAATGTCGGCTTCGATATCAGCTTTATCCGGAGCAAGGCCAAGGAACTGGGGCTGGAGGCTCCCTATACGACGATCGATACGATCGGAATGGCAAGAGTCATGCTGCCGGGGCACAAATCCTACAACCTGGATGCCGTCGGCAAGCTCCTGAACGTAGTCAACCCGCACCACCACCGGGCTGTGGACGATGCGGAGACGACGGCACAGATCTTTGCAAAGCTCCTTGCCATGTTCACGGCGAAGGGAGCATCGACGCTGGAGCAGATGAATGCGCTGGGGGATCAGGATCCGGACGTCATCCGGCGTCTTCGCCCGTACCATTGCATTCTTTTGGCCAAAAATGTGACTGGCCGCACCAACCTCTATCGGATGGTCAGTGAGTCGCATCTGACGTATTTTTACCAGAAGCCCAAGATCCCGAAGTCACTCCTGATGAAGTTCCGGGAGGGGATCATCGTCGGCTCTGCGTGCGTCATGGGTGAGCTCTATCAGGCGCTTCTTGCCCAGAAGGATGAGGAGACACTGGCTGGGATTGTTGATTTTTACGATTATCTGGAGATTCAGCCCAGGGCCAACAACCGGTTCCTGATTGATTCCGACCGCTATGAGGACATCCAGAGCGAGGAGGACGTGCTGGACATCAACCGGCAGATCGTGAAGCTGGGCGAGCAGTACGGAAAGCCGGTTGTGGCGACGGGCGATGTGCATTTCCTGGATCCGGAGGATGAGATCTACCGCTCGATCATCCAGGACAGCATGAGCATGAACCGGGAGGAGGATCCGGCACCGCTCTACCTGCGGACGACGGATGAGATGATGGAGGAATTCTCCTACCTGGGCGCGGCTAAGTGCGAGGAGGTTGTCATCACCAATCCAAACCGCATTGCGGACTGGGTGGATGCCATTTCGCCGGTCCGGCCGGACAAATGCCCGCCGGTCATCGAGAACTCGGACGGACAGCTTCGCGAAATCTGTTATCGGCAGGCACATAAAATGTATGGCGATCCGCTGCCGAAGGTGGTGAGCGACCGACTGGAGCGGGAGCTGACCTCCATCATCAAAAACGGATATTCCGTTATGTACATCATCGCGCAGAAGCTGGTGTGGAAGTCCAACGAGGACGGATACCTCGTCGGCTCCCGCGGCTCCGTGGGCTCGTCCTTTGTGGCGACCATGTCCGGAATCACGGAGGTGAATCCGCTGGCGCCGCACTATTACTGCGAGCATTGCCACTATTCCGATTTTGAATCGGAGGAGGTGAAGTCCTATTCCGGAAAATGCGGCGTGGACATGCCGGTGAAGATGTGCCCCAACTGTGGAAAGGAGCTGGTGCGTGCCGGCTTTGACATTCCGTTTGAGACGTTCCTGGGCTTTAAGGGCGACAAGGAGCCGGATATCGACCTGAATTTCTCCGGCGAGTACCAGTCGAAGGCGCATGCGTATACGAAGGTAATCTTCGGCCACGAGCAGACCTTCAAGGCAGGGACCATCGCGACGGTGGCGGACAAGACGGCCTACGGCTACACGCTCGGATACTGCGAGCACCGCGGGATCAGCAAGCGCCGCTGTGAGCTCGAGCGCCTCGCAAAGGGCTGCACGGGCGTCCGGAGGTCTACGGGGCAGCACCCCGGCGGCATCGTGGTTCTGCCGCTTGGAGAGGAGATCAACACCTTTACGCCGGTGCAGCATCCGGCCAACGATATGACCACCAACATCGTGACGACGCACTTTGATTACCACTCCATCGACCATAACCTGTTAAAGCTTGATATCCTCGGACACGATGATCCGACGATGATCCGCATGCTGCAGGACATCACGGGCGTGAATCCGATTGAGCTGCCGCTGGACGATGAGGGCGTTATGAAGCTCTTTGTCGGTCTGGAGTCTCTTGGCATCACGCCGGAGCAGGACGGCGGCATCAAGGTGGGAACACTGGGCGTGCCGGAGTTCGGCACGAAGTTCGTCATGGGCATGCTGCAGGATACCAAGCCGACGACCTTGTCGGAGCTGATCAAGATTTCCGGCCTTTCCCACGGAACGGACGTGTGGCTTGGAAACGCCTCGGATCTGATTGCCCAGGGAACCTGTACGCTGGCAACCTGCATCGGCTGCCGCGACGACATCATGATCTATCTCATCGGAAAGGGAGAAGACCCTTCGATGGCGTTCAAGACCATGGAGTTCGTGCGAAAGGGCAAGGGCCTGACGCCGGAGATGGAGGAGGCCATGCGGGAGGCCGGGGTGCCGGAGTGGTACCATGATGCCTGCCTGAAGATCAAGTACATGTTCCCGAAGGGCCATGCGGCGGCCTATGTTATGATGGCGCTCCGCATCGCGTGGTTTAAGGTGCACCAGCCGCTGGCCTACTACTGCGCCTATTATACGATCCGCGCGAAGGCATTTGACTATGAAATGATGGCGCAGGGGCAGCAGCATCTGTTAAGCTGTATGAAGGAGTACCAGTCCAGGGACAAGCTGACCGCTGCAGAGGAGGCACAGCTCGATGACGCGCTGGTGGTACGGGAAATGTATGCCCGCGGCATCGAATTTACGCCGATCCGGCTGGGGACCGCGCACGGCCGTGCATTCCAGATCGTCGACGGCAAAATCATGCCGGCCTACACGTCCATTCACGGCATGGGCGCAAGTGCCGCGGATGCGCTGGAGGAGGCCTGCAAGAACGGACCGTTCGTTTCCCGGCAGGATATCCGGGAGCGGGCGAAGGTGTCACAGACAATCCTAGAGAAGATGAATGAGCTGGGACTCCTGGGAGACCTGCCGGAATCCAACCAGTATTCCATTTTTGACCTGATGTAACGATAAAATTTGCATAATTATTCAGAGCCCATTCGCAAAATCGCTGCTTCGCAGCGTAAATCTGACGTGAAAAGCGCTTTGACTGTCATTTTTCTGAGGAGACCAAGATGAACACACTGGAGCTGCTGCATCAGCGTGCGCTGAATACCCCGGAACGCACCTGCGTCATTTACGATCCGGACACCCGGATTTCATTTCGGGAATTCTGGGAGCTTAGCGGCAGAATTTATGCCTGGCTGAAATCCGGAGGGATCGGTGCAGAGGACATTGTCATGTACAATCTGCCCCGCGGAATCGGGCTGCTCGCCTGTATGGCCGGCACGATGCGCGCCGGAGCGGCCTTTGTGCTCACAGAGACGGACAACGATGATAAACGCACCGCCTTTATCCGCAGTGACTGCAGCTGCAGCCTGTTCGTGGACGAAAAGGACTGGCAGCAGATTCTTGCTGCGGAGCCGATGGATGGCTATGAGCCGGTTCGGCTGCATAATCTGTGCTATATCGCTTATACATCCGGCACCACCAGCAGTCCCAAGGGCGTTCTTCATGAATACGGAACGATGGAAAATGCATGGAAAAGTGCGCGGGTGGACGGAGTGCCGATTCTCAGTGATTCGGATACCTTCCTTGCCATGAGTCCGCTGAATTTTGTCTCCTGGCCCATTATCTTTTCCTTTATGTGCGCCTTCGGAACCACACTGGCACTGATACCGTACGAATGTAAGGAAACGGAGGATAGGTTCTATGGATATCTGAAGGATGCGGGGGTGAATTCCGGTTATCTTACGCCCTCGTTTCTGCGGAATCACTATCCGTTCCGGCAGCCGTGGAGAATGTGCGTGCTGTCCAGTGAACCGGCAGACGGCCTGTTTATCGACGATATGAAGGTGTATAACTGCTATGCGTCGACGGAATCGGGGTGTCTGATCACTGTGTTCGAGCTGAATCAGGCCATGACGCCCGCACCGGTCGGGAGATCCGGTTCCGATCTGGAGGTGTTCGTCCTGGATGAGGAAGGCATGGAGGCTACGCCTAGAGTGGCGGGGGAGGTGTGTTTTCGCGATCCCTATCTGCGCGGATACCTGAATCTGCCGGAGCGCACCCGAAAGCTCCTGTGCGGAAGAGTGTTCCATTCCGGTGATGCGGGAGAGATGACAGAGGACGGTACTCTGATCCTTCACGGACGCCTCGATGAAATGTTTAAAATCGGCGGATACCGCATCGAGCCGGATGAGGTGGCAAATGCTGTCAGAAAGGTTTGCGGACTGAAGCACCTCGTGGTCAGAGGCTTTGTTCTTAAGGATATTTCCTCCATTATTGTATTCTATACCGACGACGTGGATGTAAACGTTGAAGAAATGCGCCTTCGTCTCATGGAAGTGATTCCGGAATACATGATCCCGACGGCCTTTGTGCGTCTCCAGGATTTCCCGCTTCTGGAAACCGGGAAGCTCGATAAGCTGAGCCTCCTGCCTCCGGAGGGGAGCTGGGACGAATTCCGCAGACAGGCGTGCGCCGGTTTTCCTGTCATAGGGAAGGGGAGAACTGCTGCAGTATATGATCTGGACAGCAAGGTGCTCAAGCTCTTCAAGCCGTCGGTGCCCTTCACCATGATCCGGCAGGAACTGGTGCTCACAGAGGCTGTGCATGCGTACGGGATCAAGGCTCCCGGCGCCTATGAAATTGTGCGGTCCGGGGCTGCCTACGGAATTATCATGGACAAAATGCCTGGCAAAGAGCTGGAACACCTCTTGTCGGACGATCCGGACAGCTGCGAAAGCCGGATGCAGGAATTTGCTGCGGCAGTGCACGGTCTGCATCGTGTCCGAGTCTGTGATGACCGGCTTCCTGACCTTAAAAAGGTATCCATGACCCTGTGCGAGAACATGCCGCGCTCCTTTTGCAATGTACAGGAAAAAAAGAAAATCAAGGCCATCTTTGAAGCAATCCCGGATGCGGATACCCTTGTACATGGCGACTGTCATCCCGGAAATGTCATCGTCTGCGGTTCTGATCTTTATTTTATAGACTGGATGCTATGCGGAAAGGGACATCCGGTTTTTGACCTTATGTGCATGTATTCCCATTGTGTTTTTCTTCCGTCGCTGTCGGCCGGCTCCGAGAAAGACCGGAAAAGAGCTTCGGAGGAGGAACGGCTGTTTGATGCATTTCTTGCGGCGTATTACAGCACTGCATCGAAGGAACGGTTGGCACAGATCAAAGAGCAGATTGCAGGACTCCTTGCGGCAAGAATATGCACGGCGTCTGCGGCACTTCCCGGAGTATTCTCCGATGAGGTGCTGCATGAGGCCAAACGAAGAGCGCTGAGCTTCTGCCAAAGCGTTGGAATTGATTTTTGACATTCGATGGCAAAATGGGATATTCCCGATGGGAGACGATGAAAGACTGGATGAAACGCTGCGGCAGCATTTATAACGGCAATCGCGTTTGCATAGAATATCTGGGATATACGGCTCTGGAGACGGATCTGCTGTTCTATATGGTGTGCGATACACTCTTCCTGACGCAGGCCAAGGGGATTTCCGCAGCCGATGTTTCGCTGCTGACCTTTTTAGCGCTGTTATTCTCACTGATGATTCAGTATCCCCTTCTGAGGTGGATCAACCGGGCGGGGAACAAAAGAGCAGTACGTGCGGGCAGCATAGCATTCCTCCTGTCAGCAGTGTGCATTACCTTTGCACCGAATTTTGCGGTCATCCTGCTGGGCGGATTTCTGAAGTGTATTGCCCATACGCTGACGGCTATGGGACCTGCCGTTCTGAAGAACCGGCTGACTGAGGACAAGCGGCAAAATCAGTATGTTGCCTGCCAGTCGGATGCAAACAGCGCAGCATCTCTGTGCATGCTGGTCACCGCTCTTATGTGCGGGCCGCTGTTTCAGAAAAACCCGTATTATCCCATGTACGCCTGCATGATTCTGGCAGCGCTTGGGATATGGGCCGCCTTTTCCTTTTCTGCAGGCGACGATTCGCGCAATGAAATAAAAATAATGGGCGGTAAAAAGGCCAGTCTTGGTTCCCCGGGAGGCTTTGGAGCATCTGCGGCGCTGCTGTTGTGTTCCTTTGCTGTTTTTACAGCCCTTACCGGCATCGGACTGTCCTATGCAAAGCTGAATATACAGTGGGTTCTGGCGAACCGCGGCATGGATGATGCGGTAATGCTGATCAGCATGGCAACCACTTTGATCTATCTGCTGAGGGTTCTTTCAAATCTGCTGACCCGCAGCATTTATGCACGTATGGGAAACCGACTCGCTGCTGCGGCATCGTTCATGCTGCTTGTAGGGCTCCTTCTTCAGGCGGCGGCCGGAGGCTTCGACGGAACCGGTACGGTTATTGCTTTGTCCGTCGGATATCTGCTGCTGGCCTTTGTTCGCGATCCTTATATAACGCTCATACAGAATATATCGCTGGAGGGGACAGATCTGCTGAGGCAGCAGGAACTGCTCATAAAGCTGAATGCAGCCAAAAAGCTGGGAGCGCTTGGATTGTCGGCTGCAGCAACATTGCTTTTGCACGAGTATAATGTAAGTGCAGTCATGCTGCTTATGATTCTGGCAGCGGTTTTAAATGCCGCGTGCTGTCTGGCAGCTATCTGCCGGTAACAGTACACTCGCCAGCCAAACGCCAGGACCCGTCGTGGCTGGCGCCTGTACAGTAATATCTGCCGTAGGCCGGTATAAGGACTTAACATCAGGAAGCTTTGCAAATAGGCTCTGGATAGATACCATTGTTAAAGAAAGGGGGAAGGAATATGAAGCAAAAGCGAAGGATACACGGGAATCTCCTGCTGGCGGCAGCAGGGCTGGCAGCTGCGCTGATGGCAGCGGTCCTTTTCGGACCGGCCGGAGCGGTGCAGGCGGCGGAGAGAGCCGTGGATATTCTAAGCGCCGAAATAGAGGGAGACGATGTACAGGTTACGGTCTCTTCCTCGACGGTGCCGGCCTCAGATGACGGGAAATATTACCTGTATGCGGACGAGGTATGGCAGGACGGCGCAGCCGGAACCATGGTCGCATCCGCGCAGGCGGGGAAGAGTGCTTCTTTTTCCTTCCCGCTGCGGTTCAATCAGAGCGGCTCAAACCTCTCGAAGAAGTTTATTGTGGCAGTGAAGCGCGGCGGCAGGCTGGTGCAGGTGTCGGACGAGCATTACATTACCAATCCGGAGGCCTGCGCGACAGCGGCATGCGTCCGCAAGGACCATGGCATCAAGGGGCTTCTTGCGGATCCGGACCGTCTGATGACCAGAGAGATTGAGGACCTTGGCATTCAGCAGGTTACCTACAACATCAACGTAGGCGAGATTGTCGGAGAATCGACGGATCCGGCGTATCCGACAATCTACATGGACTACAACGGGGAGACGTATGCGTTCAATGCGGCGGCACTCCTCCAGTACGACAATCTGTTCACGTACTTTACGACACTGGACCTGCAGATCACGGTGAATATTCTCAATGATAAGGAGCCGCAGGCACAGGACCTGATTCATCCGATGGCACGCGACGAGCACGTGTGCCCGGGATATGCCTTCAACACGGCAGAGAAGGACGGGAGCCGTCATCTGGAGGCCATTGCGTATTTCCTTGGCTCCCGCTACAGCGGCGGGCAGGGCGTCGGACAGGTGGATAACTGGATTGTCGGCAATGAAGTGAATGCCAGAACGGAGTGGTACTACACCAGCAGCACGGACCTGGACGAGAACGTCAACAACTACCATAAGGCGTTCCGCATTTTCTACAACGGTCTGAAGGCCGGCAATGCAAACTGCCTCGTATACAATTCCATCGACCAGGAGTGGGGGAGGAAATCGAATCCGGGGTGCTTCTTATCAAAGGAATATCTGGATGCCTTTGCCTACTACGTGAACCGCGAGGGCAATATCGACTGGGGCCTGTCCTTCCATCCTTACGATTCGCCGCTGTACGACCCCTACGCGTGGCTCGGGTTGGAGCGCTGGGTGCACAAGGACATCTCGACGCCGTACATTACCATGCAGAATCTCTACATTCTGACGGACTACATGCACCGCGAGGAGATGCTGGGTCCCTCGGGACAGGTGAGGAGCATTTCGCTGTCGGAGATCGGTTTTACCTCTTACTTTGGTGATGACCTTCAATGCGCATCCATCGCCTACGGGTACCTGCAGGCTGCAGCCAATGAGGACATTGATTCCTTTATGCTCTACCGGCAGACGGATCATGCCAAGGAGGTGGAGAGCCGGATCGCGCAGGGCCTGATCGACGAGAACGGAAACCAGAAGCCGGCCTACGATTACTACAAATACATCGACACCGATAGGGCCTGGGAGTATAAGGAAAAGGCATCCCTCATCATGGGTATGAACATCGACGATCTGATCGGCAACCGGAACTTCCCGACCAGGACGTGGATCGGATATAACGATTAGGACAGTGACGAAATTGTCGAGCAATACATGAAAGAGTGCGCCTTTTTGCAAAGCGATAAAAAAAGCTTGCGAAGCGCGCAGGAGTATAGTATCCTCTTACCTGTGCTTGAGCGCAGGAAACATTTCCGGTTCATCGGTACAGGTAAAGGATATGGCTCGTTGGTCAAGAGGCTAAGACGCTGCCCTCTCACGGCAGAATCATGGGTTCGATTCCCGTACGAGCTACGATGTGAGGCCGATCCGAAAGGATCGGCCTTTTTCTGCGAATGGGCTCTGACTAGTTGCGGATATGCTATGATGTTTGGATGAAACCAAAAGAGGGGGACACTATGGATACGAGAATCATTGAGCTCAAGAAGACCATCCTGGAGGACAACGACCGGGATGCGGCACTTCTGCGGGAGGAAACCATACAGGAGAGATGCTGCTACCTGAATGTGATGTCGTCGCCCGGAGCCGGAAAGACAACCACCATTCTGGCGCTGTTGGACATTCTGGGTCAGCACATTGCCTGCGGCGTGATGGAAGCGGACATTGATTCCGATGTGGACGCAAGGACGATTCAGGAGAAAGGATACCCCTGCGTGCAGCTCCACACCGGCGGAATGTGCCATCTGGATGCGCAGATGTCCAGACAGGGGATGCGGGCACTGCGGGAGTGTATGCAGGAGGATGCGCAGCAGCCGGCCGGAGTCCGGACAGAGAATGAAGAGACACAGGGGAAGACGGCGGTCCGTGCACTGGATCTGATCATCTTGGAGAACGTAGGAAATCTGGTGTGCCCCGCGGAATTTGATACCGGATCGGATCTGAATGCGGTGATATTGTCGGTTCCGGAGGGGGATGACAAGCCGCTCAAGTATCCGTTGATGTTCGAAAAGGCGGATCTTGTCATCATCAATAAGATGGATGCGCTGCCGGCATTTGATTTTGATATGGAGAAATGCCAGGCCGGCATCTGGCTCCGCAATGCAAAGGCACCGGTTTTCCCGGTGAGCGCCAGAACCGGAGAGGGAATCCCGGAGCTGGCAGAGTACCTGCTGCAGCACGTTCGCAGCCGGCTGAGCGGAACTGCCGACAATGACCGCTGAGCGGCACACAGGACTGCAGGACAAAGAGACCAGACGGCCGCTGAGGAAGTGCGCAGTGCAGCGTGATGGAGATGCCCAGTGAGTGCTGCGCGGTTTAGTGCAGGGGGAGAGGAGCATGGGGACAAAGCGATGAGTGTTCGAGTGATTGAAGTCAATAAAAGTGTGTATGCACAGCAGGAGAGGCTGGCGGAGGAGACCAGGGAGCTTTTGAAGAAGAAGGGGATTCTCCTATTGAACGTGATGGCATCGCCCGGCGCCGGGAAGACGTCCGTCCTGCTGCGCACAGCCGCGATGCTCCGTGACAGGTACCGGATTGGCGTGATGGAAGCCGACATTGATGCCACGGTGGATGCAGAGAAAGTGGCGGCGGCAGGAATCACTTCCATTCAGGTGCACACCGGGGGCGAATGCGCCATGACGGCACAGATGACCCGGCAGGCGCTGGACGGCATTCTGCAGCAGGAGACGAAGGAGGGCGAAGGAGAGGATAAGAAATTCGACCTTCTGTTCCTTGAAAATGTCGGAAATCTCGTGTGTCCGGCAGAGGAGGACGTAGGGGCCTCCCTGAACATCGAAATTCTTTCGATCCCGGAAGGGGACGACAAGCCGCTGAAATATCCGCTGATGTTCCAGGTGACGCAGGCAGTGCTGATCAACAAAACAGATACGAGGGAGTATTTTCCCTTTGATGATGCGGCGGTGGTCCGGCGCATTCACGCGCTGAACCCGGAGACGGAGATCTTTTTCGTCAGTGCAAAGACAGGAGAAGGGTTCGAAGCCTGGACAGAGTGGCTGGAGCAGAAGCTGCAGGACACGATCTGCGGCTGAACGGGGGGGCGTCTGTACAGCAACATCCAAACTGCAGCAGTGCGATTTTTAAATGGTTAGCCTCTTTTAACTGGCGCCTGTTTTGTGATATACTTCCCTTGGTTAGCTCCAACAAACATAATGGGGCAATGAATCGCGACTGCGAAAGGAGAAGAGAATCATGCTGCAGCATCTGGAAATTGAAAAGGTCATCGGACGTGAAATTGTGGATTCCCGCGGAAATCCTACGGTAGAGGCAGAGGTTATTCTGACAAACGGCGTCGTCGGACGCGGAACCGCACCCAGCGGCGCCTCCACCGGAGAATTTGAGGCAATTGAGCTGCGTGACGGCGATAAGGAAAGGTTCGGCGGAAAGGGCGTTTCCACCGCTGTTAATAATGTCAATACCATCATTAACGATGCGATCAAGGGACTGGACCCTCAGAACGTTTATGCCGTAGATGCCGCCATGCTCAAGGCGGACGGCACACCGAACAAGTCGGAGCTCGGCGCCAATGCGATTCTGGCGGTATCCATCGCCAGCTGCAAGGCGGCAGCAGAGGCACTCGGCATTCCGCTTTACCGGTTCCTCGGCGGTGCAAACGCCAATGTTCTTCCGGTTCCGATGATGAACATCTTAAACGGCGGCGCACATGCAACCAACTCGGTGGATACACAGGAGTTCATGATCATGCCGGTCGGAGCACCCTCCTTCCGGGAGGCACTTCGCTGGTGCACCGAGGTGTTCCACGCACTGCAGAAGAATCTGAAGGCAGAAGGAAACACAACGGCAGTCGGTGACGAGGGCGGCTTTGCTCCGAACCTGAAGGACGATGAGGATACCATCGAGCACATCCTGCAGGCCGTAAAGGATGCCGGCTATGAGCCCGGCAGAGATTTCGTGCTGGCGATGGATGCCGCTTCCAGCGAATGGAAGAGCGACATGGGAATCGGCTTCTACCATCAGCCCAAATCCGGAAAGGATTTCACCTCCGATGAGCTGATTGCACATTGGAAGTCACTGGTAGAGAAGTATCCCATCTGGTCCATCGAGGACGGACTCGATGAAGAGGACTGGGAGGGCTGGAAGAAGATGACGGCTGAGCTCGGCGGCAAGGTGCAGCTGGTCGGCGATGACCTGTTCGTTACCAACACAGAGCGTCTCTCCAAGGGAATTGCGAATGCAAGCGCCAATTCCATCCTGATCAAGCTCAACCAGATCGGCTCCGTATCCGAGACCCTCGAGGCCATCAAGATGGCGCACAAGGCCGGCTATACGGCAATTACGTCCCATCGCTCCGGCGAGACCGAGGATACGACCATTGCCGATCTTGCCGTTGCATTGAATACACGCCAGATCAAGACCGGCGCACCGTCCAGAAGCGAGCGCGTGGCCAAGTACAACCAGCTCCTGCGCATTGAAGAGGAGCTCGGCGAGGCGGCGGTATACCCCGGCAAAGAGGCCTTTAATCGATAAGACAATTGCGGCTGTCTATATGAGCCTGTCAAAAGCAGCGGTGCTGTAATGCACCGCTGTTTTTTTTCTATCTGTTTAGCACCTGCCACATTTCAACGTGAATTGACTGCTTGCAGGCATATTCACGATTGAAATTGGCAGGCGGCCAAGGTCCGAAGGACCTCTGGCCAGCCGCATCGAGGATTTGCGAAGCAAATTCGAGATGGGTGCTAAATAAATACGTTTTTTTTGATACAATGGTGTCCACGACAGGGAGGATATGAAAATGGCCAATAAGGTATTTGATTTCAGCGCTGCCGCTGAGGAAGAAAAAGAGAGCGGCGCGGCAAAGAAAACGGCAGTGACCGCAGAGAAGATCTGCACCTATACAACGTTCCGGTCGGATGCGGAGGAGGCGGATGCCGAGCACCCGCTGCTGGTGCTCGAAAACGCCCGCGGAGAGCTTCGCCACCATACGAGCGGCAGCTTTGAGCTCCCCGAAAAGCGCACCTCGTTTCACTTTATGGTGAACGGAACGCCGGCGGAGACGGACATTGCAGAGATCGATGAGCGTTTTGAGGATCTCGTCCGCTGGATCGGCGACAACCGCATCAACGTACGCCTTTCCGGCAAAACAACGAGCCGCGGCTACTGCGTCTATAAAATCCGCGAGGTCGATTCCGGCGGAGAGACGAAGCTCTCGGCAGAGGACGGCTTCCTGCAGTATGCAATCCGCAGGCTCCTGCAGACCAAGGCTCCTGCAGATGCACCGGACGAGGACATCGAGGAGATTGAAGGCGATGACATGAAGCTGACCAGCCTTCAGAGCATCACCGATTTCCTGAATGTGGCGGGAAGATCCCTCCCTCCGCATATCCTGAAGTGGGCAAGGCGGAATCTCGTGGTGGCCAGGTCCTCGGAAATCGGGCCGGATGAGCGGCGGCATGCGCAGCGGGCGCTTTCCATCATGCTGAACATCCAGTGGAAGGATACGACCTTCGGCTCCATTGATCCGGAGGAGGCAAGGCGCATTCTGGATGAAGAGCTGTACGGCATGGAGAAGGTCAAGCAGCGCATCATTGAGACGATCATCCAGATCAACCGGACGCACACGCTTCCTGCATACGGCCTCCTTCTGGTGGGACCGGCCGGAACGGGAAAATCGCAGGTGGCCTACGCGGTGGCACGCATCCTCGGACTTCCGTGGACAACGCTGGATATGAGTGCGATTCACGATTCCGATCAGCTGACGGGCACGTCCCGCGTCTATGCAAACGCCAAGCCGGGCAGCATCATGGAGGCGTTTTATGTGGCCGGGGAATCGAATCTGGTATTTATCATCAACGAGCTGGACAAGGCGGATTCCAAAACCACCAGCGGCAATCCTGCAGATGCGCTCCTAACGCTTCTGGACAACCTTGGCTATACCGACAACTACATGGAGTGCAACATCCCGACCGGCGGCGTTTATCCGATCGCAACGGCAAACGACAAGAGCCGCATCAGCGAGCCGCTCATGACGCGCTTTGCGGTTATTGACATTCCGGATTATACAAGGGATGAGAAAAAAACGATCTTCTCCAATTATTCCATGCCGAAGGTATTAAAGCGCATGGGAATGACCAGACAGGAATGCGTTGTCACCGAGGACGGCGCCTATGCGGTGGTGGATAAGTTTGCCTCGATGCCGGGTGTGCGTGACCTGGAGCAGGCGGCAGAGCATATGGCAGCCAACGCACTGTACCGGATTGAGACGCAGAAGATTTCCAGCGTGCAGTATGACGCAAAGGCCGTCAGCGAGCTCTTCGAGTAACCGGGGCGGTGAGAGCACATTGCACGGCAAAGGACAGAATGAATGATTCAGGATATTAAACCGCAGACCATGCACAACCAGTTCCGCGATGAGGGACCGGGCGATGTACGGGAGGAGGATACGGTATTCTCCTTTCGTGAGAGGGAAATCCTCTGTCACATAGAAGAAAAGGAAGAAAATCTGGTGAGCTTTCCCTGCGCCGCCGATTACCTCGCGGCAGGAGCACAGAAGAAGAATTTTATTTATCTGTTTGCCATTGACGAAAAGCCCTACTGGCTTTATCTGGGGGCAGAGCTTACCTGGCCGGAGGAAGCTGGCTTTACAATGAAGTCCATCCGGACGCTTCGGAGGGCGCAGCCGAAGGTCTCCTGCTTTGCAGGTGAAACGGGCTACCATCTGTACGTATGGTACCGGGACAATGTGTTCTGCGGGCGCTGCGGGCAGAAGACCCTGTACTCCCACCGGGAGCGGGCAAAGGTGTGCTCGGCCTGCGGCAACGTTATTTATCCGAAGATTGCGCCGGCAGTCATTGTGGGCATCACCAATCCGGAGCGCAGCAAGATTGTCCTGACGCGCTATGCGGGCCGGGCGCACAAGGGGAATGCGTTGGTGGCCGGCTTCTGCGAGATCGGCGAGACGGCGGAGGACACGGTGCGCAGAGAGGTGCTGGAGGAGGTGGGACTTCACGTCCGGCACATCCGGTATTTTAAAAGCCAGCCCTGGGGCTTTGATTCCAATCTGCTGTTCGGGTACTACTGCATTGCGGATGAGACGGAGCCGATCCACATGGACGACGGCGAGCTTGCCCGGGCGGTCTGGGTGCCCCGCGAGGACATCGGCGAGGAGAACCGGGAGCTGAGCCTTACGGCAGAAATGATCATGACATTTAAGGAGACGCTGCCGTGCGATCCGCAGGAGTCCCTTTAAGAAGCTGTGACCGGAACCGGCAGAAAACGGTGACGCAGCAGCATTGAAGGTTTTCGGTGCAAAGGAACTGTTCGAGCTGGACGCTGCGAAAATAGGAAAGATGTGGCAGCACATGGGAGGAAGCAGATGCAGTATTACATGCCGGTAAAGGTATATGAGGAAGAAAACTGTGTACAAGGACACGCCGCCGAGGTGTGCAGCGCAGGAACCCGGGCGCTCATTGTGACAGGCAGGCATTCGGCGAGGGCGAACGGCTCCCTGCAGGATGTGACGGACGCTCTGGAGAAGGGCGGCGTCTCCTATGTGCTGTTTGATGCGGTGGAGGAAAATCCTTCCGTTGAGTCAGTCATGAAGGCAAGGGCGCTCGGCCTGCAGGAGGGCGCGGATTTCGTCATCGGAATCGGCGGCGGGTCACCTTTGGATGCGGCGAAGGCGGCCGCATTGATGCTGGCTCATCCCGAGGAGGGCGCGGATTATCTGTACGACGCCGCAAAGGCCGGAAAAACGATCCGCCTTCCGCTGATCCTGATCCCGACCACCTGCGGCACCGGCTCTGAGGTGACCGGTGTCAGCGTGCTGACCGTTCATGCGAAAAAAACAAAGAGCTCCCTCCCACATAAGATCTTCGCCGATCTTGCACTAATCGACGGCAAATATCTTGCGGCCGCGCCGGCGCATGTTATCCGGAATACCGCGGTGGATGCGCTGGGGCATCTTTTGGAGAGCTACTACAATTCCTCGGCAACGCCCTACAGCAGGATGTGCGCCGAAGCCGGACTCCGGGAGTGGAGCAAGGTGCAGGGGCCCCTTCTGGAGCTGGATGAGCGGGCGCTGACCGCGAAAGAGCGCGGGGATCTGATGCGCGCCTCTGCCTTTGCGGGAATGGCCATTGCCCAGACGGGTACGTCCCTTCCGCATGCGCTGTCCTATGCGCTGACGTACGATCTGCATCTGCCGCACGGCATTGCAGTCGGCCTGTTCGAGGCCGGGTTCCTTCGTGCACTTCCCATGGAGGAGCAGTTGACGGCCCTGGAAATGGCAGGCTTTGCATCGATTGAGGCGTGGGAGGAGTTCTTCCGCATCGTCTGCGGCGAGATCGCTGTTCCGGAGGAGGAGCTGCAGCACACGGCAGACATGGTGGCGGCAAATCCGTCAAAGCTTGCAAAGGCACCCTTTGTGTGCACGGAGGAGGTGCTGCGGAGGATTGCAGCGATATAGCTGGGGGCACAGCGGAGGAAACTATGGAGCGATATGAGATTGCGGTAATCGGGACAGGACCGGCAGGGCTGGAAGCGGCGATTACCGCCAGGATACGCAATAAAAAGACGATTCTGCTGGGCAGCAGGGATTTCTCTGCAAAGCTCCGGAAGGCACATACTGTGCAGAATTACCTGGGCTTTCCGGATATCAGCGGAACGGAGCTTGCCGCTGCGTTTCAACGGCATCTGGATGCCATGAACCTTGCGGTGACAGAGGATACGATTCACCTGGTCTTTGCAGCAGGCGATTATTTTATGCTGCAGGGAAATGGGACCGAGTACGAAGCGGATACCGTCATTCTGGCAACCGGTGTGAATACGGCAAAGCCCTACCCCGGCGAGGAGGAGCTCCTCGGCAGAGGCGTGAGCTACTGCGCCACCTGCGATGCGATGCTCTACCGCGGAAAGACGGCGGCAGTGATCGGCTTTTCTCCCCGGGAGGAGGCGGAAGCGGACTTTCTGGCAGAGGTGGCCGGCAGAGTGTACTATTTTCCGATGTATCAGGAGCCGGTGAAGGTTCGGGAGAACGTCGAGGTCATTCACGAAAAGCCAGCGGCCATCGAAGGAACGATGAAGGTCAGCTATCTTGTGACCGATAAAGGCAGCTATCCGGTGGACGGCGTGTTCATCCTCCGGGAGAGCGTGTCGCCCGCGCAGCTGGTGCCGGGGCTTGCCATGGAGGAGAACCACATTAAGACGGACCGCCGGATGCAGACCGGCATTCCCGGGTGCTATGCCTGCGGCGATGCGGCGGGAGCGCCCTATCAGTACATCAAGGCAGCAGGCGAGGGAAATGTCGCGGCACTCTCAGCCGTGGAGTACCTTGCGCGGCGATAAAAGTTTTCTGCCTCGGGACCGCAAATTTATGTTCCGCTTTCCGGATTTTGTGCTAGACTATCCTACGGCTTAGGCCGACTGTTGTTCACAGATAGGTAACTATTCAGCGGAAAGGAATTGTACATGGTAGCATTTACCATTCACAACATAGGAGCCTTCATGTCGAAGCTGTTCTCCACGGAGTGCTTTGATTCCTTTTTGCTCGAAGAGGCTGTGATTCGAATGGCAGTGACCTATACCGTTGACGGACATTTGAATACCGACTTTGGTCACAGCGATGCAACGGATGGCGAGAGCGATCCGGAGCATCGCTTTTTCATGTTTGAGACCTGGAGCAGGGCGCGTCTGATCTGCCGCGAGATGATAAAGGGCAGACAGGCACCGTCCTTTCTGAGGCTGACATTGCGGCTGAAGCCCGATCAGATGCGCCGTATACTGGAGACAGCACCGGACCTGCAGCCCGGAACGCTGGAAGCTGTTTCTGCTTTTGCCCTCAATATCCGTCTGGATGCAGGCAGGCTGACCCTGATTACCGGAACAGCCTCGAATACCTTCTTAATGGATAAGAGCCCCGACCGCGTCTGGGATCAGACCATGGAGCGTTTCCTGGCATCGAGAGGATTCGATTTCGTCAGGGAGTAGGCAGAAATGCTGTTGCTATCCTTCCGATTGGAAGGCTGTTTGGCGGACGGAGTCCGCGGCACATGATCGCAGCCGGATGCGGCCGCCTGTCGATTTTAATCGTGAGTTTGTCTGCAAGCAGAGGGTTCACGGTAAAATGCGGCAGGTGCTGAACCGATATCAGGTATTTTCCGCATGCTGCGACCAAAAGGAAATAGGAGGCAATTATGACAACGAAGAAACGTGACCTTTTGACACCGCTGGATTTCTCGGTGGAGGAGCTGGACCGGATGTTCGATCTGGCAGACGATATCCGGCTCCACCCGGACAAATACGCGCATGCCTGCGAGGGCCGCAAGATGGCGACGTGCTTCTACGAGCCGTCCACCAGAACGCGTCTGTCGCACGAGACGGCGATGCTGAACCTCGGCGGCTCCACCATGGGCTTTGCCGATGCGGATTCGTCCTCGGCCACCAAGGGTGAGACCGTGGCAGATACCGCAAGAGTCATTTCCTGCTTTGCAGATATCATGGTGATCCGTCACCCCAAGGAGGGCGCGGCTGCAGTGGCAGCGCAGTACGCCTCCATTCCGGTGATCAACGCAGGTGACGGCGGTCATCAGCATCCCACGCAGACGCTGACGGACCTTCTGACCATCCGGAATCTCCAGGGACGTCTGGACAATTTCACCATCGGCCTGTGCGGCGACCTGAAATTCGGACGCACTGTACATTCCCTGATCAACGCACTGGTCCGTTATCCCGGGGTACACTTCATCTTTATTTCTCCCAAGGAGCTGCGGGTGCCCGATTACATCATCGAGCTCCTGGACGCCAAGGGAATTCCCTATGAGGAGTGCATCAAAATAGAGGACGCCATCCAGAGACTGGACATCCTCTACATGACCCGCATCCAGAAGGAACGGTTCTTCAACGAAGAGGATTATGTCCGTCTCCGCGATTTCTATATTCTGGACCGGGAGAAGCTCTCCCTCGCCAAGCCGGACTGCTACGTCCTGCATCCGCTGCCGCGTGTCAATGAAATCGCCGCGGACGTGGACGATGATCCGCGCGCGGCCTATTTCAAGCAGGTACAGTTCGGCGTGTACGTCCGCATGGCGGCCGTGCTGACTCTGCTCGGAATCGAAGTGTAAATCGGCGTCGGAGCAGCATATGAATTTGCCGGTCAGCGACGGGGCCTGGCGGAGTTGTCCGCTGCCTTGTCGTCTGGCCGGCGAGTGAATGGTAACGGCATCTGTGCAATTACTGAAAACGTAGAGCGGAGGTAAAACATGATAGCAAACGTAGCGCATAAGCTGACAATCGGTAAAATAGAAGAGGGCTTTGTTCTGGATCACATTCGTGCCGGAAGAGCCATGAAGATCTATCATTATCTGGGGCTGGACAAGCTGGACTGCCCGGTTGCAATCATTAAGAACGCCAGAAGCGGCGAGCTGGGCAAAAAGGACATCCTGAAGGTGGAATGCGACATCGATTCCCTGAATCTGGATGCGCTGGCTTTCATTGACCGCAACATCACGGTGAATGTCATCAAGAACGGACAGATCATCGAGAAGAGAAGCTTAAAGCTCCCCAAGGAGCTGCGGGGTATCGTACACTGCGCAAACCCGCGGTGCATCTCCACGGTAGAGCGCGGCCTGCCGCACATTTTCTATCTGGCAGATGAGGCCAGCGGAACCTACCGCTGCAAGTACTGCGACGAGAAGTACGAAGAGTCCGACAGCGAGAAATACAGGTAAAATGCATGAATCCGATTGAACTGTTTCTGATGCAGATGACATCGCTCCATATTACATCTGGAACGCTCCTTATTATTTATCTGGCGGCGGTGAATCTGGCAGCGTTTCTGGCCATGGGCCGGGACAAGAAAAAGGCCAGAAGAGGAGAGTGGCGAACGCCGGAGGCGACCCTCTTTCTACTTGCCATTATCGGCGGCAGCATCGGCAGCAACCTCGGGATGTTTGTCTTTCATCACAAGACGAGGAAGCGGAACTTCCGCATCGGTATGCCGGCGATTCTGGTGGTGCAGCTCCTTTTGGTGCTGCTCGTCGTGGTGACGGCGTCAGCGGTGGTGTTCCTGTGATTGTTCTGTGGTAAAAAAGTAACAGTACATTCGGCACCCTGTTACTTGGTTGGTGTCTGTACTGATACGTAAAAAAAGAGCTCCTGCATATTTGCAGGAGCTCTTTTTATCAACCACCCATTACAGGATGTTTTGGGGATTGCAGCAGGGCTTACAGCAGGTCCTGCCAGTTCTTCACGCCTTCCTTCTTGGCAACCTCCTGCATCTTCATGGCGCGAACCTTGGTGGAAAGGCCGAAGAGGTTGATGAAGCCGTTGGCATCGGTGTGATCGTACATATCGCCGGTCTTGAAGGAAGCGATGCTCTCGTTGTACATCGTGTACGGAGAGGTCTCGCCGGCACGGATGATGTTGCCCTTGTAGAGGCCGAGCTTCACCGTTCCGGTTACGTAGCGCTGCGTGCTCTCGATGAAGGCCTGCTCTGCCTCGCGAAGAGGAGAGAACCACTTGCCTTCGTAGACAAGGCTTGCAAACTTCTCGCCGATCTCCTCCTTGAGCGCATAGGTCTCGCGGTCGAGGATCAGCTCCTCGAGCTGCTGGTGTGCCTCATACAGGATGGTTCCGCCGGGAGTCTCATAAACGCCGCGGCTCTTCATGCCGACGACGCGGTTCTCTACGATGTCGATGATGCCGATGCCGTTCTCGCCGCCGATCTTGTTCAGCTTGCGGATGATGTCGGAGAGCTTCATCTTCTCACCGTTCACGGCAACCGGAAGGCCCTTCTCGAAATCAATGGTGAGATATGTCGTCTTGTCCGGTGCCTTCTGCGGCGTCGTGGAGAGCACCAGAACGTGGTCGTAGTTCGGCTCGTTGGAGGGATCCTCCAGCTCCAGACCCTCGTGGCTGATGTGCCAGAGGTTGCGGTCACGGCTGTAGCTCTCATCTGCAGAGAAGGGCAGGTCAATGCCGTGCTTGTGTGCGTATTCGATCTCGGACTCGCGGGAATCCAGCTTCCAGTTCGGATCACGCCATGCAGCAATGATCTTGATGTCCGGAGCCAGTGCCTTGATGCCCAGCTCGAAGCGGATCTGGTCGTTGCCCTTTCCGGTTGCACCGTGGCTGATGGCAACGGCGCCCTCCTTGCGGGCGATCTCTACCAGCTTCTTGGCGATCAGCGGACGTGCCATCGAGGTGCCGATCAGGTACTTGTTCTCGTAAACGGCGTGTGCCTGAATGCAGGGAGCAACATACTCGTCGCAGAACTCATCGATGACATCCAGAATGTAGAGCTTGTCTGCACCGCAGTACTTCGCTCGCTCCTCGAGGCCCTCGAGTTCCTGCTCCTGTCCGACATTGATGCAGACGCAGACAACATCATAATTGTAGTTCTCCTTCAGCCAGGGAATGATACAGGTGGTATCCAGTCCGCCGGAATATGCAAGTACAACCTTTTCTCTCTCCATCACGAATCTCCTTTAGATAGATGATTTGTTCTTGTGGCTGTCCAAAGCCGTCCGCGGCAGTGCGTTCGTTCATGCAAACATATCTCAAAAACTGCCTGTCAATCGGTACGGTCCTGAAACGTAGTTAAATATAGTACGTTCAAAACAGAATTGCAACCGGAACAATGTACATAAATATGCAGATACGGAATATGATTATGCATATTTATGCATAAAACGAGATTGCTTATGCATATTTATAAAAACATGCTTGCATACATCCACTAGAAGGAGTACATTAAGTGCTGCTACTGACTTTTGCAATTTACAGGACCCGTCGTGGCTGGCGCCTGTACAGAATAGAAACGGCATAGAGAGCATAGAAACAGAATCTGGAGGAATACATAATATATGAGCAAGATACGAGCAGGCATCATCGGTGCCACCGGATACGCAGGGGCGGAGATCCTGCGCATTCTGTCGGTGCATCCGGATGTGGAAATCAAGTGGATCGGCTCCCGCAGCTATGCGGACCAGCAGATGGCATCCATCTACGGCAATCTGTTTCATTTTGTCGACCTTCCGCTGATTGATGATGACACGGAGAAGATGAAGCATGCTATTCTGGAGCTGGCAGAGGAGACCGACGTTATTTTCACGGCAACGCCCCAGGGAGCCTGTGCAGGACTCATGAGCGAGGAGCTATTGCAGAAGACCCGCGTCATCGATATGTCCGCGGATTTCCGTCTGAAGGACGTGGCCGTTTATGAGAAGTGGTACAAAATAAAGCACGCCTCCCCCGAGTTCCTGCAGGAAGCCGTTTACGGCCTTCCGGAAATCAACCGGAAGGACATTCCGGCGGCGAGAATCCTTGCCAATCCGGGCTGCTACACGACCTGCTCCATCCTGACGGCGTACCCTCTGGTGGAGGCCGGACTGATTGACACCGACACGCTGATTGTGGATGCGCTTTCCGGTGTGTCCGGCGCGGGGCGCGGTGCGAAGACGGCAAACCTCTACTGCGAGGTGAATGAGAGTGCCAAGCCCTACGGCGTGGCGACGCACCGTCATACACCGGAGATCGAGGAGCAGCTCTCGTATGCCTGCGGGCACGGCGTCACCATCAATTTCACGCCGCACCTGGTGCCGATGAACCGCGGAATTCTGGCAACGGAATACGCATCACTGGTGCGGAAGGCGGACGGAACGCTTCCTTCGAAGGAGGAAATCCGCAGCGTCTATGAAGCGCGCTACGGAAAGGAATTCTTTATCCGTCTCCTGCCGGACGGCAAGTACCCTGAGACCCGCTTTGTGGAGGGCAGCAATTTCCTGGATATCGGTTTCCAGATCGATGAGAGAACCGGGCGCATCATTCTCATGGGCGCCATTGACAACATGGGAAAGGGCTCCGCAACGCAGGCGGTGCAGAACATGAACCTGATGTTCGGACTGCCGGAGAAGACCGCAATCGGACTCCCTGCGATGATGCCTTAGGGGAACGAGTCTCTGCAGCAATCCACCGGAGATTACAAGGGGAGCTGCCTGCATCAGCGGCTCCCTTTGAGAGAATCCTTAGAAAGATTTGAGACAGATGGAAGGAAAGGTAATCATCCGGCCGATGCGGATGACGGATTATGAAGAGGTTCATGCCCTGTGGATGACCATTCAGGGCTTTGGAATCCGTGCCATCGACGACGGAGAAGAGGATGTGGAGCGGTTTATCCGCCGCAATCCGGAGACCTCCGTGGTGGCGGTGACGGACGGCAGAATCGTAGGCTCCATCCTCTGCGGAAGCGACGGACGGCAGGGGACTTTGTACCATGTGTGCGTCGCCGGAGAGTACCGCCGCATGGGAATCGGGCGCCAGATGGTGGGCTACTGCATGCGGCAGCTGCGGGAAATGCGCATCAACAAGGTGTCGCTGGTGGCCTTTACGAGCAATCAGGTCGGCAACGCATTCTGGAAGAGCATCGGCTGGAAGAAGCGGGAAGATTTTTTCTACTACGATTTCATATTGAATGAGAAGAACATTACCCGGTTCATCGGGCAATAGTGTCATGGCCGGGGACTGCTTATCCGCCGCAGGCGGATATTTTCCCAGGGACCCGGGCAGGAGCAAGGAGCAAGTATGAGCACAACGGATACAATGCAGGTGATTGCCGGCGGTGTTACCGCGGCAGAAGGGTTTGAGGCGGCGGCCTGCGCTGCAGGGATCAAATACGAGAACCGGACCGATATGGCGCTGATCTACAGCGCGCTTCCGTGCACGGCAGCAGGAACTTTTACCTCGAATGTGGTAAAGGCGGCGCCGGTGATCTGGGACCGCACGATTGTGCGGGAGAGTGAGCAGCCCGTGCAGGCGGTGGTCGTGAATTCCGGCATCGCCAATGCGTGCACCGGACAGGAGGGCATGCAGATCTGCGAGGAAACGGCGAAGGCAGCAGGAGCACTTTTAGGGATCGCACCGAAGGCGGTTCTCGTGGGCTCCACCGGTGTCATCGGCATGCAGATTCCGATGGACCGCATCAAGGCTGGACTGTCTGCGCTCGCAGCCGGTAAGGCAGGAACCCTTGCGGCGGGAGAGGCTGCCTCGAAGGCGATCATGACCACGGACACCGTCAATAAGGAGGTCGCTGTCACCTTTACAGCAGGCGGCAAAACCGTGACGCTCGGCGGCATGTCAAAGGGCTCCGGCATGATTCATCCCGGCATGTGCACGATGCTCGCCTTTCTGACCACGGACCTTGCCATTGAGAAAGCTCTTCTGCAGAAGGCCGTGTCCGAGGTGGTTGAGGATACCTTCAACATGATTTCGGTGGACGGCGACATGTCGACCAATGACACGCTCCTGGTGCTGGCAAACGGCGCAGCCGGGAATGCGGTGATTGCAGAGGAGTCGGAGGACTACGCGGCATTCCGCGGAGCTCTGGAGTACGTCTGCCGCACGCTTGCCATGAAGATGGCAGGAGATGGCGAGGGGGCGACCCGGCTCATTGAGACGCAGGTGGTGCATGCGGATACGAAGGAGCATGCAAAGATCCTGGCCAAATCGGTGATCCAGTCCAACCTGACGAAGGCTGCCATTTTCGGAAAAGACGCCAACTGGGGGCGCGTTCTGTGCGCGCTCGGGTATTCCGGCGCATCCTTTGATCCGGAGAATGTGGATCTGTACTTTGAGGCGGAGGGAACCCGCATGCTGATCTTCACAAAGGGAAGCGCGGCGGACTACTCCGAGGAGGAGGCGACGAGGCTCCTTGGCAGCGAGAAGGTCATCATTTACTGCGATATGCACATGGGCGAGGCATCGGCCACGGCATGGGGATGCGACCTTACGTACGATTATGTAAAAATAAACGCGGACTACCGTTCCTGACGGGAGGGGATTCTGCGGCAGCCGGACCGGCGCGGAGCAAAAAGCAGGGTCTGCAGGTTTGCCCGGATCTGCCGGACACAGACAAGGAGAAAGAACAGAAATGATACAGGAGCTGGATGAGGCACAGAAAAAGGCGGAGGTCCTGATCGAGGCACTCCCTTATATTCAGAAGTTCAACCGCAAGATCATTGTGGTTAAATACGGCGGCTCGGCGATGAGCGATGAGGCATTGCAGAGAAGCGTCATTCAGGATGTGACGCTGTTAAAGCTCGTCGGCTTCAAGCCGATCATTGTTCACGGCGGCGGCAAGGCCATTTCCTCGTGGGTGAAGAAAACCGGCAAGGAGGCACAGTTCATCAACGGCCTTCGGGTTACGGACGCAGAAACCATGGAGATCGCGGAGATGGTGCTCGGACGGGTTTCGAAGAATCTGGTGACCATGGTGGAGGAGCTGGGCGTGAAGGCGGTCGGTATTTCCGGAAAGGATTCCGCAATGCTGCGCGTGAAAAAACGTCTTTCCGGCGGCCAGGATATCGGGTACGTCGGCGAGGTGACCGGCGTCGATCCGAAGATCCTCTTTGATATGCTGGACAATGACTATCTGCCGATTGTCGCACCGATCGGTCTGGATGAGAATTACGAGACTTACAACATCAACGCAGATGAGGCGGCCTGCGCCATCGCCAAGGCCGTGGGCGCGGACAAGCTGGTATATCTGACGGATGTGGAAGGGCTGTACCGCGATTTTGCAGACAAGTCCTCCTTCATCTCCAGAATCAGCGTGAGCGGCGCGGAGAAGCTGATCGCCGACGGCATCATCGGGGGCGGCATGCTGCCCAAGCTCTCCAACTGCACCGATGCGGTGCGGGGCGGCGTGAAGCGCGTGCACATCCTGGACGGAAGAGTGCCGCACAGCATTCTCCTGGAGATCTTCACCAACAAGGGCAACGGCACCATGTTCTATGAGGACGGCGACCGTCTGGATGCGTAGCAATCCGGCGTCAGTTGGGAAAAAGACCGATTGATTCCAACATCACGATATAAGGAGATATAGAAAATGGACCATATGCAGGCTTTGATCGAGGAGGCGGAAAAGGACCTTCTCCATACCTATAACCGCTATCAGATTGTGCTGGATCACGGAGAAGGGGTATATCTCTATGATGTGAACGGCAAGAAATACCTGGATTTTGTGGCAGGCATTGCAGTATTCGCGCTGGGCTACGGCAACCGGGAGTACAACGATGCCCTGAAGGCGCAGATCGACAAAATTCTGCACACATCCAACTACTACTACAACGAGCCGGCCATCAAGGCGGCAAAGGCATTAAAGGAAGTCTCCGGGATGGACCGCGTCTTCTTTACCAACAGCGGCGCAGAGTCCATCGAGGGCGCTCTGAAGGCAGCGGTCAAGCACGCCTATTTAAAAAACGGCGGCACGCACCAGGAAATCATTGCCATGGAGCATTCCTTCCACGGGAGAACCTACGGCGCTTTGTCGGTGACCGGCAACCCGCATTACCGGGAGGCCTTCGGTGAAATGCCCTGCCACGTGAAATTCGCTGAATACAACAATCTGGAGTCGGTCAAGGCACAGATCGGACCCAATACAGCCGGCATCATTCTGGAGACCGTGCAGGGAGAGGGCGGCCTTGTTCCTGCCACAAAGGAATTCCTGGAGGGGGTCCGGAAGCTCTGCGATGAGAACGGCATCCTGATGATCCTGGATGAGGTCCAGTGCGGCATGGGCAGAACCGGCTCGATGTTCGCATTCCAGAAATTCGGCATCAAGCCGGACATCATGACCACGGCAAAGGCACTTGGCTGCGGCGTGCCGGTGGGCGCCTTCCTTATGACCGAGGAGGTGGCCGGCTCCAGTCTGGCAGCCGGAGACCACGGCACCACCTACGGCGGCAATCCGTTTGCTACAGCGGCTGTGTGCAAGGTCCTTGAACTCTATGACAAAGAAAATATAATAGACCATGTAAATGAGGTGGCGCCTTATCTGGAGAAGGCTCTGGATGCCCTGAAGGACAAATATCCGTGCATCTTGGAGCGCAGAGGAAGCGGGCTGATGCAGGGACTGGTGTTCGACCGCCCGGTGGCTCCTGTCATCGCCGGTGCAATGGAGCAGGGACTGATCCTGATCAATGCCGGCAGCAATATCCTTCGCTTTGTGCCGCCTCTCGTGATTACAAAAGACAACATTGACGAAATGATCCGCATTCTGGAGCCGGTGGTTGCGAAAATCTGCGGATAAGTGAGCGCGTCGGAGAGGTTATACGCTTGAATGTAAAAGGCAGATTTTTATCAATCCTTGTCGTCCTTGCGATTGCGGCAGGACTGATTTATGCGGCAGCAAGAGGGGATGAGAACGCCGGGAGCAGCTCGGAGTCCCTGTTTTCCAGAAAGCAGACCATCAATCTGTGGTACACCGATGACACACTGACGGACTTTTTAAACAGTGCGTGCGTGGCGTACACGGACAGCCAGAGTGACTACCGGGTGGAGCCGACACTGATTGACGATACGGATTACATGCAGAAGATCTATGACGCTTCCGTGGAGGGCGAGGATTATCCGGATCTGTTCATCGCGGGCAACGATCTTCTCGAGCGCCTGTGGCTGACGGGACTTGCGGCGGAGATTGCAGACACGGAGCACTTCGGCGACAATCACACCTTCTGCGAATCGGCCATTGATGCGGTGACCTATCAGGATAAGATCATTGCGTATCCGATGAGCTTTGAAGCGGCGGCGTTCCTCTACAACACGGATTATCTGCAGTCGATGGCCTCGAATGCAGGAAAGACACTGGAGGATACCGTTCCGGCAACGATGGTGGATGTCATCACGCTGGCCAACAGCTACGATGCGCCGGAGAATGTGTCCGCCGTGCTCAAATGGGATGTCAGCGATATTTTTTACAACTACTGCTTCCTCGGCAATTATATGGATATCGGCGGCCAGTACGGAGACGATACGAGTCAGCTCCACGTGTACAACCAGCAGCTCATCTCGTGTCTCCAGGTGTACCAGCAGCTGAATCAGTTCTTCTCCATTGACACGGCATCGGATGATTATTCGAGCGTGATTCAGGATTTTGCGGCTGGGAAGATCGTGTTCACGCTGGCGACATCGGACAGTGTGAAGAAGATTGCACAGTACGAGAAGGAAAACGGAACATCCATCAGCTACGGCGTGACGCGGATTCCGGATCTGACGAGTGATCTGAAATCCAAAACCCTTTCCATTACGAACTGCCTGGTAATTAACGGGTATTCGGAGCAGCAGGAGGAGGCCAATGCGTTTGCGCAGTACCTGCTCTTTGAAGGAATGGGGACGTTCTTTGATCAGACCGGCAAGGCGCCGGCGCTGGCGGGCTACAGCTACAGCGACGAGCACATGAGCGGCTTTTATGATGCGTACACCGATTCCACGCCGATCACTAAGCTCCGGTCGGCCTCCAACTTCTGGATGCTGCTGGAGAATACCTTTTCGAAGGTCTGGGACGGAGAGGATCCGAACGAGCAGCTGCGCCAGCTGTGCCAGCAGCTCCTGATCCAGATGACCGGGCAGGAGGATGTCACGGTGGAGAAGATCGCGGATCCGGCGGCAGTGGATATTCAGAGTCAGCTGACCGGAATGGAGTGAGACATTTGGAAAATTAACCCTCGCAGAGAATTCTGCGGGGGTTTTTCTGTGTTACAATGCATGATACATGACGGGGCCCCTGACGCAGGCAGGGAGGTCATGAATGATTGAAAAATTGCATAGGAATGCGGGAATAAGACGGCGTGCCGGAAGGGCGGCAGCCCTGGCGCTGCTGGTTGCAGCGGTGAATCTGGGGATGCCGGCCTGCGGAAAGGGCGAGGAGCTTGCGATGAGCGGCGCGGTTTCGGAGGATAGTCCGGAGAGTGAGAGCGCGGAAAGTTCGGGCGCAGTGAAAGGCTCCGACGGTGCGGCGCCTGTGGGAACGGACGATTCGGAAAGTGCTTCCGAACAGGACGCAAAGGACCCGGAAGCGGTGCAGACAGAAGATGCGGAGCCGGAGCAGACAGTGGTGGTGTACCTTTGCGGCGCAGTGGAGAATGCCGGCGTGTACGAGCTGCCGCAGGGCTCGCGCGTGGTGGATGCGATCCGCATGGCGGGCGGCCTTTCGCTGATGGCCGATGAGACCTGCGTCAACCAGGCAAGGATTCTGGCGGACGGAGAACAGATTTATATCTGGACTATGGAGGAGCGCGAGGCGTATCAGAAGGGAGAGAGCGTAACGCTCCCGGAGGCATCTTCGGGGTCCTCCTCGGCGGAAACCGGCACCGCTGTTCAGACGGGAAGCGATCGGGTTAATCTGAACACCGCAGGACAGGAAGAGCTGACAGCGCTTCCCGGCATCGGGGCTGCGAAGGCGGCAGCCATTGTCGCCTACCGGCAGGAGCACGGCGGATTTTCCGCTGCAGAGGAGCTGAAAAACGTATCCGGGATCGGGGATGCGACCTATGAGAAGCTGAAGGACCGGATTACGGTATTTTAAGCCGCAAGGTATCATCCGAATGGAAGGAGAAGATCATGGCAGCAAGAATTCTGGTTGTCGATGATGAAAAGAATATAGTTAAGGGAATCATGGTCAGTCTGGCACAGGACGGGTATGAGACGGATGCCGCCTATGACGGAAATGAGGCACTGGAGAAAATCCGGAACGGGAGCTATGATCTCGTGATTCTGGATCTCATGCTGCCGGGACAAAGCGGCACACAGGTATGCTGCAGCGTCCGGGAGTTTTCCAATGTTCCGATCCTCATGCTGACGGCCAAGAGTGAGGATATGGATAAGATTCTGGGCCTGGAATACGGCGCAGATGACTATATGACCAAGCCGTTTAATATCCTGGAGCTCAAGGCCAGAGTCCGGGCCATTCTCCGCAGAACCAGAGACAGTGCGGCTGCGCAGTCGAAGCGGATTATCGAAAACGGTGATATCCGCATGGACAAGGACAACCGCCGCGTGGAAATTGCCGGCCGGGAGATCTCTCTGACCGGGAAGGAGTTTGAGCTGCTCGAGCTCCTCGCCTCGCACCCGGGAAAGGTTTATTCCCGCTCGAACCTTCTGCAGCTGGTCTGGGGACGGGACTATCCGGGAGATGAGCGCACCGTGGATGTTCACATCCGGCGCCTTCGGGAGAAGATCGAACAGACACCGTCCGAACCGGCCTACGTGCAGACCAAGTGGGGCGTCGGCTATTACTGTCAGGGAAAGAAAAGCGAGTAGGAAATGACACAGCAGAATGCAGCAGCACAAGGGGCGGGAGCGGCCCTGGACCGGATCCGCGCTGCCGCCCGGAAATCAGCATTTCTTCGCAGCTTTCGACTGCGGATCTTCCTCATCGTATTCATACTGGGCGTTGTGCCGTGCGTGATCATGCGCGGCGTCGTCCTGTCCAATTACGAGACCAGAGTCATCAACCTCCGAACCAGTGAAGTGCAGACGCAGCTGCGCATTCTGGCCAACCACCTTCTGACCTATAATTATCTGCAGGACTCGTCGTCCCCGGTTGTGGATGCGGAGCTGACGCAGTTTGCATCCTTTTACGACGGAAGAGTCCTGGTGATCGATGAAAACCTGAAGGTTGTGAAGGATACCTTTGATATGGCGTCCGGCAAAACAGTGGTTTCCCAGGACGTGGTCCGATGTCTTCAGGGCGGGAGCAGGGCAGCAGCTACGCGCTACGTAAAGGAAGACGGATACCTGGAGGTGATCCTGCCGATCAGCGAGACGAAGTCCCTGGAAAATCAGGACTATGCCGGCGGTACCTCACAGGAGCAGGAGGTGTGGGGCGTCCTGCTGGTCAGTGTATCCACAGAGTCCATTGCCGCAACACTGGAGGTCCTGGCGCGACGGGCCAACCTTCTGCTGCTGATTATGGGGGTGGTCGTGTTTTCACTGGCGGTTCTGGCGGCGGCGTTCCTCGTGCGGCCGCTTGAAAAGCTGACCAGAGCCTTCGGGGACGTCCAGGCAGGGTATACGTCCTCGAGCGTGCAGGTAAACGATTACATCGAGACGGAAAATATCGTGACGGCCTTCAACGATGTCATCGGGCGCATGCGCGCACTGGATGAATCCAGACAGGAGTTTGTCTCCAATGTGTCGCATGAGCTGAAAACGCCGATGACCAGCATGAAGGTGCTGGCGGATTCGCTGCTGCAGCTGGGCGATGCTGCCCCGCCGGAGATGTACCGGGAGTTTCTGGGTGACATCAATGAGGAGCTCGACCGGGAGAACCAGATGATCGCGGAGCTTCTCATCCTGGCGCGAATGGACAAGCGGGAGGTGTCGATGCGGATTGCGCAGGTGGACATTGCGGCGCTTGCGGAGGCCGTGCTCAAGAGAATCCGTCCGCTGGCAAGACAAAAGGATGTGGAGCTGGTGCTGATCAGCGAACGGGCCGTCACCGCGGAGGTGGACGAAGCGAAAATGACGCAGATCCTCACCAACCTGGTGGAAAATGCGGTGAAATACAACTGCCCGCACGGCAGGGTCACCGTGACGCTGGATGCGGACAACAAGCAGTTCTGGGTGAAGGTAGAGGATACCGGCATCGGCATTCCGGAGGAGTCCAGGGAGCGGGTTTTCGAGCGGTTTTACCGCGTGGATTCCTCGAGATCCCGGGAGGTCGGAGGCACGGGGCTGGGACTTTCGATCGTAAAAAGTGCGGTGCTGCTGCACCGGGGGACCATATCGGTATCGTCCCGCGAGAATGAAGGCTCCGTCTTTACGGTGACCATTCCGCTGACGCACGCGGCACAGGGGCAGCACACAGGTGCCGGGCAGAAAGGCTTCCTGCACGGCATTGTCAAAGGAAATGCACAATCAAAGGAAATGCACGATGAGTAGATATGAACGCAGCGATAGAGCTGCCGGTAAAAAGCCGTTGTGCAGACGGCATTCCCGCCTTTTATCGGCAGTGATGATCCTGCTCGCCGTGCTGGCCCTTGCAGGCTGCGGGGAGAAGAATACAGCCGGGGCGGACGACGCAGGCGGAATGAAGCTGTACTACCTGGACGAAGAGCTCTCCTCGCTTTGTGCAGAACCCTATGTGCCCTCGGACGGACAGAGCGCGGACGATATGGGCCCGGAGCAGACCGCCGCGGATATGCTGGCGCAGCTGGCAGGTGCACCGACGGACGGAAAGGGAATTCCGCCGGTTCAGAACTTCTGCGCAGAGGAGCTGCGGCTCCAGGACGGAGCTCTGACGGTGACCCTTTCGGCGGATTATGAGGCGCTTGCAGGGCCGAGAGAGATTCTAGTCCGGGCGGCGATGGTCCGCACACTGTGCCAGATCCAGGATGTGGATTCGGTCACGTTCCTGTGCGGGGATCATGCGCTGCAGGATGCCGATGGGAATCCTTTGGGAGCCGAGACGGCGGATATGTTTATTTTTAATTCCGACCGCGAGATCGGGAATTATGAGAAGGTAAGGCTCCATCTGTATTTTGCTTCCGGCAGCGGGGATCAGCTGGTGGACACCTGGCGGAACGTCGTATACAACAGCAATGTCTCGCTCGAGCGTGTGGTGGTGGAGCAGGTGCTGAAGGGGCCGAATTCGGACGTGGTATTCCCGACGCTCAATCCTTCCGCCCGAATATTGTCGGTCACCACCAGAGACGGCGTGTGCTACGTCAACTTTGACCAGGCATTTCTGACCGAGCCCTATGATGTCACCTCACAGGTGGCTGTTTATTCTCTTGTCAATTCTCTGACGGAGCTTTCCTCCGTGCAGTCTGTTCAGATCACGATCGACGGCAAGGCCGATCGAAGCTTTATGGAGATGAGCCTTTCCTCTGCCTTTGAGCGGAACCTCTCGATGGTCCGCGACAGCGCATCGGCTGCAGAATAACCGGCAGGTTGTCTGAAGGCCGGTGCGGCGGAGGGAGGCAGCCTCCAGTCCTTTCTTCCGGAGAATCCGATCATGCGAAGACCCTTATGCTGGGCAGCTCTTCTTTATGTTCTCATCGTTTATGCACTTTTTTCTCTTTCTCCGCCGGAGGCAGAGGATGTCTCTGCCTGGGAGAAGGAAAAAGTGCGTGTCTGCGGCACAGTTTCTCAAAAGGAATATAAGACGTCATCGGACGGAAACCGGTATCTTCGGCTTTTCCTGAGCGATGTGACGCTGGAGAACACGCAGGACGGCAGCCGCATGCAGCTGCAGCACATGCTCCTGTGCCGGCTGGGTGACGGGACGCGGGAGAGCGCAGAAGCGATGGATGAGCTCCTCTGGATCGGGGATGAGGCATCTGTGCAGGGAACCTTTCGAGGCTTCCGAAGTGCGTCCAACGCCGGCGAGTTTGATATGGAGCTGTATTACCGCACGCTTGGCTGCCGCGGGCAGCTGACCGGGGCAGAGCTTGCAGCGGAAAACGCAGAGCCGGTGAAGGGGAGAACACCGTCTGCTGCGGAGCGTCTCTGGCGGATCCGAAGACGGTTTTGCAGTGTGCTGGAGGCCTGCCTTTCGGAAAAAGCAGCCGGCATCCTGAAGGCCATGCTCCTGGGGGATTCGTCGACACTGGATCCGGATACGAAGTCCCTGTATCAGGAAAACGGCATCATTCACATTCTGGCTATCTCCGGACTGCACATTTCCATGCTGGGGATGGGCCTGTACCGGATCCTTCGCGGAGGGATGCTGCGGCTGTGCAGCCTGCTGGATCTGATCGCTCCGACAGGACCGCGAAGGCACAGGCACAGAAGCCGATGGGAGAGCACCCTGTGCGTTCTTTTGCCGGCGGCGGCATCGGTTCTGTGCATGTGGTGCTACGGAGCGGCAGCCGGGCTGGGCGCCTCCTCCTTCCGCGCCATCGTCATGTTCAGCATTCATCTCCTGGGAAATGTCCTGCACAGAACCTATGATCTTCTGACTGCCGTTTCGGCTGCCGGAGTTCTGCTCCTTATGCAGCAGCCCTTATACCTGTACAATGCAGGGTTTCTCTTTTCGTTTTGTGCCGTGCTCGGCATTGCACTTCTGGCACCGGCGTTTTACACAAAGACCATGAAGCATCTGGCGCTGCCTCTTGCGGTCCTTCCGGTGAATCTTCTGTTTCAGTTTTCGTTTCCAATCTATTCTCTGCTCCTGAATCTTCTGGTAATTCCGCTTATGAGCGTTGTAATGGCAGGCGGACTGCTCGTTCTTTTCCTGGGGAGTCTGTGGACGTCGGCAGGGCGGCTGGCGGGTCACCTTCCGGAATGGATTCTGACCTTCTATGAGGGACTGTGCCTTCTGGTGCAGCGCCTTCCGGGACACCAGATCAATCTCGGGGTGCCTGCAGCCTGGGAGGTTGTCTTTTATCTTGGTATTCTCGTGCTTCTTGCTGCGTCGCCTGTGTGGGAGACGCGGGTCACGGGATGGCTGGGGAAGCGGAGCGCTGCAGAATGGCTGGGGAATCGATGTTTTGCAGGACTGTTTGGAAGATGGAGCTTTACAGGGAAGCTGTGCGGGACACAGGGGCGTGCTTCGGGAAAAACAGAGCCTCTCACCCAGCCAATGAAGGAGAAAAGGCAGCGGCAGCAGGGAGAAGCGCTGCGGATTCTCCTGGCGGCAGTAGGTGTGTTTATATTGTGCCTGCGCGTGCAGACAGGGCTTGCGCTCCACGTCATTGATGTCGGGCAGGGGGACGGCATGCTGCTGCAGGCAGAGGGCGAGAACATCCTCATCGACGGCGGGAGCACAGACAAGACGAATGTCGGAACCTATCAGATTCTGCCGCTCCTCCAATACTACGGCGTGCGGGAGGTGTCGTGCCTTGTGACCCATGAGGACGAGGACCACATAAGCGGCCTTCTGGAGCTTCTGGAGAATGAGAACAGCGGGATTGCAGTGAAGCGCCTGTATCTGCCGGAAACAGCCGCGGACAGCAAAACAGAGGCCTACCTTGCGCTGGAGAGTGCTGCTGGAGACGCCGGAATTCCAATTGCGTATCTTTCCGAAGGAAATGTGCTCGAAAAGGGAGAGCTTCGCATGCTGTGCCTTCACCCGGAGAGGGAGAGCACCTATGCAGAGGCCAACGAGCGGTCTCTGACGCTGTATGTGTCGTACGGAGATTTCCGGTGCCTGTTAAACGGCGATCTGGAGGGAGAGGGGGAACGGCGGCTCCTGGCTTATGTCCGGGAGAACCGGGAGCTGTTCACAGACGCCGGGGAATGCACAGGAGATCCGGAGATCCCGCTCACGCTCCTTCACACCGCGCATCACGGCTCCAATGGGGCTACGAGCGCGGAGTTTCTCACGGTGTTCCGGCCGTCCTATGCGTTTGTTTCCTGCGGAGAGGGGAACCGCTACGGGCATCCCGGAAAGGAGGCGATACAGCGGCTCTTAGATGCCGGCGTACAGAAGATCTATGATACGAGGTACAGCGGAGAGATTACGTTTTATACCGATGGAAGGAGGCTGAGGGTTTCGGAATTCAAGGCGGAGCAGAGATGAGAGCAGGGCTCCGGC
>CAVJLL010000021.1:0-40343 GCA_963650385.1 Clostridium sp. CAG:508 | reverse complement strand
GTGAATTGACTGCTTGCAGGAAAATTCACGATTGAAATTGGCAGGCGGCCAAGGCGCGTAACAGGAGAAGGCGGCGATAGCGCCTTCGAGTGTCGGCCTCATGGCCAGCCGTATCGAGGATTTGCGAATGCAAGGAGAAATCCGCGTATGCGGTTTCTCCGCAGCACGGAGTGTATTGGCGGCTTTGCCGGCAATCACTCCAAGATAGGAGAAAATGCCATCGGGCATTTTCGAGTATCAAATTCGAGATGGGTGCTGAATAATTACGAGTATTCGTAATTATTTACTGCAGCAGTGCCTCTGCAATGCGGAGGGCTCCGTTTCCGTCCGTCAGCGCGTGCATCCGTCCCGCCTGTGCAAGGCGCTTTTCCTTTCCTTCCGCAAGGCGCTTTGTCAGCCAGTCCGTGACACTCGCCCAGAGTCCTTCCCGGACGACCGCATCGCGAACATCCCCGAGATAATCTACGGCGCCGGTCTGTGCCATCTTTCCGGCAAAAAGTGCCTGATTGTCCGCCATGGAAAAGGCAAGGGTCGGAACGCCTGCCGCACACAGCTCATAAAGCGTAGTCCCGGCCGCCGAAACCGCGAGGTCGCACGCCGTCATAAAGCAGGCCGCCTCCTGAATCCGCGGATATCCAGGGCCCATGTGTACCAATTCAAGAGATATTCCCTGTTCCTCAGCCGCGTCTCTAAGGATGTTCTCAAGCGTTTCTCCCATGCCGTACGGGTCCGTTCCTCCCGTGGAAATCAGGACTCTTCGGATGTCATCCCGTACCGCCGGCGTAAGGCCGACAAACTGCTGCCGGAGCGGCGCGTACTGCGCTCCCAGGAGGCGCCTTGGTGCTGCCCTGTAAAATTTCTCCAGCTCTCCGGCATCCGGATCGTAATTGATCACAAGATCCGCCGGCGGATCAAATGCCATTGCATCATCCATAAAGGCGATTCGCGGCCAGCCGGATTTCTCCGCATCCGCCGCTTCCATGCAGATCCGGCGCAGCGCTTCAAGCCACTGCTGTGTCACCGCATAGGAATCCACGAAAATCCAGTCCGGCAGATCGCCGCGCTGTCCTTCTCTTTGCAGAAGCTCTGCCAGAAGCGGCAGCTCCTCCGCCGCATTGCCGTACGGAATGCCCAGGACCTCCGTCTTGAACGGCTCCGCTGTCCCAGACAGCCTCTCCAGCCACTCCCGGCTCGTATCATCCGCCAGAACAAAGCAAACGCCTGCGCCGAACCGGCGCAGGCTCTCTGCCACAGACAGCATCCGCATCAGATGCCCGGACGCAATCTCCGCATTGGCATCTGCGCGGATCCATATTGTTTTTTTCCGTCTGTCCTCTTTCATCCGCATCTTTCTTTATCCGAATGACTTTTATTCCGCATTCCGCGGAGGCAATGCCGACTTCATCAGCGCATCCTTACGCTTTCCGGAATACCGGGATGGAATCGATGGGCGCAGCGGCATGAATGGTCTGGCCGCCCTCGTATTTTTTCCCGTCTCTTGTATCTACCCAGGTGCCTGCCGGCAGGTAGACATCTCTCTCGAACTGGTTCAGCCGGAAGATCGGTGCCACCAGGTACTCACTGCCGAACATGTACTGGTCCTGCAGCTCCCAGCACTTTGCATCCTCCGGGAACTCATAGAACATGGTACGGATCAGGGGCGAGCCGTTCTCCGAAGCCTCTTTGTACAGATCCCGGATATAGTCGTGCATTTCAATCCGGATGTCGTAGTACTTCTTCATGATGCGGTAGTTCTCTTCGCCGTAGCTCCAGAGCTCGTTGGGCTGACCGGTGTGCAGGTAGCCGCCGCCCCAGTCCCTGGTATCCAGCGGCGGAATGTTGTAGGGTCCGCGGTCGCCGTGCATGCGCAGCACTGCAGAGTATACCGCAAACTCATACCACCGGATCAGAAGCTGCTGAAAATCCGGATCATTGACATCGTCGGTCATGAAGCCGCCGATATCCGTGGTCCACCACGGGATTCCCGCAAGGCCCATGTTCAGGCCTGCCTGGAGCTGATCGTAGAAGGCCTCAAAGGTGCTGGGCACATCGCCGGACCATACGACGTTCCCGTACTTCTGGCTGCCTGCCCATGCGCAGCGGAGCAGGTTGACCACATCCCCCTTGTCCTTCATGTTGTCATAGAAGATGCGGCTGTACATCTGGGGATACATGTTGCTGCAGGACATCGCAGGTCCTGCGATGTAGCGGTAATGATCAAAGTCATAGACGCCGTAATCCGGCTCGGAGTTGTCCAGCCAGAACGCATCGATGCCGTAGTCGTAGTAGTTCTTCTTGCAGACCTCCCAGACATACTCCCTCGTCTCCGGGTTAAAGGGATCGATCTCCACGCAGTCGCCCTGATAATCGTAGGTCTGCTCGGCGCCCCGCTCGGTGCGGATCAGGAGTCCCCGATCCATCATGGGGCCGAAGTTCTCGCTCTTTCTGTCCACAGAGGGCCATACGGAGACGATGACCTTGATGCCCATGGAATGGAGCTCGTCAACCATGGCCTTGGGATCCGGCCAGTATTTTTCATCGAATTTCCAGTCGCCCTGCACGGTCCAGTGGAAGAAGTCAATGACGATCTGATCGATCTTGATGCCTTCCTTCTGGTACTGTCTTGCTACAGAGAGAACCTCATCCTGGGTGCGGTAGCGGAGCTTGCACTGCCACAGGCCCATTCTGTCCTCCGGGAACATGGGTGCGCGGCCGGTGACGGCGGTATAATTCTCCAGAATCTGCTTCGGCGCATCGGCAACCGTCAGCCAGTAATCCATCTGCTTGGTGGAGCGGGCGATCCACTCGGTGTAGTTCTTGCCGAAGGTCACCTGGCCGACAGCCGGGTTGTTCCACAGCATGCCGTAGCCAAGGCTGGAAACGGCAAACGGAACGGAGATCTGGGAGTTGCGCTGTGCCAGCTCCAGCTCGCAGCCCTTTAAATCCATGTACGGCTGCTGATACTGCCCCATGCCGTAGATCTTCTCACCGTCGTTGCTCTCGAATTTCAGGTTCAGGCTGAACTCGGAGCCGCCGACGATGCCCTTCCACTCACGGTTAACAACCTTCAGGCACCGGCTCTCCTTGCTGAGGGTTCCGTCGTACATGCGGAAATACTCCCGAAGGAACTTCTCGCCGTCTCTGTAGAAGGTGATGATGCCCACAAAGTTCACCACAGCCTTGATGCGGCCGTTGGTGATGGATGCGATTTCCTTTTTATCGATCGTGCCGTCGCCGACCCAGTGATCCTCCTCGTGAATCTCCACCACGGTCTCCTGCGGAGCCGGAGTCTCCGTCAGAGCCCAGTCCTGGTCGGTGAACGCCGGGAGAAGCGTAGAACGCACACGCAGGGAATCCTTTCCCCATGCCTCAATGCGCAGTGTCTCCCCCTTATGATGTACTACCAGAGCGCCGTTTGCATTTTCGAACTGCATAATCTCCTCCTTTACAAAAAAGCAATAACCCCATTGCTTTCAGAAGCAAAAGCCTCGCAGGCCTTGTTCCTGTTCACTGCTTGTACTATATTCATCTCACAAAGCAAAAGCTAGGCATATTTTTGCAGTTTCTGACACAATATTGACCAAACGTTACTGTATAGACGCCAGCCAGCGACGGGTCCTGGCGGAGTTGTCCGGTCCTGGGGCCTTGCGAAAGGAGTAACGCGCCATGAACACCCGTGAATTTGATCTGATCCACGAATCCATCTCCCACGGCGACATGCGCTTTCATCTTATGGTGCATGAATTTGCCACGGACCCCTCCCGGGCGGAGCGGGTCAGCTCCCACTGGCATGAGGAGTGTGAGCTTTTGATGATCACAGAGGGGAACGGCACTGCCCACATCAACGGGCACACTTTTCCCGTTGGCAGCGGCGACATTCTGTTCATCGATGCCGATGCGGTCCACTCGCTCTCCGGTGAGCCCGGAGTTCCGCTGGTATTCTTTGCTGTGGATTTCGGCCGAGAGCTCCTCTACAGCTACGGCAATGACGACATCCAGCAGAATTATTTCCTGCGGCAGAGCAGCGGTGCACTGGTCTTCCGCTCTCTTTTCCGTCCCGACGAGAGGATGTGGGCGGAACTTCAGAAGCCTCTATGTGAAATACGGGATCTGTGCCGTCAGGATGTAGCCGGCACAGAGCTGCTGATCAAGGCAGATCTGCTGCGGATCTGGCACTTTCTCTGCCAGGCTCCTGCCTCTGCCTCCCCCTCCGGCAGACGGCGGGCCGATGAGAAAAGTTCGCTCACCAAGGAGATCCTGCAGTATCTGCGCGCCAATTACACCGGCAATCCCACGATCCCGGAGCTGGCCTCCCGCTTTCACATGAGCGAGGGGCAGTTCTGCCGCTTTTTCCGCTCGCAGGTCAATATGACCGCCATGGAATATCTGAATTACTACCGCATCGGCATCGCCTGCGATCTGCTGCGGCAAAGCGATGCCGGCATCAGTGCCATTGCCGCCGACTGCGGCTACAGCAACATCAGTTATTTCAACCGGGTTTTCCGCCGGTACATGCACTGTACACCCACGCAGTACCGGCAGAAAAATCCGTAAATGTAACTATTGTCCGGATCAGTCAATCCAGTCTCCCTCCCGCAGCGGCTCTCCGCGCTCCAGCGCATGAGAGGCCCGCTTTCCCAGGATTTCCTCGATGCGCGCCGGTGCAAGCCCGTCGCCCGGACGGATGGAGCGGATGTTCTCTGCCGTCAGGATTCCTCCCTCCGGCACATCCTTTACGACAAATAACGACCTCGTCCCGGAATGCTCCTCCTCCTGCTGCGGTGTCAGCCGGTACTCCGCGCAGCCAAGCGCCTTTTCCACGCAGCGGATATCCCGCACCATCGCTGCAAACTCCTCCGGTTCCATCGAAAACGCGCCATCCGGCCCTCCATCGCTCCGGCGCAGCGTCAGGTGCTTTTCCACCATGCAGGCCCCCAGTGCCACCGCTGCCACCGGAACCGCCGAGCCCATGGTGTGATCCGAGAGTCCGACCAACGTCCCATAGGTTTCCGCCAGCCCCGGCATCATCCGAAGGTTGACATCCTCATAGGGCGTCGGATAAGCAGAAACGCACTTCAGCAGGAGAATCTGATCATTTCCCTCCTGCCGGCAGGCCTCCACCGCAGCCGCAATTTCCTCTGCGTGCGCCACACCGGTTGCCAGGATAACCGGCTTCCCGGTCCGCGCGCACTGCCGGATCAGCGGCAGGTCCGTGATCTCATACGAAGCAATCTTGTAGGCCGGCATATGCATCGTTTCCATGAACTCCACCGCTGTTGGATCAAACGGCGATGAGAAGCAGTCCAGTCCGAGCTTGGCCGCCTCCTCCATGATGCCCGGCTGCCACTCCCAGGGCGTATACGCCTCCTCATAAAGCCCGTGCAGCGTCTGCCCGTCCCAGAGCGTGCCGCCCGTAATCCGAAAGTACGGCTTATCACTCTCAATCGTTATGGTATCCGCCGTGTAGGTCTGGAGCTTAATGGCATCCGCGCCTGCCTCCGCTGCAGCATGAACGATCTCGATTGCCCGGTTATAGTCCTGCAGGTGGTTGGCCGACATCTCCGCCACCATATAGGTGCGCTCGCCCAGTCCGAGCGTTCTTCCTCCGATGCGCACTGCCGGTGCGGTGCTGATGGTCTCCGGCTTCTTATTTTCCTGATTCATGCTCTTCCTCCCAATTGTTTCCTGCAAGAAAGTCATCGTTCGTCCACGGCCGTCTGGCCAGAAACTCCGTCCCATCCGCCTTCCGGACCACCACCGCCGGGAAATAGTGAATGAACAGCGGCGTGAGGCAGATCGTATAGCCGCCGGCCAGATCGTAGACAACCCGGTCGCCTTTTTTCAGCGCCGGCTCATCCGTAAGCTCAAAGAGCCGGTCGTACTCCATGCAGGTTGCTCCGCAGATCATCTGGGACGGAATGCGCTCTCTTTTGTCCTTTTCGATCGCAGACGGCCCCAGATGCAAGGCCTCCGCTTCATACTCGATGTGATGCGGATACCAGCGCCTGGTCACCTGCGGGTTCAGATTCAGCCGGCTCCCGTCCGTGACAACGTACGTGTGGCTGCCGATGTGCTTGACATCCCGCACACTGGTCACAAAGCAAAAGGACGAGGACACCATGGAAACACCGGGCTCTAAGATCAGCGTCACCTTTTCCGGGTCAAAATAGTTCCGCAGCCGACCGGCAATGGCCGGTACGTAGTCTCCAAAATCCGGCTTGCCTGCAACGCCGCCGTAGAAGCCGCCGCCCATATCGATGTAGGAAAGGGACGTCAGCTGATGGCTCTGTGCCAGCCTTCCCGCAAAATCAGCCACTGCCTCATACGCGGCAACGGACCTTGATTTGGTGGACGAATGAAGGTGGAGCCCGACAATGTCCACGTGACGCAATTGCCGCAGTCTCTGCACTACCCGCGCCAGCTCACCGTTTTCCTCACTGTAGCCAAAGCGGCTCCCTTCGGCATCCGCCGGGATCTCCGACGGCAGGAGGCGCGCATAATCCACATTGACACGGAGTCCGATGCGGATCCTGGTTTTGCCGAGTGCTCCCAGGGAACGTCCCGCAGCAGGCGAAGCCTCCTCCGACTCCCGGTCCAGCTCCTCCAGCCAGTCCAGCTCCTCAGAAGAATCCAGATTCACCAGGCCGCCGTCCTGCAGCACCTGTTCGAAAACCATCCGGTCCTTAACAGGTCCATTGTAAATAATCCGAGAAGGGTCAAAGCCAAGCCGCCGAACCAGCTCATACTCGCTTTCCGAAACCACTTCCCCCCAGAGTCCCTTTTCCCGGAAGTGGTTCAGAAGCCACGGCAGCGAATTGGTCTTCACCGAGCAGGCTGCAATCGTATTATTCCCCCAGCTCTCCCGCAGTGCCTTCTGCAGGCATGCAATATCCGCGTCCAGCTTCTCCTCCTGAATTTCATAATAGGGTGTCTGCATCCAGCGTTCCTTTCCTTCACACAGTGTATTCAGAGTCCGTTTGCAAAAGCGCTGCGCAGCCGGCAGCGGATCACCGCTTCCTCAGCAGCAGAAACTTCTGCTCGGCAAGTGCCCAGTCCTCCGGCGTGTCAATGTCCTGTACCTCGCTCTCCGGCAGCACGAGCGGCACCATATCGGCCGTATCGGTCGTCATCCCCCGCAGAAACGCCTCGGTGCGGCAGGCGTAGAACTGACCGGCATCGTGATAGATCCGGTCAAGATCCTGGGATCTTGCGGTTTCATACTGCGGCATCCAGCGCACAACGCGGCCGTCCTGCACCACAAAGCCCCTCTGCGGCGGATAGGAAAAGGCCGTGACCGGCAGCACCGACTCATGCGCATCCAGAAGCTCCATGGCGTCCTTCAGCCGCGAAGGCGTCAGAAACGGCGCTGTAGGATAGATGCAGCAGAACCGTTCCGGCTCCATTCCCCTTTTGCGGTACTCCTCCAGCACCTCTGCAATCACCTCGTCCGTGGTTGCATAATCCCCGGACGTGCGGTCCGAGCGGCGAAACGGAACATCGGCACCGCACCGCCGCGCAATCTCCGCAATCTCGTCGTCATCTGTAGAGACCATCACCGCATCAAAAGCGCCGCTCTCCAGCGCAGCCTCGATGGAATAGGCGAGAATCGGCTTCCCGCAGAACTCCTTTTTATTCTTGCCGGGGATGCGCTTGCTGCCGCCCCGGGCTGTTATCATCGCAAGATTTTTCATCGATTGTCCTTTCCTGCAAGGGCCCCGCTCGGGTAATTCCGCCGGAAGCCATCATTTGAACGATATCATCTGGACGGCGCGCAAAAGCCAGCCGTATCTCAGCAAAATTCCGCCCGGAGCCGCTCATCCAGAAGGTCGAGCTGCGTATCGTTCTCCCCTTCCAGAATATAATAGCCCCGTCCCATAACGGACGCTCCGTCTGTCACCGGCGCAAGGACATCTCCCTTCTGTATGCGGCACTCATATGCCAGCAAGGGGTAGCTCTGCAGGAGCTTTTCCCGGTCCGGAACCCTCTCCACTCGCCCCGGTGTCAGGTCAAAGTACCGGATCAGGAGCTTTCTGACCGCCGCCGGCCGGAAAAGTCCATCGCGCTGCTCGCCCAGCGCAAGCTTCAGGAAATCCTCCACCAATGTTACCCCGCTGGCAAGCGGCGTGAACAGGTTGGACAGATTGTGTCCGGACGGCCTTGCCGATGCCTCGATGACAAAGGGCTCATTGGTCAGATGCTCCTCGGACAGGCGTCTTCGGATGATATCCGCGTGCACCACGCAGGTTTGAAAGCCCAGTACCTCTCCCATTCTCTGCATGCGCTCACAGCATTTTTCGTAAAATACGGGCTCCTCTTCCGGGAGAACCGAATAATACCCTACACACTGCCGGTAGGGCGGCGGCGTATTTTTCTTCCTGCGCAGGAGGACCATGCGGAATTCGCCGTCCACGTAGGCACCGTCAATGCCGTATTCCGGTCCCGGCACGCAGGTCTCGATCACATAATCCTCCGGCATAACACCCGTCAGATTCTGTCCGGAGATTTCCTCTGTCTGCGCAGCGCCGGTCTTCTCCGGGAGCGTGCCCGTCCCTTGCTGCAGAATCTCATACCGGAGCAGGCACAAAAGCTCCTGCAGGCAGCCGCAGATCTCTACGCCGCGGCTGCCTGAGCCGTAGCGCGGCTTGACCACCACGGGGTAATCCGTCAATGCCAGAAGGTCCTCTGCACAGACGCTCTGTCCCTCGCGCAGAAAGACCTGCTGTGCCCTCCGAAGGCCGTTTTCTGCCATCACGGTGTGAAACTGCAGCTTATCGGTGCACAGCCTGGCCGCGCTCTCCGATACGCCCGGAAGACCGTACCGGTCATTGACTGCTCCGACCGTCGTCAGGCAATGTCCGATCGGCCCCGGAACAACCACGCAGGGCTGCAGCGGATCCGTCACCGCATACACCGCCTCGAGATCGTTGATGTCCACGTGATACGCCGCATCCGCAGCCGGCATTCCCTTTGCGTCCTTATTGCCGTCCAGCGCAGCAACCCAAAGGCCGGCCCGGTGTGCCTCCTCAATGGAAAACAGTGCCTCCTCATTGGCACCGATGACCAGTGCATTTCGTTTCATTTCACGCTCCCCTTTACACGCCAACCGCTACCCCATGATGCTGCCGCCGCACAGGATATGGTCTCCTTCGTAGAACACCGCCGCCTGTCCCGGCGTAACGGCCCGTACCTTCTCATCAAAGCGTGCTGTCAGCACATCCTCTGCCGTCCTCATGATCGTACAGGGAACCGGCGATGCGCCGTAGCGGATTTTCCCCGCTGCCCGCATGCTGTGCCCGATGGGAAGTGCCTCCGGCGGGATGGCCATAAAGTTCAGCTCCGAGCAGGTCAGCGCATCGCCGAATACATCCTCGCTCTCACCGATGTGCACATCGCCGGTTGCGGCATCCACGCCGGTCACGAAAACCGGATGTCCCATGGCAAGTCCCAGGCCCTTTCTCTGGCCGACCGTGTAGTGAATGATTCCCTGATTGGGTCCAAGGTCCGTTCCGTCCCGGTAGATGAACCGCCCAGGCGGCGGCACGAGCTCCGGCGCATTCCGCTCCACATAGCCCGCGTAGTCATCGTCTGTGACAAAGCAGATCTCCTCGCTGTCCGGCTTCCCGGCAACCGGAATTCCAACCTCTGCCGCCATTCTCCGCACCGCCGGCTTATCATACTCGCCGACCGGCATCAATGTGTGCGAGAGCTGCTCCTGCGTCAGCCGGTACAGCGCATAAGTCTGATCCTTCCTGGCGGTCACCGAATTCTTCACAACAAAGCGCCCGTTGGCAAGCTGCTCAATCCGGGCATAATGGCCGGTTGCGATGTATTTGGCCCCGATTTCCCTTGCCTTGATCAGAAGTGCCTCCCACTTTACATAGCGGTTGCAGGCAAGGCAGGGATTGGGCGTCCTGCCGTTCACATACTCCTGTATGAAGTAGTCAATGACCTTCTCCTGAAAAACATCCCGGAAGCTCATGACATAATACGGAATTCCCAGCACGCCGCAGACGCGCCGGGCGTCCTCCACGGCGCTTTGTCCGCAGCAGCCGCCCTCGCGCTCCATCTGCAGGGAGCATGACGCATCCCAAACCTGCATGGTAACGCCGATCACCTCATAGCCCTGTAATTTTAAAAGGTATGCCGCGACGGAGGAATCCACTCCGCCGGACATACCCACCACAACTCTTTCTGCCATCTTTACCTTTCTATACCGTGCACTCCCCGACAGGCTCCGTATTCACTGCGTCTCCCGCTGCAGGCACCTGCGCTGCGTCCGATGCCTCCTGGGTCTTAGTTTCGGGCATTCCTGCATTCGCCGCCGTCTCGGCTTCTGCTGCATCCGGCGCTGCCGGCGTTTCTGTCTCCGTTGTCTCTGTATCCGGCACAGCCGCCTGCGGCTTCCCGCTCTCCTGCGGCGTCGCGCCAGCAAAGGAAGGCTCCTGCGGAAGGTATCCCTGCTCGCAGGGATACACGACGCCCATCTGCCGGCGAATCGCATCGCAGATCCGCATCATGCACAGCGTCTCCTCATGGGGCATCTCCGGACACTCGATCCATCCGTTCTCCAGTGCCTGCCGGCAGGCGCGCAGCTCATACTCGTAGCCGGTAATCTGCCGGGGGCGCTTGTACACCGCTGTCTTCTGATGCGCCTTGTTGTATACCGTCATCCGTTCAAAGTTGTTGACGTTGTCCACAACGAGGCACCCCTCGGTTCCCACGATCATGCCTCCGCGGTCTGAAATTCCCAGCATGGAGGCGGTCAGCGCTGCCATGCGTCCGTCCTTGTAAATCAGCGTGATGTTGTCCTGCTCGTCCAGATGCTTATTCGTATAGGTGCAGGAGGCCTCTACGCGCAGAAGATCCGTTCCGAAAAGCATTGCCGCGAAATTCAGCGGATAAACGCCCAGATCCAGAAGGCTCCCGCCCGCCAGCTCCGGCTCCACCATTCTCGCCTTATCCTTCACGTTGTAGCAAAGGTTTGCCGAAAGGTGCACCGGCGTACCGATGACTCCCTCGGCCAGCTTATCCCGCATCATCTGCACGAAGGGCATATAGCGCGTCCAGATCGCCTCCGTAATGAACACGTTCTGCTCCTTGGCCAGATCGAAGAGCTCCCTTGCCTGTGCCTCGTTTACGGTAAACGCCTTCTCCACAAGGCAGGGCTTTCTGTGCTCGATGCAGGCCTTTGCATTGGCATAGTGCTCGGAATGCGGCGTTGCCACATAGACAAGATCCACCTTCGGATCGCACAACAGCTCCTCGTAGGAGCCGTACGCCTTTTTGGCGCCGTTCCTTCTGGCAAACCCGGTTGCCTTGTCCAGATTCCGGGATGCCGCCGCATATAAGGTGAATCCCTTCGTTTTACGAACTGTCTCTGCCATGATGGCTGCGATGCCGCCGCAGCCCAGAATGCCTACCCGAATTCGTGCCATGCCTTCCTCCATTCTGTATCTGTTACTCATTGCTGCGCATCGTCCGCAGCCTCATCCTCCGCAGTTTCTTCCTCACTGCTGTCTGCTGCATCGTCGTCGGTGCTCTCCTCCTGCGAAGCGCTCTCCTCTTCGCCATCCTCCGACGAATCTGTCTCGTCCTGCGTCTGCTCCGGCTCCACCTTGGTAAAATACTCGCTCTTCACATACGCCGACTGTCCGTTGAAAATAATCTCGCTCCAGCCATCATCGAGCTCCTCCACCAGCTGGAACCGGTCGCCTGCTGCCGCAGATCCGATTCTGGTTCCGTCTGCCGACGAAGACTTGCGGATGTTGATGCCGTCCGAGAGTGCCTCCAGCCAGACGGTGCTCTCGTCGGTCTGGTTTCTGGATTCGTTCAGGGCCGCCAGCTGCTGGCCGACCGATATGTCAATGGTCGAAGCAATCTGATCGAGATAGTCCGAAAGATCTGCGTCCGATGCCAGAAGTGCATTGTACTCCGCGGCCGTCTGGTTGCTCAGATCCACCACGTCATCCTGCACCGAAACCTCACGGATATAGGACGACACCTCTGCCGGCTGCGACTCCTCGTTGTTGATGTACAGGGAGCCGTCGTCCCTCGTGCACACATACATTGTCTGCAGCCCCGGAATCTCCCAGTCGTGATCCTTGAGCTTGAGCTTCGTATACACATAAGCCACATAGGATCCGTCCACCGGCCCGGTCTTGGTATACACATCCACCGTCGTGTAGCTGTCAATATAAACCGCCAGCTCCTGCACGCGGATTTTCTCCTCATCCGAAAGCGCCGAGCTCATCGACTGAATGGCATCCGCATCGCCCTCTGCCACTGCATCGTAATAATCCACCAGCAGCGCATTGACCGCCTCATAGGCATTCTTCTCCAGCTCCAGCTCCGATGCCGGCGTCTGCGTCACCGCCTCCGCTGCCGTCTCCTCCTGTGCCTGTCTGGACTGGCGGCGCAGCGTAAAGGCCAGCCCCACGGTAATCAGCACGCACAAAAGCAGAAACGCCGGCATGACAATCTTCTTGTTCCTGCCGACAAAATTTCTCGTATCGTAGTAAAAATCCCGTAATCTGTCTCTGATCATGTTCCTGTCTAAGCTCGTTTCTCCCATGTATTTCTACGCATCAAAGTCTACCATCTTTCTGCGCCGGTGTCACTGCCGGTTACAGCACAAGCGCCAGCCGGCGACGCTGTAAAGAAGCTCTCGAAGGATGTCGGCAATCCTCAGATATCTGAGTAATGTAAAAAGGAGCTGCATATGCAGCTCCTTTTTTACGTTTAAATAGACTATGAACATACCGGCGATCAGTTCTGCCAGTGAATCTGCTGTCCCTGCACCAGCGGGAACCTGCGCAGCGTGTCCCCGTCCAGATCCTCACGGTGCATATCCACCGCCGAAATCTGGTGGTTTTCGTAGGTAACATAGTAATAGATTCCCTTGCTCAGATTGCAGCAGGAGGTGTACAGCGAAATCTCATAATGTCCCTCCTTCACCTCGCAGCACCCTCTTTGCTGGTCCACGCTGCCAAGGATATGGAAGAACTGGCTGATGCTCTCTCCCTCCGAATCCCCGGACAGAGAATGGGCCCGCACAAAGGCGGCTCTTGCAAAACGCGATGCAGAGGACAGATCTCCGGGAAGGCCGAGTGCCCCCATGCCGCGGCTGAAGGCCGTCAGCGGGATCTCCGGCGCAAAGGTATTCTCCGGCTGCTTCTCGGACAGTCCCATATACTGGTTCAGGAGGAACAGCTGCTGCTCAAACGGCGGATTGTTGGTCATAACCCCCGCCGGATTGTCATAGACATGAAGGCCGTTCGACATTGCCTCCACCACAAGGCTTCCCGATGCGTCCGCCAGCATCCAGTGGAGCTGTCCGACCGGCAGCTGCGGGCTGAACGGCGTATCCGTAATCACCAGCTTCTCCAGAGCTTCCCTGGCCTCGGACAGTGTTGCGCAGGTTCCCAGAATCCAGGGAATGAACTCAAACTGCGTGATGTTCTCCCGTCCCTCCTGCGGCTTCTGATAAAAGGCATTCCCGACAAAATTAAGGCCTGCCATGCCAAGTCCCTTTTCATTGACCGCATCGTAGAACAGCGGATACTCCCCGACCGCATGCGCCATGCCGAGGATCGCATAATGCTCCTTCAGAGATTCTCTGTGGCGCATGGGAAGTTCCTGCCTTCGCGGGAACAGGACAATCTCCTCCCCGTACGAAAACTCATAATCCAGCGTCCTGCCAAAATACGTATCCTTTGTCGTATAAACTGCTGCTGTACACATTGTTGTCCTACTCCTCCTGATTCTGGAACACCTCCTGCAGCGTATGCATCAGCTTCGAGATATCCAGCGGCTTGGCAATATGGCCGTTCATTCCGGCCTCCATTGCATTCCTTCGATCTTCTTCAAACACATTTGCTGTCATTGCCAGAATCGGTATGCTGCTCTTCGCAGGATCCGCCAGTGCCCGGATCCTGCGCGTTGCCTCATAGCCGTCCATCACCGGCATCTGTACATCCATGAGAATCAGGTCGTACCTTCCGGCCGGCGCCTTCTCCACCTTTTCCACCGCTTCCCGGCCGTCCTCGGCTGTATCGAGCTCGAATCCGGCCTCCTCCAGAATGGCAGTGGCGATCTCACGGTTCAGCTCGTTATCCTCCGCCAACAGAATCTTCTTATTCCGGAAATCAAAGCGTGTCTCTTCCTGCTCCGGTTCCGAATCCTCTGCAGCCAGAAACGGCTTCGTCAGAATATCCCGAAGCTCTGACATGAACAGCGGCTTTGCGCAGAACGCAGTGACGCCGGCTTCTCTTGCCTCCTCTTCAATGTCGCTCCAGTCGTACGCCGTCAGGATAATGATCGGCACGGACTCACCGATCACTCTGCGGATCTGGCGTACAATCTCAATTCCGTTCATGTCCGGAATCAGCCAGTCAATGATATAGACGCCGAATTCATCGCCCTGCTCAACCGCTTCCCTTGTACGGACCACGGCTTCCTTTCCGGAAATGGTCCATTCCGGCCGCAGTCCGATGCTGCGCAGCATCCGGCTCACGTTCAGGCAGGCATCCGTATCATCGTCTGCAACGAGGGCACGCAGTCCCTGCAGCTGCGGAATGTTCCGGTAGGACATTTTTTTGCCTGCAAGCTCAAAGCGAAGCGAAATAATAAACTCCGAGCCTGCCCCCGGCTCACTCTTCACGGTAATCGTGCCGCCCATCATATCCACAATGCTCTTGGTGATCGCCATTCCAAGGCCCGTTCCCTGCACCTTGCTGACGGTGGCCGTTTCCTCTCTGGAAAACTGCTCGAAAATGTGCTCCTGAAACTCCCTGCTCATTCCGATGCCGTTGTCCTTCACGTGAAACTCATAATCCGCAAAGCCCTTGGGCGAGGTCTTCTTCTGCTGAATGCGCAGTGAGATCATGCCGCCGACCGGCGTGAACTTGATCGAATTGGACAGCACGTTCAGAAGGACCTGGTTCAGCCGCAGCGGATCCGTGATGATGTCCTCATCCTCCACATCCAGCGTATCCATGAACAAAGACAACCGCTTTGCGCCGACGTTGGCCTGGAGGATATCGCGTATATCGTGTATGAAATCCGGCAGGTGCACCGTTTTTTTGTCAATGCTGACCTTGCCGCTTTCGATTCTGCTCATGTCCAGCACGTCATTGATCAGGCTCAGAAGATGCTGGCTGGAGGTCGATATTTTCTTCAGATAGTCGACCACCTGCTCCCGGTTGTCAATGTGCGCCGCCGCCAGCGACGTGAAGCCGATGATGGCATTCATTGGCGTGCGGATGTCGTGGGACATGTTGAAAAGGAACTCCCTCTTGGAGCGATTGGCGGATGCCTCATGTGCAATCGCCAGCTCCAGCTCCGCGTTCTTATTCTCCAGTTCCTTTTTGTAGCGCCTTTCCTGCTCCTCCTGCGCCTGCTGAATTCTGCGGAAGGAACGGCGCCGCATTCCCCAGTAAACAGAAAGGAAAATAATGTAGCCGGCCAGCGCAATCAGCATTCCGCGCAGTGCCGCATTGAAAATCTGATTCTGCGGGATAAAGGCATACACATAGTAATCCCGCCCGTGACTGTACAGGCCGAAGATCCCGCCCGCCATTCTGGACGGTGCGATGTAGCAGAGCCTCTCTGCCTCGCCCTCTCCGCGGATCCGCTGCCGCACATAGTCCGTCTTCTCTGTATTCTCGTACAGGGAGCTGTCATTGGCAGCAATCAGCTCCTTGCCGTCCGTGATGAAAATAATGCCGTTCTGATCGGCCTGATAGCCATCCAGAACCGACTGAATGTCCAGAACGGACTTCCGGGCATATTTAGCCTCTACATGGCGATACACCACTGCAATGCCCGTTCCGTCCGAAAGGCCATGGGCCGCAATGTCCGCATACGAGCCGTCCGAAAAGCTGATGCGCTTGACATACGTCTTTGCGGCATATCCCGCTGTGTTCATCATCTCTTCTGCGATATACGGCCGCAGCATTTCATAGCCGACCCCGTCCGCCGTATATTCATCCCGCAGCGTCCCGTCCGCATTCAAAAGAACGATTCCGGTCAGCCACAGCTTCTCCGCATAATCCCCCAGCTTCCCCTGAAGGTCATCCTCGTTCAGCAGGGTGAGCTGCCGCGCCGCCGTCGCCTCACGGACAAGGCTCTTGGCCAGCGCGGTATCGTTGTACTTGGAATAGCTGGCTGACTGCTCCTTGATAAAGTCAACGGTTGCCACAAGCCGTGTCTGCCAGCTTCGTTTGGTCATGTGCAGCGTAACGGCGAACACTGCCGCACAGAGCAGAAGTCCTGCAGTGCAGCCCCAGAAAAGGAACCGGCGGTTAAAGTCCTCGCGCTTTTCAGTTCTCAAGGCTTTCCACCTCCAGATAGCTTTCTGCATTGTCCAGGTATTTGCCGACAATCTGCGCCATCGTACCGTCACTGCGCATTTCCTCAAGCGTCTCGGAAAGCTGCCCTTCCAGCCCCCGCTCATCATTGAGGGCAAAGGCAACGCCGATACCCGTCGTCAGAATGGGATCGTCCAGAATACGAAAGCTCGTATCATAGTCCTTCATATATTGGAGAATTGCTGTTTCGTGAGCAGCAATGGCATCCACATATCCGCAGTCCAGCGCTGCATACTGAACGCTCCGATCCTCCACGCTGAGGACATTCAACGTTTCGGGAATCCGGTTGTCCGAATGGGTCAATAGGACCTCCTCCGGCTTTGTCGTGCTCTGCACGGCGATGGTCTTCCCTGCAAGATCGGAAAAGCTCTGAATCGGAGAATCCTCACTCACGGCAATCACCTGGCGGCTGACCATGTACGGCCCCGCCCAGCGGTACTGATTTTCCCGGCCCTGAATGGAGAAGCACCCCCAGATGCAATCGATTTCTCCGCTTTCCACCAGCTCTGTCTTCTGCTCCCAGTCGATATTCTGAATGACCGCCCGATACCCCATCCGGCGAAAGGCCTCTGTGGCAATGTCGACATCAATTCCCGTCGGGACGCCGTTGTTGTCCAGATAGATAAACGGCGGATAGGTATCACTGCCGATCACGATCTCCGGCAGGCTCGCTTCATCGGTGCCAGAGCCCGTGCCGCATCCCGTCAGAAGGGTCAGCAGAAGCGCGGCAGCCGCTGCCAGACGGATACAGGTCTGTTTCATAGGAATATGCAGTGCTCCTTTCTCGCAGAATGCTAAACAGATACCTATCTGCTTAGGTACTGTACAGAAAAAAATCGCGAAATCTTACGATTTCGCGATTCAAATCTGCGGCCGACAGGAATCGAACCTGCATTAAAGGCGTCGGAGGCCTCCGTTCTATCCATTAGACTACGGCCGCATATTCAGCAGGAGCTCTTATGCAGGAGCTCCTGCGAACTAACAACTATGCGATTATAACACGATTATTTGTCTTCCGCAATAGACTCAATCAAATCCAGGCTGTGCTCCTCCACCATGCGGTCGCACAGATCCAGGAACTCATCCAGCGGAACGTTGTTCATCTGCTTGTTGCCGCGGATGTTCACGGAAACGGTGTTTTCTGCCGCCTCCTTATCGCCCAGCACCAGAATATAGGGATCCTTGTAGGTCTTGAAGCCCTTGATCTTGGTCTTCATGTTGTTGTCGGAATAATCCGCCTCTACGCGCAGACCGTTTTTGCGGCAAAGCTCTGCCACCTTTTTGGCATACTCGTTGTGCTCCGGCCGGATCGGAACGATGCCGATCTGATACGGCGACATCCAGAAGGGGAAGCTTCCCTTGAAGTTCTCCGTAATAATGCCGATGAAGCGCTCCATGGAGCCGAAAATAGCGCGGTGAATCATCACCGGCTGCTTCTGCGTTCCGTCTGCAGCCGTATACTTCATGCCGAAATTCAACGGCAGCTGGAAATCCAGCTGAATGGTGCCCATCTGCCACTCACGGCCGAGCGCATCCTTCATCTTCAGGTCGATCTTCGGTCCGTAGAAGGCGCCGTCGCCTTCATTGATCTCAAAGCCGCCCTCGCCGTATTTGTCCATCAGAATCTTCTTGAGGTCAGCCTCCGCCTGATTCCAGGTGTTGATGTCACCCATATAGTCATCCGGACGCGTTGAGAGCTCCGCACCATACGTCAGACCGAAGGTCCCGTAAATCTGCGTTGCAATGTCCATGATGTCGTTGATCTCTGCACCGATCTGGTCCTCTGTCACCAGAATGTGCGCATCGTCCTGACGGAACTGCTGCACGCGGAACAGACCGTTGAGCTCACCGCTCTTTTCCTTGCGGTGAATGACATCCACCTGATTGATGCGCAGCGGCAGATCCTTGTAGGAACGGGGCTTGGTCTGGTAAATCTTGATGGCGTTCGGACAGTTCATCGGCTTTAACGCATAGGTGTCCTCTTCGCTCTCTCCCTCCGCCGGCGGAATGATGAACATGCCGTCCTTATAGTGAGCCCAGTGACCGGACGTCTCCCAGAGCTCTTTCTTGGACAGAACCGGTCCGGAGATTTCCTGGTAGCCGTGCTCCTCGTGAATGCCTCTCCAGAAGCCCAGAAGCGCATTGAACAGCTTCCAGCCGCGCGGCATCCAGTACGGCATACCCGGTGCCGTCGGGTCAAAATAAAACAGCTCCTGCTGCCGCCCAATGATCTTGTGGTCGCGCTCCTTTGCCTCCCGGATGAAATCCTTATGTGCCTTCAGTCCCGCCTTATCCGGAAATGCATAGGCATACACACGCGTCATCTGATCGCGGTGCTCATCGCCTCTCCAGTAGGCACCGGAAACGCTGCGCAGCTCAAAGGCTGCCGAGAGAAGGTCCTGCGAATTCTCCACGTGCGGTCCGCGGCACAGATCCACATAGTCGTCTCCCGTGTAGTAGACGGTAATGGTCTCATCCTCCGGAAGATCCTCGATCAGCTCGGTCTTAAAGCGCTGCCCTGCAAACAGCTCCAGGGCCTCCTTCTTGGAGACCTCCTTGCGCGTCCAGGTCTCCTTACGCTTCATGATCTCGCGCATCTTGTCCTCAATCGCCTTGAAATCCGCCTCCTGGATGGTCTTCCCCTCCGGAAGGACGAAATCGTAATAGAAGCCGTCGTCGATCTGCGGCCCGATGGCATACTGGGTCTCGGGTCCGTACAGCTCAATCACTGCCTTTGCCAGAATGTGCGCCAGAGAGTGGCGATACACCTCCAGATACTGTTCTTTTTCCATTGTCTTTACTCCTTTCCGCAAAAAAGCCCCTGACGCTGCTCGCAGCAGCATCAGGGGCGTATGGTTTCTCTGCACAGATACGCGGTTCCACCCTGTTTTCTCACTTCATTGCTGATGATAACGGAATCGCCGGGCCGGATTGGGGCCGCTCGGAGCTGGTCTTCAAACTGCGTCCCGCCGGCATTCTCACAGCATTCCGTCTGTCCGCATCTCATGCCGGCAGTCCGGAAGAATGTCTCTCTGAAGGCGATCGTGCAATCCTACTGGTCTCTTCAACGCTTTCAGTGTGCATCATACCCTTGACCGCCGGAATTGTAAAGCCCTGGACCGGACATTCTCCGCCACCCTGTCGCTTGGACTGGATTACACGACTCGCTCCAGCTCACCGCTCTGGCGGCGGAACAGGTACAGTGAATTGGACAGGACTTCTCCCGGCAGAACGACGTCCCGGTTGACGCCGCAGATGATTTCCTTGAGTTCCCACGGATCCTGAATTTCCTCCTTTCGGAGGAACAGGATCTCGTGCACGGAGCTGGGGATGATGTAGAGATCCCCTCCGAAGCTTTCGGCAACTGCTGCGAGAACCCCGGGATAGAAAATAACAGCAGCGCCGTACCGGTACTCTTGGCAGCTCATGGTGTAGAGCTTCGGCCCGTCGAAAAAATCCTCCGGAAGATCCAGGATCTCCCGAAGAGAACTCAGAACCGGCGGATGAATGCGGCAGCTGGCAAGTGCCGCATTGCGGAAGACGGTATAGATGTCCACGCCCCAGTCCGTCAGGTCCTCCTGACTGAGCACAACCCGTTCCTTTTCCGATTCCTGGGTTTCTCTTAGCTGCTCTCCTTCCTGTTCTTCGTAAATAAAAAGAATGACCAGATCCTCCCAGCGAAGATACGCCAGGTCCTTCAGATGCAGCCTCCAGTGCTCATAATTCAGCACATGAAGGCACAGCCTCTCTTTGGCCGCTTCATAGGTCCTCCTGCTCGCCAGAAAGCCGCGCCGCTCTGTCATTTCCGGCAGCTTCCCCCGGCCTGTTTCTCTCGGATCCGATCCATTGTGTGATTGATTATGCATACCCCTCCATACCGATCCCGTCAGGGATCTTTTTATCGAAGATTCCATGTCCGCTGCCGGAGCATTTCTCTATAGTGCCCCGGCCTGCAGGGACTTTTCCGCATGTCATCCGCTGCCTCCGGCCTGTTTCATTCACCCCCGCTTAAAGCAACAAAAGGCAATGGAGACCCTTCGGTTTCCATTGCCTTCCTTTTCACTCATGATCATCCGCCGGATCACCGGGATCCGGACTGCAGCCGATACTTATGCTCTGGAGAGATACTCACCGGTTCTGGTATCGATCTTAATCTTATCGCCAATGTTGCAGAAAAGCGGCACTGCAACCTGAGCACCGGTCTCAACGATTGCCGGCTTGGTAGCTCCGGTTGCGGTGTTGCCCTTGAAGCCGGGCTCTGTCTCTGTGATCTCAAGCTCAACGAACATCGGAGGCTCAATGGCAAATGCGTTTCCGTTGTAGGAATCAACCTTGATCATGTCATTCTCTTTTACGAACTTCATGTCATTGCCGCACACATCAGCGCCGAGGCTGATCTGCTCGTAGGTCTCGGTATCCATGAAGGACCACATATCGCCGTCCTTATACAGATACTGGAAATCCTTGCGGTCGATGCGGACCTGCGGGAATTTCTCGGTAGGACGGAAGGTGGTCTCCGTCACGCCGCCGTTGATGATGTCCTTAAGCTTGGTTCTAACGAAAGCTGCGCCTTTTCCGGGCTTTACATGCTGGAACTCGATAATCTCATATACATTGCCATCCTTCTCGATGGTAACGCCGTTTCTGAAGTCACTGGCTGTGATCATGTAGGTAGTCCTCCTGGAAATATTAAGTCACAATTACTCGCTAATGATACCTTGAATGTCAGCCATTTTCAAGATCCTTTTCCGCCTGCGCCGAAACGATCCAGTCCATTGCCTCCAGATATCCGTCGAGTCCGTGCCCGACAATCTGATGGTCGCAGGCCGGTGCGGTGACCGATGTTTTGCGGAATTCCTCCCGGGCGTTGATGTCGCTGATGTGAATCTCCACCTTCGGAACGAACACGCTGCGGAGTGCATCGTGGATGGCATAGCTGTAGTGTGTATACGCTCCCGGATTGATGACGACGCCGATGAGGTCCTCGTCATAATAGGCCTCCTGCAGCCGGTCAATGATGGCTCCCTCATGGTTGGACTGCCAGCACACGGCCTCCACGCCGAGTTCCTCCGCATGTTTTTGCAGCATCCCCAGCAGTGCGTCGTAGTTCTGTGTTCCGTAAATGGTCTTCTCCCGGATCCCCAGGAAGTTCAGATTGGGTCCGTTGATGATCAGTATCTTCTTCATTTTCTGTTTTCTCCTCCCCTGCCGAGCAGGCCACAGCAGATTTGGACCAGGCTTACACATTCACCTGCTCACCCTCGGTTCTGTCACCCGGCCGGCATTTGAACATTTCCCATGGCTACCGGTTCTGCTCGCGGATAAAATCGTGCAGCTTCGCCCGAACCTCCTCGGTCAGCGCATCCTCCGGATGAATTCCTGTCCAGTATTCAAAGGCAAGGATTCCCTGCCACAGGAGCATGTCGATTCCGTTCTGGGCGGGCTTTCCTGCCTCCCGCGTAAGCCGCAGGAACTTCGTCTCCTCCGGGTTATACACGCAGTCATAGGCCGCATCGATCATGTCAAAAAACGCCGGATCCTCCACCGGGGATGACTCAATGTCCGGCGACATGCCGACATTGGTACCCTGAATGGCGAGCGTCTTCATTGCCCCAGCTTCTCCGGAAATTGTGCTGTTTTCTGCTTCCTTCAGGCGTTTCGTCTCGCTGACTGCATCGGTCAAGAGTCCGACATGCACCTGCATGGAGGGGAACTGTGCATGCAGCTCGTCCGCAAACAGCTGCGCCTTCGGCAGCGTCCGGTTCAGGATGAGGAGCTCCGACACACCGGCCTCGCCGCACATAAAGCCGACCGCTCTGGCCGCTCCGCCGGAGCCGATCAGGATGACCCGCATCCCTGTCAGGAGCATTCTCGACTCCTCCAGGGATTTGCGCAGTCCGCGGTAGTCCGTATTGTATCCTTTGTATCCGTCCGGTGTCCGAACCAGCGTATTCACCGCGCCGATCGCCTTTGCAATCGGGTCGATTTCTGACAGGAACGGGATCACCCGGCTCTTATACGGAACCGTCACATTCATTCCCTGAATGCCCAGCGCAAAGGCTCCCTTCACCGCTTCGCCCACCCGGTTCTCGTCCTCCACCGGGAACGTCGTATACACCAGGTTCTTCTGCAGTCCCTCTGCCAGCGTATTATGAATCAGCGGTGAAAACGAATGTGCCACCGGATTGCCGATGAGTCCGTACACCACTGTCTTTCCGTCAATAATCTGTCCCATGTTTCCCCTTCCGTACCTTGTCTGCAATAAATCGGTACCGTACTGTAATAATGCTGCACGCAAACGTCCCTTTGTTCCACGCAGATACCGAATCGCCGCGCACTTTGCGCTTCAAAATTCAGCCGCCCTCCGGCTGCATTCTCTGCAGTGTCCTGCGCTCCAGCACGCGCTTCCACCGGATCCAGAACTCCTCCCGGTCCGTCAGCGGAACCGTGAGAATGGATGTGATTCCCGCATTATTGGCGCCCCAGATATCCGTGTACAGCTGATCGCCGATGAAAACCGTCGACGCCGCATCGGTCTGCATGACCCGCATGGCTTCCCTGTACTTGAACGGAAGCGGCTTCATTGCTCTTGTAACCACGCGGCTCCCCACCGCCTCTGCGAAGGTGCCGGCCCGCTTTCCCGTATTGTTGGATAAAATAACGGTCGCAAAGCCCATGCTCCGCAGCCGCCGGAACAGGTCCTTTGCCCGCTCATCCGCCGGCGCATTCGGATACACCAGCGTGTTGTCAATATCAAAAATAATGCCCCGGACTCTGGCTGCATACAGGGCCTGATAATCCAATGTATAGGCTGACTGCACCCAGCGGTCCGGAATAATGCCTCTTCCCATGCTTTCTTCCTTCTGTGAACCGGTATGTGCCCGGCGGCGGAATTATCTGGCGCCAGACACTTTTTTTCCTTTTTCCTTTTTCAGCACCTTCTCCAGCTCGTCCATAAAGGTTTCCACATCCTTAAACTCACGATAGACCGAAGCAAACCGGACATAGGCCACCGGATCCAGGTCATGCACCCGCTCCATCACCAGCTCGCCGATCTCCCGGCTGGAGATTTCCTTCTCCTCCCGGTCAAAGATCTCCGCCTCAATCTCGTCCACGCTGTGCTTGATCTGGTTCACCGACACCGGACGCTTGTGGCAGGCGCGCAGAATGCCGCCCTCAATTTTAGACCGGTCATAGGGCTCCCGGTTGTTGTCCTTTTTAATCACGACAAGCGGAATGGTCTCCACCTTCTCGTAGGTTGTAAACCTGCGGCCGCAGCCGTCGCAGATGCGGCGCCTCCGGATGGAATTGTTGTCCTCTACCGGCCGCGAATCAATGACTCGATTATCTTCTTTTCCGCAAAACGGGCAATGCATGGCAAGCTGTCTCCTTTCGAGCAATTGTAACTATTCAGAGCCAAGCAAATTTGCCAAAAATGTGCGAGTAATGTTTGCATTAACGAGCCCATTTTTGCAAATTTATTTGGCGAGAACGCCACATGAGCAAAAGGAAAGCTGCGCAGCAGCGATTTTGCGAATGGGCTCTGAATAGTTACGAGCAATTGAGCATGGGTTGAGTGTAACACATTCGACCTCAAACCTGAAGACGCCAGCCACGGCACAAAAAGACCTGCCTCTTGCGAGGCAGGTCTCCAATGCATAACTCCGTTTTCGGCAGTGTCAGATCAGCGATCCTTCCACTTCCACTCTGCAACCTCCGGAAGATCCAGACCGTACTCGTGGATGTACTGCTTGTGCTCTACCAGCTTGTTGCTCATCTTCTGATACAGGTATGCGCCCTTGTTGCCCAGCTGCGGCAGGTTCTGCAGAGCAGTCTGCACCAGATGGAAACGATCTACATCGTTCTGTACGCGTACATCGAACGGAGTGGTAATGGTACCCTCCTCCTTGTAGCCGCGTACATGGATGAGACGGTTGTTGTGACGGCGATAGGTCAGCTCATGGATCAGGCCGGCATAGCCATGGAAGTTGAATACAACCGGCTTGTCCTTGGTGAAGAGCATATCGTACTCTTCATCGGTCAGGCCGTGCGGGTGCTCGTTGGACGGCTGCAGCTTGAACAGGTCAACGACGTTGATGAAGCGAACCTTCAGGTCCGGAAGCTCCTCGTTCAGGATGCTGACAGCAGCCAGTGCCTCCAGTGTAGGTGTCTCACCGGCGCAGGCGAAGACGATATCCGGCTCCTGGCCCTGGTCGTTGGAAGCCCACTCCCAGATGCCGATGCCCTGTGTGCAGTGCTTAACAGCCTCCGGCATGGACAGCCACTGCGGACGGGGATGCTTGGATGCCACGATGACGTTCACATAGTTCTTGGAACGCAGGCAGTGATCCATCGTGGACAGCAGGCAGTTTGCATCCGGCGGAAGGTACATGCGGACAACGTCTGCCTTCTTGTTGGCGATGTGATCCAGGAATCCGGGATCCTGATGCGTGAAGCCGTTGTGATCCTGCTGCCATACGGTCGAGCACATGATCAGGTTCAGAGAAGCGATCTGCTCTCTCCACGGCAGCTGGTTGCAGACCTTCAGCCACTTTGCATGCTGTGCAGCCATCGAATCGATGATGCGGGCAAAGGACTCATAGGTAGCAAAGAAGCCGTGACGTCCGGTCAGAAGGTATCCCTCCAGCCAGCCCTCGCACATATGCTCGGACAGCATGGAATCCATAACGCGGCCGTAAGGAGACAGATTGTCATCGGTATCCTGATGCTCAGCATTCCAGTCTCTGTTCTCTACCTCAAATACCGCATTCAGACGGTTGGAGTTGGTCTCGTCGGGTCCGAAAATACGGAAGTTCTTGGAATCCTCGTTCAGCTTGAATACGTCGCGGATGAACTTGCCGACCTCGGTCATATCCTGGCCGTCCTTGCAGCCGTGGGTCTCGCCGATGTCGAATGCATAGTCGCGGAAATCAGGCATGCGCAGGTCACGCAGGAGCTTGCCGCCGTTGCCGTGCGGATTCGCGCCGATGCGGGCATTGCCGACCGGTGCAAGAGCCTTCAGCTCCGGAATCAGCTTGCCGTCCTCGGTGAAGAGCTCCTCCGGCTTGTAGCTGTGCAGCCAGTCAGAGAGCATCTGCAGGTGCTCCGGCTTGTCCATCATGATCGGTACCTGGTGTGCCAGGTAGTTGCCCTCGATGCGGTTGCCGTCTACAACCTTCGGGCCGGTCCAGCCCTTCGGTGTGCGCAGCACGATCATCGGCCATACCGGACGGGTGGTATCGTTATTTTCACGGGCGTTCTTCTGGATCTCCTTGATCTTCTCGATGACGGTATCCATGGCCTCAGCCATCTTGCGATGCATCTCCATCGGATCGTCGCCCTCAACGAAGTAAGGCTCCCAGCCGCAGCCATGGAAGAAGTTCACGATCTCCTCATGGGACATGCGTGCGAAGATGGTCGGGTTCGCGATCTTGTAGCCATTGAGGTGCAGGATCGGAAGAACCGCGCCGTCGGTTACCGGATTCAGGAACTTGTTGCTCTGCCAGGAGGTAGCCAGAGGGCCGGTCTCGGCCTCGCCGTCACCAACCGTAACAGCAGCAATCAGATCCGGGTTGTCAAATACAGCGCCGAAGCCGTGTGCAATGGAGTAACCAAGCTCACCGCCCTCGTTGATGGAGCCGGGAGTCTCCGGTGCGCAGTGGGACGGAACGCCGCCCGGGAAAGAGAACTGCTTGAACAGCTTCTGAAGGCCAGCCTCATCCTCCGAAATGTTCGGATAGATCTCGCTGTAGGAGCCGTCAAGGTAGTCGTTTGCAATATAGAAGTTTCCGCCGTGTCCGGGGCCGGACAGCAGAATCAGGTCCAGATCATAGCGCTTAATGGCACGATTCAGATGTACGAAAACAAAGTTCTGTCCCGGTACCGTTCCCCAGTGTCCTACGATCTTCTTCTTAACCATATCTGCGGTAAGCGGCTTCTTCAGAAGCGGGTTATCGAGAAGGTAAAGCTGGCAGGCTGAGAGGTAATTGGCAGCGCGCCAATAAGCATTCATTTTGGTGAGAAGCTCATCGGTAATCGGTCCCTTTTCCTCGCAGGAAGCTGCGGTCGTGAGATTAATATCACTCATGTTCAGTCTCCTTATTGTGAAATGTATAACAATATGTACAAAATCATGATAGCCCAGCCCGGAATATCCAACAAGAGATAAAACTCACGGATTTCGAACCGATTTTCCTGCTTTCCCTTAGTAATATGACGGATATTTTCGGGCCATCGCAAGAACTGTAAAATCAATCGCAAGACGTGAAAAAAGAAGCGATTCAGGCACCCGCCGCGACGGGTCCCGCCGGAGTTGTCCGGTTCGTGAACATTCTCCGCCGCCCTGTCGCGACGAGCAAGTGTACTGCTGCCAGGTTGCGAAGCGAAACTCGCTGTGCAGCAAAAAGGCATCCGACTGGTTTGGGAGTTCCGGAAGGGAGTTTCCGGTCCAGTCTGCCGTTCTGTGCACAGCGAGCTTTGTAAAAACGCAACGATTCAGAGCCGGGCAGCGGTTTATGCGAACGGATTCCGCATCGTCACCATTATGAAATCCGAAAGCAATGCATCTGTCTCGGATTTATGATCATAATATCTCCATGTTTTATTAAAGTCAACGTGATGTATGATGTGTCATACTTTCCCGTTGCTATTCCAATGTTAGCCAGTGACGGATCCTGGCGTTTGACTAGTGTCGGTACTGTTACGCTTTTCCCACGAGTGCCGCCTGCACCACGAAATTATTCACGTGGCCGGTCGCGTAGCAGGTAGAAAGCGTCAGGAGGTTCGGGCGGCTCTCCCAGTCAACGGACTCGCCGTCATCCTCTGCTGGCTGATAAACAGAATGCGCTTTGGCATCGGTCACGTAATCATCGTAGCCGTCATCGCCGACAAAATCATCGTACACATCGTCCTGCACCGGAATTGTGTAATAGGCAAAAATACGGTAAACCAGCACCTGATCCTTCTGATAGATATAGATGTACGGGTCCTGATCGCAGAGCGTCTCGTCCTTCAGGAATTTCTTCAGGCTTCCGAACATCGTTCCGTTCTTCATGTTGTGTCCGAAGACAAAGGTATTCCGGTCCGAAAAGTCCGGGGACGCAGAGGTGTCCAGGAAGATGCAGCCTGAGGAATTGTACGTTCCCTCAAATGTCGTATGGAGATATTTGCTGTTGTCCTGCGTCTGGGCAACCGGATATTTAATATCCAGAGCCGGAATGTAAATGACGCCGACGAATTCCGAATTTACAGAGGAAAGCGCTGCATAGTCAATCTGAAGCTTTGGATAATCCAACGTCTCTGCCGCTTCCTGCGTCCCCTCTTCGGCAGGCTCCGCCGTACTCTCCCCGGCCGCTTCCTCCGCCGGAGCAGCCTCCATATATGTGTCCAGCGCCTGGTATTCATTCTGCGCCTGCCGGTATATCCACAGCTGGCGGAGAAGATTTCCCAGCGATACCACGAAAATCACAAGCAGAACAGCCGGAATCAGCATGTGCAGCCACCGCTTCTGCGCAGGCGCTCTGCCGCCGTCCCGCTCAGCCTTATCTTCTCTTTGTGTATCTCGTCTCATGGTCAATGGATTCATCCCTTCCGTACATGTATACGTATATGTATATCTGAATCAATCGTAACTGAGCCCATTCGCAAAATCGCTGCTGCGCAGGCAAATCACCGCCCACACCGGTGTGCCGCTGCCGCGCTGCAGACTGCTGTTCCAACCAGTGCAGTCAAAAACGGCAGGAAATGAACGCCGTCCCAGTTCCCGGACTGCTCCAGCAGCAGAACCGCCGTATTGATGGCGCCGTGCAGCACAGCTGCAGCGCCCAGGTTCTCCGTAAGAACCAGAAACCGGCAGAAGGCAAAGCCCGCACATGCTGCATAAATCCCCTGCGCAATGTTCCCGTGATACATGCCGAAGAACAGCGACGACAGCGCTGCCGCCCAGAGCCAGGCTCGTTTTTGTTCTGCTTCATTTATGCAGGACGCGGCATCCTCCGGATCCGTTTCACTCACGCTGCCCTGCGGCAGACGCTGCATGAGAAACGTCTTATACAGTCTTCGCAGCGTAATTCCGCGGAAAATGCACTCCTCCGCCAGCGGTGTCAGGCATCCGTATACAATGATGCCGAGCCACAGCGCAACGCCTCCGGTCTGCCGCTGCATGCTCTCTACGCCCGCTGCTGTCTGATTCAGCGTCTGCCCGGCCGCTCTGCTCCCTGCCGAAAAGCCTTCCGTCACCGCATGGCTGATCAGAAGGTTCAACGCAACCGTCCCGCAGAGAATGGACAACGCCGCCAGGAACACCTTCTGCCACGACGCTCCCATGTGCCTTGTTAGGCCAATTTCGCCCGGACGGCAGCAAAGCCGCAGAACCACCAGCAGGGTAATTCCCATTCCCACCGCTGCAATCAGGGCCTGCTCGTCTGCCGCATGCGCATATTGAAAAGCCAGCACCTGTGCCGACGCGCCCCCTGCCTGCAGCATCCGATTCCCGTACTGCAGGGCCCGTTCCATGCCCCACAAAAGGATCTGATAGACAATGATAAAAACCAGCATCGGCCAGACCGCCTGCAGAAAATCCTCGCAGGCGGCTCCTTCCTCCAAAGAGCCGGTGCCGGTTTTATCCGTTTTCAGGCGGCGGTCATGCCCTGCGAAGAATTTCATACAGCTCCTTCGTGTCCGCCGCTATGGCATCCGCTCCTGCCTCCGCAAGCTCCTGCTGCGTGCCGTATCCGTAAGAGACACCGATTGCCGCAACGCCGTTCGCCTTTGCGCCCTTTATATCAAAGGAGCGGTCTCCCACCATCGCGCAGCAGGAACGGAACGCCTCATCCGTTTCATCGCCGGCAAACGCCCGCAGCTGCTGCAGGGCATTCTGCACCATGAGGAGCTTGTTGTCTGCGCCCGCCTTGTTGTCCAGCTCCTCGTCGGGGCTGGAGCCGACAATTACATCAAAATCCTTCCGGATATCGAAGTGCTCCAGTACCTTATGGACCATGGTGATCGGCTTTGACGAGGCAATGCCCATCTGCACGCCGTCCTCATGCAGCCTGGCCAGCAGCTCCTGCACGCCGGGATACATCCGGTTCTCAAAAATCATTCCCGAATCATAGACCTCGCGGAAATAGTGGATTGCTTCCTGGGTCTGCTGCTCATCCATTCCGTACCGTTCCCGGAAGGACACATTCAGCGGAGGTCCCACGAACACCTCCAGCTTCGAGCGGTCCGGCTCTTCAATTCCCATACAGTGCAGTGCATGCTGCACCGCATGCGTAATTCCCGGCCCCGACTCCGTCAGCGTCCCGTCTAGGTCAAATAAAACTCTTTCGTATGCCATGTATTCCATCCTTCTGTATGACTAGCGTAATTGTTCAGCGCCCATCTGCAAAATCGCTGCCGCAAAGCTTCTCTTTTGCTCATGCGGCGTTCTCGCCAAATAAACTTAAGGGAGGCACTGACGAATCAGTGCCTCCCTATCATACCATATCCGCTATGCTGTTGTGTCTACTGTGCATCATCCTGCACTGCAAGTGCCTTCACGTGCAGAAGCGCCTTCGAAACCGGCGGGATCATGATAATGATCACCGTGATGATCGCCTCCGTGAAGATGTAAATACCGTTGTAGGATGCCGAATAAACCGCCGGGCTCATTCCTTCTGGTGCATACTGTCCGAAGAAGATCAGCCCGGAAAGGAACGCGAATACAAAGCGTCCGATCACGCCCAGAAGGTAGCCCTTTACCAGTCCGTTCTTGGAGCCCGAGAACACACCGGCCAGTCCGAGAGCGCCGAAGGCGAAAATGTAATCACACAGCATCTGCGGAAAGCTGATGATATAGGGCCCTGTAATGAGCTGCAGAATGCCGTACGCAACCGCCGCCATCATGCCGCTGCGCAATCCGTACCAGTAGCCGATCAGGCAGATGAAGAACATGGAAAACAGCGTAATGCTGCCGCCCATCGGCAGAGAGAGGAACTTGATGAAGCTCGTAACAAAGGCAAGTGCCATTGCCATGGCGGAAAAAACAAGGTGCCTCGTCCCTGCTTTCCCCCTCTGATCTGCCTTTGTGATGTAGCAGGCAGCAAGGAGCAGTGCCAGCATGATCAGAACCAGCGCCGTATATCCGGCACCGGTCAGAGAATAGCTTCCATCCTCAGCAAGAGTTGCAAAAAATGACATGAAAAAACCTCCTTCATAAGAACGCAGGAGGGGATCGGGCAGCCGCACGTCACGAATACAGATGATTCATGATTCCGTCATGAGCCAATCCATGATCCCTGCATGCGGCTTTGCTTCCTTCCGCCGGTATTATCCGGTTCAAGTAATAAGGGTCTCACCGACAGGCCTGTTCTCATTGTGCAGCCCGGCCAGGTGATTCTCAGCATTCGCTCCCCTAGCGCAATATGCAGCAGCCAAAACCGGCCGCCATTTACTTTGTCACGGGAACGATACTGCCCTTCTGACGAAATGTCAAGCGGCTGCAAAGATTCCCGGGAAGCCTCTCCCGGATGGACACACCTTTGATTTTGTCCGATGAAATATCGAAATTCCGGGGATACAATAACCGATGTTTGAGAAAAAGCGCTTGTAACAGGAGGAAGCTATGGCAGGTAAACTTGAAAATCTGACCCACGCAGCAGAGCGTCAGGCAATGTCCGTTCTGATCGATGGGCTTTTAAAATCCATTAAGAATTCCGATGACCGTACGGAGACCTATCTGAAAATCGTAGATCTCGCCGCCAATTTCTACGGAAAGGGCGCCAGCAAGGAGAAGCTCGATGCAGTTCGCGCTGCCATCAAGGATCCCAACAACCGCTGGTTCCGCTACATCAACCGGATCATCGATGAGACCGATCCCCACTATGCGAAGATTGCTCTTCTGAATCTGGGCTACGAGGCATTCCTGCGCGGCACCAAGACCATCCGCGCCAACCGTGAGAAATACAACTGCAACATCCCGTGGCTGATCCTCTTTGATCCCACCATGGCATGTAATATGCACTGCGTCGGATGCTGGTCCGGCACCTACGGCCACAAGGCCAACCTCTCCTTTGAGGATATGGATAAGATCGTAACGCAGGGCAAGGAACTCGGCGCGTACCTTTACATGATGACCGGCGGCGAACCCACCGTCCGCATGAATGATATCTTCAAGCTCGCAGAGAAGCACAACGACTGCTTCTTCGGTCTGTACTCCAACTCCACGCTGATCACCGATGAGATGTGCGAGAAGGTTCGCCAGCTCGGCAACATTACCTTCATGCTCTCCATCGAGGGAACACCGGACACGAACGATGCGCGCCGCGGCGACGGACACTACGCTGCTGTTATGAAGGCCATGGATCTTCTGAAGAAGCACGGCATTCTGTTCGGAACCTCCATCTGCTACACCAGAGCCAACATCGAGGCCGTCACCAGCGACGATTTCTTCCACCTGCTGGAGGAGAAGGGTGCACGCTTCGGCTTCTACTTCCATCTGATGCCGGTCGGCAACAATGCTGCGCCGGAGCTGATGCCCACCGTAGAGCAGCGTGAATACATGATCAAGAGAATCCGAGAGGTCCGCAGCAAGGACAGCGACATCTGCTTCTATCCGATGGACTTCCAGAACGACGGTGAGTATGTCGGCGGATGTATTGCCGGAGGGCGCAACTATTTCCACATCAACTCCAACGGTGATGCGGAGCCCTGCGTGTTCATCCATTTCTCCAACACGAACATCCACGACCACAGCATTCTCGAGATGCTGCAGAGCCCGCTGTTCATGGCTTACCATGAGGGACAGCCTTTCAACCGCAATCACCTGCGTCCCTGCCCGATGCTCGAGAACCCGAAGCTCCTGCGTGAGATCGTAGAGGCTACCGGTGCACACCAGACCAACCTCGAGTCTCCGGAGAGCGTTGATCATCTCTGCGAGAAGTGCGATGACTATGCTAAGGAATGGGCACCTGTCGCAGATAAGATCTGGGCAGAGCAGACGCATAAGCGTCCTTCCTACGAGAACTACACCGCAGAGAAGAAAGAGCATCCGGAGCTGGCTGCCTTCGAGCATTCCGACGGCACCGAGCACATTGACCTGTAATATCTGTTCAGCACCTGCCATATTTCAACGTGAACCCTCTGCTTGCAGGCAAATTCACGATTGAAATTGGCAGGCGGCCAAGGCTCGGAGAGCCTTTGGCCAGCTACATCGAGGATTTGCGAAGCAAATTCGAGATGGGTGCTGAATAGTTACCGAAGGTGTAAAAAAAAGCTCACATCCCGATGGGATGTGAGCTTTTTTGTGTTATTCCCAGTGCCGGCCGCTCCGGCGCAGTGCATGTTTCCGGGATCTTTGGCTTATGCCTGTGTCTCCTGTGCGGTTCCCTTGTTGGCCTGCATCTTCAGGTACGCATTGATGAACCGATCGATGCTGCCGTCCAGCACGCCGTCCGTATCCGAGGTCTCCTCCTGCGTTCTGGTATCCTTCACCAGCGTATACGGCTGCAGTACGTAGGAACGGATCTGCGAGCCCCATGCGATGTCCTTGACATCACCGCGGATGCCGTCGCGCATGGCCTCTTCCTCCTGCTGGCGCAGCAGGAAGAGCTTCGCCCGCAGCATTTCAAATGCCTTGTCCTTGTTCTGGAACTGCGAGCGCTCATTCTGGCAGGTAACAACAATTCCGGTCGGGAAGTGTGTGATCCGGATTGCGGAGGACGTTTTATTGATGTGCTGTCCGCCGGCACCGGAGGACCGGTAGGTATCGATCCGGATGTCGTCCGGCTTAATCTCAATGTCATTGTCCTGCGGCAGCTCCGGCATAACCTCACAGGAAACAAAGGAGGTCTGGCGCTTTCCCTGCGCGTTGAACGGGCTGATGCGGACCAGGCGGTGTACGCCGTGCTCCGAGCGCAGGAAGCCGTAGGCATTGGTCCCGTTCACCTGGAAATCCACCGACTTGATGCCTGCTTCGTCGCCGTCCACCAGGTTCATGACGTCCAGCGTAAAGCCCTTTTTGTCCGCCCATCTCGAGTACATGCGGAACAGCATGGAGCACCAGTCACAGGACTCCGTGCCGCCGGCACCCGCATTCAGCGATACAATCGCATTGTTCTCATCATAGGCTCCCGTCAGAAGCGTAGAGAGCCGGAGCTCCTCCAGATGCTCCTCGAAATCATCCAGCTCGCTGCGCACGTCGCTTACTGCCGACGTATCATTATCCTCGTTCGCCATCTCGATCAGATCCAGAATATCCTGGTACTGCCGCTCCAGCCCTTCCGCTTCCTCCACGGTGCGCTGCAGGTCCTTGAGGCTTTTCATCTTCCCATTGGCCCTTTCTGCATCGTTCCAGAAGTCCGGCGCCTCCATTTCACGGGACAGCTCCTCGATTCTCTGCTTCTTAAAGGGAATGTTCAGAGAATCCACGCCCTCCTTCAGCGAGTTCTGCTGGTTCTGCAGTTCAATTTTCATCTGGTCAAGTTCAACCATACTTTATTCTCCACGTTTCATTTGTTCGTTACACAAGACCCTTGCCATGGCAGTTTTTGTACTTCTTGCCGCTGCCGCACGGGCAGGGATCGTTCGGATAGATCTTTTTATCCTGGCGCTTTACAGGCTCACGGACGCCGCTCTCCTCGTCCTTGTTCGTGCCGGTCACCTTGGCAACCTGCTCACGCTCTACCTTCTGCTCCACACGGATGCGGAACAGTGTGCGGATGGTATCCTCCATAATGCCCTGGCTCATCTCGTTAAACATGTCGTAGCCGGCCATCTTATACTCCACCAGCGGATCTCTCTGGCCGTAGGCCTGGAGTCCGATGCTCTGGCGGAGCTGTTCCATGTCGTCGATGTGGTTCATCCAGCGGGAATCCACCGACCGCAGGAGCACAACGCGCTCTACCTCGCGGATAGCCTCCGGCTCCGGGAACTCCGCCTCCTTCGACTCGTAGAGCTTCACCGCCTCTTCCTTGAGCTGCTGCTTGAGTCCGTCGGCAGAAAGCTCGCTGACGCGGCCTCTGGTGATCTTCTCCAGCGGAATGAGCGGCAGGAGGATGTCGTTGAGCTCTCCGAGATCCCAGCTGTCCGGATCCACATTTTCGCCGATGACCATGTCCACCGAATGCTCGACGATGCCGGTGATCATCTTGTAGATGGATTCCCGCATGCTCTGACCGTCCAGAACCTCGCGGCGCTCCCCGTAGATGATCTCGCGCTGCTCGTTCATGACCTGGTCGTAATCCAGCAGGTTCTTACGAATACCGAAGTTGTTGGTCTCGATCTTCTTCTGTGCGTTCTCCACGGCCTTGGAAAGGGACTTGTGGGAAATCTCCTGTCCCTCCGGAACACCCAGTGCCTCGAACATCGAGATCATGCGCTCGGATCCGAACAGACGCATCAGATCGTCCTCCAGCGAAATATAGAATCTCGATTCGCCGGGATCGCCCTGACGGCCGGAACGGCCGCGCAGCTGGTTGTCAATTCGTCTGGACTCGTGCCGCTCGGTACCGATGACCTTCAGGCCGCCCGCTGCCTTTGCAGGCTCGTCCAGCTTGATGTCCGTGCCTCGGCCGGCCATGTTCGTTGCAATGGTCACCGCGCCGTGTTGACCGGCCTGGGCAACGATCTGTGCCTCCAGCTCGTGATTCTTCGCATTGAGGACGTTGTGCGGAATGCCTTCCTTGCGCAGCATCCGGGATACCAGCTCCGAGGTCTCGATGGTAATGGTGCCCACGAGGACCGGCTGGCCCTTTTCGTGCGCTTCTTTGACGGATTCCACAACCGCTGCGAACTTCTCGCGCTTAGTCTTGAATACCGCATCGTTTCGATCGATACGTGCCACCGGACGGTTGGTCGGAATCACGATGACATCCATTCCGTAGATCTCGCGAAACTCCTGCTCCTCGGTCTGTGCCGTACCGGTCATGCCGCACTTTTTGTCAAACTTATTAAAGAAGTTCTGGAACGTGATGGTCGCCAGCGTCTTGGATTCGCGCTTGACCTTTACGTGTTCCTTCGCCTCAATGGCCTGATGCAGGCCGTCCGAATACCGTCTTCCCGGCATTACGCGTCCGGTGAACTCGTCGACGATCATAACCTCATCGTCCTTGACGATGTAATCATGATCGCGCGCCATCAGGTTGTTGGCACGCAATGCCAGGATGATGCAGTGCTGGATCTCCAGGTTCTCCGGGTCCGCCAGGTTCTTGAGATGGAAGAACTTCTCCGTCTTCTCAATGCCGGAGGCCGTGAGATTGACGATCTTATCCTTCTCATTGACGACGAAGTCGCCGGTCTCCTCCTGCTCAATGCCCATGATGGCATCGATCTTGGAGAGATCCTCCACGTCCTCGCCCCTTGTCATCTGCTTGGCAAGGATGTCGCAGGCCTCGTATATTTTCGTTGACTTGTCGCTCTGTCCGGAGATGATCAGCGGCGTTCTCGCCTCATCAATGAGAATGGAGTCCACCTCATCGATGATGGCATAGTGGAGTCCGCGCAGCACCAGCTGGTTCTTGTAGATTGCCATGTTGTCGCGCAGGTAATCAAAGCCCAGCTCGTTGTTGGTTACATAGGTGATGTCACAGTTGTAGGCCTGCTGGCGCTCCTCCGAGCTCATGCCGTTGAGGACAACGCCGACGGTAAGGCCCATGAAGGTATACACCTGTCCCATCCACTCGGCATCACGCTTTGCCAGATAATCATTGACCGTAACCACGTGAACACCCTTGCCGTCCAGCGCATTCAGATAGACCGGCAGCGTTCCCACCAGGGTTTTGCCTTCACCGGTCTTCATCTCTGCGATGCGTCCCTGGTGCAGGACAATGCCGCCGATGAGCTGAACCCGGAAGGGCTCCATGTTCAATGCTCTCTTGGCGCCCTCACGAACCGCCGCAAAGGCCTCCGGAAGGATGTCGTCCAGCGTTTTGCCGCCGGCGAGCTGCTCCTTGAATTCTGCGGTTTTCCCGCGAAGCTCCTCATCCGAAAGCGCCTGCATCTGCGGACGAAGCGCCTCGATTTTCTTCACGATCGGTTCAATTCTTTTCAGCTCGCGTTCACTGTGGCTTCCGAAAATCTTATCGGTAATTTTTGACATAAAATTAATACTCCTGCACTTCCTCTTCGCCGTTCATAACACGCAGTGCACCCTGTGCCAGAGCCAGCAACTCATCCTCTCCGGGATACAGCTTGACCGGCGCAATGAAGGAAACCTTCTCGCTGATGGCTGCGGTAATGTATTTGTCATAGGCAATGCCGCCCGTCATGATGATGGCATCGACCTTGCCCGCAAGAACAGCTGCCATAGCGCCGATGTTCTTGGACATCTGATAAACAAAGGCATCGCGCACGAGTCTTGCCTTCTCATTGCCTTCCTCTACCAGCTTATCTACGTCTCTTGCATCATTGGTTCCCAGATATGCGTTGAAGCCGCCGTTGCCGACGATCTTCCTGCGCATCTCCTTCTCTGTAAGGCCGCTCTCATAGCACATCTTGATCAGTGCGCCGGAGGGAACGCCGCCTGCACGCTCCGGAGAGAATGCCCCGTCTCCGTCCAGCGCATTGAACACATCGATGACCTTTCCGTTTCTGTGTGCGCCGCAGGATACGCCGCCGCCCATGTGAACCACGATCAGGTTCAGGTCTGCATAATTCCTGCCGACCTCTTTGGCATAGCGTCTTGCCATTGCCTTCTGGTTCAGCGCATGGAAAATCGATACACGCTCGATTTCCGGAACGCCGGAGATTCTGGCAACCGGCTCCAGCTCATCCACAACCACCGGGTCCACAATGTAGGACGGAACGCCCAGCTCATCCCCGATCTCACGGGCCAGAATGCCGCCGAGGTTGGATGCATGCTCGCCCTGGGGCGGTGTGATCAGGTCCTTCAAAAGCGCGTCGCTTACCGCATACGTGCCGCCCGGGATGGGCTTTAAAAGGCCGCCGCGTCCGACGATTACCTGGAAGGATGCCGGATCAATGTTCTCCTCCTTCAATGCATCCAGAATGATCTGCTTGCGGAAATCCTTCTGTGCATAGATCGAAGGAAACTGTGCAATTTCCTCGGTTGAATGGCGAAGCGTCTTATCAAGGATCTGCGTTTCGTCCTCAAAAACACCGATCTTCGTCGATGTGGAACCCGGATTGATAATCAAGCTCTTGATTGCCATATTTACCTCCTATGCCGCTGCCTCGCAGCGGCTGCCTGCCGAGAATTTCGCAAAGGCGAATTCTCCAATAGGATCACGGCGCAGCATGTCTTCTGCTGCGGCTCTTTTTCGTGCCTGCTCTGCGTCCTGACGGAACCTAACGGTTCATCAGAAGCCCTCTCCCAGGTGATGTGCAACAACTGCAGCAACCGCGATGGAATTCACCTTCGTCTCCTTCGAATCCGAACGGGAGGTCAGGATGGCGGGTGCCTTGGTTCCCATCAGGATGCATGCATTCTTAAACGGAATGGTGTGCACGATGGTCTTGTAAACCAGGTTGCCTGCGTGGATATCCGGGAAGAGCAGCACGTCTGCATCGCCGACAATCTTGCGGTCTTCGGCTCCTGCCTTGTGCTTAGCAGCCTCCGGATCGATAGCAAGATCCATGGAAAGCGGTCCGTCTACGATGCAGTCCTTAATCCGTCCTTCGTCGTTCCACTTGGTCAGCTGATCGGCCTCTACCGTAACCGGCATCTTGGGATTCACGACCTCAACTGCGGCAAGAGGAGCCACCTTCGGGTTGTACACGCCGCAGGCGTTACAGACCTTTACCACGTAGTTGATGATCTGTTCCTTGTCCTCGAGTGTCGGATAGGGGCAGAAGGCAACGTCTGTCAGGAACAGCAGGCGCTTGATTCCCTCGATCTCGAACACGCACACATGGCTGAGCATCTTGCCGGTGCGAAGGCCGACTTCCTTATTCAATACGCTGCGAAGGAAGGTCTTGGATTCTAGGGCTCCCTTCATATACATATCCGCTTCCTTATCGTGGACGAGCTTGACTGCTGTCAGAGCGGCCTGCTCTACGTCCGGCTCATTGATGATGCGGATGCCGTCCTTATCCAGATCCCAGCCGATCTGGGAAGCAATCGCACGGATCTTCTCCTCATCTCCTGTCAGAATCGGCTCTGCAATGCCTCTTTGCTTGGCCTCATACACGGCCTCCATAACCGGAAGGTCCTGTGCTGCCGCAACCGAGAGCTTCTTGGTCGGAATTTCTCTTACCTGTGCCAGAATATCTTCAAATGATGCACTCATCTCCTGATACCTCCGTTTGACTTTTGCATTGATAATGTACATCTACGCACATCATTACGATTTTAGCACACGCAAAAAGGGCATTCAATCCTGGTCTGGCGGTCTGCACGGGATGGAATGCCCTCTGTGCTGCTTCCCTAGGAGTTTCCCTTAAACGTTTCTCCAAAGGCTGCTCGGCTGAACACATATGCTCCGACAACAAATGCCGCCGCAAGAGCCAGTGCTGCCGCGCAGGTGAAGCCTGCGCCGATCTGCAATGGCAGAACGATGAACAGATTGAGCATGGCAAAGTAAACAACGCTCGTAATCGAATAGGAAACCGAATAGCTTGCCAGTGCCGGCGTTTCCAGCTCCGGATCGCAGATCCGCAGCATCAGGACTCCGGTAATAAAAACGCCGGTAGCCATTCCCAGTGTCGCAATCATCTGCTCAAACCAATAGCCCTTGAGCAGCCGCCTGCACAGAATCAGCAGTGCCAGTGTTGTCATAACATACGCCGCAATTGTCATCGCGGCGATCGGGAGCCAGTATTTCATCACCGCCTTCAGCGGAAGACTGGCAATCGATGCAATGATGGCAAACTCCGTGAACGCACCGGCAATGTGTCCCTTCACTCTGGCATCAATCAGATAATCTGCCTTGCATTTGCAGATGAGCCACCAGATAACAGCCATCACGATCATGCCGTATGCCCAGACCGAAATGTCGGAAAGGACCGGTATCTCCCACGCCTTAAACGCTTTCAGCAGCAGATAGGCCAGCCCGCACCCCAGGAAAATAAGTGCGGCATGGAAGCCAACCACATCAATCGAAGTGGATACCGTGGTTTCGCTTCCCACAGAGAGCTGCTGCGATCTGTCCTTCTGATATCCGAGCCGCAAGGACTCCGGGATGTCGGCCGGTCTCGACAGCAGCGCCATTCTCCCCGAACGCGCCGCCCAGTTGATCAGCACAATGCCGATCACGATTCCGCCGACCAGTCCGAGCGTCGCCGTTGTAACCGCCACTCCCTGACTGGTCTGCCAATAGGGCAGATTCATTTCCGACAGCATATTCCCCAGCGTTCCGGCCGTGCCGTGTCCGCCGACAAAGCCGATGGCCAGCTCGATGCCGAACACATCATACAGATCATACTGCCCCCGGAACAGCCAGTTCGTGCCGTATCCGACCGCGAACTGCAGCATTGCCGCCGTCAATCCAATGCAGGCCAGCGGAAGCACATTTTTCAGCGCATCATAAGATCCCGCATGCGCGGTCCGATCCCGTTTCAGCCCAAGCGGAGCCGCCGTAACCACAGGAACAATCAGAACCCCGGGCATAACCGCATAATAGTCAAACCATTCCGAAGGCACCGGCAGAACATCCAGCACCTGCGGCCCCAGGAGCAGCAGGATCGTTCCTCCGATGACCGAGGCCGGAAGAAACGTCTTCTGAAACAGCTTCACCCTCGCCCGCAATACAAATCCAATGAGCAGGAACAGTCCCAAAAGCCCCTGGCTTTTTAATAAATCCGTCAGCACTGCTGCTAAAGTCATAATGCAATTCACGCCTTTCCTGCTTTTTTCTGCTTCAGATCATTCATTTCCTGATTGATCTTCTCCAGCTCTGCCTGAAGCCGTTTTATCTCCTCTTCGTACAGCCGGATGGCCTCCTGCAGTGCCGTCTGCACCAGAGACAGCTTCTCCGGATCATCCAGCAGCTCCTTGTACCGGTACGGATTCCTGCCCTTGATCTCCTCCAGCTCCGCCCGCAA
>CAVJLL010000020.1:6875-40381 GCA_963650385.1 Clostridium sp. CAG:508 | reverse complement strand
CCCAGGACCGGACAACTCCGCCAGGACCCGTCGTGGCTGGCGTCTGTACAGTAACGACATGCAAAAAGGAGGAGACGGTCCAAACCGTCTCCTCCTCATCAGCCAAGCCATCCGGCCGCTTCAGTTCTGTATATATCAGGCTCCGGAATTAATATCCCATGCCTGCGCCCTGTGCCGGTGCAGCCGGTGCGGGCTCCTTGATGTTGGCAACAGCAGCCTCTGTTGTCAGGAACGTAGATGCTACAGAGCAAGCATTCTGCAGTGCGCTTCTGGTTACCTTTACCGGATCCAGAACACCGTCGTCCATCATGTTGACATACTCCTCTGTGTAAGCATCAAAACCGATGCCCTCTGCAGATTCCTTTACCTTGTTGACGATAACGGATCCGTCCAGGCCTGCGTTAGCTGCGATGTTGTACAGGGGTGCCTCCAGAGCCTTCAGGACAATGCCTGCGCCTGTCTTCTCATCGCCGGAGAGTGTCTCAATGACAGCCTCAACAGCCTTCTGAGAGTGAATGTAAGCAGATCCGCCGCCGAAGATAACACCCTCTTCTACTGCAGCCTTGGTTGCATTCAGAGCGTCCTCCATGCGGTACTTGGCTTCCTTCATCTCGGTCTCTGTGGCAGCGCCGACGCGGATAACGCCTACACCGCCGCTGAGCTTTGCAAGACGCTCCTGAAGCTTCTCCTTGTCGAAATCGGACTTGGTGTCTGCAATCTGCTTCTTAATCTGCTCGATTCTGTCGTGCAGTGCGTTCTTATCGCCCTCACCGTCAACGATGGTGGTGTTCTCCTTCTCAACCTTCACGCTCTTTGCGCGGCCGAGCTGCTCAATGGTGGCATCCTTGAGCTCGAGTCCGAGGTCAGAAGAAATAACCTGTCCGCCGGTCAGGATTGCGATATCCTCGAGCATAGCCTTTCTGCGGTCGCCGTAGCCCGGTGCCTTTACTGCTACAACATCAAAGGTTCCGCGGAGCTTGTTGACGATCAGAGTGGTCAGGGCCTCGCCCTCAACGTCCTCTGCGATGATCAGGAGCTTGGCGCCCATCTTTACGATCTGCTCGAGTACCGGCAGAATGTCCTGAATGTTGGAGATCTTCTTATCCGTAATCAGGATGTAAGGATCCTCCAGATTGGCGACCATCTTCTCGGTATCGTTGCACATGTAAGCGCTGATGTATCCGCGGTCGAACTGCATGCCTTCTACCAGGTCCAGCTCGGTCTTCATGGTCTTGGATTCCTCGATGGTGATAACCCCGTCCTTGGAAACCTTCTCCATTGCATCGGCGATCATCTTGCCGACCTCTGCATCGCCGGAGGAGATGGTAGCAACCTTCTCGATGTCTTCCTTGCCCTTTACGGTGGTGCTCATGCTCTTGATGGACTCAACAGCAGCATCCGTAGCCTTCTTCATACCTTTGCGGAGCACGATGGGGTTTGCACCTGCTGCCAGGTTCTTCATTCCCTCATTGATCATAGCCTGTGCCAGAACGGTTGCGGTTGTGGTTCCGTCGCCGGCAACATCGTTGGTCTTGGAAGCAGCCTCACGGATGATCTGTGCACCCATGTTCTCGAACTCGTCCTCGAGCTCGATTTCCTTGGCGATGGTAACACCGTCGTTGGTAATGGTCGGAGCGCCGTAGCTCTTATCCAGAACAACGTTGCGGCCCTTCGGTCCCAGTGTGATCTTTACTGTATCTGCCAGCTTGTTTACGCCGCCTGCAAGAGCAACTCTTGCGTCTGTACCCATCTTTAAATCCTTAGCCATAATTCACAGCCTCCTGTTTCTGATAATCAAACCTATGTCCGTTTTATGCTTACTCCATAACCGCCAGAATGTCACTCTGACGAACGATGGTGTAGGTCTCATCCTCGCTGAGCTTCACCTCAGTTCCGGAATACTTGGAATAAACAACCTTGTCTCCTGCCTTCACCTGCATGGGGATCAGCTTTCCGTCGTCTGCGGTCTTGCCGGGTCCTACAGCTACGACCTCAGCCTGCTGAGGCTTCTCCTTCTCTGCGCCGGGAATCACAATGCCGGATGCAGTCGTCGTCTCTGCCTCCAGTGCCTTCAGAACAACTCTGTCTTCCAACGGAACTAACTTCATAATGATGCCTCCTTAAAAATATCGAGCCCGCCCTGCCGGCGTTCTCATGAATATAAGCAATCCGATCTCGCGTAATGCTTGGGTTGTTAGCACTCTTTTTACTTGAGTGCTAATCGACAGTAGTTATAATAGTACGCTGCCAAAGGGAATGCAAGAATTAAAAAAATAGTTTATCATTTCTTAATAGTTCGGATTGCCACCCTGTCGTTTGGCGGGCGAATGGCAGCAACGTATATAGCTCAACAGGAGGAAGATTTCTATGACATATCAGGATGTACTTACCAACGCGCGGACCTGCAGCGGTCCGTTCTGCAAGGCCTGTCCCGTCTGCAACGGGCGTGCCTGCGGCTCCACGATGCCCGGCCCCGGTGCGAAGGGTATCGGCGATGTGGCTGTCCGCAATTACGAGGCATGGCAGAAGGTTCGCGTAGCCATGAACACCATTGCCGAGAACAAGGAGCCGGACACGCATTTTTCGTTCTTTGGCAAGGAGCTGGCTCTGCCGGTAATGGCAGGCCCCGTCGGCGCCGTAAAGCTTCACTACGGAGAGAAATTCACGGATGTGGAATACAATGACATTCTGGTTCCCGCCTGTGCCGAGGCCGGGATCATCGCCTTCACCGGTGACGGCACCGATCCGGGCGTTGTGAAGGCCGCCACGGCATCCATCCGCGACAATCAGGGCGTCGGTGTTCCGACGATCAAGCCCTGGGACATCAACACGCTTCAGGAGAAATTCCGCCTGGTGGAGGAATCCGGGTGCTTTGCCGTTGCCATGGATGTGGATGCCGCGGGACTTCCGTTCCTTCAGGGACTGACACCGCCGGCCGGCAGCAAGACCGTAGACCAGCTGCGTGAGGTGGTTCAGAAGGCAGGAAAGCCGTTCATCATCAAGGGCGTCATGACCGTAAAGGGCGCGCTGGATGCACTGGAAGCCGGTGCCTCCGCCATTGTCGTTTCCAACCACGGCGGCCGCGTGCAGGATCAGACACCGGCTACTGCCGAGGTTCTGGAGGAGATTTCCGCAGCCGTTGCCGGACGCATGATGATCCTCGTAGACGGCGGCATCCGCACCGGTGTGGATGTGTTCAAGGCACTGGCACTGGGCGCGGACGGCGTGCTGATCGCAAGACCCTATGTGACTGCTGTATACGGCGGCGGTGCGGAGGGCGTAAAGCTTCTCACCGAGAAGCTGCGCGGCGAGCTCGTCTCCACCATGAAGATGTGCGGCGTTTCCTCGCTGTCCGAGATCACGAAGGACTGCCTGCACAAGCCCGTCAGCGAATACATCCGCTTCTGATTCTGCCCGGCCGGCCGCATCGTTTTTTTGCGGATACAGAGAGGAAATGCCGCCGCGTATTTCCGAGTGACAAATATAAGATGTCCCCCGGCCGTTTACGCAAAAGGAGCCTGGTTCCGAAAACGAACCAGGCTCCTTTTATCATCTGTATTGTCATTGCTGTACAAGCGCTAGCCAAGCGGCAGGCTAGCGTCTGTACATTAGCTTTACTCCACCGACGCGTGCAGCTCGCCGCCTTCCGCATCGATTACAATGGTGCTTCCCTCCTGCACCTTATCCTCCAGAATCAGCTTCGCCGACATGGTCTCCACATTTTTCTGAATGTAACGCTTCAGAGGACGTGCGCCGTAGCTCGGATCAAACGCCGCATCCGCAACAAATGTCCGCGCCGCATCGGTCAGGCGCACCTTAATCTCACGGTCCGCAAGCCGCCGGTTCAGATCGTTCATAATCAGGTCAATGATGCCGGAGATATTCTCCTTCGTCAGCGGACGGAACATGATGATCTCGTCCAGACGGTTCAGGAACTCCGGGCGGAAATGCTGGTGCAGAATGCCGTCCACGGCCTTGCGGCAGGCCTCCGAGACCTCCGCCACAGTTCCGGCAGTCCCCGCTGCATCCCCGCCATTTCCAGCCGTCTCCGCTGCCGAATCACTTCCGGCCTTCTCCTGCCGCTCGATGTCCGCAAGAATTTCCTGTGCGCCGAGGTTGGACGTCAGAATGATGATCGTATTTTTAAAATCCACCGTCCTTCCCTGGGAATCCGTAATGCGGCCGTCATCCAGAACCTGCAGCAGAATGTTGAACACGTCCGGATGCGCCTTCTCCACTTCATCGAACAGCACCACTGAATACGGCTTCCTGCGCACGGCCTCGGTCAGCTGACCGCCCTCCTCATAGCCGACATATCCGGGTGCCGCACCGATCAGCCGGGAGACACTGTACTTCTCCATGTACTCCGACATGTCGATCCGCACCATATTCTTCTCATCGTCGAACAGGGCACGGGCCAATGCCTTGGCCAGCTCCGTCTTGCCGACACCGGTAGGTCCCAGGAACAGGAAGGAGCCGATCGGCTTCGTGGGATCCTTGATGCCCGCCTTCGAGCGCATGATGGCCTCCGCCACCTTCGTCACCGCCTCGTTCTGCCCGACGACGCTCCTGTGCAGCTCCTCCGGCAGGTGCAGCGTCTTGCTGCGCTCGGACTCCGTCAGCTTCTCCACAGGGATTCCCGTCCACTTGGAAACGATGCGCCCGATCTCGTCCTCGGTCACCTTTTCGTGAACAAGACCGCCGCCCTCCTGGGCCTTGGCAGCTGCCTCCTCGCCTTCCTTGATTCTGGCTTCAATTTCCGGGAGCTTGCCGTACTGCAGCTCCGCCGCATGCTCAAGATTGCCGTCCCTGGTTGCCATTTCGATCTCCGAATGGACCGCATCCCGCTCCTCACGAAGCTTTGCCAGGGAATCAATCTTGTCCTTCTCGCTCTGCCACTTCGCCGTAGCCTCGCGGAAGCGGTCGCCTAGCTCCGCCATTTCCTTCTTCAGATTCTCCAGACGCTCTCTCGAGAGATTGTCCTGCTCCTTCTCCAGCTGGAACTCCTCGATCTTCATCTGATCCAGCTTGTGCTTCATCTCATCCAGCTCCGTCGGCATGGAGTTCATTTCCGTCTTGATCAGCGCGCACGCCTCGTCCATCAGATCGATGGCCTTATCCGGCAGGAACCGGTCGGAAATGTAGCGGTCTGAGAGAACAGCTGCCGCAACCAGGGCGTTGTCCTCGATCTTCACGCCGTGGTACACCTCATAGCGCTCCTTCAGGCCGCGCAGAATCGAAATGCTCTCCTCCACGGTCGGCTCTGTGGCCATGACCGGCTGGAACCGGCGCTCCAGTGCCGCATCCTTCTCAATGTATTCGCGGTATTCATTCAGCGTCGTCGCGCCGATGCAGTGCAGCTCGCCTCTTGCCAGCATGGGCTTTAGCATGTTGCCGGCGTCCATCGCTCCGTCCGTCTTCCCGGCTCCGACAATGGTATGCAGCTCATCGATGAACAGGATGATGCTGCCGTCCGAGGCCTTCACATCGTCCAGCACCGCCTTCAGGCGCTCCTCGAACTCGCCGCGGTATTTGGCACCTGCCACGAGGGAACCCATGTTCAAGGAGAAGATCTTCTTATCCTTGAGGGACGTAGGCACGTCTCCCTTTGCAATTCTCTGCGCTAGCCCCTCAACAATGGCCGTCTTGCCGACACCGGGCTCGCCGATGATCACCGGATTGTTCTTGGTCTTGCGGGAGAGGATCTGGATCACGCTGCGGATTTCCTCATCCCGGCCGATGACCGGATCCATCTTCTGCTCTCTTGCCTTGGAAACCAGCTCCTCGCCGTATTTTTCCAGCGTATCATAGGTGCTCTCCGGATTGTCCGAGGTTACCCTCTGGTTGCCGCGGACGCTCTGCAGCGCCTGCAGGAAGGATTCTCTCGAAATGCCGAAGTCCTTGAGCAGCTGCTTCACCGGGCCGTTGGCGTGATGGATCATCGCAAGGAACAGATGCTCCACCGAGACGTATTCATCGCCGAGCTTTTTCGATTCGTCCTCTGCGTCCACCAGCACCTTGTTCAGTGCATTGCTGACATAGGTCTGCACGCCGTCCCCCGATACCTTCGGGAGATTGTCCACCGCCTTCTGTACGCGCGACGTAAAGACCGCGGGGTCGATCTGCATCTTCTCGATCAGCGTTGCAATGAGACTGTCCTCCACCGTCAGAAGACAATACAGCAGGTGCTCCTGCTCAATCTGCTGATTGCCGTATTCCACTGCCATGTTCTGGGCATTCTGAATGGATTCCATGGATTTCTGTGTAAATTTCTGAATGTTCATATCGTGACCTCCTTTATGGAAGATTTGTTTTATTTGTTCTATATCCACTATAACACAAAAAAGAACCCTGTCAACTGGGACAGGGTTCTTTCGTATGCAGCTTTCTGATGTAGTAACAGTATACTTGCCAGCCGGCGACAGGGTGGCATCTGTACAGCAACTAGTGTGCCGTAACACCGGCGTCCGCAGCGTCCTTCGCGATGCCGTTCAGGTCATTCCTGGACTCTTCTGCGTGCTCCGGTTTTGCAGCCGGTGCCGGCTCCTGCGCGGGAGCAGCTGCCTCCTGCGGCTCATTGGCAGGGGCTTCCTCTGCTGCCGGCTCCTTATGTATCGAGATGGTGGTGTAGCCGTCCATCGCTGCGGCTGCCGGGGCCTTCGGCGCAGGTGCTGCCGGGCCGGCAGGCTCTTCTTTTCTGCCGAAGGGATGCGGGAAGCCCTTGCGTTCCGGATGCTCAGCGGTCGTTTCCTGGTAAGGCGCATGAGCGGGCGGAGCATCGTTCGGCACGAGCGGTGTAACCTCGCCGTCCACCACGTTTCCGGCCGCCACTGCCGCCATTGCCTCCAGCGGCTTTTCTGCCTTTCCGATCTGGAACATGATCCAGATATCCGCAATTCCATCCGCCATTAGGGTCAGTGCCATGAATTTCATCAGAATCTTCTCGATGAACACCGGATGGATGACGAATACGACACCCAGAATGATCTCTACTACAGCGATGATAAGTGCTGCCGTCACGCCGCCGGACCGCTGGCGCACGATGCGCATGCTCTCCGACAAATCCACAAGACCGGTAACCGCAACGATCAGTCCAATGATCGTCGGAACCAGTGCGATCAGAATCTCCGGATTAAAGAACAGATACATGCCCATCACGATGGCAACGACACCGCCGAACAGCGCCACGGCGCTCCCATACATGCGGCTCTGCCCCATCAGAAAGACGGCAACAATGACAATGCCCAGAACCGTAATGATTCCGGCAATTGCCTGACAGATGACATTCAGAGCCGTTCCGGACCAGATGAACAGAACCAGTCCGAGCGCAATCAGGCACGCCGCCTCGATCAGCTTGTTGGTTTTGGCAACACGCAGCGTTGTTTTTACTCTCTGTTCCACATTTGAATTGCTCATATGCAGCACCTCCCTGCTGTATTCTCCGCGCCCCCTTCGGAGGCAGCGGCTTTTTAACAGTGCTCTTCAATCCTTGCCAGGATTTCATCCCGTCCCTGCTTGGTCAATCCCGAGAACGGGATCACGGTCAGGGAAACCTCCTGCCCCACCGCACTCTTCTCATGCAGCACGCGCTCGATGTTCGCCACCGCCTTGGAAAGCTGGCTGCGTTTGAGCTTGTCCGCCTTTGTAGCCACAATGATCGGCACGAAGCCGTTGTGCACCACCCAATCGAACATCAGCACATCATCCGCCGACGGATCGTGGCGAATGTCAATCAGAAGGAACACGACCTTGAGGGAGTCACTGGTGTGGAGGTAGTTCTCAATCATGGTCCCCCACTGTGCCTTCACCTCTACACCGGCGGTCGCATAGCCGTAGCCCGGAAGGTCCACCAGATACAGTGCATCATTGATGTTGTAGTAGTTGATGGTCTGTGTTTTGCCCGGCTTGCCGCTCGTTCTCGCATAGCTCTTGCGGTTCATCAGCGCGTTGATCAGCGTTGATTTGCCTACGTTGCTCTTCCCGGCAAAGGCGAATTCCGGCCAGGTATGGTGCGGAAGCCTGCTGGTGATGCCGCAGACAGTTTCAAGATTTACGGTTTTAATTATCATAGCACATCCTTCCTCTTATCGCAGAAATGCAGTCCCGGCACGCACACGGATCAATCAAGTGGGTGTCACGCCATGCGACAGCAAATCCTGCGGACAGCAAACAGCGCGGCACACCTATGCCGTGCGCCGCGCCGTCTCTTTCTCTTAGGCAGACTGACTCTGTGCCAGAAGCCCATCCGTTCCTTCTGTTCTGGTTCCGTCGCTGTGGACCAGAATCGGCTTCCCGGTTCCCAGAACCGAAGCCTTCGTAACAATGCACTCCTGCACGGTTTCATCGGAGGGAATTGCATACATGACATCCATCGTCACATGCTCCATGATCGAGCGCAGACCTCTGGCGCCGGTCTTGCGTTCCACCGCCATATCAGCAATGGCATCCAGTGCTTCGTCCTCAAAGGAAAGCTCCACATTGTCGTAGTGGAACAGCTTCCGGTACTGCTTGATCAGGGCATTCCTGGGCTCTTTGAGGATGCGCACCAGCGCATTCTTATCCAGTCCGTCGAGGGTCACCACCACCGGAACACGGCCGATAAACTCCGGAATCAGGCCGAATTTAACAAGGTCCTGCGGAACGACATCCTTCAGAAGGGTGCCGGTGTCCTTTTCTTCCTTCTCCGCCACCGATGCATTGAAGCCCATGGAGCGGTAATCGGTTCTCTCGTGAATGATCTTCTCCAGACCGTCAAAGGCGCCGCCGCAGATGAACAGAATGTTCGTGGTATCGATCTGAATCAGCTCCTGCTGCGGATGCTTGCGTCCGCCCTGCGGCGGAACCGAAGCCTGCGTACCCTCGATGATCTTCAGAAGGGACTGCTGCACACCCTCACCGGAAACGTCTCTTGTGATGGACACGTTCTCGCCCTTCTTGGAGATCTTATCGATCTCATCGATATAGATGATGCCCAGCTGTGCCCGCTCCACGTTGTAGTCCGCGGCCTGGATCAGCTTCAGGAGAATATTCTCGACATCCTCGCCGACGTACCCGGCCTCCGTCAGTGTCGTCGCATCGGCAATGGCAAAGGGCACATTCAGGAGCTTGGCCAGCGTCTGGGCAAGATAGGTCTTCCCGGAGCCGGTCGGTCCCAGCATCAGAATGTTGGATTTCTGCAGCTCGACCTCATTGTCCTGCTCATCCTGGTGCTCGCTGCTGCCGACAATCCGCTTGTAGTGATTGTAAACAGAAACCGCCAGAACCTTTTTGGCCTCATCCTGTCCGATGACGTACTGATCCAGGAAATGCTTGATCTGCGCCGGCTTCATCAGATTGACATCCTGCTGCGTCAGGCCGCTCTCCGCGCGGCTATCCTCTGCATCCGGACGTCCTTCGCCTTCATTGATGATATCGCCGCAGATCTCAATGCATTCATCACAGATGTATACGCCGTTCGGCCCGGAAATCAGCTTGCGGACCTCTTCCTCCGATCTCCCGCAGAAGGAGCACCGGCGGGGAGGCATCATTCGTTTGTTACTGCTAGCCATAGGGATTCTCTTTCTTACGCGTTCCGAATCGCGTCCTCAATCTCTTTACGTGTCGTATAAATATGATCAATCAGGCCATACTCCAGCGCTTCCTGCGCGGACATCCAGTTGTCGCGGTCCGTATCACGGCACAGATCCTCGTAGGTTCTGCCGGTGTTCTCCGCCAGGATGTGGTTCAGCTTCTCCCGGGTGTTCTTAATGTGCTCCGCCGCGATCAGCATGTCGCTTGCCTGTCCCTCTGTACCGCCGGAGGGCTGGTGAATCAGAATCTCCGAATTCGGAAGGGAGTAGCGCTTGCCCTTGGTGCCGCCTGCCAGCAGGAAGGAGCCCATGCTGGCCGCCATGCCGACACAGATCGTGGATACATCGCATTTGATGAACTTCATCGTGTCGTAAATCGCAAGACCGGCCGTCACCGATCCGCCGGGACTGTTGATGTAGAACTGGATATCCTTATCCGGATCCTCTCCCTCCAGGAACAGGAGCTGCGCCACGATCAGCTCTGCAGACTGGTCGGTCACCTGATCTCCCAGCAGAATGATGCGTTCCTTCAACAGTCTCGAAAAAATATCATAGGACCGCTCACCATTTCCGGTCTGCTCTATGACATAAGGTACCAGATTTGCCATACTCCATCCTCCTGAACCTGCCGCATCCATCCGGCAGATGTATAACAATCATTTGCTGTAACCATTCAGAGTCCCTTCGCAAAATCGCCGCTGCAAAGCCTCTCTTCTGCGCATGCGGCGTTCTCGCCAGAGCGCTCAGCGAACATCATAAAACAAAGGCCTTGCTGTACGCAAGGCCTTCATAAATTCTTTATATCTGTCTGTCAGCAGCTATTACTCAGCGTCCTCTGCAGGAGCCTCTGCCTCTGCCTCTTCTGCTGCAGCAGCCGCCTTCTTGGTTGCCTTCTTGGCTCTCTTTGTCTCCTTTGCATTGTCGGTGACAAAGTCAGCAGCCTTGCGGATCCGGATGTCCTTCTTCAGGTCATTCTTCATCTCCTCTGCCTCGAAGAGCTTCTTCACATTCTCAAGAGGAGCATGGTACTGATCTGCCATCTTCTGGTACTCGTTCTCGAGATCCTCGTCGGAAGCCTCAATGCTCTCTGCATCGGCAATGGCCTCCAGAACCAGGCTGTTGCGGATTCTCTGCTCCGCCTGCGGCTTCATCTGCTCCAGGAACTGCTCCTTGGTCTGGCCGGTATACTGCAGGTAGGTCTCCAGACGCATGCCCTGATACTGCATGTTCTGTGCGAACTCATTTGCAAGGTTCTCCTGCTGTGTGCGGAGCATTGCCTCCGGGATGTCAATCTTGGCATCCTCAACGGCAGCTGCTACAGCCTCCCCCTGCTTGGCATTCTTGCGCTCCTCGGCCTTGCGCTCCTCCAGATTCTTGCGGATGTCTGCCTTATACTCATCGAGCGTTGCAAACTCGGAAACCTCATCTGCAAATGCATCGTTCAGCTCCGGAAGAACCTTGGTCTTGATCGCGTTCACCTTGCAGTGGAATACTGCCGGCTTGCCGGCAAGGGTCTTCTCATGATAATCCTCCGGGAAGGAAACCTCTACGTCCTTCTCCTCGCCGATGGAAAGTCCGACCAGCTGCTCCTCAAAGCCCGGAATGAAGGAATGAGAGCCAACCGTGAGGTCATAGTTCTCTGCAGTGCCGCCGTCGAAAGCAACACCGTCTACCGAACCTGCAAAATCAAGCTTGATCATGTCGCCGTCTGCAACCGGGCGATCCGTTACCTCTTCGATCTTGCCGTTTGCATCCTGCTGGCGCTTGAGCTCCTTCTCCACTTCCTCATCGGTAACCTCTGCGGGAGCCTGCTTGGTCACGGAAACGCCCTTGTACTTGCCCAGAGAAACCGGAGGCTTCAGAGCAACCTCAGCCGTATAAATGAAGCTCTTTCCTTCCTCGATCTGTGTAAGGTCAATCTTCGGATTGGAGACAACGTCCTCACCGGACTCCTTCACAGCAGCCTCGTAGGAGTCATTGATGCACTGGTTGGCAGCATCCTCATAGAAAATGGCTGCGCCATACATCTTCTCAACGATCTTGCGAGGTGCCTTTCCCTTGCGGAAGCCAGGAATGGAGATGCGGTTCTTCTCCTTCTGGAATGCCTTCTCAATTGCCTTGCCGAAATCCTCAGCGCTCACCTCAATGGTAAGCTTGGCCATGCTATTCTCGAGCTTCTCAACGCTAACGCTCATTGTTCTGATTCCTCCTGATGGTCATTCACTTGTCTTTGTCGTAAACAGACAGTTTAAAATTATAAGCAAAAGCAGCGGCTTTTGCAACACCCTTCTGCCAAGGCCCCATTCCCACCGCTGCACGGCCGTTATTGCACAGGCGCCAGCCACAACGGGTCCTGGCGGAGTTGTCCGGTTCAAGGACCGCCGGCGGCATTCACTCCTTCGGCATCCAATGGATCTTCTCCAGGAAGCGGATCATCTTATCCCCTCTGGGAATCTCCTCCAGCGTCTGTCTGGTAATCGTGCCGGAATGGATCAACGTAAATTCATAAACGATGACTGCTGCCAAAAGGGCAATGGCCGCAGCGGCAAGATTCCGGAAATAATACCCCTTCGGCAGGCCCTCCATCACCGCGAACGCCTTGTAGAACAGCTGGTAAACAATTCTGGCGGCCAGCCCCATGACCAGCGCGCAGATCAGCGGGCGCACATAATACAGACGCACATTCTGGTGAATGCCCAGGAATCTGCGCAGGCAGAACTGGTTCACCACGAAAATCATGACGGAATAGAGAATGCTCACGATGACCAGCGACTCCACGCCCATGTCCATCTTCACCAGAAGGAAGATCAGAACGATCGTCTGCGTCACCAGCGCGATTCCCGCAGAAACGAGCGGGATGTTCATTTTCCCGACGGACTGAAGCGCCGCATTGGTAATGGTAGAGATGGAGTAAAAAATAACCGTCACCGCCAACATCGACAGAAGCGAAGACGCCAGCGCCAGGGAGCTCATCTGCGGGAACATGATCATGGTAATGGGCTTGGCCAGCACCGCAAGGCCGACCGCAGAAGGAATGGCAATCAGCGCGGTTGCGCGGGTCGCATTCTCCACGCTGCTCCGGGTCCGGTCCGCATCGCCCTTGGCGAAGGCCGCAGAGATCCCCGGGATAATCGCCGAGCTCACCGCCGTTGCAATCGAAATCGGGATGTTGGAAATCACGACCGCCTTATTGGAGAAAATGCCGTACAGCGTCGTGACGTCGGTGCTGTCCCGGTGGAGATACTGAATCATGGTCTGCAGATAGATGGTCTGATTCAGTGCGGTCGTCAGGTTCATGATGACGCCGCTGAGCATGAACGGCGTGATGACGAGAATGGTGTCCTTGAAGAAACTCCGGTAGGTCCCTTTTTGGCCCGTGGCATCCTCGGCAATCAGGCGTTTGGCATCCTTCTGATCCCGCTGAAAGCAGTACAGCATAAAGGCCAGCGCCACGACAACGCCGGCGCCTGTTCCCAAAGCCGACCCCATGGCTCCCAGCTGCGCCTGCCTCGTCGGGTCACTCCCCGCCAGCGTATGCATGAGAATCCATGCCGCCGCGATACTGACAACGGCATTGGCCAGCTGCTCCAGAATCTGCGAGATGCTGGTCGGCAGCATGCTCCCTCTGGCCTGAAAATATCCGCGCATCGAGCCGAGGATTCCGAAGAAGAACACCGTCGGCGCAAAGACGCGCAGCACGCACACCGTCACCTGCGGCACCAGAACCGCCGCGCCGAAATACAACAGTGCGCTGCCTGCCAGTCCTACCAGAACGCCATACAAAAGTGCACAGCGAAAAATCCGCCGTGCATTTCTGTACTCTCCCACCGCCATCTTCTGCGCCATCAGCTTGGAAATCGCCGACGGCATGCTGTAGGAGGACACCATCAATATGATGGTGTAAATATTATAGGCCGTCCCGTAATACCCATTGCCCTCATCTCCGATGATGGCGGTCAATGGAGCCCGATACAATAAACCAATGATGCGGACGATCATACTGGCTGCAGCCAGGATGCCTGCCTGCAGCATAACATTGGAGCTGTTCTTTTTTTCTGCCATTGTGTCCCTTCTACTCCGGCTTGTTCTTAAGGTCCCCCGCACCCGTTGCTTGTTCTGTCTGTGACTGCGCCCCTCGTTATCCGATCAGCCAGTCATACATCTCCTGGTACTGTCCGGCCGACACCTTCCAGGAGAAGTCCGCTGCCATTGCGCGGTCCACGATGTGATTCCAGTCGCGCTTCTTATCATAGAAGATCTTCTCCGCATAGCGGATGGAATGCATCATTTCGTGTGCATTGTAATTGGTAAAGGTAAAGCCGGTTCCTGTCTGCTCGAATTCGTTGTACGGCTCCACCGTATCCTTCAGACCGCCGGTCTCACGGACGATCGGAAGCGTGCCATAGCGAAGCGCCATCAGCTGGCTGAGGCCGCAGGGCTCGAACAGCGACGGCATCAGGAATGCATCGCTGGCCGCATAAATTTTATGAGAGAGATCCTCCGAATAATAAATATTGGCCGCGAGCTTGCCGGGATATTTTTCATCAAAATACCGGAACATATTCTCATAGCGGTCCTCTCCGGTTCCCAGCACCACCACCTGCATCGCATCCTGGGAGAGCATCTCCTCCATGACGTAGGCAATCAGATCAAAGCCCTTCTGATCGGTCAGGCGGGACACAATGCCCACCATGAAGCACTTGTCGTCCTCCTCCAGGCCCAGCTCCTTCTGGAGGGCTGCCTTGTTCTGCTTCTTGAGCTTGCGCCAGCTGCCCGCATCGTAGGGATGCGGAATGCGGCTGTCGGTCTTCGGGTTGAATACATCGTAATCGATGCCGTTGAGGATTCCGCGAAGGTCATGGGCTCTGGCGTTGAGAATGCCGTCCAGTCCCTCGCCGTAGTACTGCGTCTTAATCTCCTCCGCATAAGTCGGGCTCACGGTTGTAATCGCATCCGCATAGACGATACCGCCCTTGAGGAGGTTGGCATCCTGGTATGCCTCCAGCTTGTCCGGCGTAAAATAATAACCGGACAGCCCAGTGATGCTCTCCACGTCCTTCACGCCCCACTTGCCCTGGAAGCGGAGGTTGTGGATGGTCATAACGGTCTTGATGCCGCGGAAAAACTCGTTCTCCTGGAAGCGTTCCTTCAGATAAACAGGGATCAGTCCGGTCTGCCAGTCATGGCAGTGGATGAGGTCCGGACGGAAGCCGATGGTGGGAAGTGCCGACAGCACTGCCTTTGAGAAGAAGGCATAGCGGCGGATTTCAAACAATGCGTCGTTGGTATAGACGGTCCCGGTGTTGAACAGGTCCTCATTGTCGATGAAATAGTAGGTCACTCCGTCTGCCTGGGCCCGCATGATCCCCACATACATGTTCTGCCAGTCAAAATCCATGTAGAAGCTGGTCACATATTCCATGCGGTCCTTCATTTCCTGCTTCATGCAGGCGTACTTGGGCATGATGACCCGGACATCGTAGAATTCCTTGTCCAGCTCCTTCGGAAGTGATCCCACTACGTCAGCAAGTCCGCCCGTCTTGATAAAGGGAACCCCCTCGGAAGCTGCAAACAAAATATTCTTCATAACTCTAACCCCCTGTATGAGTGATGATTAAGTTTTTGTATCTGCTTAACCCCCATTATACCCTACCTTGGCTGCTGCTGTACAGGCGGCTTGAAATCCGTTGTGGCGCGCTGCACGAGGCAGCAGGGCACGCACAGATGCTGCGGAACCGAGGTATTTCCCGACAGGACGTCAATCAGACGGTCTACCGTTTCCTGACACAGCTGCCGGGAACGGTTGTCAATACTGGAAAGCTCCGGCTCGCTGCAGCAGGCCAGGGCGGAATTGTTGTAGCCGATGACGGCAAGGTCCTCCGGAATGGAAATACGGCGCAGGACAGCATATTTGATGGCTCCGACGGCCATGCTGTCGTCGGTTGCCACCGCAGCATCAAAGGCAAGGCGGCTGTGCAGAAGGAAGTCGCGGACGCCCTGGATGCTGTCCGGCACGTGCTGCATGAGTGAGCGGGGAACGGCAAGACCGGCGGCCCGGTGGGCCTCCTCGTAGCCGGCGCGCTTTTCTCTTGCACTGTAGGATTTGGAATCGGTCAGGAACAGGATACGCTTCCTGCCGGTGCGCAGAAGTGCACCGACGGCTTCGCAGACGGCCTGGCGGTCGCAGCTGACGGAGGAGTAAATGTTCTGTCCGGAAACCACGCCGTTTATGACAAAGACCGGCACCTGCTGCGCGGCATCGCGGATGTACTGCGTCTCCCGCTCGCTCCGTCCGTGACCGGTGTAGGTGGAGCCGACGAGGATCAGCGCGTCGATGTGCTTGGAGAGCAGCATCTGTACCCGGGCCTCCTTGGAGACCTGCTCAAAGCCGCTGCAGGACAAAATGCAGTCATAGCCGTAGCCCTTGAGCTGCCCCTCCAGATAGGAAACCGCACTGGACATATATGGATCGGCGATGTCCGGAACCAGAATGCCGATGGTGTGCATGGTATGAAGGCCGAGCCCCTGTGCAAAGACGTTGGGCGTATAGCCGTTGGCTTCGATGACAGATAGGACCTTCTGTCTGGTCGTCTCACTGACCTTCCGGCTGCCGTTGACAACACGGGAAACGGTGGCTATGGAAACGCCGGACATGGCGGCAATGTCATAGATGTTCATGGGAACTCCTTAAGCATGCAGCGTCACTGTACACGCGCCAGCCGGCGACAGGTTCTGGCGGAGCGGTCCTTTTCTGAACACTCTCCGCCGCCCTGTCGCCAGGTTGGCGAATGGAATGCAACACTGTAACAGAAGCCGGCAGCTGTCACACGGCAGAGTCTCTTCTGTGTAAGCGCTTTCAGGAATCATCATAGCGAGGTCGCGGGGAGAATGCAAGAAAGGAGGCAGACCAATCGCTGCTGCACATGTGCCAGTCAGTGACGGGTCCCGGCGGAGCCATCCGGTTCAGGGACATTCTCAATCCATCCAGTGACGGTACAGATTTGCCAGAATGGCACCGGAGATGTTGTGCCACACGGAGAAAACAGCGCCGGGAACGGTTGCCATCGCAAGGCCCGGAAAGGCCGTTGCCGCAAGCGATGTTGCAAGGCCCGAGTTCTGCATTCCGACCTCAATGGAAAGGGCTTTTGTCTTGGCCACGCCCATATGCAGCAGCCGGCCGACCGCAAAGCCGCCGACATAGCCGAGCAGATTATGCAGAATCACAACTGCAAAAACAACGAGCCCTGCCGAGAAGATCTTCTCGGAATTGTGAGACACAACGGCTGCCACAATCAGACAGATGGCCACTACCGATACGAGGGGCAGAACCTTGACCAGCCTTTGTGTAACCTTGCCGAACAGCTTGTTGATCACAAAGCCGAGGCCAATCGGAACGATGACGACCTCGACAATCGAAAGGAACATGCTCACGGCATCCACGGTAACGGTTGTCCGCAGCAGAAAATAGGTAATGGCAGGTGTCAGGAATGGGGCCAGCAGCGTATTTACGCTCGTCATTCCTACAGAGAGTGCTACGTCGCCCTTGGACAGATAGGTGATCACGTTGCTGGAGGTCCCGCCCGGACAGGTTCCCACCAGAACAACGCCTGCCAAAAGTGCCGCATCCAGGCCGAACGCCTTTCCCAGGAGAAACGCCAGGGTCGGCATAATCGTAAACTGCGCGAGGCACCCGATCACGATGTCCTTCGGCCTTGTGAAAATCAGTCGGAAATCCTCCAGCTTCAGCGTCAGTCCCATGCCGAACATAACGAGCATCAGCAGATAATTCACCCACGAAGTCTGAACCCACAGACAGCTCCCCGGAACGAACAGGGCCAGTGCCGCGACCACGAGCACAATGAGTGCCATATATTTTCCAAAAAAGCCGCTGATCTTTTCTATTTTATCCATTTCGCTTCTCTCCTGTGTTGTACCAAGCAGCATCTGTGCGCCTGCTGCGTGTTGGCTATGTTCGGTGCGTGATGTTTCGTCAGCATGTTTTCTCTCGCAAGACCGTTTCAGACTAGCAGACTTTCCATTCTGCGGCAAGGTACCATCCGTATTGAGTGGATGCATTCGCTCATTTTTTTGTGGCATATAGGTCATTATTCGCTCATTTTTTTGTGAGTAAACCACGATTATTCGCTCATTTTTTCGCGTATTTGCTTGAGGATTCGCTCATTTTTTTGTAGAATGGTATCTGTTCAGCACCTGCCACATTTCAACGTGAACCCGCTGCTTGCAGGCAAATTCACGATGGTCGCTGAATAATTGCTCAGAATTGATTCAAGAGCGGAGAAAACAATATGTATATTGAACGGAAAATCGACAGCTATCTGGCGGAATGGAAAGCAAATAAAAACCGCAAGCCATTGGTGATAAAGGGTGCGCGGCAGATCGGGAAAACGGAGTCGATCCGGAATTTTGCCCAAAAGAACTATGACAGCTTTGTAGAAATTAATTTTGTAGACGAGCCTGTATATAAGAAAATAATTGCGGATGGATTTCAGCCTCAGAATCTGATCAAAAACATCAGTCTGATTGACACGACCAAAAAATTCGAGCCGGGCAGGACGCTAATTTTTTTTGATGAATTACAGGAATTTCCGGAGATTGCCACGTCACTCAAATTCTTCAGACAGGATGGCCGGTTTGACGTGATTTGCAGCGGATCTCTCTTAGGAATCCAGTACCATAGAATTGAAAGCGTAAGTGTAGGCTATAAGACGGACTATATTATGCGCTCACTGGATTTTGAGGAGTTTCTCTGGGCGAAGGGATACAGGGATCGGATCCCTGACATTCTGCAGCACATGAGGGAGAAGGCTCCATTTTCTGAGCTCGAGCTCGACGTATACAACCGGCTGTTTCTGGATTACTGCGTTTTGGGAGGCATGCCTGCCGTTGTACGAGAGTACCTTGAAAATGATACCTTTGAAGGGGTCCTGGACATTCAGAGGGAAATACTAAATGATTACCAGGAAGACATGCGCAAGTATGCCGAGGGTCTGGACCAGACGAGGATATTGAATGTCTTTCGGCGCATTGTGCCTCAGCTGGGACAGGACAATAAGAAGTTTCAGATCTCGAAGGTGGCCAAGGGGGCAAGGTTCAAGGATTACTTTGGCTGCATTGACTGGCTGGTGGATGCCGGCATTGTCAACAGAGCCTATTGCCTGCAGATACCGGAGCTTCCGCTGAAGGGCAATTATGACGAAGACAAGTATAAGCTGTATATTGCAGATACCGGTCTGCTGATTGCAATGCTGGACGACGAAGACCAGATGGATGTTCGTGCCAACCGGAATCTGGGAGCCTATAAAGGAGCTCTGTACGAGAACTTCATTGCAGAGGCATTGGTAAAGCAAGGATACGAATTGTATTACTACAAAAGAGACGACTCCCGGCTGGAAGAGGACTTTTTTGTAAGAGATGCAGATTCGCTAGTGCCTGTAGAGGTCAAGGCCGGCTCTGCCAAAGCGAAGACACTTCAGACATTGATCGCCGGCGATAAATACCGCGATATAAAATGGGGAATTAAATTCATAAGCGGAAATGTCGGAGCGTCCGGCAGCATAGAAACGTTTCCGCATTTCTGTGCGTTTCTTCTGAAGCGGTATCTGATGAACAATAAGGTAACTGCAGATGTTTGAACTCGTCCAAAATGAATGACAGCATGCAGGCAGGTTCACGGTTAAAACAGACAGGCAAGCACTTACCGTTTTTGGCACTTCCCGGCGTCAGGCGGTAAGCGCTTCCGCCAGTTGTTGTTCTTTCTCTTAGGCAGTCTTCGCTCCAGCCAGTTCTTTTACCTTTGCAAGAGGGAGGCCTGTGTAATCTGCAATCTCGTCAAGAGCCAATTTCCCTCTGGATATCATTTTTCTGGCAGTTTCGATAGCGCCTTCTGTTCTACCTTCAACTCTTCCCTCAACTCTTCCTTCTGCTCTGCCTTCAAGTTTCCGTTCTTCTCCATAAATTTCAATCGCTTTACACACTTTTGCTCGACCTCCTTCCGTCTCCTTATAATGATGCATTCCGCGTTTTAGTACATCGTAAAACATATCGACCGAACTTGTGCACCTGAAATCGTGCATCAGTTTCCCGATATCAGACGAATCGTTTTTGTAGGCTCCATTCACGTAAATGATGTGGTTGCCATCATCGAACTGCGCATTGTCCAGTTCCTTAATGTACCGGTCCACATGATACATCGGAAGCCCCTTTTTCATTACATCGTTCTCCGTAATGAAAATCACATATGAGTCGCACAAGGCCGAAAACTTCTGCTTCTCCTTGAGCATATTGTAGTCAACAACGCTGCTCAGGAATCTGGCTCTTCTCTCGCCGGCTCCGCTGTCTGCTCTCTGAATTTCGATATCGTAGTTCTTCCCATCCGAATCGACTGCAAAAATATCCAGAACCACGTCCCTTCCGTCTACTGCAGGATTCGTTTCACGCTTCTGCACCTCAATAATCTTAACCTCGATGTCGGAACGTTTGAGAATCACATCCAGAACCAACGCGGTCGCCTCGAAATTCTGATTGAAGAACAGCGTCATGAAATCATCATCCAGCAATCGGTAATTATCGAGAATGGCCACCACATCTTTGGATGGAGTGTAGTTATTGTCATTCAATGTTCCTTCCCCCTTCTCTGTTAACCTTTGCCAGGTGCCGCATGCACGTCTGTCAGACTGAATCTATGCGTTAATCTGCTGAAGTCTCCTCAATAACTGTGCACATTCCCGCTCTTCTCGAATCGTCAGGCACTCTTCACCTCAGCCAGTTCTTTGACTTTTGCAAGAGGGAGACCTGTGTAATCCGCAATCTCGTCAAGAGCTAACTTTCCCTTAGATATCATTTTCTTGGCTGCCTCTATAGCGCCTTCTGCCCTGCCTTCAACTCTGGCATCTTCTCTAATTCCAGCAATAGCCACACACATATCGACCTCTCCTTTCTCGTTGATTTCAAGCTTCAACCCGGATTTTGTAACATCATTCGCGATATTTGCGACCAACGGGTCCATGTGCCTGAATCTTTCATCCTGAGCCAGCCTGTTCATAGCCTGTTTATCGGTTCCGCATTTAATGAATGCTGCAAGGTCCCTGAAATTCGAACCGAACTTGTCAATTTCTGCATCGTCCATAGAAATTGGAGCAATGAGATTCATCCTGTAATTCGGCACGAATTTCAAAATGCTTTCCTTCGTTGTCGTCAACATTTCATGGAGGCTCATAGGACCGTCCCACGGCTTCTGCCCAAAATATACGACCAGCGTGATAACCGGCGTAATCTTATCTTCCTTCTTCAGGCCGGACAGAAAATCCACTTCGGACTCTTCACTCTTGCTTTTCCGGTTTTCCCTCGCGATAGCTGTCACCTGCGCAGCATAGTTGTATGCATCGTAGCCCATATTCCGAACAGGCATGGCATAATGAACAGCTGTCTGATTCTCCACACCGAGGATCAACGCATACGCTGCATCAGCATCCTCCATGACAACTGCACTCTTCAGTACGTCACGATACTTCTGAACCGGAAACGCCTTCCCATTTTCATCAAAAGGAATAAATGCTGCCGTAGTATCAAGCTCCGATAGATTGCCCGGCTTAATGACATTTCTTCCTCCATAGATCAGATGATTAAAAAGATCGGCAAACACCTCCGGGCGCTTCACATATTCTTTTGTTTCACTGTCAACCTTTCCCAAGGCCATTCACCTCTTTTCGTACCGGATAGCCGCGTGGAGCTTTCGGTATCGTCACTGTACAGACGCCAGCCACGACAGGGTCTGGCGAGTGTACTGTTACTCGGTATCGTTTCGTGTCAGGCAGTCTTCGCTCCAGCCAGTTCCTTTACCTTTGCAAGAGGGAGCCCGCTGTATTCTGCAACTTTTTCGACAGGCAAGTTGTCCGCAATCATTTTTCTTGCGTTTTCGATCTTCGTCTCTATCGCACCTTCTGCTCTGCCTTCAACTCTTCCCTCAGCTCTGCCTTCAAGTTTTCGTTCTTCTCCATAAATTTCAATCGCTTTACACACTTTTGCTCGGCCTCTGTTTTTTCTCGTTGTCCCGCTCAAATTTCAAAGAGTATCCCTCTGGTTTCCGTGAAATATCGCCATTTTCTGTCAAAAAGATCTATCCGCTCTCTGTTCCGTCACCCCATTATCTCTTGCGAGACAATTTTAGGTTATCAAATTTTCAAAGCTGCGGCAAGACAGCATCCGCCTCAAACGGAATCGTCTCGCCGCAGCTTGAAAGAAGCCTGTTCACAGCCAGTTCACAATGTTCAAATTTCGTTCATCTGCACCAGGTACTCTGGTACTACCAGGTACTCTGGTCAGCACCAGGTACTCTGGTGAGGTTCCGGCAGGGACTGAGTTGTCCCGCTTATGCTTACTTTCTGCGGTTTCTGCGGCTGCGAAGTCTGCGGAACAATCCGAAGCTACCAAGGCCGGTGCCGGAAGCTCCTGCCAGTACTGCGCTGGTCAGGATATTTGCCCCATCACCTGTGGCTACACCGCGCCCGCGGTTTGCACCTAAAACGGCTCCGCCGGAAGGCGTCGTGCTTGCAGTCGCAGCAGGCTGCTCTCTCTGAGCACCCAGGACAATTCCCTCGCTGGGCGTCCCCGGTACCACCGGAGTAGTTGGCGTCTCAGGATCTGTCGGTGTTGTAGGCGTAGTGGGTGTTGTAGGCGTTGTCGGAACAGTCGGCACCTCCGGTGTGGTACTCACACGATACACATACTGCTTCACCGATTTCTTGGACGTCTGTGTCACAGTCTTCACTGTAGTTGTCTTCTTGTAATACTGCGGGTCCACCTTAACTTCATAAATGTGATGCGGGGTGACGTAATATGTCACTGACTCTGTCGGTACCTTCTCCGGTTTCACATAGAAGGAACTGAAAATGATCGGTGCAGTCTTCATCGGAGTAACAGAAGCAGACATCCCCACGCTCGCATTGGGCATCACCGATGCCGATACTCCTACGCTTGTGTTTGGCGCAATCGACGCAGATAACCCTACACTTGCTGATGTCCCCACGCTCGCATTAGGCGTAATGTTTGCATACGGTTGATAATAGTCACCCAAATTCCCATTGTAATGCCACTCGCCACTTCCAGAATTATAGTTTTTGCAGATGATTCTGCCAGAGGAGGTACTTGCCATCTCCACACTAGCATTTGGTGCAATAATAAAGCCGCAAAGAGAACCGGAGGTAATTATTTTTCCCGCATAATTGCCAAAATTGAATACAATCTGCCGCGCCATTTTTAACATGATACCTTCTTTGTCGTCATCTACCGTTGTCGGATCTGAAGAAAATGATACCTCCTTACCATCATCCTTATGCACTGTAACTTCAAACTTATACAGCTTAAGCTCGTCAAGGCCCATTTCCGGATCAATGTTCAGAACCAACACCTGATTCTCACGCATCGTAATGGTTGTCTGACTGGCCTGCTTAAATCCTCTTACACAGTCACCGCTTGAGTGCAGTGTCACATATACGATATCTTTCCCTGTTCCGCTGTATTCAACACCGGTAATATCCAGAGTCTTTTTATCCAGGGAAGTATCTTTCTGATTCCCGTTCCAGTCATTGCCAGTCACAGTATCAATGTCGCCTTTAACCCCTTTTGTTTGCGTCTTGTTTTTTAAAGCTTCTGCACTTGCAGCAACCTGATCCAATTTTTCCTGAATCTTCTGGCCAATGTCCTCCTTCTCAATGATTACTTCTTTATAGTTCTGGATCGCATAATACGTATAGCTGTATATCGGATTTCCCTGGCTGTCTTTTTCTCCCGTAAACTTACGCGTACGAACAAAGCAAAGCCGACCATTTTCTGTCTTTTCCTCAATCGGCGTAGCATTTGGGTTATTCTCATAAACCAAATCCTGGTATTCATCACTGTCTCGACGCAGATTTATATGCAACCTACTGTCGATATCACCGGATTTTGTCACCTTGTCACAGACATAGCCAATGTAGGAATCGCCTCCTCCTATATTGCCATTCGGCATATATATGCTGTTAGAGCCACCAAGCGCTTCCCCTTGGCTTTTCCCATAACAGAAGTCGGAATCCATATGCCCACTTCCCGTCTTTTCATATGCCGTAACTCCAAAATCCCCGACAGTCTCATGAATTTTATTTAAATCAAGATCCTTATCATAAAGGTTATTAAGCGTAACTACTTTTTCCTTCTTTACCTCTATCTTGTCTCCACCGATTGTGACAAAGTACTTCTTTTCTACAAGCAGCTTTGTTCCAGACGGCACCTCGTGTTTTTTGCCATTGATGTCAGCAAAATAGGACTTTCCATCCGAATCCATTTCAACTTTCGGAGCCTCATTCTTAACTTCTATCTGCTCTTCACCGATCGTGACAAAGTACTTCTTTTCTGCAACCATTGGAGAACCCGATGGTGCGTCGTATTCATGTCCATTTACATCAACAACATAATACTTTCCTTCTGATGTTGTCAGCGCCGTCTTGTTGACTTCGATATCCTCTCCGTCAATATTGACGTAGTAATGCCCCTTCTTGGTTCCGTTTTCTCCGGTTCCTTCTGTAACTTTCAGGGCATCTTTACCTGTTTCGATATAGTATGGGGTTTCATTCGCACCAGTAACACACAGCTTCTCCTCACGAGAGACCTCGACATACTGTCCATGAATCTCGGTGTAGTAATGTCCCCGTTCGGTTCCGTTTTCCCCTGTTCCTTCTGTAACTTTATCTTCTGCAATCACTTTCTTGGTTCCAGTTGCATCGGTAATGCACCATTTCTTTTCTAGCTTTATTGGTGCAGTTGTGAACTCTATACTCTTCTCTATTCCGTCCTCAATGATCTTGACAAAATAATGCCCCTTCTTGTCTCCTGTTCCTTCCTCGGACTTCAGGAACACTCCGGCTTCTACCTTGTGCCGCTTCCCATCCACGTCAACGACATAGTACGTCCCATCTTCCGAAATCACGACCGGCACATTTGTCACATCTACAGGGTTTTCTTTTCCATCTTTACCAGTAGCTTTAATGTAGTAATGCCCCTTCTCAGTTCCGTTTTCTCCTGTTCCCTCTGTAACCTCAAGAGTTGTTCTGGACGCCACATTATACGTGGTCCCGTTCACATCAGTGACATATGCCTGACTCTTTATCTCTACAGGTTTTTCTTCTCCATCTTCATCGGTAACTTTAATGTAGTAATGCCCCTTCTGGGTTCCGTCTGTTCCGTCTCCTTCTTTAATATCAGAACTGGATGTTACTTTATGCGTGGTCCCCCGCAGATCAGTGACGTAATACTGCACTTCAGAAGATGTTGTCAGCGCTGTCTTCTTTACTTCGATATCCTGTCCGCCAATATTGACGTAGTAATGCCCTTTCTTGTCTCCTGTTCCTTCTGTAACTTTCAGGGCGTCTTTACCTTCTGTGATATTGTACGTGGTTCCCTTTACGTCAGTAACGTACAGTTTTCCATCACTTATCTTAACCGGTGCAGCTGTGAACTCTATACTATTCTCTTTTCCGTCCTCAATGATCTTGACAAAATAATGCCCCTTCTTGTCTCCCGTTCCTTCCTCGGACTTCAGGAACACTCCGGCTTCTACCTTGTGCTGCTTCCCATCCACGTCAACGACATAGTACGTCCCATCTTCCGAAATCACGACCGGCACATTTGTCACATCTACAGGGTTTTCTTTTCCATCTTTACCAGTAGCTTTAATGTAGTAATGCCCCTTCTCAGTTCCGTTTTCTCCTGTTCCCTCTGTAACCTCAAGAGTTGTTCTGGACGCCACATTATACGTGGTCCCGTTCACATCAGTGACGTAAGTCTGGCTCTTATCTTCATTGATGCTTTTATCCGCTATTTGGTAAGTAGTTGTATCGATCGTTATCTCGTAGGCCTGCTTCTCTTCGTTCCACACCGGTGCAGACAATTTGTCACGAGTTACCAGAATCTTTTGCGGATCCGTTTTCCCTCCTACATAGATATAGAAATACTTAGCATCTTTGGCATCCTTCTCATCCGTAGCCGTATCGAAATACATGGTAACTTCAGTGTTGTCTTTATTTTTAAATGTACCTTTGTATCTCCCGTTATCCCAGGTTACTTCAATCGAAGTGTTACCATTCACTTTTTCTGATTGAGAATTTCCGACTTCGTCTTTTCCGGAAAACTGATATTCATCCGTTGTGGTTTCGTCCTTATTGTCTGAATCTACATTCTCATCGAAATAAATAGTCTGCCCTTCTTTATCTGTATAGTAGTATTTGCCATCTTTATCCTTTTTTACTTCGAGTTTATCTTTATCCTTCTCTTCTACTGGAATAGTATGTTCTTCCCCAGTGCTGTCCTTTCCAGTTACATACGATTCCTTTGATTCTGTAACCGCATCTTTGCTCAGCGTATAAGTTTTTCCATCATACTCAACCGAATAGGTCCCAGCTTTATTGTCTTTCGCAGTAAGCTTCACATCCTTATCGGTGACAAAAACCTGCTGCTCATGCCCATTTTCATCAATAGCGATAAAGTAATACTTCGTCAGACTGGGATCCACACCTTCCTCATCCGCATTTGCAGCCTTTGAGATCGTAACTGCTACATATGTCGTCGTGGTTGTCTCACCGGTCGACTCGCTGGACTTTTCTTCCCACTCGGTTGTCTTGTTGACAATCGTTTTTCCGTTTTCATCCAGAATCGGGTTGCCGTTCTGGTCCACGAGAACCGCATCCTTTACCGTTCCATCCGAAGAAGAGACCACAGTCCCTCCGTTTGTACCAGGGGTCTTAGTCTCAGTGATGGTCTCGGTCGTTGTTGAGCCATCCTTTTCATATATATTTGTCGTGACCGTAGAGCCATCGGGATTCTGAACTGTACTCGAGCCCGTCTTATCGCCAAACGATTGCTCGTCATACGCTTTTCCCGGATCTTTCGTAACGGTTGTTGTCTCTTCCGTCTTCGTCTCCGTACATGTAGACGAATCATATGCATCTTTGGTCGTTTGCGTTGTGATCGTGGCACCGTCCGACGATTCTGTCATGGTCGTTCTGGTTTCTGTGGTCACCGTGCCTATCGTTTCGCTGATCTTCCCGGAATCATAAACCTGCACAGGTTTCGACGTCGTTTCCGCGCTGCCTGCAGCAGCGGCAGATTCCGCCCCTGTCTCCGTGCCATCTGCAGAAGAGCTGTTCGCAGCAACGGTACCTTCTGTCGCAGCACCTTCTAATGTCGAGGACGTCTCAAGCGTGTTTTCCGCAGCCGAGGTTTCTAACGTCGATGCGTCCGTCATCTGTGTCTGTGCATCTGCCGTCGATGTCGCTGCATCGGCTGTCTGTGGCTGTGTATTTGCCGCCGGCATCGATGTATCTGCTGCCTGTGCCTGCGTATCTTCCGCCGGCGTCTGCGTCTCTGCAGGCTGGGATTCCGTATTTGAATTCTCCGAAGGTGTCGATTCTGTATTTGATGCCTCCGGAGCAGGTTCCGGAGCTGATTCGGAATTCTGATTGGAAGAATCGCCTCCCGACGTGTTGTCTTCGGAGCCTCCCCCATTATTGTTATTATCCTCAGCCGGCTGCTCATCGCTCTGCGCCGGCATCTCCATCGTCACTTCCTCATTTTCCGCCGCGAATACATCCATATCCCCAAATGCTGCTGCACCGCCCACAGCGAGGCCGGCTGCCAGGATGTTCTTCACAACCTTTGAAACCTTTCCTGTATTCTCTCTATCCGTTCTGCTTTCCATATTCTCATCAAAATGCTTCATACCGGTTCCTCCTCACGCTTGTCTGCACCGTTCAGATATCCCTTCCGTTAAAAAGATCTGCAAGGGGACATCTCTGGATCGAGCAGAAGTGTTTGTGCATTCTAACCGTCGTTTTCATCCGTATGGGTATTGTGCCCGTTAATCCTGCACATTTAGTATACTGCAAACGCAATCATAAATTTAATCATAACTGCGTGGTATTTTTAATTTCCGCTTAAATTTCATGAAAATCCGCTGTTTTTCCACATCAAAAAACCTGCCCGGCTTCCCGGACAGGCTTCTCACACCAAAGATATGCAGACCAAAGGCTTATGCGTGCTCGACTTTACCGGCACGAAGGCACTTTGTGCAGACGTTCATTCTCTTGACGCCGCTGTCAGCTTTAACCTTGATCTTCTGGACGTTGGAGTTCCAGATTCTGTTGGATCTTCTATGTGAATGGCTGACATTGTTTCCGAAATGTGCACCTTTGCCACAAACTTCACATTTTGCCATACTAACACCTCCTCACATTTCAAAATTCAGGCGACAACGAATGTATATTAGCAAAGTCGCCGCCGGATTGCAAGCACTTTTTCTCACGCCAGCAGTGCCTCGCGGAGCGGGGGGATGAGCTGCTTCTTGCGGCTGACGACGTCCGGGAGCAGGACGCGTCCGTCTGCAGGCTCTTTGCCGAATGCCCGGGCCACGACCTCATCGGCGCCCTTTCCGACGAACAGGAGCTCTGTGCTCTCGTTCATGACGGACGTCAGCATGTAGAAGATCATGGCGTTGCCGGAGCCGGAAAGTGCGGTCGGAAGGTACTTGCTGACCATCTCCCCTGCCTCGGAGTAGGCCTTTCCGCTCATAAAGAAGCCCTGTCCGACGGAGATGGTCTTGTCCCCGATGTTGAATTCCTTGAAATCGGTATGAAGGATATCATCGGCATCCCGCCCAGTCAGGTCCTCGCCTGCCTCGAACATCTTCGTGCCGTATTCCTCGATGTCCTCGCCGCAGATTTCGGCCAGCTCCTTCGCCGCCGCCTTGTCCACCAGAGTGCAGGTCGGCGAATGGAACATCAATGTATCGGACAGAATGGCCGAGAGAAGGAGGCCTGCAATGTCCTCGGGGATCTCGACCTTGTGTTCATGAAACATGGCATGCAGGATGGTCGCCGTGCAGCCCACGGGCTCATTGCGGAAATAGACCGGGCCTCCGGTCTCGAGCGTACCGATCCGGTGGTGGTCGATAACCTCCAGGATCTCTGCATCCTCCAGTCCGTCCACCGCCTGGGAGCGCTCATTGTGGTCCACCAGAATGACGCGCTTCCTGTGCATGTTCAGGAGGTTCCGGCGGCTGATCACGCCGCAGTACTTGCCATTCTGATCCAGAATGGGAAAGTAGCGGTGCCGCACACTGGCCATGACCTTCCTGGCCTCCTCAACCGGCGTATTGACGTTAAAGCCCAGGAGCTCGTTTCTCTTCATAAAATGGCGGACCGGTACAGCCATGCTCACCAGTCTTGCCGCCGCGTAGGTATCATAGGGCGTCTGAATGACCGCGCAGCCCGCCTCGGCCGCCCGGTCGATGAGCTTTTGCGGAACCGTCGAATCCACGCACACCACAAGGCAGGCCGCGCCGTAATCAATGGCGCACATCTGTGCCTCATAGCGGTTCGTGACCATAACGAGGTCGCCCTTGTGGATCAGCTCCTCCATGGCCTCGGGACTGGTTCCGATGTGGATTTGTCCGGTCGTGACGGCACCCTCCGGGTCGCCGGTCAGAAGTTTCCCGTTCAGCACGGACAGGAGGTTCCGGTAGCTCGTGTGCGCCTCCGCCAGGACCTCGGTGTGGAACAGATCCATGTTGGCGTTGGCAATGTCGCGCACCGTGATCAGTCCCAGGAGGTTGCTGTCCTCATCCGTAATGCAAAGCGTATCGATGTTGCGCTCGTTCATCCGCTGCCAGGCATCGCGCGTCGACATCTCCTCCTCCACACCCGGCTCCTGGCGGATATCGATGTAGCTGATGGTCGGGCTCATATCCACAGAGAGCTTCGGCAGGGCCGTGTGGAAATGGTCCAGAACGAACTGCGTCTCCCGGCTGATCTCTCCCGCCCTTCTGGCCTCGTGCGTCTGGTCGCTGATCTGATTTTTCAGATAGGCGTAGGAAATCGCCGAGCAGATGGAATCGGTATCCGGATTCTTGTGCCCAATGACACGTATGATTCTCTGTCTTGTTGTATCGAACATATTCTCCCCTCTTTGGTACAGTGAAAAAGCAGGTGCTTACTCGGACTGCTCCTGCGCCTCTTCCTCCGGGAACGCCTTCTCCTTTGCCTCCTCGTCGCTCATCATCGTTTTCGCCGTTCTGGACTCTACAATCTTGTCCACAACCTCGGGGACGAGGTCCACCAGGCGGGACAGTGAATTCTGATCCTTGATGTTCACGACCTTGGTGTTGCCGTTTTTGATGATCAGAACCGCGCTCGGCGACATCTTCGCGGTAAAGCCGCCCATGCCTGCGTTCTTATCCTGGCCGTTGTTGGAGCCGGCCGCCGCGCCCACCGTCACATCCGAGAGCGGGATCAGAAGCGTGTCATCGACATGAATGGGACTGCCGATCACAGTTTTGCTCGTCAATACGCCGCCGGCGCTCTCGAGCATGGAGTGCATCACGTTCTCGAAGCTGTTGCTGCGTGTCTTTGCAACCGGCTTTTCCGAAGTCTTATTGGTTGCTGCATTCTTATTGTCTGCCATAGCATTCCTTCCTGCGCCGCATGCGGCGGCGCTGTCTCTGTTCTACCATTCAAGTCAATGTTCTGTTGCTGTACAAGTGCCAACCAGTGGCGGCCCCTGGCGAAGTTGTCCGTCCAAGGGGACGCCTCGCGGGCTAGCGAACGAACTGTGACTCGCCCTAAATGCCCTTCACTTGCCGCTGCGCAGCTCTGCGATCTGATGCACCAGTCCGCGCACTTCCTTCTGCATCCAGAGGCTCACGAGAATCCACAGGATCCTTCCCAGGCAGATTCTCCCCCGTGCCTCTCCGGACAGATCGAACCGGTACCCTTCCATGCAGGGCATGATCCACACATGGCCGCACACGGCCGGATAAACCAGTGCCTCTGCCTCCATGAGCTTTCCGGTGTTGCCGGGGTCCCCCAGTCCCACCGTCCCTGTCAGCTCCCACTGTCCAGGGAGAATCCCCTGCAGGAGCTTTCCCGACCGTTCCAGAATAACACGAACCGCCGTCTTCGTCTCGTCCGATGCGAGCAGCTTTACGATTTTTGACAGAGAGGGCTTTGCTTTTTCCTTACTCTTTTCCGGTTCTTTCGGTTTCTTTTCCTTTTCCTGCTCCTTCTTCTCTTCCTTCCCGCCCTTCCGCGGAAGGATCCGAAAGCACAGCGCATACAGCTCCGGTCCGCCCTCTCCGGGATAGCAATAGGAGAACCTTACAAGGCGCAGGAGCCAGGTGGCCTCCGCCTGCAGGACCGCGCCGGCCAGAAGCGCCTTCCTCTCCTCGTCTCCGAAGGCCTCATGGCACGAAGGGTCCGAGAGCCGCCCCTTTGCCCGGTAGCGGATCGGCACGAAGAGGACCGCCAGCAAAATAACGAGCAGAAGCGCCAGCAGTGCCAGAAGGACCAGGCCGAGTACCCGCAGCACGGATAGAAGAATTGCGACTGCGCCCATCACAGCTCCTCCCTTCGACCCACTGCAACCGTATGATTTCCATCCACATCCGTTTGATCCACTGCATCCTCAGCCTGGGGGGCTTCCATGTTTCCTTCTACTGCCCCCTCGCCCCAAGGATCTTCAAGTTTTCCTTGCCCTGCAGCCATTCTCACACCGCTCTCACAGGTGCTGCCCGGCAGAGCGATGCGTGAATCCCGCCGCGCAAGGAACCGGACGAGGTCTGCGTTGTGCTGCCGGTCCATGCACTCCTGCACAATCCGGCACACGAGGTCCATGGCGCCTTCCCGCCCTCTTGCAAGTCCGATGATCATGGGGCAGCTCTTTTTCACTAAAGACTGCTGCAGGAACGCGCAGTGAAAGAACTGGAGCTGTCCATCAAAAAGCGGCTCACCGGTCACAGAGTCCGTATCGCACAATGTAATGACATACAAAGAGAGGCTCCCCGCATTGTGCTGAAGCCTCCACTTAATCACCTCCGGATGCCTGATTTCCGGATCGAGATACAAATCACGGTAAAACTGTAGCATTCGATTCCGCGGTGCCCTGCGCACCGCCCCCTTGTTCTGCCTGGCCGTTTGCGGCCGCTGCCGCATTCGGATCCTGCGTCTGCGGTGCTGCGGTATTTTGCCCATCCGCATTCTGTGCGGCATCTGCAGCGCCTGCCGCTGCACCCCCTGCAGCCGCCGGATCGGTTGTCTGACCGGCCGCCTGCGTGTCCGCTCCCGCGGCGGTCTGGGTTTCCGTGCCCGTCGTCTGGGTATCGGTCCCGGCCGTATCCTGCGAGGTGGTTTCGGTCGTCGTCTGCGTGGTTGTCTGCGGCGTCTTCGTGGACGATTCCGGTATTCCGTCGCCGTCGAGATCGTACGCATCGGCTACGCCGTCGCCGTTGGTGTCGATGGCATCCATGATGCCGTCTCCGTCCGTATCCATGTTCAAGGTCACCGTTGTTCCGGTGGACGCCGAAGGATCCTCCGAGGAGGAGGTGCCCGTATCGACGCCGACCATCACGTAGTTGGCATCGTCGTCCTCGCCCGCTGCCGGTGTGTAGTCAAAGTATTCGTCCATCACGCTCCGAGCCACCGGAACCGCCGAGACGCCGCCGCTGCCGGCGCCCTCCACGATGACCGTGATGGCAATCTCCGGATTCTCCTCCGGCGCAAAGCCGGTAAACCACGCGTGGGAGGTGCTCTGCCCGGTCACAATCTCCGCCGAGCCCGTCTTGCCGCACGGATTGTACGGACGGGAGCTGAGCTTGGTCGCCGTGCCCTCCTCGACAACGTCGCGCATCATTTCCCGCATCTTTGCCGCAACCTCTGCGGACATGACGGTGCGGTAGTCCTCCGGCTGCGTCTGCGAGATCACGGTGCCGGTTCCTGTCTTAATGCTGGCGATGATCTGGTCCTTGTGGATGGTCCCGCCGTTGGCGATGGCCGCCGTCACCATGTTGAGGTGCATGGGCGTCATCAATGTCGAGCCCTGTCCGATGGAGAGCTGCGTCACATCCTCGGTCGAGGTGGACTCCGTCAGGTCATAGGAGCTGACGCCCGTCGGAAGGTCGTAGGGAAGGCTCTCGCCGAACAGCATGTTGTTGAGGAGCTCCGCAAACGAGGTCCGGTTCAGGCTGTTGCCGATGTTGACGAACGCACTGTTGCAGGACTTGGCAAAGGCCTTTTTGAGGTCCACCTCGCCGTGAGCCGTCCAGTGGTAGCAGTGGATCGGCTGCCCGTCCTCCAGCGTATAGGTGTTGTCGTAGCCGACGCAGTTGTAGGTGAAGTTATTGGCCTTTGCCATATCCTCATCCATCAGCTCGATGGCGTCAAAAATCTTAAACGTGGAGCCCGGTGCGTAGAGTCCCTGGGTCACGCGGTTCACAAGCGTTCCGGACTCGGTGTCGGAGCCGAGGCTCTCCCAGATGGCTTCGATGTTGTTGGGATCAAAATCCGGCTTGGACACCATGCACAGAATATTCCCGGTGCTTACCTCCGTCACAATGACGGCGCCGTTGTTCTCTCCCAGGGCGTCCGAGGCCGCCTGCTGAAGTGAAAGGTCCAGTGTGGTGTATACGTCGTCGGCAGGGTATTTTTCCCCGGCATCATCGAGCGATGCCTTCTCCGAGAGGGAAATGTCGGAGTGCGTTAAGTTATAATCCTCCAGCTGCTCAACACCGCTCCCGCCCTTGTAGGTGTAGCCGATGATGTGTGCGAACAGATTGGCGTATGGGTACGAGCGCACCTCGCTGCCGTCCTCGCCCGTTACCGTTTCCGCCAGCACCTCTCCGCTGGATGCATAGATCTTGCCGCGCGTGTTCTTCTCCAGAAGCGCTTCCTCACGCTTGTTGTAGTCATTTTCAAAGAGCTGCTTGGAATTGCTGTTGGTATAGATGAGAAAATAGACGATCATCGCGCCGAACAGCGCCGAGATCACCGCACCGGAAATAAACACCTGGCGGCGGACTCTTGTTTTCTCTCTGGCAAGGGCGGATGCCTTCGACCGGCGGCT
>CAVJLL010000020.1:4645-6709 GCA_963650385.1 Clostridium sp. CAG:508 | reverse complement strand
TATCTATCCGAATTTCTGTCTGAATATCTGTCAGTCATCGTAGAATCCTTCGTCATCCGATGCCGCGATGACGCGGCGGCCGGCCGATCGCTCCGAATACAGATCCCTGCTGCGTCCTGTCATCCCTGCGGCGGAGGCATATGCACCGCTGCTCCGATAGCCTGCCGTTCCTGTGCTGCGGGACGCATACGTACTCTCTCCGCGGTAGCCCGCTGCTCCTGTGCTGCGGGAGGCATACGCACTGCTGCTCCGGTAGCCCGCTGCTCCTGTGCTGCGGGACGCATATGCACTGCCTTCCCGGTAGCCCGCTGCCCCCGTGCTGCGGGAAGCATATGTGCGCTCCGTGCTGCGCCCTGCCGGACGCACGGCATAGGAGTCTTCCTCACGGCGCCGCATGGCTGCCGTGCCGGACACATACGCATCACTCCTGCGTCTGCCCGACGCACCGGATGCGCGCAGCTCACTCCTGCGCTCCTCGCGTCCTTCTCTCTCCTGAAGTCTTGCCTGGCGCGCCTGTTTCTTCTGCAGCTCCTCGAGCTTCTCCCCGCGCAAGATGCACATCGACTCCACCATCGTAAAGATGATCAACGTAGAGAGAATGGAGCTGCCGCCGTAGCTGATGAAGGGAAGCGTTACGCCGGTCAGCGGGATGAATTTCGTCTGTCCGCCCAGCGTCAGGAACATCTGGAATACATAGCAGATCGCGGCGCCGTAAGCCATCAGCCGGTAAAACCGGTCTGCAAAGCCTGCTGCGAGCTCCAGCATGACGAGGAAGCAGCTGATGCCCACGAGAATCACGCAGACGCCCACCAGCTGTCCGAGCTCCTCACACACGGCCGCAAATACAAAGTCCGATTCCACAAACGGAACATCCGACGGCGTCCCCTGCCCGAGTCCTACGCCGAACAGGCCGCCGGCGCCGATGGCAAAGAGCGACTGCGTGATCTGATAGCCGATGGAATCGATGAGGCTCCACGGGTCCAGGAAGGCCTGCACGCGCTCCCGGATATGGGAAAACATGAAATAGCAGGCGACCGCGCCGGTCCCGCCGAGGCCAAAGCCTGCCGCCAGGATCCACCACTCGCCGGTGGCCAGAAATGCCATGAACAAAAATACGACAAAAAAGATCAGTCCGCTTCCGAGGTCGGTCGAGCCCACCAGCACCAGGACATGCGCTGCCGCGAATACGGTCACAATGACAAGGCTCTTGAAATCCCGGACCTCCCGCAGCGTACTGGCCAGGAACAGAATGTATAAAATCTTGACGAATTCCGACGGCTGGAACGTAACGCCGGCAACGGTATAGGTGATGTTCGCGCCCAGCGTTGTCGCGCCCAGGAGCATAACCACCGACAGAATCGCGATGCCGATAAAGCCGTAGCCGTAGCCGAAGTTCTTCAGCAGCTTCATCTGCCCCCGCAGCATCGGCAGCGTAAAGGTAATCACCAGTCCGATCGAGGCGATCATCATCTGGTGCACAGCGTTGCTGAAGGAGAGCCGCGACTGCACGACCAGTCCCACCGACAGCAGCATGCACATGTTGTTGAACAGGGGCATATTGGCGTGCCGGTAGAGTGTCCGGTACAAAAGGAAAATCGCAAAAAACGCCGCGATCACCAGGAATGCGAACAGCATATACCTGCCGTCCTCCAGGGCGATGTACAGCGTAAAATAGCTGATCAGCTGGTAAACGAGAATCAGAATGTTCTCCACCAGCGTCAGCCGCCGCACCTTCTGCCGGTCCTTCTGCACCAGCAGATAAAAGGAGAGGACCGTGTAGGCAATCATGACGGCTACGATGCCGTATTTGGTCAGAGCAAGGATATAAGTCCGCATGAATAAATGAGTTGTGATCTGTGCAGGCTGCGCGGCAAGGGAACGATTCCGTCAGAGTACGCTGCGTCAGAGCGCGCCCTTCCGGTAATGTCCCGTCGTATGGGCTGCCGGTGTCTGTGCCTTGGTATCTCCTGCAAACAGTGCCAGAATCTCTGTCGTCTCCTCCGGCTTTTCCGTCGTAAAGCTAAGGAGAAGGCTCCCGCACTGCTGCATCAATGCGTCCCCGAG
>CAVJLL010000020.1:0-4299 GCA_963650385.1 Clostridium sp. CAG:508 | reverse complement strand
CCGTGTTCTTCATTTCCACTGCCCTTCGGAGCGTTTTCCTGCAGCACCTGAAGGCTTTTCGTATTCCAGGCATACAGGAAGCTGTCCGCAAGGACCGCTCTATCATACTCTTTCTCTTTCAAAAATTCCAGTTCTTCCAGTGATCTTGTAACAAATCCGTAAAATCTGTCCCGATTTTCCGCGTAAAATGCCTCCAACCAGGGCCGATCACTCTCCCGCACCACGTAGGGAAGGGCGGCCAGCACCGGAATCCGGCAGCCTGCTTTCTCTTCTGCGCCGGCAATTTCCTGCAGCAGCATTTGGGATGCATCCAGCGCCTGTGCGTCCAGAATCAAGGCATAGGGGGGCTGCCCGTTCCTGTCATCATGCTCGACGCAAGGGCTGCTGCCGGCCGAGGTGCCGGCGGCGCTCTGCACACCAATTCGTTTTTCGGTCTGCGCTTCGGTTTGTTTCCCGGCCTGCTCGATCCATTTCAGCGCGGCTCTCACCTGCGAAACCGTCTGCACCATAATAAGCTGGCGTGCAGGCGGCACTGTCTGTCCAGAGGCGTCTTCTCGTGCCGTCATATTCTGTGCCGGCAGCTCCTCTATGCACTGCGCATCCGGCATCTCCTGCGTCTGCAGCGGTGTCACTGCTCCGGTGGTTTTGGTTGCTTCCTCCGGCTGCAGCCCCCCGCATCCGACGTCCCGGGCGGCTACAGCCTTATTTTGCCCGGAAGGGATGGCGGCCTGCAGAAATGCCTCGGCTGCGCTTCTCCGCAGCTCGCCGAGTGCGGACACCGGCAGGAAGGAGCGTCCGTCGGTTTCGATGTGAAGCTCTGCAAATTCCAGCGGAAGATTTCCCGTTTTTCCGAGCTTCGCCGCAATGTCCTCCTGCGTCAGCGCACGGCTCCTCGCCTCCTGTACGAGAGGTCCCGCCGCCGTCACCGATGCACTTCCATTCTCCGCTGTCAGCTCCAGCCGCGCCTCTTTTCCCGCCGTGATCACGGCTCTTGCATACACGCGCGCCTTCCGGTCCTTCTGCAGATACCGTTCGCGGATTCTCGCCAGCAGCGCCTCGTCCGCACCGCGGTAGCCCGGCTCGTGCATGGTCACCAGCTCTCGCCCGTTCCTGCGCTCGTAGTAGCCGGTGCACAGGTCGCTTCGGATGTAGAGGCGGTTCAATGCCTCCAGATCCTCCGGATCGATGCTCCAGGTGCCGGGCCGGCCCTTCTCATCCCAGTCGTAGAAGCGGTCGATGTATTTGCGGTAAATGGCGGTCGTGCCGGCCACGTATTCCGGCTTTTTCATTCTTCCCTCGATCTTGAAGGAGTCAATGCCGGCGTCCAGGAGCTTCGGAAGGATCGGCAGTGCGCACATGTCCTTCATCGAAAGCGGATAGCACATGCCGCCCTTGGTAAGAGGCGCTCCGTCCTCTCCGACCGCCTCATAGGGAAGACGGCAGGGTCCAGCGCATCGCCCCCGGTTGCCGCTTCTGCCGCCCAGAAAGCTGGACAGAAGGCATTTGCCGGAATAGGAATAGCACATGGCGCCGTGGATGAAGCTCTCGATCTCGAGGCCCTCCTCCTTGAGCATCTGAATTTCTCCGAGGGAGAGTTCCCTGGCCGGCACCACGCGCACAAAGCCTTGCCGCTTTAAAAAACGGATGGCCTCCGCCCCCGTCACCGACATCTGCGTGCTGGCATGGAGCTCGAGGCCGGGGCAGGCCTCCCGGATGGAGGCCGCCGCGCCGAGGTCCTGCACGATCACGCCGTTGAGTCCTGCCTCATACATGCGTCGAACAAAGGCCGTGAGCTCCGCAAGCTCCTCCTGCCTTGTCAGCGTATTGACCGTCAGATAGATCCGAACGCCGAACAGGTGCGCCCGCTGCAGCGCGTCCCGCAGCTCCTCCTCCGAGAAATTCCCGGCATAAGCCCTGGCGCCGAAATTCTGCCCGGCAAGGTATACCGCGTCCGCCCCTGCATTCAGGGCGCCGCGAAACGCCTCCATGTTCCCGGCCGGGGCCAGGAGCTCTGTTTTTTTACGTAATTTCTGCATAGATGTCCTTTGCATAAGGAAAAGGGCACCGGACTCCTCCGATGCCCCTCTTTCAACGTCCATGTTACAGGAGGCAGACGCCTCTCAGCGCTTCTGCTCCTGTCTGGTCTTCAGCTCTGTCTCAAGGCGGATGATCTTCTTGGCGTTCTCGTCGTTCTCCGCGCGGAGAGCCTTCAGATTCTTCTCCGTCGTCTCCAGCTTCATCTGCGTGGCGATGAGCTCGTGCTTCAGATCATAGAGGTCCTTCTCCCGGGTCTCGCTGTCCTTTTTGAGCTCCTCCGATTCCTGAACCGCGTGAAAATAGTCATCGGCCAGATTGATCTGCATCAGGACGTTGCGGAAATCCTGGCTGAGCCTCGTATAGCTGTCGCTCTTTCGGAATTCGCCGATCTTCCCGTTCAGATATGAGGCCACCTTCTGGATATACTCTTCACTCTCGAATCCGGAAATGGTATATACCTTTCCGTCAATAATTACCTCAGCATTTGTCTTCGCCGCCATCGTTTTCTCTCCATGCCGCTGCCCTGCAGCGTCCTTATCGCCGACCGGTCCGTCACTCCCGGCTCTCTTACCTTCCGTCAGCATTTCCTCAGGAAAATCCCGCTGAAACTGGCCTTGAACCGATCTCCCTTCCAAAGTTTATACTGCACTCTCAGGGAATTCAAGTCCCAGGTGCTCATAGGCCGCCTTTGTTGCAACGCGTCCCCGCGGCGTCCGGTTCAAAAGGCCGTTCTGCAGAAGGTACGGCTCCACCACATCCTCGATGGTACCCGCGTCCTCGCCGATGGCTGCCGCCAGCGTGTCAAGACCTGCCGGGCCCCCTCCGAAGTTCTGGATCAGGGTCCGCAGAATTCTCCGGTCGCTCCGGTCGAGTCCCATGCGGTCCACGTCCATAAGATCCAGTGCAGTCCTTGCCACCTCCTCGGTGATCACGCCGTCAAACCGAACCTGTGCATAATCCCGCACACGCTTTAGGATCCGGTTGGCAAGGCGCGGTGTTCCGCGTGAGCGCTTTGCCATCTCGATCGCGCCCTTTTCATCCACAGACACGCCAAGCTTGGCAGCGGAATTGCAGATGATCTGCTTGAGCTCCTCCACCTGGTAGAACTCCAGGCGCTGGATCATTCCGAACCGATCCCGGAGCGGTGCCGACAGCAGTCCCGCCCTTGTCGTAGCGCCCACCAGGGTAAATTTCGGCAGATCCAGCCGGATGGATTTGGCAGCCGCGCCCTTGCCGATCATGATATCGATGGCAAAGTCCTCCATCGCCGGGTAGAGCACCTCCTCCACCTGCTTATTCAGGCGGTGAATTTCATCCACAAAGAGAATGTCGCCGGCCTTCAGTCCGTTCAGGATCGCTGCCATCTCGCCCGGCTTTTCGATGGCAGGGCCGCTCGTTATTTTGATATGGACCTCCATCTCATTGGCCAGGATCTGTGCGAGCGTCGTCTTGCCAAGGCCGGGCGGACCGTAGAACAGAATGTGGTCAAGCGGCTCCCCGCGGAGCTTCGCCGCTTCAATGGCCACGCTGACGCTGTCCTTGATCTTCGTCTGTCCGATGTAGTCCTTCAGCTTCTGCGGGCGGAGCGTTCCTTCGATCTTCGCGTCCTCCGGGGTGAAGCTGGTTTCAATCATTCGTTTTTCCACTCAGTTTCTGTCCTTTTATAAAAAACGGTTAACTTGATCACAGGAATCGCAGCGCGCCGGCAAGGATTGCCTGCGTATCGGCGTCCTCCATGCCCTCCTGCGCCGCAGCCTGGCGTACAGCCTTGGCCGCCTCTGCCCGGGTATATCCGAGTGCCTCGAGGGCCTGTGCCGCCTCGGATGCTGCGCCGGTCTGTAGCGCCGCATCCCCCTGCTCCTCGGCGCCGGCAGCCGCTGCAGCCGCCTGCTCCTGGGTGGTGAGCTCCAGCTTGTCATGGAGATCCAGAACCAGGCGCTCGGCCGTTTTTTTGCCGATGCCGGGGGCCCTGGCGATTGCCTTGGAGTCGCCGGACAAAATGGCAAAGATCAGATCCTCGGCGCTCATCGCAGACAGCAGGGAGAGTGCCCCCTTCGGGCCGATGCCGCTCACGGTGATCAGCTTTTTAAAAAGGCTGAGCTCCTCCCGGTCCGTAAAGCCAAAGAGCGTCACATCGCCCTCTCTTCCGAAGCTCATATAGGTATAGATGTGGGCCAGCTCGCCCTCGGTCACAGCGGCCATTCTGCGAATGCCCTCCGCTCCCATCTTGACGTCAAAGCCGATGCCGTTGACGTCGAGAAT
>CAVJLL010000019.1:0-40561 GCA_963650385.1 Clostridium sp. CAG:508 | reverse complement strand
AGACGTTTGAATCACTCGGAGATTACGAGGACAGTGCGGCGCAGGCTAAGAACACCAGGCTCCTGCAGGCTGCGGCACTGACAAAGAGCCAGGACTATGACGAAGCCATTGCGCTGCTGGAGGCGCTGGGCAGCTATGACGGCGGCGAATACGGATCCGCGGAGGAGCTCCTGGACCAGGCTGTGTATGAGCGCTCCCTTGCCCTGCAGAAAATCGGAAAGCTCTCTGATGCGGAGGCCGGCTTTTCTCAGACCGAGGCCTACAAGGATTCGTATGAGCAGCTGCAGAAGGTTCGGTACAACATGGCCCGAAACGCGCTTCTGACCTATGATTTCGACACGGCAAAGGATCTGTTTGCAAAGGTCGGAGATTATGAGGATGCAAAGGAGCTTCTGGAGGTTCTGAATGCGGCGGTGGACCGCGTCTATCGCTGCTCTTATACCGATATCACCGGGAAAAAAACGGACAGCATTGCCGTGTATCTGTGGGTACACTCGGTGATTGTTCCCGGGAAGCTGGACGAGGGCGTTTCGGTAAAGATGCAGGAGTCCATCTGTGTCGGAGACGTCAGCAGTGCCTGGTTTGGCGCGGCCTCCTATGACTACACGCTAGAGCAGGTAAGAGATGCCGACACCTGGTATTTTACATTCTATGGCTCCGACACGGCGGACAGCAGCGGCGCACTTTTGCTGGAGGCGGAATTCTCCGAGGATTACGGGACGCTGACGACGCGCAAGGTCTACAAGGCGACCAGGGATGAGGAAGAGCTGCGGGATGCCAGAGACGCAGAGGAGGCGGCCAAGGTGGCGGCAGCAGAGGACGATGCCTCGGATGAGACACTGGAGCAAAGCGAGGAAGGCGATGAGGAGCCGTCGTCGGGAGATAAGACATCCGCAGCGAAGAACAAATCCTCCGATCGCAAGGCAGATGCGGAGGATGCCGAAGACGAGGACCGGGACGAGGAAGAGGACGATGAGGAGGACAAGGGCAAAAGCCGCGATGACGATCTGGCGGTGCTTTCACTGGACGAATCCAGAACCTGGTCTACGGTTACGGATGAAGAAACGCTTGCTGCTGTAAAGGAGGGCTTCCGCAGGCGCCTGCGCGTGCAGCTGGCAGAAAACGGAAATATGGCCTTCTACAATGACACGGACGATGAGCGGCTGCCGCACTACTGCAGCGTTTCCAACTGTCTGAACAAGGGCACCTACGTTGTGTCGGATGAAAACGGACGCCGCTATTACTGCACAGACCATGAGGCGGAATACAAGACAGATCCCGGGTATACCGATGCGGACACAGATACATCCTCGGAAGAAGGCGATGCATCGAATGCGACAGATGCAGATACGCAGGTGCAGGAGGAATCGTCTGCAGAGAACGGTACAGACGGAAGTACAGAAGATGCACAGGAGCAGGGAAAAGCGGATGGGTGACGATAGAATGGAGCAGGGAAGAAATCCGGCATTTCCGACGAAGAGGAGCATGCTGGGGTTCTTTCTGAAGGGAAGCTATGGGTGGTTTGGACTCAGCATTGCCGCAGCGTGTCTGACATCGCTGCTGGATCTGATCAGTCCGAAGATCATCAGCTACACCGTGGATAATGTGATTGATCAGTCGGCGGTGGGGAGCAGTGGTGCGGTGCAGGCGCTGTTCGATCACCTGGGAGGCGCGGAATACCTGCGGGAACACCTTTGGCTGATCGCAGGACTGGTGATCAGCACCGCATTGCTGGCGAATCTGCTGCGGTATTGCAACCGGCTGACCAATTCCATCGGCGCGGAGAAGCTGGTAAAGCGCATGAGGGACCAGCTGTTTGCCCACATTGAGGCTCTGCCGTTTTCCTGGTACAGCCAAAATCACACGGGCGATATCATCCAGCGCTGTACCTCGGATGTGGAGACCATCAAGAATTTCGTGGCGGACCAGCTGACAAGTCTGTTCCGCATTGTGATTCTGATGGCGATGGCGCTGTATTCCATGGCGGGCGTTCATGGGAAGTTGACCGTGGTTTCTGCTGCCTTTTTCCCGGTTATCGTTGGGTATTCCTTCTTCTTTCACTCCAGGATAGGTGATGCCTTCCGGCATGCCGATGAGGAGGAGGGGAAGCTCTCCTCCATTGCGCAGGAGAATCTTACGGGGGTTCGTGTGGTGCGGGCCTTTGGGCGTGAGAGCTATGAAAAGGAACGCTTTGAGACGCAGAACAAAAACTACACTGCCATGTGGATTCGGCTCATGCGGTTGTTGTCAGCGTTCTGGAGCTCCAGCGATCTGATCTCCGGGCTGCAGGTGATGACCGTGACGGCAGCAGGCGCTGTGCTGTGCGTGAGAGGCCAGCTTTCGGCCGGACAGTACATTGCCTTTATTTACTATAACTCGATGCTGACATGGCCGGTCCGTTCGCTGGGAAGAGTGGTGGCGGATCTGTCAAAGGCGGGCATTTCCATCGACCGGATCCGATACATCATGAACGCAGAGACGGAGACGGACAGGGAGAATGCTGCAGAGCCGCCGATGGACGGGGATATTGTATTTTCGCACGTTACGTTCCGCTACGGACCGGACCGGAGAAAGGTGCTGGACGATGTTTCCTTTACGATAAAGGCCGGGACAACCGTGGGAATTCTGGGCGGAACGGGCTCCGGAAAATCGACACTGATGTACCTGCTGGACCGGCTGTATGAGCTCCCGGAGGGCGACGGAACCATCACAATCGGTGGGACGGATATCCGCGATATCCGGCGGGATTGGCTTCGCCGGCACATTGGAATGGTGCTGCAGGAGCCGTTCCTGTTCTCCAGAACGCTGGAGGAGAATATCGCCATTGCCAAAGAGACGGAAGAAGACAGTGCACATGCGCATCTGGAGGAGGTGCAGAGAGCGGCGCGTATCGCGAGTCTGGACGGAACGATCCGTCATTTTGCCAGAGGGTACGATACCTTTGTCGGAGAACGGGGCGTTACACTCTCCGGCGGACAGAAGCAGCGGACGGCCATTGCGCAGATGCTGGTGCTGGAACCGGATATTATGGTGTTCGATGATTCTCTTTCGGCGGTGGATGCCAAAACAGACGGGCAGATCCGCCGGGCCCTGCAGGAGAACGGCGGGGATGCGACGGTACTGCTCATTGCACACCGGATTACAACATTGATGCATGCAGATCAGATCATTGTTCTGGATCGGGGCAGAATTGCCCAGACGGGAACACATCAGGAGCTGCTGGAGCAGGACGGAATCTATCGGCGGATCTATGAGCTGCAGGTGCAGCAAAGCGAGATCGCATGAGGAGCAATACATCCTATGGAATCACATGACGAAAAAAACATATCGCTCCCCTTTTGGGGAATCCCGCAGATCTGGCCTTTTCTGCGGCCATATCGGAAGATCCTGTTTGTGAACTTTGCGCTGGGCATACTGAGCTCACTGGCAGATTCGATTTATCCGCTGTTCAACAGCTATGCGCTGAATCATTTTATTGCAGAGAACACGCTGGAAGGGTTCGGCTGGTTTGTGCTCGCGTACGGCGTCATCCTGGTCCTGCAGGTTATTGACAATTTTGTCAGTACATACCAGTGCGGGCGGATTGAAATGATGGTGGACCGGGATCTTCGGAATGCGGCCTTTCACCATCTGCAGACGCTGTCCTTCTCTTATTTTAACCAGCACAACGTGGGCTACATCCATGCACGTGTCATCAGTGATGCCGGCAAAATCGGCGAGCTGGTTGCCTGGCGGATGATGGATCTGATCTGGCACGGCTCCTATATTCTGTGCGTATTCTGCTTCATGCTGATGATCAATGTGCGTCTGACGCTGTATCTGCTGGCACTGCTTCCTGCGGCAGTATTCCTGATTGTTTTCTTTCAGAGGCGTCTGGTGCGGCTGAACTGGCGCATTCGAGAAATCAATTCTGCGATTACCGGGAATTTCAATGAGGGCATTGCCGGCGCCCGCACCATCAAGACCATGGCCATTGAGCCGCGCATGCAGAAGGATTTTGAAGCAGACACAGAGAAAATGAAGAACCTCTCTGTGAAGACGACGCATAACTCGGCACTGTTCAATTCGCTGATTACATTTATGAGTGCAATGGCGCTTGCACTGGTTCTGTGGAAGGGCGGGAAGATTACGATGGATGGCGTCATCCTGCTGGGGACGCTGTCGGTGTTCGTATCATATGCGCTGAACATGATGGAGCCGATTCAGAATCTGGTACAGACGCTGGCTGCATTTATCGCCATTCAGGTGAATATTGAGCGTCTCATGCGGCTTCTGCACACGCAGTCCGATGTGGCGGACCGGCCGGAGGTGACGGACAAATACGGGGATACATTCCGGCCGAAAAAGGAGAACTGGGAGCCGCTTCTGGGGGATGTGGAATTCCGGGACGTCTCCTTCCGGTATCCCGACGGCGATGAGATGGTGCTGGAGCACTTCAATCTGAAGGTGCCGAGGGGAACCAATGTGGCCATCGTGGGGGAAACCGGTGCAGGCAAGTCGACACTGGTAAACCTGGTCTGCCGCTTTTTTGAGCCGACGGAAGGGGAGGTCCTGATAGACGGAAGGGATGCAAGAGACCGCTCCCAGTTGTGGCTTCACAGCAGCATCGGGTATGTCCTGCAGGCACCGCACCTCTTCTCCGGAACCGTGAGAGAGAATCTTCGCTACGGCAAACCGGATGCGTCGGATGAGGAGATCTGGGAGGCACTGCGCCTGGTCAGTGCCGATTACGTGGTTCAGAAGATGGAAAACGGACTGGACGCCGAGGTGGGAGAGGGCGGAGATCTCCTCTCAACCGGTGAGAAGCAGCTTCTGTGCTTTGCCCGCGCGCTTCTGGCCGATCCGCGGATTCTGGTGCTGGATGAAGCAACCGCTTCCATCGATACGCTGACGGAGAAGCTGATCCAGGATGCGATCCAGACCGTGATTCGCGGCAGGACGTCCTTTGTGATTGCACACCGCCTTTCCACGGTGGTGGATGCGGATGTGATTCTGGTTGTCCGCGACGGGAAGATCGTGGAGCAGGGAACCCACAGGGAGCTGATGCAGGACAGAGGCTATTATTTCGAGCTGTACACCAGACAGTACGAGGACATGGCTATATCAATTCAGACCACCCATCATCGAACATAGGTCGAATAGATCTTCTGGTGATCGGTTACGGCGTTCATGGAAGAGGCAGCCATACCGGTGACGCAGATGTAGGGGACACCCTTTGAAGATATAAAATAGCTCACGGCGCAGTACTTGGACTGGTTGATGTAGCCGGTCTTGGCGCCGAGAACGATTCCCGGCTTGCTAAGCGGCCCGATGCGGGACAGGAACAGGTTTTTCACCGTGATGCCCGAAGGATGCGCCGAGGTTGGAATCGTCGTATACTGCGGCGTTGCCAGAACCGTCAGAGCCAGCTGATTGGAGGCTGCGGCATTCATGATGACCGCCATGTCGTTGCAGGTCGTAAAATGCCCGGCATCGTAGAGACCGACGCAGTTGGTGAAATTGGTGTTCTTCAGGCCAAGGCTTGCAGCCTTTTGATTCATGAGCTGGACGAAAGCGGCATCCGAGCCGGCAACGTATCTGCCGAGCGCGATCGCAGCATCCGCGCCGGACGGGAGAATGGTGCCCCAGAGAAGGTCCATTACGGTGACGGTTTCACCTGCCGTGAAGCCGACCGTGCTGCAGTCGTGGGCAATGCAGTAGTCCAGAATGTCCTGCGTTATGGTTACGGTGTCGGTGAGGTTCTTGACATGCTCGGCAGCAACCAGAAGGGTCATGACCTTGGTCATGGAGGCAGGGAACATGTAGGCATCGCCGTTCTTCTGCGCAACAACCTGACCGGTGGATCCGTTGATCAGAATGGCGAACGTACTGCCGGCAACGGTGTCGGATATGAGCTGCGTGTCTGCACTGCTCTGGTACACGGATTCGGCGGCAAGGACCGGAACGGAACAGCTGCCGGCAGCGGTGACAGACAGCACAAGAGCAGCGGCAAGACCTGCCGCTGCCCGTTTTATGGCTGTATTGATTGACTTATGGGCGAAAAAATGCATGGAAACTCCTTATAGCTGATGGTTATCAGCCTCTATCGTGGATTCGCAGTATCGATTCAGAGTCCGTCCGCAAATTGCTGCTGCGCAGCTTTTCTTTACGAACGGGATGTTATCGCCGGATAAATGCGAACCCCATTATATCGTTATCCCATGCCCTGCAACAAGTCTTGCTGCAGATTATCCCCACACCTCTTCCGCAATTACCTTAACCAGAGCGAGCTTTGCCCACTGCTCCTCCTCCGTCAGCTTGTTGCCGATTTCGCAGGATGCAAAGCCGCATTGCGGTGACAGATACAGGCGGTCCAGATCAATGTAGTTGGCTGCCTCGTGAATTCTGGCGATTACCTTCTCCTTGTCCTCCAGAACGGGGGATTTGGTGGTGATCAGACCGAGAACCACCTTCTTGTCCCCGCTGATTTCCTTAAGAGGAGCAAAGCCGCCGGAACGGTCGTTGTCATACTCCAGATAATAGGCATTTACGTTTTCCTTGGAGAACAGGTACCGCGCAATGCCATCGTATCCGCCGGTAGCTGCATAGGTTGAGTGGAAGTTTCCACGGCAGACATGGGTGTTGATGACCAGATCCTTCGGCGCGCCGTCGATTACTGCATTGTTGATATTCAGGTAGCGCTCACGGATGACGTCGATGCCGTTGTCATCGGTGCCGAAGAAGTCATGACGTCTGGGATCCACGAGAAGGCCCCAGGAGCAGTCATCGAGCTGGAGATTGCGGCAGCCGGCAGTATACAGGTCCTGAATGAAATCCAGATAAGCTTTTACAATGTCGGCCTCAAAGGCAGGAACGCTCTCATAGAATGCAGCGACGTTTGCCTTGGCAAAGGGCATATCAAACTGCTCCAGGAACTGAGCGGGGGCCGGAATGGTCAGCTTGGCAATGGTGTTCTCGTCCTCCTGCGCCTGGACGAACTTAAAATGTTCGATAAAGGGATGTGTTCCCTTGTAGGCAACCTTGCCGGTGAGAAACGTGTCATCAATCATGGCTGCTTCGCCCTGGAAGGGAAGTCCTGTCTTGGTCGGCTGATGGTCAATGCCGGCAAAACCCCACATGAAATCCAAATGCCAGGTGGCACGGCGGAATTCACCGTCGGTCAGGACGTGATAGCCGGCTTTTTTCTGCTTGGCAATCAGATCCAGAATGCAGCGATCCTCCACTTCCTTCAGAGATGCTGCATCAATGGAGCCGGACTCGAACTGGCGTCTTGCATTCTTCAGCTCGTCCGGACGAAGAAAGCTGCCGACAAAATCATAACGAAAAGGTGTAACTAACGATTTGCTCATGTGATTTATCCTCTTTTTTTGTTTTCTCGTGTGTGCGAAGGAAATGCGTTAATCAAGTATCTCCCTGAGATTGAACTATTATAAGAGGAAAACCTATATATTGAATAATATGGAAAAATCACGGTTTGCTATAAATGAAATCTATACTCGACCTAATTCGGACATGCAATCTGCATCACCTGTTCAATCATCTGGTGAAGAAGCCGTGCCTGCTGCGTATCGGCGGCGCGGTAATAAACCTCCTTCCCCTCCCGGTGGCTGACAACAAGTCCGCTGTTGCGCAGCGGCCGCAGGTGGTGGGAAACGGCAGGACTGGACATGTCCAGGATGGAGGCCAGATCCAGTACACATTCCTCACAATGGCACAGAATCCAGAAAATACGGACACGATTGGGGTCGCCAAGCTGTTTGAATACATCGGCAATGGCCTGGAAGTCTTCGATGCGCGTGACCTCCTCTCGGATCTTTGGGACATTTACAGGCTCTGTGTGCGGATGGGGAAGTACATAGGAATCCATATCTATTCTCCTGCAGCAGCGGTACAGACGCCACCCTGTCGTTTGGCTGGCGGGTGAACTGTGACCTGCCTTCGCACGGCATGGCGGCCAGCGCGAAAGTGGGTTGACAAACGATTACAGGAAGGATTATACTGCAAACATAACAATTAAACAATTACTTAATCGTTGAACAAAGAAAGGATACAGCTACCATGAAGAAGACCTATAAGATTGAGGTTGACTGCGCAAACTGTGCAAATCTGATGGAGGAAGAGACGAAGAAGACCGCCGGCGTTGCAGGTGCCACCGTGAACTTCATGACACAGAAGATGATCGTTGAATTTGCGGAGGGAGCGGATGCAAAGGCTGTAATGAATGATGTGCTGAAGGCCTGCAAGAAGGTAGAGCCTGACTGCGAGATCGAGCTGTAAGAACTGCATGGTGATACGAAAAGGGGCGCTCCGAAGGCGTGAGCTGGCGGAGCGTTTTATAAGGTCAAACGATTAAACAAACACTTAATCGTTTGACCAAGCCGATGAAGAGAGACAATGCGATGAATAAAAAACAGAAGAAAATGCTGAAACGGATTCTGATCGCGGCGGTGATGCTGATTGCATGGAATCTGCTGCCGGTGACCGGACTTCTGAGGCTGGTGCTGTACCTTGCAGCATACCTTGTTATCGGATACGACATCCTGCAGAAGGCGGGAAAAGGAATCAGGAACCGCCGCGTGTTTGATGAGAATTTCCTGATGGCGGTTGCGACCGTCGGCGCCTTTGCACTGGCAATCTATGAGAGGAGCGGCGATTACAACGAGGCGATTGCCGTTATGCTCTTCTATCAGATCGGGGAGCTGTTCCAGAGCTATGCGGTCGGGAAAAGCCGCAGGAACATCAGTGCCCTGATGGACATTCGTCCGGATTACGCAAACGTTGAGCGAAACGGCGTGCTGGAGAAGGTGGATCCGGATGAGGTGGAAACGGGCACCGTTATCGTGGTGCAGCCCGGAGAGAAGGTGCCGATTGACGGTGTGGTGCTGGAGGGCACCTCTACATTGAACACCAGTGCACTGACCGGCGAAAGCCTGCCGAGGGACGTAAAGGCGGGCGATGAGATCATCAGCGGCTGCATCAACATGACGGGCGTTCTGAAGGTACAGACAACCAGGGAATTCGGAGAGTCCACTGTTTCTAAGATTCTGGAGCTGGTGGAGGATTCCAGCTCTCATAAGTCCCGGTCGGAGGCGTTTATTTCCCGGTTTGCAAGGGTGTATACGCCGGCCGTCTGCTACGGCGCGCTGGCGCTGGCTGTGCTGCCGCCGGTTGTTCGCATGGTGTTTCTGGGAATGTCCGGCGACTGGGGAACCTGGATTTACAGGGCTTTGACGTTCCTGGTTATCTCCTGCCCCTGCGCACTGGTAATCTCGATTCCGCTGAGCTTCTTTGCTGGCCTGGGCGGAGCCAGCAAGGAGGGAATACTGATCAAGGGCTCCAACTACCTGGAGCTGCTGTCACAGGTAAAGTGTGTTGTCTTTGATAAAACAGGAACGCTGACCGAGGGCGTCTTCGAGGTGACCGGAATTCATCACAATGAAATTCCAAAGGAGCAGCTGATCGCCTATGCAGCAATGGCGGAATGTGCTTCCTCGCATCCCATCAGCAAGAGCCTCCAGAAGGCCTACGGCCGTGAAATTGACAGAAGCCGTGTGACCGATATCGAGGAAATAAGCGGAAAGGGTGTTCATGCACGGGTGGATGGGCACAAGGTGGCCGTCGGAAACCGGAAGCTGATGGAGCTCGAGGGAATCTCCTGCGAGGCCTGCTCCGGCGTGGGGACCATTCTGTATGTTGCACTGGATGATCGCTACGTGGGACACATTGTCATATCGGATGTTGTGAAGCCGCATGCGAAGGAAGCCATTGCAGCACTGCAGCACGCGGGAGTCCGGCAGACGGTGATGCTGACCGGGGATGCAAGGGCGGTTGCGGAGCAGGTGGCCGGTGAGCTTGGCATTCATACGGTATGCAGTGAGCTCCTGCCGGCAGACAAGGTTTCGAAGGTGGAGGAGCTTCTCTCCAAAGAGAATAAGAAGGATAAGCTGGCCTTTGTGGGAGACGGCATCAACGATGCACCGGTTCTGACAAGAGCGGACATCGGCATCGCCATGGGGGCCATGGGCTCCGACGCTGCCATTGAGGCAGCGGATGTGGTGCTGATGGACGATGACCCGCTGAAGATCGCGAAGGCAATTCGGATCTCCGGAAAATGCATCGGAATCGTATATCAGAATATCGTCTTTGCTCTCGTGATCAAGTTCGCGTGCCTTGCACTGGGAGCACTCGGCATCGCCGATATGTGGGCCGCTATTTTTGCGGATGTCGGCGTGATGATCATCGCAGTGTTAAATGCAATGCGCGCACTGCGGGTACACTCGGTGTGAGGCTGTAACGATTCAGAGCCAGGCAAATTTGCCCAAAAAATCCCGGTCCGGAAATCATCCGGATCGGGATCTTTTTAATACATCATTCTATCGGAGAAAAATGCGGAAGGGAGGCTTACAGCAGCTCCTTGTAGAAGGGCTGGAGAACCGCCGCCGATTTCTTGAGAGCGGCCTCTTCCTCCTCCTTCAGCTTAATGGCAACGATTTCCTTGGCACCGGTGTTGTCAATGATGGTTGGAAGGCTCAGGAACACACCCTCCAGACCGTACTGCCCACTCAGGCATACCGACACGGGATAGATCCGGTTCTCGTTGAAAAGGATCGATTTAGCGATGGCGGTGGTGGAAGCGGCAATGCCGTAGCACGTATTTCCCTTCCGGTTGAAAATATCCCAACCGGCCTGTGCGGTCTGCTTGAGCAGATCATCCTTTGTCGTGCCATTGGTGCGGTCGGCGTTGTCCTCCATGACGTCGTCCAGCTGCTTGCCGCCGATGGTGGCAGAGCCCCAGGATACGAACTCGCTGTCTCCGTGCTCACCGCATACAAAAGCCTCCACGCTCTTGGCATCCAGCGAATACAGGCGAGACAGCTCACAGCAAAGGCGTGCGGTATCCAGCGTGGTGCCGCTGCCGATGACGCGGTTCTTCGGCAGTCCGGACAGGCGCCATACATAATAGGTCATGATGTCTACCGGATTGGAGACGATCAGGAAAATGCCGTTGAAGCCGCTCTTCATGACGGATTCTACGATGCTCTTCATGATGCGCATACTGGGCTGCAGCATTTCCAGACGGTTGTGAGAATCCTTCGGCATCGGAGCAGACGCGGTAATGATGACAATATCTGCGTCGGTGCAGTCGGAGTAATCACCGGCCTTTACCTGAATGTTGCGGTTCATGAAATAGATGGAGTGCTCCATATCCAGCGCTTCCGCATAGGCCTTGTCCTTATTCACGTCAATGAGAACAATCTCCTCGCAAAGACCCTGATTTACAATGGTATAAGCGGTCGTTGCACCGACATTGCCAACGCCTACAATCGCGACCTTTGAATTCTTAAAACTCATAGAACCTCCTTCTCAGAGCGAGCGCTGCCGGTGCACGTCACGCAGGGCAGCAGGGCTCACTGCAGTCATGAATCATATCAATCGCCTTTATTATAGACTCAGTGATAGGAAAAACAATGGATCATCCCCCTTCCCATCATTCGGAAAAGAAAGGATGATCCATATCCTGAGGATTGCAGAAGTGCAGCAATCCGGTATTCATGAGCTGCGGACGGCATGGGAATCGCCGGGGGTTATCGGGTAAGGTCCTTCACCCAGCGGTATTTGCGGAAATGATACAGAACCCAGGGAAGCTTTCCGACCTCATCGATGCAGGTGCAGGCATAAATAAGGACCACCGGCCAGTGAAAAAAGTACGTCCCTGCAACGGCAAGCGGGATGGCTATCAGCCACATGCAGACCACCAGGCTGTACATGTCAAAGAGTGTATCGCCTCCGGCGCCGAAAATACCGTTGATGGTGACATCATTGACGGCTCTGCCGATCATGTAGACGGCGATGACAACGAACATGCCCTTGAGATACCCGGCAGCGGTCGGCGTCAGCTTTACAAACCGCAGGATCAGCGGCGCCGATGCACACATCAGCAGCTGCATGGCGACACCGCAGAGGAACGATATTTTTAAAAGCTGAATCCCGTATTCCTTTCCTTTTTTCAGATTGCCTGCACCCAGTTCGTTGCCGACAATAATTCCGGCGGCGCCGGAAATGCCCGCGCTGGCGCAGCAGATGACATCACGCACCACAGCAGCGACGGAGTTGGCAGCTGCGGCATCCGTCCCAAGGTGTCCCATGAACGAGGAATAGGAGGTAAAGCCGATTCCCCATACGAGTGCGGCACCCAAAAGAGGTGTGACGCATTTGCGGAAATCCTGGCTAAGCTGTGCGTTCCGGTGAAAAAGCTGCCGCAGGCTCGGACGAAGGTATCCGGGGCGGTGGGAGATGATGACTGAGGCAGTAAGCTCGATGATGCGGGAGATCAGCGTTGCCGCCGCCGCGCCGCGCACACCCAGTGAAGGGAAGCCGAGCAGCCCGTAAATGAGAACAGCGTTCAGTACAATGTTCAGGCAGACGGTTGCGGAGCTGACAAGAGCGGTTGTCCGGGCGTGATCGCTGATCTTCATGACCACCAGATAGCACTGCGAGATTCCGGTGATCAGATAAGAAAAGGCGGCGATGCGAAGGTACTCCGAGCCGAGCCCGATGAGCACCGGCTCGTTGGTGAAAAACCGCATCAGGGTGCCGGGGAGCAGCAGGCACGCGAGGCAGAATACCAGGGAAACGAAGCCGCAGATGCGAAGCGCCAGACAGAAGATGTCATCCACCGTCCGGGTATCCTTTTTCCCCCAGTACTGGGCGCCGAGAATGCTCAGGCCGGCCGTTCCGGAGGAGAGAAACATATTCTGAATGAACTGAATCTGCGTCGCAAGGGAAACGGCGGACATGTAATTCTGATCCAGTCCTCCGAGCATGAAGGCATCGCCTACTGCAACCAGTGCCAGCATCAGATTCTGGAGCGTGATGGGCAGCATCAGACTCCAGAGCTTGTGATAGAAATTGGATCGTTCCGCCTCGGGAACGGAAGAGTTCAGAAAGCGCATATCATGTACCCTGATAAATAATCTTTCCGCCGGCGATGGTCCAGCGAACCACACCGGGAAGCGTCATGCCGATAAACGGTGAATTGTGCGATTTGGAATGAAACTCTCTTGTGATGGTTCGGGAAGCCTTCGGGTCGAAAATCACAAGATCCGCGGCCGCCCCCTCCTGCAGCCGCCCTGCGGGCAGCCCGTAATAATCCGCCGGATTGCAGGTGAGAAGCGCCAGCATCTGCCGGAGAGTAAGATATCCGGGCTCCACCAGCTCGCGGAGAGCGAGGGAAAGTGCGGTCTCCAGGCCGAGCATGCCGCTGGGCGCCTGCCAGATCGGCTGAGTGGCTTTCTCTTCATCGCTGTGCGGGGCATGGTCCGTTGCGATGATGTCGATGGTTCCGTCCTGCAGTCCGCGGATGATGGCCAGCCGGTCCTCCTCGGTCCGCAGAGGCGGATTGACCTTGGCCTGGCTGCCGGTTCGAAGAACCGCGTCCTCGGTCAGCGAAAAGTGGTGCGGCGTCGCCTCTGCGTGGATGAGCGGATTTATTTTTCTGGCCCGGCGGACCAGCTCCACGCCCTCCTTCGTGCTGATGTGCTGAATGAGAAGGCGGGCGCCGAGGGACGCTGCAATTCTCGTATCGCGTTCAATCATGGAGATTTCTGCCTCGCGGCTCGAGCCCTGAATGCCAAGGCGCTTGGCAGCGGGGCCGCCTGCATTGATGCCGTTTTCGCAGATATAGGCAGGATCCTCCTCGTGAAGACTTACCGGAATTCCGAGACGATTCGCACGAGAAAGTGCCTCAGTGAATACCGCCTCCTCCAGAATCGGCTTGCCGTCATCTGTGAAAACACGGGCGCCGGCAGCGGCCAGTGCATCCAGATCATTGACCTCCTGCCCTGCCATATCCTTTGTGACATTGGCGGCGCTGTAGAGATGTATGTTTTCCTGCTGTCCTCTCGTGAGGATATCCTGCAGAACAGCAGGGGAGTCCACGGCGGGCTTTGTGTTCGCCATGAGAACAACCGAGGTGTAGCCTCCGGCGGCAGCGGCGAGTGACCCGGTGTGCAGGTCCTCCTTATAGGTGAAGCCGGGGTCCCGGAAATGCGAATGGGTATCCACAAGACCCGGCGCAACAATGCATCCGGCAGCATCCAGCGTATGCTCGGCGGACCGGGAACCCGGAGCCGCGAGAGCGGCAATGGTGCCGTCATCGGACAGGAGAACGTCGAGATACTCCTCAAGCCCCGATTTGGGATCGATAACAAGGCCGTGCTGAATCAGCAGCATGGGACAGTTCCTTTCTGCTGCCGGAGCGGCAGCGCTTCTGTAAAGGCGCCGGCCGGCGCGACGGGTTCTGGCGGAGTTGTCTGCCTGGGGGAGACCCGCGCACCGGCCGGTGAATGGACGGTGTGAACGCACAGATCAGGGCATCAGCTGCAGGACATCCTGTACGAGGCTCTGGCGGCGCTCATCCAGGAGAAGGAGCCGGTTGTATTTAAAATACGCATCATTCCCGCATTCGTTGACAAAGGAGAGAGCCTGCGCATCGGAGGAGAGCTGCGTCAGGAACAGAACCATTTCCTGTCCCTCGCCGAAGCATCTTGCCAGAAACGAGAAGGCGTGTGTCAGATGGTCACCGGTCTTGGCAATGTTCTGCTGCCGCAGTGCCTCCCGCTCGTCAAACCACGACTTGCACAGGGCGAAGTCCCCGCGGGTGTCTCCGGTTCCGCTTTGCGACAGCTGTGTCTGCAGCTCGGACAGTGCCATCAGCAGAAGGCGGCGGACATGCTCCTGCGCATGTGTGAGCAGGTGGGCACCCTTCTTCTCCTCCTGCCAGGCGGCCTCCTCCCGGATCAGCAGGGAAAGCGCTTCCTGTGCATTCTGTCCGAGCTTCAGCCGGGAAACCAGATCCTGAAGACGGGACAGGAGAAGCTGCTGAACCTCCCTGGTTTCCGTGTAGTCCTGAAACTCTCCGCGAAGGGCGTCGGTCACAAGGCTGATGAGAGAGAGCTTTTCATCGAAGGGAGCATTCTTTACCGCAAGCGACTCCTCACGAATGCGTCCCTCCAGAATTTCCGGAATGCAGTAGATGTTCCGGTATTTGTTGTACAGCTCATAGTAGGCGGCAAAGTCCCTCGCGATCTCGGGATCCTGAAGGTATTCGCCGATCAGATTCTCTGTGACGGGAAGCGAGGCGGCCTCATAGACCTTCATAATGCGGGAGAGGTCCTCCCAGCCTCTTGCAGTGACAAAATAACGATTCTCCACATCGGTCCGAATGGAGTAAAAGTGATCCTTCCGGATTGCAAGGTAGGCCATGACGGAGCCGTGAACACCGTTTTCGCTGGCATAGCGGCGCCAGGCCTCCAGATCCTCTTCGATGTCGATTTTCCGGATCCGGTCCAGGGTTACAATGTCGAAATCGCGTACGGATTTGTTGTACTGCGGAGGGTTGCCTGCGGTGACAATGATAAAGCCGTCCGGGAGGCGGTGCGTTCCGAAGGTCTTGTACTGGAGAAACTGCAGCATGGTCGGAGCGAGGGTTTCCGAGACGCAGTTGATCTCGTCCAGAAACAGGATTCCTTCCGCAATGCCGCTTCTCTCGATCTGGTCGTAGACGGCGGCAATGATTTCGCTCATGGAATACTCGGTGACCGTTGTCTTCTTCCCGCCATAGGTGTGCTCCTTCAGAAAGGGCAGGCCGATGGCACTTTGCCGCGTGTGATGCGTAATGGTATAGGAAACAAGGTTGACGCCGCAGGCGGCAGCGGCCTGCTCCATGATGGCGGTCTTGCCGATACCGGGCGGTCCGATGAGAAGGAGCGGACGCTGTTTTTCTACCGGAATGACGTATTCGCCGGCGGAATTTCTGCTGGTATATGCTTTTACTGTGCGGATGATTTCTTCTTTGGCTTCCTGAATGTTCATGATTCTTAATGATGTTGCTCTTTTTACAAGAGATTGTCTGTTATGCGTCCATTTGTGAAATCACTGCCGGTGCGCGTCGATCCAGTGCTGGATGTCGGGATCCTTGGAGGAGACGGTTCCGCTCCGCTCCCGGATTCGCGCCAGAGCGGCCAGGAGAAGATCGTCCTGGACGCCGTGTCCTTCCCATCTGGGGGCAACAAAAAGGCGGGTAATCCGATAGGTGCCCTGTGTGATTTCCGGAAATTCAATTTCTGCGGAGATGGTTCCGTCCGGCTCCTTCCGATAGATCCGGTAGCGGGATTCCTGGTAGTTCATGCGGCTCTTCCGGCGAGCCTGGTTCTGCAGGTACATGGACCGGAGCAGAACCTGCCAGATTTCCGTTCGGACATCGTGGAGGAGCGGCACCGGCGTATTGACGGCCTTGTGATCGTAAACAAACCCGAGTGCCTTCTGTACGCGGCAGGATCGCTCATTTCCTTCATAGTAGCCGCAGGTAATATAGTCCAGCTGCAGCTCTTCGAAGCCGCGCTGCAGCATGCGCCGGCCGGCCTCCTGTATGTATCCGTGTCCCCAGTAGGGGACTCCCAGCCAGTAGCCGAGCTCTGCATGCCGGTCGGCATCCAGATAATTCTCATCCTGTATGTCCTTGAGACTGATGCTGCCAAGGAGTGCGTGGTCGGCCCTCCGGACGATGGCGTAGGTCTCCCGGACCGAGAGCACGCTGCGGATGATCTGCAGGGAATCCTCCGGATCCTTGTGAACGGGCCAGCCGGCAGCAGGGCCGACCGACGGATCCCTGGCCAGGAGATACAGAGCTTCGGCATCCTCATCACAAAAGGGGCGGAGCAGGAGCCGCTCAGTGGAAAGCTCACATGTTGCGTGCATGATTCTCCCTTCAGCTGTTGTTTGCTACAGCCATGGATGACACGTTGTATTCTGCGTAATTGTCCTGAATCACCTTATAGACAAAGTGATCTGCAACCTTGGTGCAGCCGGCGGCATTCAGGTGTACGTCATCCGACAGATACTCCTTGTAATTGTTCTCGTTGACAGAGCCGTAGTAGTTGTCCAGGAAGGAGACACTGCTGCTGCCGCAGGTGTCATAGGCCCATTGAAAATAATTGACAATGGTTCCGTTGCCGAGGTCTGTGGTGCGGCTGCTCACGCCATCGTACTCTGCATAGTAGGGAGACATGAATACGATACGGATGTAAGGGTATTTGTCCTGAATCAGCTTAAAGGAGTTGGTCAGGGAACCGACATAGGTTGTCAGCTCGTCCGGTACATCCGGATTCTGCATGGCCATGCCGTTGATGTAATCGGTGCCGTCATACATGATCGCAATGATATCGACCTTGCTGAAATCCGTATTTTTCAATGCCTCTACCGACTGCTGGTAGGCCGAATCCTCTGTGTGGGCAGACGCAACCGTCTCCAGCGAGGAGAAATCACCGATGGAGATGGCATAGGATACGTAGAACAGGTTGAAAATATCATCCATGCTGTCAAGACTGTCGGTGCTGTATTTGGCGTTTTCACAGGTTACCTGCGAGCCGGGGAAGGCGGCATTGATGACATTGCAGCCCCCGAGGGATGCAATCTGCCCGGCCAGACCGCTTTCCGAGGTGTCCTGTGAGAAGGGCTCGTTGCCAAGGCACAGAACCGTTGTGACGCCGTCGTCCTCGTGGCCCTCCAGCTTGGAGTCGGAGAGGTAGACCATGTTGTCATTTACTTCAATAATATATTTGTCCTTATTCTCGCCGATGCGGACCTTCAGCTCGGAGCCCTTGTTCCATATCAGGAAGCGAACAACAGCGACAACGGCCAGCACCACGATGGCTGCCAGGAGTGCCAGATGGAGCGGGAAGGGCTGTTTTTCATCTTCATGAGAAGCCTGGTTTGGACGATTGGGGACCGGACGTTTATGACCGGTCGGGCGCTTTTGCACCGGCTGTTTTGAACTTGTCCGCGCAGGTCTTCCGGAGAGGGGGCGCGCAGAAGGCTTCGAATCGGACGGAGCCTCTGAGGGGGCTTTGTCCTGCTCTGACTCAGCGGGCTGCTCCTGGTGCGGTTTCTTAGTCGGAGCAAAGTCGATAAAGTCGATTTCCAGGGAATCTGCGCTCTCGTCAGATGTATTTTCTTCAGGGACAGGTTCCTCCTGATGGACTGCCTTTTTCTGGGAGGCTTCTGCTTTTTTTTGGTTGTCCGCTTCCTTTTTGGAGGCGGATGGTGCTGTCTTTTCGGGCTTTTCCTTCCCGGAAGCGGACTTCGCTGGGGTGCTGGTAGTTTCTTCTTCAGAATCGGATTCGGACAGAAGATCGTCCAGATCCAGGATTTCAAGATCGCTGTGATTTGCCATAAGCGCGGCTGCGCCTCCTTAGTTTTTGTTGTGTGAGCCATTCAGAGCCCATTCGCAAACCGCTGCTGCGCAGCTTTTTGCTCATGTGGGTTCTCGCCCGATAGATTTGCGAAGATGCGTTCGCTGTATCTGCTTAGCCTGCATCTCGCTTTTCCTGCGGAAAACCTCGCTGCGGCCGGCCGGGGGCTCTTTGAGCCCCGGCCGCCTGCCGATTTCAATCGTGAATCTGTCTGCAAGCAGCCGATTCACGTTGAAATGCGGCAGGTGCTAAGCAGATGCCGCTTTTGTTTGGCTGGCATGGATTGCAGGTGCGGCTTGCACAGCTTGCTGCGCATCTTACTGCAAATCTGCCTGGCTCTGAATGGTATCATCTTATCGTACCTTGCTGTAAAAAGCTATGTCATACGGTATACTCTAGACTCATGGAGAAAACAAGAAAACAAGGTCAGTTACAGACAGAATATCAGCAGGAATGGCTGGATGCTACGGGGGGAATTCCGGATGTTTCGGGATGGCTGGATGAGACGACAGCGATGCCGGAGCTCTCTGACTGGGAGGAGGGATTTTCGGAAACGACGACTCTTCCGCGGCTTTCGGAGGAGGAAGAAGCGGAGGAAGAGGCGGACGATATCCGTGATGCATCGGCAGGTGTCTCTGAATGCGTTTCGGAGGAGGTCTGCGTTTCCGAAGATGATTATGAGGGCGCGGACTGGGAGAATAAGGAATACGATTATCCACGACTCCACCCGAGTGCATGGGATGATGATCTGGATGAGGAACCGGAGGACTGGTACGGGCAGGAGCGGGAAGACGCTGCTGCAGAATTTGGTGATCCGGATGTGCAGGAGGAGGCGGAGCCGGAACCGGAGGATCTTCCGGGACGGCAGGAGAGTGTCCGGGATGGGAACCTCTTACATGGGAGCATCTTGCATGGGAGCTTCCTGCAGGGAAGCGCGCAGAATCGGAGTAGTCAGAGCGGGGACGCCCGTTATCGGGACGTTTGGATGTGGGCGGCAGCAGCCGGCCTTGCAGCAGCCATTGCGGCAGTGCTGATCGGCAGCGGCGTGTCGCATGCACAGAACCGGAAGCTGCAGGAGCAAAGAGTGCTTCTGGCACAGGCGGGGGCTTCCTATGAGGCCAGCATACCGCTTCAAACCGATGTCATGACAGAGATTGCATCGCTGCGGCTTCAGGCAGAGGAAGAGAAGGCAAGAGAAGAAGAGGCGGCGCGGAAGGAAGCTCAGGCGGAGGAAGAGCTCCTTGCGGAGGAAGGATCGGTGGAGGTGGATTTTGCGCTTTCCACGATCCAGAGCGACCTTAAGATCAAGATCCGCCGCAAAAAGGAGAAATCCCTGATCGGCGGCGTGCCGTTTGTCGTAAAGGTAAAGGGACCGGACGGGAAAACCTCCGAGCAGACGGATACGGATGAGGACGGCATTATTTATCTGACGGGACTGTCCAACGGCAAATATGAGGTTTCCCTGTGTCAGCTGATCGATCTGCAGACGCTGAAGTCGCAGGAGGATTACACCGAGGATCCGGATTACATTGCCTATTCCAGGTACCGGATTTCGGAGGAGGTGCAGTCGGCGGATGTAACCGATCACATTGCCTATGAGGTTGTGGATGTGTCCGACGAGGTTAAGAGTGCCTCAGAGGTAAACGCAGCCAAGGAAGATACGGCACACAATGACACTCCGGTGGAGAGCAAGATCAAGGATACCGTTGAGTGGGTAGAGTCCGGCAAAACGGAAATTGAAGGAGAGAGCAGCGGAGAAACCTATGAAGAGGTGAAAAAAGACGACGTACCGGATCCGTATGCGGAGGCCAGTCTTCTGACCGCCGGGGATTTCCGCATGCTTGCCGGCGTGATGCTGGCGGAGAAGGAGGAGACTGCCGAAACCGGAGAAACGCAGACGGAGGGTGCGTCTTCCGGAACGTCTTCGGAAGCGGCGGAAGGATCTTCAGAAGCGACAGAAGATTCCTCGGAAGCGGCAGAGGGTTCTTCGGAGGCTAGCTCTGGTTCATCGGAAACAAAGGATGCACAGGAATCATCGGAAACATCCGGACAGGAGCCGTCGGAATCGGAGACACCGACACTTTCCGTGGATCCTGCAGAAATCCATCTGGCAGAGGGCAAGACGCAGAGCATCAAGGCATCGGCCTCCCATGCGGGCGATACCACCATTACCTTTTCCTCCTCGGATTCCGAGATCGCGACGGTATCCGACGGCGGAACGGTGCAGGGCGTGAAGGCAGGAAGCTGTACGATCACGGTATCCCTGAAGGATTATACGGAGGTCACCCGGAAGGTGTCGGTGACGGTGACCGAAAAAACCGATGACAGTTCGGCACTGAAGGACAGCAGCGGGAATCCTTTGTATGTCCGGGACGGTGACAGCTACCGCGCGGCAACGGCCGGAGATTACAGCCGTTATGATACGTTTTACCGGAAAAAGGTTGCTGAGAAAAAATACCGGTATACCGGCTGGCAGCACATCAACGGACTGACCTACTATTACGACAAAAACGGGAATTATGTGACCGGGTCACAGATTATTCAGGGCGTGTCCTATGTCTTCAGCAGCGAGGGAATCCTGGATACCGGCAGCACCAATACCGGCATTGATGTGTCCATGTGGAACGGCTCGATCAGCTGGAGCGAGGTGGCGTCCTCCGGCATTTCCTTTGCCATTGTCCGCTGCGGCTACCGCGGCTCCTCGACGGGAACATTGGTTAAGGATTCGATGGTCGGGACGAACGTGACAGGAGCCCGCAATGCCGGACTAAAGGTGGGAATGTATTTCTTCTCGCAGGCAGTCAATGAGGCGGAAGCGGTGGAGGAGGCCTCTATGGCGGTGCAGATGGCAAAGAGCTACGGCATTTCCATGCCGATCTTCCTGGATGTGGAAAGCTCCGGAGGGCGGGGAGATGCGATCAGTGTCAGCCAGCGGACGGCCAACGTTGCAGCATTCTGCCGGACGGTTCAGAATGCCGGGTTTTCGGTGGGCGTCTATGCCAACACCAACTGGTTCACCGAGAAAATCAATGTGAGCGCGCTGACAAGCTATCACATCTGGCTGGCGCAGTATGCGGAAGCACCCACCTATTCAAGCTCCCGGTACGACATCTGGCAGTACAGCTCGACAGGAAGAGTGAACGGCATCAGCGGGGATGTGGACCTGGACATCAGCTATCGCTCGTATTAGGAAAAAGTATGGTATACTCTAATCTGTCTTATGCTGTTTATTGGTATTCGGAAAAAATATTTACTTTGTGAGAGGGAATGATACATGAAGACATTTCTGGTTACAGGCGGTGCCGGCTTTATCGGTTCGAATTTTGTTCATTACATGCTGAACAAGTACGGTCAGGAGATCCGCATCATCAACGTGGATAAGCTGACCTATGCCGGAAACCTGGAGAATCTGAAGGATGTGGAGAATCTGCCGAATTACACCTTTGTGAAGGCAGATATCTGCGATAAGGAGGCAATCCGCAAGATTTTCCGCGAAAATGACATCGACCGCGTCATCCATTTCGCGGCAGAGTCTCACGTGGACCGTTCGATCAAGGAGCCGGAGCTGTTCGTTCAGACCAATGTCATGGGCACGGCGAACATGCTGAACTGCGCAAAGGAAGCCTGGGAGTTGGCAGAGGGACCGGATCCGCTCGGCAATTACAAGGAGGGGAAGAAGTTCCTCCATGTATCCACGGATGAGGTATACGGCTCTCTTCCGGAGGATCCGGATGCGTATTTCTATGAAACAACGCCCTATTCGCCGCACAGCCCGTACAGTGCCTCCAAGGCATCCTCGGACATGCTGGTGAAGGCCTACATGGATACGTATCATTTCCCGGCCAACATTACCAACTGCTCGAACAATTACGGCCCGTACCAGTTCCCGGAGAAGCTGATCCCGCTGATGATCAACAACGCACTGTCCGGCAAGCGGCTCCCGGTTTACGGAGACGGCAAGAATGTCCGTGACTGGCTGTACGTAGAGGATCACTGCAAGGCAATTGATCTGGTACAGGAGAAGGGCAGACTCTTTGAGACCTACAACGTCGGCGGCCACAATGAGAAGCAGAACATTGAGATTGTAAAGACGATCCTGGAGGTTCTGCGTGAGGAGCTGGATGACGCCGATCCCAGAAAGGAAAAGGTCAGTGAGAATCTGATCGAGTACGTAGAGGACCGGAAGGGACATGACCGCCGCTATGCGATCGCACCGGACAAGATCCACGGAGAGCTTGGCTGGGAGCCGGAGACCATGTTTAAGGAAGGCATCCGCAAGACGATCACCTGGTATTTTGACCATATGGACTGGATGGAGCACATCACCAGCGGGAACTATCAGCAGTACTACGAGAACATGTACGGCGACAAGAAGGTCCTGAACGCATAAGGACAGCTGAAGGGCTGCGGCCGGCAGAGGCGGCGCAGCCGATGAACGGAGAACGATAATGAAGGGAATTATTCTTGCCGGAGGCTCCGGCACCAGACTGTATCCATTGACGAAGGCAATTTCCAAGCAGATCATGCCGGTCTATGACAAGCCGATGATTTATTATCCGCTGTCCACGCTGATGTTGGCGGGAATCCGGGATGTGCTGATCATTTCCACGCCCCGGGATCTTCCGGTATTCGAGGACCTTCTGGGAGACGGAGCACAACTGGGAATGAACATTTCCTATGCGGTGCAGGAGCATCCCAACGGCCTTGCAGAGGCCTTTATCATCGGTGCGCAGTTCATAGGAAACGACGCGTGTGCACTGGTTCTGGGCGACAATATTTTCTACGGACAGAGCTTTTCAAGGGTGCTGAAGAGCGCAGCGGAAAGGGAAAGCGGAGCGACCATTTTCGGTTATTACGTCAAGGATCCTACCGCCTACGGTGTGGTGGAATTTGACGATGACGGCAAGGCAATCTCCATCGAGGAGAAGCCGGCTAAGCCGAAGTCCAATTACGCAGTACCGGGACTGTATTTCTATGACAACGATGTTGTGGAGATCGCACGGAATGTAAAGCCGTCCGCCCGCGGAGAAATCGAGATTACCAGCATCAACAATGCTTATCTTGAAAAGGGCAATCTCTACGTGGAGAAGCTCGGACGCGGATTTGCGTGGCTGGATACGGGAAGCCATGATTCCCTTCTGGATGCAGCGAATTTCGTTGCAACCTTCCAGAAGCGGCAGGGACTGTATGTTTCCTGCATTGAGGAAATCGCATACAAGCGCGGCTTCATCGACAGGGAGCAGCTCCTGAAGCTGGCAGAGCCGCTGATGAAGACAAATTACGGCAAGTACCTGGTAGAGGTTGCAGAGGGACTTGGCTGAGTTACCAAATACGTTGGTTGGGAGGAAGACAGAAACAGATGGGACAGATACAGGTAGAGGATAATTGCGGCGGCATTGCAGGCTTGAAGGTCATCACGCCGACGGTGCACGGAGATGACCGCGGATATTTTATGGAGACCTATCAGCAGCGCGATTTTGCAGCTGCAGGCATTGATGTCAGCTTTGTACAGGACAACCAGTCCTCTTCTAAAAAGGGCGTGCTGCGCGGACTGCACTTCCAGATTCAGTACGCACAGTCCAAGCTGGTCCGTGTGGTACGCGGCGAGGTATTTGACGTGGCGGTGGATCTCCGTCCGGGCTCGGAGACGTTCGGCAAGTGGTACGGCGTCCGCCTTTCTGCCGAGAATAAGAAGCAGTTCTTCATTCCGAAGAACTTTGCACATGGCTTCCTTGTCCTTTCGGATGAAGCGGAATTCTGCTACAAGGTGGATGATTTCTGGCATGCTAATGACGAGGCGGGCATTGCATGGAATGATCCTGCCATCGGCATTGTGTGGCCGGAGGTTACCGGTGAGTATGCAGGGACACCCTCTGCAGAGGGCTATGCGCTGCAGGACGGAACGGGCCTTACGCTTTCGGAGAAGGATCAGAAGTGGGCCGGACTGGATGCATATCGAAAGGAAAGAAATTTATAACTCATGGATCCGAACCGCAGAAAGAAACGGACGATCCTGTTGATCGTCTGGGCAGCGGCGGCTGTCCTTATGACAGCACTTTTGCTGCACAACAATACGCTGGAAGATCCGGATACAGCGAGATTAAAGAAAATCTCCGGCTGCCTGCTGCTGGGCGCCGGTGTTTTTCTGTTTACGCTGTTTCAGGACCGCGTCATGGCACTTCCGATGGAGCTGTATCAGAACCGGCGCCTGATCTGGCGGCTTTCACGCAATGATTTTAAAAAACGCTATGCAGGCTCTTATCTGGGCACCATCTGGGCAATGGTGCCGCCGATTGTCACCGTTGCTATGTATTACGTTGTATTCGGGAAGATTTTTCAGTCGGGAGAGCAGGCAACCTACACCGGCGGAACGGTGCCGTATGTGCTGTTCCTGACGGCCGGACTGGTTCCGTGGTTCTTCTTCTCGGACGCCGTGATGGGAGGCATGACATCCCTTCTGGAATACAACTATCTGGTGAAGAAGGTGGTGTTCAAGGTCAGCATTCTGCCGATCATCAAGGTGAATGCGGCGATGTTCGTGCACGTTGGCTTTTCCGTGGTCCTGGTGATCATTGCTGCCTGCTACGGGCATATGCCCAGCGTATATACGCTGCAGCTTCTGTATTACACGCTGTGCGAATATGTCTTTATTCTGGGCCTGTCCTACGCGACCTGTGCAATTGTTATCTTCTTCCGGGATCTGCAGAACCTGATTTCCATTCTGATGCAGATCGGCATGTGGGCAACACCGATCCTGTGGAACATCAATACCACCGTACGGGAAAAATATAAGCCCTTTATCAAGCTGAATCCAATGACGTACATTGTGGAAGGCTATCGCAGCTCGGTGTATGAACAGCAGTGGTTCTGGGAGCATTTCTACTCCTCAACGTATTTCTGGATTGTAACAGCACTTTTGTTCGTAGTATCCGCGCTGATCTTCAAGAAGCTCAAACCTATGTTTGCAGATGTAATGTGATTTATGTCAGAGAATATTATCGAGGTTTCGCACCTCACCAAACAATATAAGCTGTACCAGCACAACCGGGACCGCGTCGCGGATGCCCTCGGCATGGGAAAGCGTGCGCATTATACGGAGCATCTGGCGCTGAACGATGTGAGCCTCTCCATTCACAAGGGAGAGACGGTCGGCATCATCGGAACCAACGGCTCCGGCAAATCCACCATTCTCAAGATCATTACGGGCGTACTCACGCCGACCAGCGGAGATGTTCAGGTAAGAGGCAGGATCTCGGCACTTCTGGAGCTCGGCGCTGGCTTCAACATGGAATACAATGGGATCGAGAACATCTATCTCAACGGGACCATGATCGGCTTTTCCGAGGATGAAATTAAGAACAAGCTGGATGATATTCTGGAATTTGCGGACATTGGGGATTATGTCTATCAGCCGGTGAAAATGTACTCCAGCGGCATGTTCATGCGGCTGGCCTTTGCAGTTGCAATCAACATTGATCCGGAGATACTGATCGTGGATGAGGCACTGGCGGTGGGCGATGTATTTTTCCAGGCGAAGTGCTTCCATAAATTCGATGAGTTTAAGAAGGCGGGGAAGACGGTTCTGTTCGTTTCCCATGATATGTCGAGCATCAGCAAGTACTGCGACCGCGTGGTCCTTCTGAACCAGGGCGTGAAGCTGGGTGAGGGCTCGCCCAAGGAGATGATCGACATCTACAAAAGAGTGTTGGTGGGCCAGTACAATCCGGAGGAGGATGCCGCAAATGAGGCACCGGAAACCGGCGCTGTGGCGGAGAACCCGGATCGCCTGGAATACGGCTCCGGAAAAGCGAAAATCATATGCTATGACATTCTCGATGCCGGCGGAAGCGTCAATTCCACGATCCTGAAGGGCTCGGAGTGTACCTTCCGCATGAGCGTGGAATTCATGGAGGACGTAAAGGCGCCGATTTTTGCCTTTACTATTAAGAACAAGTACGGCGTGGAAATCTCCGGAACCAATACCATGTTTGAAAAGGCCTTCCTGGAGCCGGTAAAAAAGGGCGAGATCAAGACCATTTCATTTCGGCAGAAAATGGATCTGCAGGGAGGGGAATATCTTCTTTCGCTGGGAGTAACCGGCTACGAGGGAGAAACCTTCACGGTATATCACAGGCTGTATGATGTTATAAATCTGACCGTAGTATCCGACAAGAACACGGTGGGGTACTTTGACATGAACTCCAGTATTCAGGTGAGCGACGGAAGCCTTCGCACGCAGCAGCAATCGGAAGGCGGCGGTCCGCGCAGATAGGATGTACAGATGGCTGATCAGACAAAAACCGAACAGATCGGAAACGTTTCGCTGGATTTATCCATGTACCCCGGAACGGACTTATACTGCGACGGAGAGATAGAGGATCACATTCTGGAAATCGCCAGAAACTGCCGGGAGGAGGACTTCGATGCAGTCATCCGCCAGGAACCGAGCTGGCCGGTGCTGTATCACCTTTCATCCATTCGCGGGAACATTGTTTCCTGGATTCCCTTCACCGGGCAGGAAAAGGTTCTGGAGATCGGAGCCGGTCCGGGAGCGATTACCGGCGTGCTGGCCGCGCGCTGCGGGCAGGTGGATTGTGTGGATCTGTCGTATAAGCGTTCGCTGATCAATGCGTATCGGCACCGCGACAGAGACAATGTCACCATCCATGTGGGCAACTTTGAAGATATTGAGCCGACGCTGGACAGGGATTATGACTATATATTCCTGATCGGCGTTTTGGAATATGCCGGCAGCTATCTGCACGATCCGAATCCGTTTGAGAAGGAGCTTCGGATCATCCGGTCGCATATGGCAGAGGGCGGACGTCTTGTCATTGCCATTGAGAACCGGCTGGGGCTGAAATACTGGGCGGGATGCGCCGAGGATCATTCCGGACGTTATTTTGACGGCATTGAATCCTATGCAGAAGAGAATGCGCCTGCCAGAACCTTTTCCAGACCGGCGCTGGAGGCACTGCTCCAACGGAGCGGGATCGGGGAGTACTCGTTCTATTATCCGTATCCGGACTACAAGTTTACATCGGTGCTGTATTCGGACAGACACCTTCCGAAGGCGGATGAGCTGAACGAGAATATCCGGAACTTTGACCGGGATCGGTTGCTCCTGTTCGATGAAAAAAAGGCATACCGGAGCATTGTGGAGGACGGACTGTATCCTGCATTTGCCAACTCCTTTGAGGTTGTGGCAGGACCGCCGCTTCCGGTGGATTACTGTAAGTTTTCCAATGACCGCGCCAGGCAGTATCAGATTCGGACAGAAATTGATGAGGGCAGCTGCCTGGTCCGCAAGTATCCCCTGAACGATATGGCCTGTGACCATGTGCTGCAGATGGAGGAGAGTGCGGGGCGCTTATCGGCGCGCTATGAGGCACCTCTTTTCCAGGAGAGTGCGGCAGATCCGGAGGCCGGAAAGGCGGCACTTCCCAAACTTCCTGTTATGGGAACGATGCCGGCAGAAGGCGCGGCTGGGAGTGAGAAACTGCCGGGGCTTCGAATTGCTCCGTGCCGGCGGACGGCGGACGGCGGTGTGGAGTTCCCGCTGATCCCGGGAACGTCACTGGAGAATCTGCTGGACGAAAGTCTGGAGAGGAGGGACGGCGAGGGCTTCCTTTCGCTTATTGCCGAGTATCGGCGCCGCGTCGGCGAGGGAAGCGGCGTTCCGGTATCGGATTATGACATGACGTTTTCCAATATCCTGGTGAACGGAGATACGTGGACGGCCATTGACTACGAGTGGGCGGTTCCGGAGAGCATACCGGTTCAGGAGCTGCTGTTCCGTTCGCTCCTTGTATATTATCTGGAGGACGAGACCAGGAGCGAGCGCTGCGAGAAGCTGATCGGGAATGAGCGGCTTCTTGCGGTGATTGGGATTCCGGAGGCGGATGCCAATCGCCTTGCGGAGGAGGAACAGAATTTCCAGCACCAGGTGACAGGAGGCGTGGCCTCTCTGGGACAGCTCTGCAGCAGCATGGGAACCAGTGTGATCAAGCCGGCTGAGCTGCAGACGCGCAGGGAGAAGGAAGCGGCGCTTGCCAGGCTGAAGGAAGAACAGGAAAAAAAGGCGCAGGAAGAGCAGACGCTTTCGTCCATTCAGGTTTATTACGACACAGGAAACGGATTCTGTGAGGAGCAGTCCTATTGGGTAGAGGAGCACTATGAGGAGGAAGGCATTGCCTCCTTTGCAGTAGAGATTTCACCGGAGGTGAAGCGACTCCGGGTTGATCCTGCACTGTGCCCCTGCATTGTCCTCCTGCGGGAGGCAAGAGCCGGGCAGGCAGACCGCAGGCTCCTGGACCGTCTGGTCCGTACCAACGGAAGGCACTATACCAACGGCAGCATTGTATATACCGGATCGGACCCCTCGATGGTATGGGATATAAAGAGACTGCGCCGCAAGGCACAGATCGCAGAGGATGAGACCTTCTGCCTGGAGCTGGTGCTCCAGATGGCCGGGCTTCCTTCTACGATGGCGCAGGCAATGGGCAAGTAACAGCGGCGGACGGATTTACAGGTGAAGCAAGGAGCAGATTACATGCTGAAAAAACAGATCAAACAGTATTTGCTGCGGACCCGCGATGAGCAATATGAAAGAGAACTGCTGGACAAGGTGGACAGCTACAGCAACTGGTACCGCCTGCACAAGCTGGAGCTGGACAAGCGGCTGAATGCAGCAGACCACACGGAGGGCGAGAAGCTCTCGGCAGAGGTGGTCCGGTATTCGCACCTTCGGAATTACATTTTATCCGGCAGCAAGCTTCCGGATATCCTGATCTGCTGCGCAGACGACGGGACTTTGACAGACTATGCACAGAAGCTGATCTGCGACTTTTTTGCAGCCAATCCGGACATCGGAATGGTATACGGAGATGAAGACCGCCTGGCGGAGAAGGGACAGCTGACGGATGCATGGCTGAAGCCGGACTGGTCTCCGGACACCTTTTTGTCTACGTTCTATTTCGGCAGTATTTTCGCAATCCGCTCAACAGAGCTGTATATGATCAACCCCGGAGACCGGAAGGCCTCGGACTATGAGATGAAGGCCAGAACCAGAGAGGACAGCGAGGAAGAGGAAAAGGCCAGGGGTAATGAACTGGATGATGCGATGCGCTCCTGGATTTACCGCAAGCTCTGCCTTCGCATTGCGCAGGCAGACGACGGCTTTTCGCGGCGCAAAAAAGGAGTATTCCCGATCGGCCATATTCCGGAGGTGCTGTTCCATTCCTACCGGAAGCACAGCCCCTGGGACAGCAATCTGATCAAGAGCTCGCTCACCGGACAGTATTCCGTGGAATCCGCGGAAAAGCGGCTGATCAGCATCATCATTCCCAGCAAGGACAATCCGGAAATCCTGGGACAGTGCCTGCATTCCATCGAGAAATTCAGCGACTGCTCCCCCTATGAGATCATTGTTGTGGACAACGGAAGCTCCGAGGAAAACCGTCTGAAGGTGGAAAAGCTTCTGGAGGAGCACAATGAGACAGGAAGCGCCCGTCTGATTTATCAGCCGATGGAGTTTAATTTCTCCGCAATGTGCAATCTGGGCGCAGAGGAGGCCAACGGCGAGCTGCTGCTGTTCTTAAACGACGACATAGAAATTGCACGTCCCAACTGGCTTTCCTACCTTTCGGAAAAGGCCAAGCTTCCGTATGTCGGGTGTGTCGGCATGAAGCTTCTGTATCCGAACTCAGACCTGATCCAGCACGCGGGAGTTGTAAATGTTCATGTGGGGCCCATCCACAAGCTGCAGTACTGCAGCAACAAGGAGGAGCATTATTTTGGCTTCAACAAGGGCGTCCGGAACGTCATTGCAGTTACCGGTGCCTGCCTGATGATCCGAAACGAGCTGTTCCGAGAGGTCGGCGGCTTCGATACCGAGAATTTTGCGGTTGCATTCAACGACATTGACCTGTGCCTGAAGGTGTTTGAAAAGGGTTACTACAATGTCGTGCGCAACAATATGTATCTGTATCACCATGAGTCTCTTTCCCGCGGCGACGACCGTAAGGATGAGGTGAAAGCGGTGCGCCTTTCTAACGAGCTGGAGCGTCTCCTGGGACTTCATCCGGATCTGTTCCGCAGAGATCCCTTCTACCACGAGTATCTGGAGCAGGATCCGGCGGTAACGGAATTCAAGATCGCAACCGAGGACGCGGTGCTGCAGGATCCGCACTACATGGATATGGAGCGTCGGAAAGGCAAGCTGAAGCCGTCCTGGGAGAATCCGGTGCTGCGTCTGGGCGTGGAGTATGCCGGTGCGCTTTCTGTCTGGCTGTGCGGCCCGATGGGACGCAAGGATCAGGCCAGCCGGAACGAAGAAGGCTATTATATCAAGGGCTATGCCTTTGTGATCGATGCAGACAATGCTGCATATGACAGAAAGCTCCTGTTCCGTCTGGACGGGCAGGAGGAGCCGGTGTGGCAGATTGATACGGAGAGGGTCTATCGCCCGGATATCGCAGAGAATCTGACGGACCAGATCAATGATGAGCTGACCGGCTTTATGACGGCATTTCGAAAGGATGCACTGCAGCCGGGCCGCTACCAGATCGGCATGCTGGCCATGGACCGGACCTCCCGTCAGAGACTGACCTTCTGGTCGGATGTGTATCTGAAAATCGAGGAGTCCGTTTAGCACCCCGGCGGTGCGGGAGAACGCATGGAACAAAACGATAAGCGCGATACAGAGCTTCTGGAGCAGTACGAAAAGGAAAAGGCGAAGGCGGCGTTTCTGGCCGACCGTGTAGCACAGCTGGAGGACCAGGTGGATGATCTCCAGTTCAAGCTCGATCGCATCAAGAACAATAAAATATGGAAGGCCTCAAAGCCGGCCAGAGATGCCTATCACTTTGTACAGCGCCAGACGGATCGGATTAAGAACCAGGGAGATGCCCGCGGCGTCGTGAAAAAGATTCAGTACAAGATCCGGGAACGCCAGGCGGAAAAGGGATACGGAACCGCCAGCTTTCCGGATGAAGCACAGAGGAAGCGGCAGGCAGAGGAGGCTTCCGGCTTTGCCAGACAGATCTGCTTCAGCATCCTGGTCCCGCTGTACAATACGCCGGCAGAATTCCTGAAGGATATGCTGGATTCTGTGCTGAACCAGACCTACGGGAACTGGCAGCTGTGCCTTGCAGACGGATCGGACGCAGAGCACGCCTATGTCGGGGAGATCGTTGCACAGTACCGTCAGAGAAGCGAAGAGCTTGCAGAAAAGATCTGCTACCGCAAGCTGGAAAAGAACGGCGGAATCTCGGAGAACACCAATGCCTGCCTGCAGATGGCCAAGGGAGAATTCATTGCACCCTTTGATCACGACGACTACCTGCACCCTTCGGTCCTGTACTGGTATGTGAAGACCATCAACGAACAGAACGCGGATTATCTCTACTGCGACGAGACGACCTTTAAGGAGAGCAATCTCAACCGGTTTGTGACGATCCACTTCAAGCCGGATTACGCCATTGACAATCTGCGCGCCAACAACTACATCTGCCATCTGTCCTGCTTTGACCGGCACCTCCTGGAGGGCGAAGAGCTGTACCGCTCGGAATTCGACGGCTCGCAGGACCATGACATGATTCTGCGCCTGACCGATAAGGCACAGAATATTGTGCATGTGCCGAAGCTCCTCTATTACTGGAGAAGCCACGCGGGCTCTACGGCAGACAACATAGGAGCCAAGACCTACGCCATTGAAGCGGCAAAGGGAGCGGTTGCAGACCATCTGCGGCGTCACGGATTCCGGAACTTCAAGATCACGAGCACCCGGGCGTTTGAAACGATTTTTAAAATCACCTATGAGATCCAGGGCGAACCGAAAATATCCATCGTCATCCCCAACAAGGATCATGCAGAGGATCTGAAGCGGTGCCTGAATTCCATCTTTGAGCGGTCTACCTACGAGAATTATGAGATCATCATTGTGGAAAACGGAAGCACGCTGGAGGAGACGAGAAGATATTACCGCGAAGTCACATCCGGACCGTACAAAGACCGTGTACATGTAGTAGAATATAACCGTGCAGACGGTGAAGCGTTCAATTATTCCAGAGTGAATAATTTCGGCGCGTCAAAGGCGCAGGGCGAATATCTGCTGCTGCTGAACAACGATACGGAAGTGATCTCCGTCAACTGGATGGAGGAGCTCCTGATGTATGCGCAGCGCGGGGATGTGGCCTGCGCGGGCGGCAAGCTCTACTATCCGGATAAGACCATCCAGCATGCCGGCATTGTTCTGGGGCTGGGGGCGCATCGGACGGCAGGCCATACGCATTACAAGCAGCGCAGGGAGAACCTCGGCTATATGGGGCGTCTGTGCTACGCGCAGGATGTATCGGCAGTTACCGGTGCCTGCCTCATGGTTAAGAAGAGCATATACGACGAGGTGGGCGGACTGGACGAAACCTTTGAGGTTTCGCTCAACGATGTGGACTTCTGCCTGAAATGCAGAGAAAAGGGATACCTGAACGTATTCACTCCGTTTGCGGAGCTGTATCACTATGAATCCGTCTCCAGGGGCTCCGATGTGACCGATCCTGCATCGGCCAATGCAAAGCGCTACGATCAGGAGTCGGAGCACTTCCGTACAAAGTGGAAGAGCGTGCTGGAGAAGGGGGATCCGTATTACAATCCGAATTTCACGCTGGATCGGAGCGATTACAGCCTGAAGGTACAGGATTAGGAAAACGCCTGCAGGCAGCGGGTTCACGTTGAAATCGGCAGGCGCTGAACAGGTGCACAAAGGGGATGCTGCAGCGAAAGCTGAATGCATAGATAGCAAAAGGAAAAGAGGCCTTGCTGCGAAAGGGTACGCAGGGGCCGACAAAAGGAGGAGTTACCCATGCTGGAACGCGTGAAGGAACAACTGAATTACTGGTTAAACGATCCCTATTTTGACGAGAAGACCAAGGAAGAGCTTCGTTCAATCGGGGATGAGAAGGAAGTCGAGGACCGGTTTTACAAGGATCTTGCATTTGGTACGGGCGGACTGCGCGGCGTAATCGGTGCCGGCACCAATCGTATGAATATCTATACTGTCCGGAAGGCAACGCAGGGACTTGCGAACTACATCAACAAGAACGGAGATCCGAAGAAGGGCGTGGCGATTTCCTATGACAGCCGCCGCATGAGCCCGGAATTCGCAAAAGAGACCGCACTCTGCCTTGCAGCGAACGGAATCAAGGCATATCTGTCGGATACGCTTCGTCCGGTTCCGGAGGAGTCCTTCGCGCTTCGCTACTTTGGATGCCAGGCCGGCGTTGAGATTACGGCCAGCCATAACCCGCCGGAATACAACGGATACAAGGTATACTGGGAGGACGGCGCACAGGTGACGCCGCCGCACGATACCGGCATTATCGGCGATGTCAATGCAGTAACCAGCTACGGCGAGGTGAAGACCATGCCGGAGGACGAGGCGGTAAAGGCAGGCCTTCTGGTGTACTTTGGCAAGGAAATTGACGATGCCTATATGGAGGCGCTTAAGAAGCAGATCATCCATCCGGAAGTGATCCGGGAAATGGCAGATGACATCAAGATCGTTTACACACCGTTCCACGGAGCCGGACTCGTGCCGGTAACAAGAGTTCTGGAGGAGCTTGGCTTTAAGCATGTATATGTTGTTCCGGAGCAAAGAGATCCCGATCCGGAGTTCACGACGCTGGATTATCCGAACCCGGAGGATCCGAAGGCCTTTACGCTGGCACTGAAGCTGGCAAAGGAAAAGGATGCGGACATCGTTCTGGCAACCGATCCGGATGCAGATCGTCTCGGCGTGTATGCGAAGGATACGGCAACCGGCGAGTATGTGCCGTTTACCGGCAATATGTCCGGCATGCTGATCGGTGAGTACATCCTCCGCGAGAAGAGCCTTGCCGGAACAATGCCGGAGAATCCTGCATTTGTTACGACGATTGTCACGACAAATCTGGCAAAGGCGATCGCGCAGAAGTACGGCTGCCATTATGTGGAGTGCCTGACCGGCTTCAAGTACATCGGAGAGCAGATCCGCCTGTTTGAGGAGCAGAAATCCTACAACTACGTCTTTGGTCTGGAGGAGTCCTATGGGTGCCTTGCAGGAACGCACGCAAGGGATAAGGATGCTCCGGTTGCAGTCATGATGCTGTGCGAGGCCGCTGCCTTCTACAAGAAGCAGGGGCTGACGCTCTGGGATCAGATGCAGAAGATTTATGAGGAGTACGGCTTCTATAAGGAAACACAGTATGCCATTACCATGAAGGGAATGGACGGAGCTGCACAGATTGAGGCACTCATGGAGAAGTTCCGCTCCAATCCGCCGAAGTCCTTCGGCAACTGGAAGGTGGAGCAGTTCCGCGATTATGCATCCGGAAAGGTTCTGGACCTGGCTACGGGAGAGGAATCGGGCACCGGACTTCCTTCCTCCAATGTTCTGTATTTTGCACTGGATCAGGATGCATGGTGCTGCGCAAGACCTTCCGGCACGGAGCCGAAGATCAAGTTCTATATGGGCGTTAAGGGAACCAGCCTGGAGGACGCACAGGTGAAGGTGGAGGAGCTTACCGAGGCAGTGAAGGAGAAGATCTGAGCGTATCGGTAATGTCTCCGGACAGCCCATCCGTTACATACGCTGCGGAGATGTGAGATGGCATTTTGGAATGATTTGAATAAGACAATCAGATATGCACGCAGAAACGGATGGAAGGATGCATATTATGCCGCGCGAGAGCGGCTGGAAACCAGGGTCGGAGCCTCGTATGTTTACGAGGCTCCGACCCTGGAGCGTCTGGAGGAGCAGCGCCAGCAGTGGAAGAAAAAGAAGCAGGAGGGGGAATCACTCCCTGTCATCAGCTTCCTGGTGCCGCTCTATCAGCCGGATCTGCATTTCCTCCGGGAAATGGTGGAATCGGTCCTGGCACAGACGTATGGGAACTGGGAGCTGATTCTGGCGGACGGCAGCAGCAGCGAAGCGGCGGTGAACATTGCGTCCTATCCGAAGGACAATCGGATCCGCTACAAGGCGCTGGGTGCGAACGGCGGCATTTCCCGCAATACCAATGCGGCAGCGGTGCTGGCGCAGGGGGAGTACATTGCCCTTTTGGACTACGATGATCTTCTGACGCCGGATGCTGTTTTTGAAATTACACATAAAATCCTTCGGACGCATGCAGAGATCCTGTATTCGGATGAGGATAAGTGCGATGCCTCTGCGGCAAGCTTTTTTGAACCGAATCGGAAGCCGGATTTTAACCCGGATTATTTTCTGAGCAACAATTATGTGTGTCACCTGCTGGTGATGAAGCGTGAGCTGTTCCTGGCACTTTTGCTGCGGCCGGAATACGACGGGGCACAGGATTACGATCTGCTGCTCCGGGCACCGTGGTCCGGAATTGTGCACATTCCGAAGGTCCTGTATCACTGGAGGACGCATGCGGCGTCTACTGCTGGGAATCCCGGCAGCAAGGATTATGCCTATGCGGCCGGAAAGGCTGCGCTGCAGGAGTATTTCCGGACGTGCCACATGGATGTGACGGTGAAGGAATCCCGGCACAACGGATTCTTCCGCGTGGAGTATCATCCGGATATTTTCGCGCAGCGAAGAGAGGTGGGCGTTGTCGGAGGCAAGATTGTGGATCGGCATCACCGTATTGTGGGCGGAATGATGGATGAGAGCGGGAACGTGGAATTCCTCGGAATGCACGAGATGGAGAGCGGACCCATGCACCGCGCGGATACCGTGCAGGATGCAGCGGCTGTGGATGTTCGCTGCATGGAAATCCGCCCGGAGCTGCGGCCGTTGTACCAGTCTGTGTTCAATGCCTCCTACGACGGACATGTGATGAAGCAGTCGGATGAGCTGAAGGAGAAAAGCCTGGAGTTCTGCCGACAGGTGCGGCAGCAAGGATATCTCGTCGTATGGGATCCGTTTGTGGTTAAAGAGAGCAAGGATGGATAAGCGTGAATTGATATCGGCTGTCATTCCGAACTATAATGGTGCGGCGCTCCTTAAAAAGTGCCTGGACAGTCTTTTGAAGGGAACATGGGTTCCTGCAGTTATCGTGGTGGACAACGGATCGGATGACGACTCCTGCAGAATGCTGGAGGAGGAATATCCGCAGGTTCTCCTCCTGAAGCTGCCGGTGAATACGGGCTTTTGTCACGCGGTAAATGCAGGACTTCATCTGGTGCGGACACCGTATGTATTTTTGCTGAACAACGACACAGAGGTGGACGCAAGGGCGGTCGAGGAGCTGCATCTTGCGATGGAAAAGCGCCCGGATTGCTTTGCCATGCAGGCACTGATGCTGTCGATGCAGAACCCGGAGCTCGTTGACGATGCGGGGGACCTCTACAGTGCGCTCGGATGGGCCTTTGGAAGAGGAAAGGGAGAGTCTGTCCGCAGATATCTGGAGAACGGAAACGACGAGAAGCTGACACCGCTGTTTGCCGCCTGTGCCGGAGCAGCTATGTACCGGATGCAGGTGTTCGAGGAAATCGGGTGGTTTGATGAGCGGCATTATTGCTACCTGGAGGATATTGACATCGGCTGGAGAGCGCAGATCAGCGGACACCGGAGCTATCTGGCGCCGAAGGCACAGGTCCTGCATGCAGGAAGCGCTACAACCGGATCGCGGTACAACGAATTCAAGGAAGTGATGACTGCGGGGAATAACGCACTTCTTTTGTATAAAAATATGCCGTTCCTGCAGTACTGGCTGAATGCGCCGCTCTGGGCGCTCGGCACGCTTGTGAAAAAGGAGTTCTTTCGGAGAAAAGGACTGGACGGCGCATTTCGGCAGGGGCTGGAGCGCGGAAAATTTCTGAAGGCGCTGACCAGGGAATATACCCTGCTGCGGTATTATGAAATTCCCTACAAAAAGGGAACGCTGGGAGACGAGGGCGCTGTTCTGGATGAGGACGGTACCCTGGAGAATGTGCTCCCGCTGTATCTGGGACAGAAGATTCCGTTTGCATGGGAGCATCTGCCTGCTTATGTGTCCATTCAGGGGCAGCTGTATGCCGGACTGTTCCGGCGGAAGATGCCCCGTTGATGTATAGAGCATGATTAAGGATAATCAGATTTTTTTCAATCGAATGCATATTGTGCTGGACGGGCTGGTGACGGCGGTCAGCTTTCTGATTGCCTGGGCGCTGAAGTTCCTGACGCCCCTTGCAGAATCGACGCCCGGTGTAACAGCATTGTCGGCAGAGACCTATTTCAGGACTCTGTATTTTATTGTGCCCGGTTATCTGATCCTGTATGCCGTATACGATCTGTATTCCTCGAAGCGCTCCTCCAGAATCCGCAGCGAGGTGGCGGGCATCGTCAAGGCGAACACGGTCGGAATCGGCCTTGTTATGATCAGTTTCTTCCTGCTGTCCACCAGTGTGGACGGTATGGTGGATTTCTCGCGTACGTTCATCCTGCTGTTCTATGTTGTCAATACGGCCCTGACATTCTTCTACCGGATGATGGTCCGGAAATTTCTGTATTATATCCGGCGCAGAGGCAACAACCTCAAGCACGTGATTCTGGTGGGATATTCCCGGTCTGCCGAGGCGTATCTTGACCGCATCAGCGCGAATCCGCAGTGGGGGTATGTTGTTCACGGCATTCTGGACGATCATGTTCCCAGAGGCACGCAGTACCGCGGGGTCAAGGTGCTGGGGGCATTGGGGAATCTGGAAATCATCCTCCCGGAAAATAAGATGGACGAGATTGCCATCACGCTTTCCCTGGAGGATTACGACAACCTGGAGCATATTGTGGATCTGTGCGAACGGTCCGGAGTCCACACGAAGTTCATTCCCGATTACGGCTCCCTGTTCCCGTCCAAACCGTACACAGAAGATATTATGGGACTTCCGGTGATCAATATCCGGTATGTGCCGCTCACCAACACGTGGAATGCGTTCCTGAAGCGCCTGGTGGATATTTTCGGATCCATTTTCTGTATCATTCTGTTCTCTCCGGTGATGCTGATGGCGGTCATCGGTACGAAGCTGACCAGCAAGGGCCCGATCATCTACAAGCAGACGAGGATCGGACTGCATTCCAAGCCCTTTACCATGTATAAGTTCCGCACAATGCGGGTACAGTCCGCAGAGGAAGAGAAAAAGGGCTGGACCACCAGAGGGGATGACCGCGTAACGAAATTCGGCAGCTTTCTCCGCAGAACCAGCATTGATGAGATGCCGCAGTTCTTCAATGTGCTCACCGGCAAAATGAGCCTGGTGGGGCCGCGGCCGGAGCGTCCGCAGTTCGTGGATAAGTTCCGTCAGGAGATTCCGCGCTACATGGTCAAGCATCAGGTTCGCCCGGGAATTACCGGATGGGCGCAGATCAACGGCTACCGCGGAGACACATCCATTCGCAAGCGGATCGAGCACGACATCTATTACATCGAGAACTGGAGCCTTGGCTTTGATTTCCGGATACTGTTCCTGACGGTGTTCAAGGGCTTCATCAATAAAAATGCGTATTAGGCGGTGAAGGGCAGGTGAACTGCTGCCTCCGTACGGTAAGTTGTAACGATTGACGGTTGTTCTGCATGGGGAAGTGTAGTATTCTGTGTAATACAGTTCAATACAACCAATACCAAAGGCGCGGGCTGTGCTGCTGTGCATATCGGGTGAAGACGGAGAGTATGAGTCGGACCGGTGAGGCAGTTCTGCCGTGACGCCGTTTCTTTTTGGGGGAGTACCATATGTCCAGACGTGACTATGACGATTACGACGATCGTTATGATGATGGGTACGGCGATCGCTACGAGGATCGCTATGACGACCGTTATGATGATGGCTACGATGACGGCTATGAGGACAGCTACGGAGCCGGTGATGACCGCGGCGGTTACGACGACGGTTACCAGGACGGCTATAATGACTATGACGAGCGTTATGACGACGGATATGAGGATCGTTATGACGATTATCCGGACGATCGTTATGACGATCGCTATGACGAATACGGCGATGAGTATGAGGACAAACGGTATGCAAATCGTTCCTCCCGTTCTTCCCGCGGACGCACCGGCAAGAGGACCGGCTCCGCAGGAAAGAAAAAGGGGATCCGCCCGGCCATTCTGATCATCGAGGCGGTCGTGCTGGTTGCCGTCCTGCTGGTTCTGTATTTTGTCAACAGCATCGGCAAGGTAGAAAAGGTCAATCTCCCTACCGAGGAGATTGTGAACAATATGTCGGATGAGGTTATCGAGGACACCAAAACCGGACAGATGAAGGGCTACCGCAACATTGCATTCTTCGGTGTGGATTCCACCGAGGGTGCGCTGGATCAGAACACGCGAAGCGATTCCATCATGATCTGCTCGATCAACGAGGATACCGGCGACGTGAAGCTGGTTTCGGTATATCGTGATACGCTTCTGAATATTGGAAATGATACGTATACGAAGTGCAACGCTGCATATTCACAGGGCGGTGCGGAGCAGGCCATCAACATGCTCAACCAGAACCTGGATATGAATATTACAGACTTCGTGACGGTCGGCTTCGGCGGCCTGACGGATGTGGTGGATGCACTCGGCGGTGTGACGATCACGGTTGAGGACGATGAGATTTCTCACCTGAACAACTACCAGTCCACCATGGCGAAGGAACTCGGCAAGAGCGGCTACACCGAGGTGACGTCATCCGGCACACAGACACTGAACGGTCTGCAGGCAACCGCGTACTGCCGCATTCGATACACAAGAGGCTGGGATTATAAGCGTGCAGCAAGACAGCGTGCGGTCCTGTATGCAGTTATGGATAAGGCAAAGACCGCAAACGTTGCGCAGCTGACCGATATTGTGAATTCGGTATCCGGTGAGATTTACACGTCCTATTCTGTGAGCGATCTGATTAAGGACGTACAGGCAATTGCCGGCTACAATGTGATCGCCGAGGACGGAATTGATTCTATGCAGAACGGATTCCCGCAGGAGGATCAGCGTATCCAGGCAAACCTGGGCGGAGCGCTCGGAGACTGCGTAATTCCGAGAGACCTGACCGACAACGTGAAGTGGCTTCATCAGTTCCTGTTTGATGACGCGGAGTACGACCCGTCGGATACGGTGAAGGGATACAGCGACAAGATTGCGGAGATGACAAAGGATGCTGTTCCGGAAGAAATGACGGATGCAGATCACACATAAGAGAACGGCTGATAACAGCAGCCGGTGTGCCAAGGGAGGACGGGATCCGTCCTCCCTTGCGTCTGTTTGAATCGTTACTGTACGCTCGCCACCCTGTCGTCTGGCTGGCGAATGTACTGTTACATTTGAACTTGCCTGCAAGCAGGCAATTCGCGT
>CAVJLL010000018.1:33319-41107 GCA_963650385.1 Clostridium sp. CAG:508 | reverse complement strand
TTCGTCTCATCGCCGTTTCGGCGGAAATCGCACACGAATTCGCCGTCTTCAAAGTGTCCTTCCTCTACCGAAAGAAAATTCAGCTGGGAGCTGCTGCGGGAAATCATCTGCCCATAGCTGTTCTCTTCCCATGGATCGGGGCGGCGGATAAACTCCGCCATGGCTCCGGCACCGCACAGGTAGAATTCCTGTGGACCGGTCTGCACCAGAATTGCACGGCCTCTGCGCTGGATTTTCCTCCGCCCGGTGTCTGATGTGACGTCGCTCGTATAGCCGAAGTTCTGCGGATTGCAGTTTGTATACCGTACAATCACATGATAGTCCGGGAGCTTCAGGTAGCGGTAGGTTTCGAATTCTTCCTGCGCAAAGCCATGGATGCAGCCTGTCCCGTGGTATTGCACCAGGAGCGGAGATATCCGGGCAATGATCTGCATGCTCAGGGCGATGTCCTCGGAATCCGGACAGATATTCCCATTCTCATCCAACGCACCTTCCGCGCCAAAGCAGGCCACGCCCTCGGCTTCGTACTGGCCGGCCGCCACGATCAGATTCATCGCATTGGGAATGCCTCTGACGGGCGATTCCGGGATGAACAGTGGGTTGTCGCTCCGCTTATAGGATGTACAGATCCTGCGGTAGTCATGGAGCGATGGATTGTAGATGTCCGGAGCAATCAGATCCAGCGAAGGAGCGGCAATCTTCCACAAATCCAACATCCGGGACACTCCGGCACCGGCATTGTAGCAGGCACCTGCCTCTTCATAAGCGCTTTCTCCGACGAACACATTGGTGTAAAAGGGCAGCTTACAGATCTTCCTGCCTGCAGCGGCAAGTGCCTCTATATACCGGGCAGTGTACCAGGCAGAAAAGGCCTCGTGCGCATACCGCCCGAAGCGGCGCTTCCAGGGAGAGACCGGTAAGCTGCTTTCCTTCGGCCCGTCACCCCACATGTCCGGGAATTCCAGCCCCTGCAGCTCTGTCGGAACCTCCTTCTGATAGTCCGCCTCCGCTTCCTTGGAATAATCCCGGTCGGTGTTGGCGTAGCCCATTTCATTCTCGATCTGAACCGCGAGAACCGTGCCCTCTGCTGCATCATAGGCTTCAACAAAAGACAGCATGGCAAGGAATGCGGCCTTGTCCTTTTCCATCGTTGCACTGCAGTGCGGCGACAGGGACATAACCGGTGCGCCGTCGTGTCCCATGGCCATGCGGTAACGCTCCGGCTGCAGCTTGACATAGTCCGGCGCATAATTGGGATGACCGTTCTTGCTCATCCCGAACCACAGAAGGACCAGGTGTGCATCCGCCTTTCGAACGCGGTCGATCAGGTCCCGGACCAGCGCAAAATCGTATTGCCCCTCCCGGGGCTCAACCACGTTCCAGTAAACCGGCGCCTCCAGTGTATTCCCACCGAAGAGCTTCAGAACATGCAGCGACGCATCAATCAGCACTGTCCCGGAGGACGAATTGTGCGTCTGAACGCCGATCGGCATAAACGGTTTTCCATCTCTTGTATGGAACATCCAGGTTTTATCTGCATTCTGCATATGGAAACCTCCCCCTTTGCCCTCAACTGATACCGGGTCCCAAGGTCAAACCTCCTCTCGCAAGCAAGCTCGCATCGGAGGTTTGGACCTTTTGACCCTGGTATCATTATAATCTTTTCCCAAGGTGAAAGAAGAACAACCGCTGCTCGCATGGTAGAATATTCGTAACGATCCAAAGTCAGACAGGAATCGTGCAGGGCGGTATCAGCTGGGGGCAAGTGGCATGTGTCCCCAACATCATACAGATGCAAAAAAGGGGGACAATTCCAATGAGCGGAACAACAGAGAATGTCAATTACACACCGTGGATTGAGCAGCGGGCGGATCCGTACGTGACCAATGAGCATGGTGGCAGGTACTATTTTACAGCCTCGGTACCGTCCTATGACCGGATTGTCCTGCGCTGCGCAGATACGCTGGACGGACTGCAGCAGGCAGAGGAGGTCACGGTCTGGGAGAAGCACGCATCCGGCGACATGAGCCAGCACATCTGGGCACCGGAGCTGCATTATCTTTTCGGCGGATGGTACATCTATTTTGCCGCCAGCGACAAGGATGACATCTGGAAGCTGCGCCCCTATGTTCTGAAGTGTGAGAGTGAGGATCCGATGAAGGGACCCTGGACCGAGCTGGGCAAAATGAAGCGCGCAGAGGACGATCCGTTTTCCTTTGAGGCCTTTTCGCTGGATGCCACCGTATTCGAGGATCAGGGCGTGTGGTACTACATCTGGGCAGAGAAGGTCAGCGTCGGACAGCAGATTTCCAACCTGTACATTGCGCGGATGAAGAGCGCCAACGAGCTGGCAACGGCGCAGGTGCTGCTGACAACCCCGGACTACGACTGGGAGCGGCATGGCTTCTGGGTAAATGAAGGCCCCGGTGTTTTGAAGCACGGCGGAAAGCTATTCATGACCTTCAGTGCCAGCGATACGAGCCCGGCCTACTGCGTCGGCATGCTGATCGCAGAGGAGGGCGCGGATCTTCTGGATCCGAGGTCCTGGGAGAAGCTCCGCCATCCGGTGCTGAAAAGCGATCCGGAGCATGGACTCTACGGTCCGGGACACAATTCCTTTACGAAGGATGCGGACGGGAATGACGTGCTGATCTACCATGCAAGAACCACGGACAAGCTGATTTGTGAGGATCCGCTGTACGATCCGAACCGGCACACGATGAAGCGAACGATCGTGTGGGGAGAGGATGGCATGCCGATCTTCCAGTAATCGGAGAGCAAACGTTGGAAGGCGAGCGGATTATTTTTCATGTGGATGTGAACAGCGCGTTTCTGTCATGGTCGGCGGTAAAGCGACTGAAGGACGATCCGGAGGCAGTGGACCTGCGGACCGTTCCTTCGGCGGTCGGCGGCGATGTGGAGACGCGCCACGGCATTATTACGGCCAAATCCATTCCGGCGAAGAAGTACGGAATCGTGACGGGGGAGCCGGTGGTGAAGGCGCTGCAGAAGTGCCCGGGTCTGGTGCTGGTCTCCTCGGATTGGGAGGCCTACCGCGAATATTCCCACGCATTCATTCGGATTCTGCTGGAGTACTCGGAGCTGGTGCAGCAGGCGTCGGTGGATGAGGCTTATGTGGATATGACGGAGGCGGCCGGGGCAATGGCGGCAGTCCGGGCAGCTGTGGGGACGACATCTGCCGAACCGGCGGAGAAGATGGCAGCAGAAGCACCGGACGATGCAGAACAGGATCGCAGGATCCGGGGAGCGAGGCGAACGGCAGCGTGTGAGCTGGCGGCCTCCATCCGTGAGAGGGTCCGCACGCAGCTGGGCTTTACCGTGAACGTTGGTATTTCCTCCAACAAGCTCCTGGCCAAGATGGCGAGCGATTTTCAGAAGCCGGACCGGACGCACACGCTGTGGCCAGAGGAGGTTCCGGCGAAGATGTGGCCGCTTCCCATCGGCAGCCTGTACGGGTGCGGCGGCAAAACAGCATCCCGCCTTGCCGGGATCGGCATTACGACCATCGGCGAGGCTGCCGCGGCTGACCCTGCCATGCTGCAGTCCTTTTTGGGTGAAAAGGGCGGGGCGTACATCACGGAGGCGTCCAGAGGAAACGGAAGCGACGTTGTACACACGGAGCGTGAGGATGCCAGGAGCTATTCCAATGAGACCACAACCGCGGAAGACATCACGCTGCAAAGCTATGACCGGCTGACGCCGCCGCTTCTGCGGCATCTGTCGGAGAAGGTGGCCGGGCGCATGAAGCGGGACGGGGTCTACGGCGGGACCGTAACCGTCAGCGTCAAGACCAATGACTTCCGACGGCATTCCCGCCAGAAAAAGCTTGATGCCTCCACAAACGATGCGGCAGTGATCGAACGGAATGCAAGGGACCTGCTGCGCGGATTGTTGTACGAGAGAGATGGTATTTTTGATCGGGGCGCGGGGGTTCGGCTGATCGGCGTCGGCATGAGCTCGCTGGATCACGGCGAATACCGGCAGCTCAGTCTGGAGGATTTCCTGCGGGACCAGGCAAGAGAAAAGGAAGAAACGGCCAGAAAAGTCCGGCAGGAGAAGCTCCGGCAGATGATGGAAAAGGTGCAGGGCCGCTACGGGAGCGGGAGCCTGCGGAAGGGAAATGAGCTGTAACGCATCGCAAACAAATCTGCCTGTCAGCGTATGTTGTGCTTGCGCACATACCACTCGTAGTAGATAAAGAATGCGATGGTGGAGATGGTCCAGCTGACGGGATAGCTGGCCATGACGGTCTGCATCACGTGATGGAGCGGCACCATGGTGAAGATCCAGATCACGCGGATGACGCAGACGCCGAGGATGGTAATGATCGTGGGAATCAGTGCGTCGCCCATTCCCTGCAGCGTGCCGGAGAGAATCTCGATGGTGATGTAGGTAATGAAGATCGGCACCATGAATTCCGCAATGGAGACACTCTGGCTGATGACCTCCGGGTCGCTCGTGAAGATCCGGACGAAGAAATCTCTTCCGATATAAATTCCGCCGGAGAGAACCAGATCGAAAATGGTCGTAATCAGCATGGCCTGACGCGCGCAGCTGCGGACGCGGTCCTTCCGGCCGGCGCCGTAGTTCTGCCCCACCAGTGTTGTGGTGGCAAGGCCGAGGGAGTTGATGATCATCCAGAAGATGGCGTCTACCTTGCCCCAGACGGTCCATGCAGCAACTGTGTCAGTACCGAAGCCGTTGATGGCAGTCTGAATCAGCACGTTGGAGAAGGAATACATAAGGGACCGGAGAGCGGCCGGAACGCCGATGCGCAGGATCTTGCCGGCGTAAAAGGAATCCAGGCGGATCTCCCGGAGATTGACGTGCACCATGCTGTCTGTACGCAGCAGATGCCAGAAAGCAGCGGCGGCGCTGACATACTGGGACAGAATGGTCGCCCATGCGGCGCCGGCCACGCCCAGATGAAGGTACACGACAAAGACGATGTCCAGTACGATGTTGGTAAGAGTTCCGGAAACCAGGTACCGGAACGGGCGGCGGGAATCGCCGACGGCGCGCAGAATGGAGGCGCCGGTGTTGTAGAGCATGTTGCCGATCATGCCGCAGGCATAGATGCGGAGGTACGTTTCGGACATGCCGATGGTCTCATCCGGCGTGTCCATTGCACGGAGCATCGGCCCTGCCAGGGCGAAAACAACGACGGTCAGCACCAGCCCCAGAATGAGCGCCAGCGCGATGCCGGTATGCACGGCCTTGCGCAGCTCGTTTTCGCGCCGGGCGCCGTAAAACTGCGCGGCTACGACGGTGACGCCGGAGGTGATTCCGACGAACAGTCCGACGAACAGATTGATCAGGGTTGCGGTGGCACCGCCGACGGACGACAGAGCCAGCTTGCCGACAAAGCGGCCGACGACAATGGCGTCAACGGTGTTGTACAGCAGCTGGAAAAAGGTTCCTGCCAGAAGGGGGACGAAGAAAATCAGGAGCTGCTGCCAGAGAACGCCGGTGATCATAGGATTCTCGGCCGCAGGTGTCGCGTACGATGCACCTGCGGATTGTTGACGACGATTTGGCTGCTGCCCCATTGCAAAGCCCCCCTCAGAAATGGTTTTATTCACTATTAACAGGCGATGCTCCGGCACGTCATTGCACGAATCCGTGCTGACGCGCAATAATAATTGCGGCGGACGTGGGAGCATCACGATTACAGCAACGACATTGTAAGACCGGCCTGTGGAACTTTCAATGAATAACTGCGCAGAGCCGGGCAAATTTCTGAACAAAAGTTATTGTACAAACGCCACCCTGTCGCTTGGCTGGCGAACGAACTGCAACGAACAAAAGCTGCAGCAGCATAGGAGGTAAAAAATGGATCCGAATCGTACAAAGAGAAATGAACTGCTGGCACAAAGAGTGATCAAGGCAATGGCAGCCCGGAATATGACCGGCTACTATGCCGCGAGTAAGGAGGAGGCGCTGCAGAAGGCGCTGGAGCTGATTCCGAAGGGCTCATCCGTTACCTGGGGCGGCTCGATGTCCATCGCGGAGATCGGCCTCAAGCAGGCGGTCCTGGACGGTGAGTATACGGTGATCAACCGGGATACGGCAGCTCCGGAGAACAAGAGGGCGGTGGAGCTGGCAGCCTTCGGCGCGAACTGGTTCCTGGCCAGCGCGAATGCGGTGACCGAGGACGGCATTCTGGTCAATATTGACGGCAACAGCAACCGCGTGGCCTGTCTTGCTTACGGCCCGGAGCATGTCCTGTTCATCGTCGGAATGAATAAGATCGCCCGGGATCTCGATGCAGCGCTTTCCCGTGCGAGAAACGAAGCGGCACCGGTAAACGCGGCACGCTTTCAGGGGAAAACGCCGTGCTGCGCGACCGGTGCCTGCGCCGATTGTCTGTCACCGGATACCATCTGCTGCCAGTTCCTCGTCACACGCTACGAGCGGCATGCGGGCCGGTATCACATCATTCTGGTCAATGATGACTTAGGGTTCTGATGGGTTCTGGATGGCTGCGCTGGATTTGAGAATCGCGCAAAGCGCAGCAATCCGGCATCAATGGGGGCAAAACCCCAGATTACAATGTTCTGGCAAATCTCGAGGTTACGCAATCGTATTCTGTGCGTGTCTGCGGAGCCACAGCATGTAGCCAAGGCACAGCGCGATCTGCACCAGTGAGGAGCAGGGCGTGGACAGACCGATGTGGAACAGCGTGACCGGCTCGATGCGGCTCATGATGAATGCAACCGGAACACGGACGCAGAAGGCGCCGATCAGTCCCTGAATCATGACAAAGCGTGTCCGGCCGATGCCGTTGAAGAAGCCGATGTAGCAGAAGAAAATCGGTGTCAGCACGCAGTCGATGGCGTAGGCCCGAAGGTAATCCCAGGAGGCGGCGATGACCTCGCTGTCATTGGTGAAGATGCCGGACAGGAAATCGCCGTGGAAGCGGGTGAACCAGGAAATAATAACACCCAGCAGCAGCGCCATGCCGATGGCGTAGTGCAGCGCCTTCCGGCCGCGCTCGATTTTGCCGGCACCATAGTTCTGTGCAACAAAGGCTGCAAGGGACTGCATGAAGGCGGACGGCATCAGCATAATGAAGGCGGCAACCTTCTCGGCGACGCCGATGCCGGCAGAGGCCGTCAGTCCCAGTGCGTTGATGATGGCGAGCAGGATCAGGAAGGAGAGCCCGACCAGAAAGTCCTGCAGCGCGATGGGCGCACCGAGTGAGGCAACCTTCCCGGCAATGGAAGGAACAAAGCGAATCTGCTCCCTGCGAAGAGTGAACGGAAGCTGTTTGCCCCGGATCAGGAAAAAGGACAGAAACACGCTGAGGGCCTGCGCAGCGACGGTTGCGATGGCGGCACCGGCTGCGCCCAGGTGCATTACATCCACCAGGAACAGGTCACCGGCAATGTTGAAGACACAGGCGATGGCTACGGTAATGAGCGGCGTGGCGGAATCACCGATGCCGCGGAATACGCTGCCGATCATGTTGTAGGCGATGATGATCAGGATGCCTGCGCCGCAGATGCGGATATAGGAAACGGTCTTGTCGAAGGCCTCTGCCGGCGCATTCATGATGCCGGCCAGGAGCGGCGCACACAGAACCATCAGGACTGTCAGAACTGCGCCGATGATGCCGAAGAGCACCAGGGAGGCGCCGATGGTGTCGCCGCCCTTTTTGCCCTCGCCCTTTCCCAGCTGCTGGCCGAGGAGAATCGTGGTTCCCATGGAGAAGCTGGCGATGACGGTGGTGACGGTGGACAGCAGCTGAGAGCCGGTGGATACGGC
>CAVJLL010000018.1:0-33093 GCA_963650385.1 Clostridium sp. CAG:508 | reverse complement strand
TGCCGGACGACGCATAGCGGCATGACATTCCATCAGAGGGAATCAAAAAGACCGGATAAGAGGCAGGCATCTCAGCCTGACATCTTATCCGGTCTGTCGTTTCTATCGCGGATACCGGATCGCCGCGCACACTGCGCGCACGCAACCCTGGTACCATCACACGTCTGAAATTCACGGTGCCCCTTCAGAACGACTCACCCTCCGATGAACGCATGGATTCTAGCATGCGTCACCAGAAGAATCAAGCGAAAAAAGACGGTACAAACGCCAGGACCTGTCGCCGGCTGGCGTATGTACAGAAACACAGTGAACGGAGAAAAGTGACCACCATCCATTATTTTCATTGTCTAACAGCAGCAGAAGTTGATAAAATATTAACAAGTATGTCGGCCAGGCCTGCAAAGGGGCAGGACAGGAGAGCCGGCGGGAGGGATTTTCTATGAAGGAACAGAAGAACCGCATGGTGAATGAGCGGGATTACCGTCAGGACCCGAATTATTCTGCACCGGACAAGGAGAAGGAAGCACTGATCAAGCGCCTCGGCGAGATGATTACGGACCGCTATGCGGTGAAGCTCCGGCATTCGCTGCAGACCGACGATCCGGAGTACTGGGCACTGGATGAGGTGCTGACGAAGGAAGAAGCAAGGTTCATGCTGAGCTTCAAAAAGACGCGCGTGCCTTACCGCATTGAGACGCTGGCCAAGATGAACGGCATGAGCGTGGAAGAGGCACAGAAGATGATCGACCATCTGGTCTGGATCGGCGTGGTCGAGATGAACCGCGAGAATAAAGACCGGGAGCGCCAGTACAATGTGCCGATCTTTGTTCCCGGCTCTGCCGAGTTCATGATGATGCAGGAGCCGCTGACGAAGGAGCATCCGAACCTGGCAACCTTCTTCAACCTGATGACGCAGATGCCGCTGGAGGGGATGACTCCCATGATTCCGCTGGGCGGCGCCGGCGTCGGCATGCACGTCATTCCGGTGGAGAAGGCCATTGAGGCCGAGAGCAAATCCGTCAGCGTCGAGCATATTTCCCATTGGCTGAACAAGTACGACAAATATTCCGTCGGACTGTGCACCTGCCGCCGGCAGCAGGAAATGCGCGGCGAGGGCGACGGCGAGGCACCGGGCGAGTACTGCATCGGTGTCGGAGACATGGCGGAATTCTGTGTCACGAGAGGGACCGGGCGGTATATTACCTACGACGAGGTGCTGGAGATTCTGGAGCGCGCAGAGCGCCACGGCTTCGTGCATCAGGTGACCAATATTGACGGTGAGGATAAGATCGTCGCGATCTGCAACTGTGCGCCCGGTGTCTGCAATGCCCTGCGTACCTCCCAGCTGTACAACACGCCGAACCTCTCCCGCTCTGCGTACCGCGCACACGTGGAGAAGGAGAAGTGCGTTGCCTGCGGCAAGTGCGTGGAGGTCTGTCCGGTCGGTGCAGCCAAGCTCGGTCAGAAGCTGTGCCGGAAGGACGGCACCCAGGTCCAGTATCCGAAGACCCTTCTTCCGGATGCGCAGAAGTGGACCGCGGACAACTGGAACATCCATTACCGCGAGGATGCGAAGATCAACTGCTACGATTCCGGTACCGCTCCCTGCAAAACAGCCTGCCCCGCCCATCTTGCCGTACAGGGCTATGTAAAGATGGCGGGAGAAGGCCGCTATATGGATGCATTGAAGCTGATCAAGCAGGACAATCCGTTTCCGGCGGTCTGCGGCGCGATCTGCAACCGGCGCTGCGAGGACGCCTGCACCAGAGGAACCGTGGATGCTCCCATCGCAATTGACGAGATCAAGAAGTTTATTGCAGAAAAAGAGCTTCATCAGGAAACCCGCTATGTTCCGCTCTGCGAGACGCCGGAGGGCAAGCTCTGGGGACCGGAATATAAGATGGCAGTGATTGGTGCCGGCCCTGCCGGTATGACCTGCGCATACTATCTGCGGGAGCGCGGATACGACGTCACTGTTTTTGAAAAGGAGCAGGAGCCCGGCGGCATGCTGGTGCACGGCATTCCGAATTTCCGCCTGGAGAAGGATGTGCTGCGCGCCGAGATCGATGTGCTGCGTCAGATGGGCGTGGAATTTAAGTGCGGCGTTGAGGTCGGAAAGGATGTCACCATTGCGCAGCTGCGTGAGCAGGGGTATAAGGCCTTCTACCTCGCCATCGGTCTGCAGGGCGGACGAAAGGCCGGTGTTCCGGGTGAGGACGCAGAGGGCGTACAGTCCGGTGTTTCCTTCCTGAAGGAGGTTGCCAAGGGACTGACGAAGGATGGTGCCTCGGACGCGGTGAAGCTGTCCGGTGATGTGGTTGTCATCGGAGGCGGCAATGTTGCGGTAGATGTGGCCAGAACGGCGGCGCGCTGCACGGACGGAATCGTGACCATGCTGTGCCTGGAAAGCGAACAGGAAATGCCTGCCGCACAGGATGAGGTCGAGGATGCTGTCAGCGAAGGCATTGTTGTGAAAAACGGCTGGGGCCCGAAGGAAATCCTGACGGAGGAGATACCGGCGGCGGACGGCAGCACGGTGAAGAAAGTGACCGGAATTGTATTTAAGCGCTGCACACAGGTAAAGGATGCAGACGGGCGCTTTAACCCGCAGTACAACGAGGAGGAGACCCTTACCGTTCCCTGCGCGAGTGTGCTGCAGGCCATCGGACAGTCGGCAGAGTGGGGGAGCCTTTTGGAGAATACAAAGGTTTCGCTCGGCCGCGGCGGTTGCGCGGTGCATGATGAGGTGACCTTCCAGACACAGGAGCCGGATATCTTCGTCGGCGGAGACATCGGTCACGGAGCGCGGTTTGCCATTGATGCCATTGCAGACGGCAAGAAGGCCTGCGAGTCGATGCACCGCTATGTGCACAAGGGACAGTCCCTGACCATCGGCCGCGATCTTCGGGAATTTAAGGAGCTGGATAAGGATGACATCCAGGTGCCGTCCTATGACCGTTCGCCCCGTCAGGTGCCGGGACATAAGGCAGGGGATCCGAAGGGAACCTTCCACGATCTTCGGGAGCCCTTGACCGAGCAGCAGATTCAGGCAGAGGCAGGGCGCTGCCTTGGGTGCGGCGCGACCACGGTGGACGAGAACCGCTGCATCGGGTGCGGTCTTTGCACGACGCGCTGCGAGTTTGATGCCATTCATCTGCAGAGGGACCTTCCGGAGGCTTCGAATATGATTGCTTCGGAGGATAAGCTCCCTGTGGTTGCCAAATACGCATTAAAGCGGGAATTCAAGATTCACTTCAGAAAAAAGACAAAGTAAGCATCGAGGGAATGACATGCACGAAATGGGAATTGTCACCCATCTGGCCAGAACGCTGGATGAGACGGCGAAGGAAAACGGGATCACGAAAATCGGCTCCGTGACGCTCCAGGTGGGTGAGGTTTCCGGGATTATGACGGATTATTTCACGGACTGCTGGGATTTCTTCAAGGTGCGGTCTCCGTATCTGAAGGAGTCTCAGCTCCTTTTGGAGACAATTCCTGCGGTTACCTGGTGCAACGGCTGCCGCAGCACCTATCCGACGGTCCGGTACGGCAAGGTCTGCCCGCACTGCGGCAGTCAGGAAACCTGGCTTCTGGAAGGCAATCAGTGTATCATCAAGGAGATCACGGCAGAAACAGAAGAGGATGACACTGAAAAACAGCGGCATGGGAGGGAATGATGGCAGTGACCAGAATGAGCACGGCGGAGGATTACAAGCGAGGCATTCAGCCGGTGACCGACAAGCAGCCGGCACCGGAGCAGAAGCCGGAAAAAACGGCCGAGGCGAATAAGCAGCCGAAAAAGGCGGCACCGGCGGTGCCGACTCTGGACGTGCTGCGGCTCCAGTACAGCTATGAAATGGAGCGGAGCCGCGAGATTTCCAGCAGTATCAACCGGCTGACCGTCATGGTTCCGATCATGATCTTCGCGGTGTGCTTCCTGATCAGCGAAATCGCTCCGATGTGCACGGACAACATGCCGATGAAGGTCTTTCTGATTCTGGGCGTATCGGATATTTTTGTCCTTCTGGGGGCCCTTGCCGTGGCCTGCACCGTGCATTTCTATATCCTGAATCCGGCGCCGTCACAGACAGAGGAGCTGGAATGGACGCTGAAGATGAAACGAGACCTTCAAAGAGGCAACAACTGGCGGGCCTGGCTTGTTTTCGCTGCGACGATTCTGATTTACGTTTCCGTTGCGGTGACGCTGGCCATTCTGGTGCTGTGCCTGATCGGCAGGTAGTCCTCCTGCGCAATTCCTGCGGAAGCGCCGACAATTGAGGTCGCGCCGCAAAAGGACAGAGGCTTACCTTCGGTGTCCGTCGCTTTTCCGCCGGCGGCCAGCAGAATGCAGGCGGCAGCGGCGTAATCCCACAGCTGTATTTTCAGCTCAAAGTACATGCCGATCCGGCCGGAGGCAACCATGCACAGGTCCCACGCGGCGCTTCCGCTGCGGCGGATGTCGATGCAGCGGGAGAGATATTCATAGCCAAGGTCAAAGGATTCTCTGGCAAGCTCCTCATAGTAGGGTGTGGTTCCCATGAGGATCAGACTGTCCTTCATGGGCTCCGCAGAGGTCTGAATGGGCTCGCCGTTTTCCCAGGCGCCCTCGCCGAGGATACCGGTGAAGAGCTGATCGGAGAACGGATTATAGATCACACCGATCCAGGGATGGCCGTCCTTTAACAGGCCGATGCTGGTGACGCTCGGGAAAAAGCCCTTCATGAAATTCGAGGTCCCGTCGATGGGATCAATGACAAAGGTGAGACCGCTTTCGTATTCCGGAAGAAATACGGCGGCGCCTTCCTCTTCTCCGACAAAATGTGCATCCGGCACCAGCTCCTGCAGCCTGGTGACCAGGAATTCCTGCACTCTCGCATCATATTCTGTCACAAAATTCGCATGTCCCTCCTTCGTGCGCCGGCTTTTGGCATGACCGGCACCCTCCAGAATGATTTTTCCCGCATCCCTTGCGGCTTCGGAAATCTGCTCCAGCAGCTTATTTGCGTTTTCCATCGTCTGATTCCTCCTGCAATCATGGTACCGTTACTATACATTCGCCGGCTGGCGTTTGTACAGTGACTGGCGAGTGTTATACTGATGAGAAGTGAGCAATACGCATTGCAGGGACGAAAGGAGATCATCCGATGGCAGACGTATATTTTACTGATTTCAGAACACACATCGGCACACCGCTTCCGGAGAAGCTCAAAAAGCTATGTCGGATCGCCGGCATCGGCGACATCAACATGGAGGAAAGGTTTGTTGCCATCAAGATGCACTTTGGCGAGCTGGGCAACATCGCATACCTTCGGCCGCAGTATGCAAAGGCGGTCGTGGATCTGGTGAAGGAACAGAAGGGACTTCCGTTCCTGACGGACTGCAATACGCTCTATCCGGGGAGCCGGCGGAACGCGTTGGAGCACCTGGACTGCGCGAATATCAATGGATTCAACACCATCACCACCGGATGTCAGGTCATCATCGGCGACGGCCTGAAGGGAACCGATGATGTGATTGTACCGGTCCGCAACGGCGAATACTGCAAGGAAGCCTACATCGGCAGGGCCGTGATGGACGCGGACGTTTTTATTTCGCTGACGCACTTTAAGGGACATGAGTCCACCGGCTTCGGCGGAACATTAAAGAACATCGGCATGGGGTGCGGTTCGCGTGCGGGTAAAATGCAGCAGCACAACAGCGGAAAGCCGACCGTCGACGAAGCACGGTGCAAAGGGTGCCGCCGCTGCGCGAAGGAATGCGGCTCGGATGCCATCAGCTACGAAAAGGGCGGCAAGGCCTGGATTAATCCGGATATCTGCAAGGGCTGCGGGCGCTGCATCGGGGCATGCTCCTTTGATGCCATTGCCAATCAGAATGCGGACGCGAACGAGATCCTTGGCTGCAAGATTGCCGAGTACTCCCAGGCAGTCTGCGATGGGCGGCCGTGCTTCCATATTTCGCTGATTACGGACGTCTCTCCGAACTGTGACTGCCACGGTGAAAATGACGCACCGATTCTCCCCAACATCGGCATGCTGGCATCCTTTGATCCGGTAGCGCTGGATCAGGCCTGCGTGGATCTGTGTCTTGCGGCACAGCCGATTCAGAATTCTCAGCTGGGCGATCATCTGGCGGATCCGCATTTCTGCGATCACGGCGATCACTTTATGAACAGCAATCCGAATGTCCGCTGGAAGGAAACCCTCGAGCATGCGGAGAAGATCGGGCTGGGAAGCCGCGCGTACACGCTGAAGACCATTCATTGAGAAAATGGTATCTGTTCAGCACCTGCCACATTTCAACGTGAATTGGCTGCTTGCAGGCAAATTCACGATTGAAATTGGCAGGCGGCCAAGGCGCGAAGCGCCTCTGGCCAGCCGCATCGAGGATTTGCGAAGCAAATTCGAGATGCGGGCTGAATCAGTTGCGAGAAAAAAGGGCTCTGAGGCAGATGCACGATTTTGCAGACAAGCCGGCCGGCCGCACTGCAGACGGGGCATCGGAATGAAGGAGAGGGAAATGACGAAGACGCTATCTCATCTGGATCAGCTGGAGGCAGAGGCCATCGGCATTATGCGGGACGTCGTCGCGGAGTGCGAAAAGCCGGTGATGCTGTATTCCGTCGGCAAGGATTCCTCGGTGATGCTGCATCTGGCACGGAAGGCGTTCTATCCGGAAAAGCCTCCGTTTCCGTTCCTCCATATTGATACGACGTGGAAATTCCGCGAGATGATCGAGTTTCGCGACCGCATGGCGGCAAAATACGGACTCGAAATGCTGGTTTATACCAATCAGGAGGGCGTCGCCCGGGGAATCAATCCGTTCGAGTACGGCGGTGCCTATACGGACATCATGAAAACGCAGGCACTCAGGCAGGCGCTGAGCAAATACGGGTTTACCGCAGCCTTCGGCGGCGGGCGCCGGGATGAGGAGAAATCCCGCGCGAAGGAGCGGGTGGTTTCCTTTCGGAATGCGCAGCAGGCCTGGGACCCGAAAAACCAGAGACCGGAGATGTGGGACCTGTACAACATGCAGCTCAAAAAGGGACAGAGCATTCGCGTGTTCCCGTTGTCCAACTGGACCGAGAAGGACATCTGGCAGTACATCATGCGGGAGAACATTGAGATCGTGTCGCTTTACTATGCCAAGGAACGGCCGGTCGTGGAACGGGACGGGAATCTGATCATGATTGATGACGACCGCATTCTTCCGTACCTTCGCCCGGAGGAGAAGATCGAAACCAGAAAGATCCGCTTCCGCACGCTGGGTTGCTATCCGCTGACGGGCGGCGTGGAATCGGAGGCAGATACGCTGCCTGCGATTGTTAAGGAGACTCTGGGGGCGGTTTATTCCGAGCGGACGAGCCGGGTGATTGACCATGAGGCGGCCGGCAGCATGGAGCGCAGAAAGCGGGAAGGATATTTCTGAGACCATATGAGTGAACAAGAAGGAAACACATTGCTGAAATTTCTGACCTGCGGAAGCGTGGATGACGGAAAATCCACGCTGATCGGGCATATGCTCTACGATGCCAAGCTTTTGTTCGCGGATCAGAAGCAGGCTCTGGAGCTGGACTCCAAAGCGGGCAGCGCCGACGGCGGCATCGATTACTCTCTTCTTCTGGATGGCCTGATGGCGGAGCGGGAGCAGGGAATCACCATTGACGTGGCCTACCGGTATTTTGCCACGCAGAAGAGATCCTTCATCGTGGCGGATACGCCGGGGCACGAAGAATATACGCGGAATATGGCAGTGGGAGCCTCCTTTGCAGAGCTGGCGGTTATTCTGCTGGATGCGGCAAAGGGAGTGCTGCTCCAGACAAGGCGCCACACCAGAATCTGCTCGCTGATGGGGATCCGGGATTTTGTGTTCGCAGTGAACAAGATGGATCAGATCGGGTATGATGCCGGCCGCTTCGAGGAGCTTGCCAGAGACATTCGGACATTGATGGCGGAGTTTCCGGTACACACGCTGCAGATCATTCCGGTTTCGGCGGTAAAGGGCGACAACGTTACGGAACGGTCCGGGCGGATGCCGTGGTACGACGGCCTGCCGCTTCTGCCGTACCTGGAATCCGTGGAAACCGACCGCACAAGGGAGGGCAGAGGGTTCTGTCTTCCGGTGCAGCGGATCTGCCGCCCGAATCAGAGCTTCCGCGGTTTTATGGGCGGGATCAAGTCCGGCGAGGTTTGCGTCGGAGACGAGGTGACTGTTCTTCCGAGCCGCGAACGCGCGCATGTGAAGGAGATACGGACGGGCTTTGACTCGGTGCAGCGGGCCGCTGCAGGACAGCCGGTGAACCTGACGCTGGACCGGGAAATTGATGTCAGCCGTGGGTGCGTCATTGAAAAAGAGAGCGGTGCGCATGTCGGAAACCTGTTTGCGGCATCCGTTCTGTGGATGGATGAGGAGCTCCTGATTCCGGGGAAGAGCTATCTTCTGAAGCTGGGAACGCGCAAGGTTCCCTGCACGGTGCAGAAAATCCGCTATCAGACGGATATCAATACCGGGGAGCACCTGCCGGCGCAGCGGGTGTGCAAGAACGGGATTGCCTGCTGCGAGGTTCTGACGGCAGAGAATATTGTTCTGGACCGGTTCGAAAACAGCCGCACGCTGGGCGGCTTTATTCTGATTGACAGAATTACCGACATGACGTCCGGATGCGGCGTGGTGGAAGAGATTCTCACGCGGAATACGGAGATTTACTGGCAGGAGCTGGATATCACCAGGGAGATTCGCGCCCGTCAGATGAATCAGACGCCGATAACGCTATGGTTTACCGGGCTTTCCGGATCCGGCAAATCGACCATTGCCAATGCGCTGGAGAAACGCCTGGCGGCGATGGGGCGTCACACCATGCTGCTCGACGGAGACAATGTGCGGTTCGGCCTGAATAAGGACCTTGGATTTGATCAGGCAGGGCGGATCGAGAACATCCGGCGGATTGCCGAGGTGTGCCGGCTGATGAACGATGCAGGGCTGATTGTGCTGACGTCCTTTATTTCACCGTTTGCTGCGGACCGGGAGAATGCCAGAGAGATCATCGGCGAGAGCTCCTTTGCGGAGATCTATGTATCCGCACCGCTGGAGACCTGCGAAAAACGGGACGTCAAGGGATTGTACCGCCGCGCGCGGGCGGGTGAAATCCAGCATTTTACGGGCATAAGCAGTCCGTACGAGGCACCGGAGAAGCCGGAGATTACCATTGATACAACGGATTGTACGGTGGAGGAAGCGGTGGAGATGGTTTTGAAGTATCTGTCGGATCACGATGCGAAGATATACTGATGCAGGAGAGGCTTTTGTCCAACGGCGGGGGCCGGATGGGTTCGGAACAGATACGGCAATGTGAGGAGACAACACCATGCGGGCGAAATTCATCTGCATCGGCTTTCAGAAGTGCGGTACGACAACATTATATGAGCTGCTGCGCCACCACCGGGAGATTGCGCTGACCCAGGACGTGAAGGAGCCGATGTTCTACCGTGTCGGCTGGTGGAGAAAGAGAAAAGGCGCAGACTGGTATGAGAAGCGCTATTTTGGCCGGTATGCGCAGGACGATCCAAGGCTCCCGGGGGAGATCAATGCAGGACTTGGCGAGAACGGATGCGCGGCGTGGATTGCACAGGATTTTCCGAAGGATACCAGGTTGATTTTCATGCTGCGGGAGCCGGCGGAGCGGAGTTATTCGGCGTACAAGTATTTTCTGGCGCGGGGGTTTCTGCCGGTCAAGTATTTCCTCCTGGACCAGAAAAAGGGACATGCGGTCTCCTTTGATGCCTATGTACACGATATCCTGGAAAATCCGCGGAAGCGGCAGGATATTCTGCGGCGGCGCCGCAAATACCTGGTCTTCTCCCAGAGCTGCTATGCGGAGGTGATTCGCGAATATCAGCAGTATTTTCCGCCGGAGCAGATGCATTTCATTCTCTTCGAGGAATTTGTGAAGGATCAGGAGAAGGCGTGCGGTGAGCTGTATCGGTTTCTCGGCGTGAATGCGGATCCGGATGTTCCGTACGGCCTTCGCAGCAACGAGGGCAATCAGCGTGCGACGGGGCCGATCTGGGCGATGTGGCATCTTCTTTTTACGGCCTTTAACTATTATCTGACGGAATATCTGGATGCGGAGCGGGGGCACCCGACGGCATACCGCCGATATCGCAGGGTACACGACTGGGTGATTCGAAAGAGCTTTGCAAAGGATGAGGATCGTTCCAAAATGCTGCCGCAGACAAGAGAGCTTCTGCGGCATTACTATGAGGGAGAAATTGCGGAGACGGAGAAAATCATCGGAAGAGATCTGAAGGGAGTCTGGAATTGAATGTACTGACATTGATAACCTGTGTGGCAGCGGGCATTGGAGCCGGCATCGGAACCGGATTTGCGGGGCTCTCGGCCGCTGCCTTTATTGCGCCGCTTCTGATCGGAATCGTGGGCGTGCCGGCCTATCAGGCGACCGGGATCGGGCTGGCTTCGGATGTGCTGGCTTCGGCGGTGTCCGCCTGGACCTATCATAAGGCGGGCAATATTGACTGGAAAAACGGGCGGAGCCTCCTTGCCATGGTGCTGATCGGAACGGCGGCGGGAAGCCTGATTGCACAGGCGGTGTCCAACGGAACCATGGGATTTCTCTCCATTGCCGGATCCTTCTTCCTGGGCGGACAGCAGCTGTGGCAGGTTCTCCACGGGAAGGAAAAAACGGCAGCGCTCCCATTTCCGGATACGCCGGCCTGGCGGCGCGCGGAACGCGTGGTCTGCGGACTGTGGATCGGTTTTATCTGCGGCTTCATGGGCACCGGCGGCGGTATGATGATGCTGCTCGTGCTGACGCTGGTGATGGGCTATGAGCTGAAGATGGCAGTAGGAACCAGTGTCCTGATTATGACCTTTACGGCACTGTTCGGTTCCTCGATGCATTTTGCCTTGAAGGGAGTGCCGGATCCGCGGATCCTGGCGGTCTGCGCACTGACCACGCTTGCGGCAGCGGGCGTGTCGGCACGACTTGCGAATCGGATGCGGCCGCTGGCGGCAAAGGCGGTTGTCGGCGTGCTGCTGACGGGAATGGGCGCAGCGATGCTGGCGTTTCATGTGTTGGGGCTGAGCTGAACGGAAAATACAGTGGTCACCTGCCAATTTCAATCGTGAATATGTCTGCAGGCAGCAGGCTCACGTTGGAATTGGCAGGTGCTAAAAGATTCGCACAGTGAAAGAGGCATCACATGCTGAGCATGTGATGCCTCTTTCTGCAAGGGGAAAAGGAAAACTCCGAAATCTTTATGGAGTTTTATCGTCTCAGAACGGTCGGCGGAGGGGGGTGCCGATTCCGTTCAGCATAGGCGTTTTCATATCGGAGAAGCAATCTGCGGAACCGATCTCTTGTGTTCCTTGCCTCACTCGATGGTTGTATGATATCAGGCCGCTTGCTATAATACGTGCCATAATCCACAGAAAACTAGCCAAAATCGCAACCTGTGATTCGCGGCTGTGAGTGATAAAATAAGCGCAAAACGCAGGAAAAGAGGCGGGTTATGAGACCTATCTATGAGTCAATCCCCAACGATCTGGAGATTTATTATCGGCCAGCTAAACACTTTAAGCCCCACATTCATGATCTGGTGGAGATTGTCTATGTTCTGTACGGCACATTGGAGATTGGTGTAGACGAAGAGCTGTACCATATGGAAAAGGGCGACCTGGCCGTTATTTTTCCCGGCAAGATTCATCATGCTCAGTGCTTTGGGGATCCGGACACCTGTGCCAACATGCATCTTCTGGCTTCACTGTCGCTGACCGGTGTTTTTGCGCAGAAGCTGTCGGACACGCAGCCGGAGAATCCGGTGATTCCTGCAGCGGAGGTGGATCCGGATATTATCTATGCGCTTCGAAGGCTTTACAGGGAATACGGAAAGGATGAGAAGGGGATCCGCTATCGCCAGACGGTGATTGCACCGGATTTTTCGAAGAAGCCGATGGAGAGCTTCTCGCAGGAAGCGGAACGAATTGTGAAGCAGTCCTTTGTGATGCTGATTCTGGCGAAGAGTCTGACCAGGCTCCGCCTGATGCCGCGTCCGGATGAGAGTCAGACGGATCTGGTGCATCAGATTGTGGCCTATACGGCGGCGCATTTTCGGGAGCCGATGACCTTAAAGAGTATGGCGGAGCACCTGTACGTCAGCCAGTACACGGTGTCGCGTGTATTCTCTTCGGTTTTTTCGACGAATTTCAACGGGTATCTGAATGACATGCGGCTGGACTGTGCCTGCGGGATGCTGCATTACAGTGACAAGTCGGTGACGGAAATCTGTATTGATTCCGGCTTTGAATCGCAGAGAACCTTCAATCGTGTGTTTCGGGATCGGATGCACTTTTCGCCGAGAGAATATCGTGCGAAGGTGCGGGAGGCAGATCTGGCAAGAGAAGAAAAACATCCGCAGGAATAAAAAAGGAAACGCCGCAGGGCGTTTCCTTTTTTATTCCTGCGTGAATTGACTGCCTTCCGCCAACGGAAGCTGCGCACTACGCCTGCTCGCCGGCATAGCGGCAGAGAGCCTCGAAGGTCTCCTGGCTGATGTCGTGTTCGATCTTACATGCATCCTCACGCGCCTGCTCCGGCCGTACGCCGATCTTGGTAAAGAAATCGGACAGAACCTTGTGCCTTGTATAGATCTGATTGGCGATGGCCAGCCCGGATTCCGTCAGAACCAGCATGCCGGCAGCATCGGTGGTCAGATAGTTGTTCTCCCGAAGGCGTTTGGTGGCATTGGAGACGCTGGGCTTGGAAATGCCGAGCTGCTCCGCTACGTCTGTAGAACGGACATAGCCCTGCCGTTCATGAATCATGAGAATTGCCTCAAGGTAGTCCTCTGCAGATCTTCCGATGGTCATAATTCCGGTTCCTTTCCGGTTCCGGCGGCACCGCCGCCAGGCAAAGAATGTATTACTGAACAAATGTTAGCTCAAATTAACAAATACAAAAATACCACGAAAATAAAAAAAATACAAGAAAAACAGGAGCGCGGAATGTCACTCAGGCGCCGCCGCGGCGGGCAGAATCGCGCGCCGGGAGTACCCGCCCGGCGGCCCGCATGACCGGCCGGAACAGAAGGAAGCACAGCGTAAAGTTACTGACGCAGTGCAGAATATCCATGGGAATTCCGGCGATCCACCAGGCAATGGCTGCCTTCGGACCGGTGAGGATCCAATAAGGGATGGAACAGAACGCGCCGAAGAACAGGCCGAAGGTCCCGGACAGTATGCAGTACCACCAGAATCCGTCGGCAGGTTTTGGAAATCTGCGGCGCAGCAGGAGAACCAGAACAATTTCCAGGGGCCATACATACAGATACATGATGACCCACAGGCCGGAGCCGAAGACCAATGTCTCTGCGGCAGTAAAAGCAAAGGAAACGAGGATCACTCGTTTCCCGCGCAGTATGGTGAATACCAGAAAGAGAAAGGTCACCAGCTCTATATTGGGTAAAAAATCCAGCGCCCGTTTTACCGCCTCGATCATGGCCAGCATCATGGCCATTTCTGCCAGATCCGATGCGGCGCGGTGGGCATTACTGTGCGACTTCATACGCGAACTTAAAGGAATCTCCATCGGCCACCGGCTGCTGATCTGCTCCGTAGGAGCCGTATTCACCGTTTACATAGATGGACCAGTAGGCACCGTCGGTGCTATAGTCTGCGGTTTCGCCGTTGATCGCGGTAATGTAGAGACCGTATTCGCTGGAGGAACCGTCATAGCTGAAATCGCCCGCGGCGGCCAGCTCATCCATCAGCCCGCTGAGATACTCTGCATCGGTCTTGCCGCTGTAGGTTTTGCTCTCACCTTCTTTGTTTACGACCTCAACGGTGTAGGCCTTTGTTCCCTTCGAAGCCTTGGGACCGAATGCCGCATACACGCCCGCGAACACGGCAATGACTGCGATTACAACGACAGCAGCAATGATTTTTTTCTTTTTGTCCATTTCAATCCTCCCTGTATAACAGCATAATGCTGATGGCTTTGCTACACAGATGCTATAATAAATTGATGTTGTGGTCAAAAGGTCTTTTGTCACAACATCATAATTACCATAATTGCATATCTCAATCGAAAGGACATTCCGATGACGATTACCCAGATCTTCTCTGAACATGAAGTCACCATCTCCTTTGAGGTGTTTCCTCCGAAAACCGATGACAAATATGCGGCGGTGGAGCAGGCTGCCAGTGAGATTGCTGCGCTGCATCCGGCATTTATGAGCGTGACCTACGGCGCGGGCGGAGGAACCTCCCAGCATACCGCATCCATCGCAGCAGATCTGCAGAACAAGTACCATACACCGGTGCTGGCGCATCTGACCTGTGTTTCCTCCACAAAGGAGCACGTGCAGGAGATGATCCGGCTTTACCGGGAAAAGGGAATTGAGAATATCATGGCGCTGCGCGGGGACATCCCGAAGGAAGGCCGGACTATTTTTGATTACGACCATGCCAGTGAGCTGATTTACGATCTGAAGTCGGCGGATCCGGATCTGTGCATCGGCGCGGCCTGCTATCCGGAGGGGCATGTGGAGTGCGAGAGACCGTCGGAGGACATACGCCACCTGAAGGAAAAGGTGGATGCCGGAGCGGATTTCCTGACCACGCAGATGTTCTTTGACAACAACATGCTGTACAACTTCCTGTACCGCGTGCGGGAGGCAGGAATCGGCGTTCCGGTGCTGCCGGGCATCATGCCCATTACGAATAAGAAACAGGTGGCCAGAAGCGTGGCACTCTCCGGCTCAACCATTCCGCCGCACTTCCGCATGATGGTGGATCGCTTCGGCGACAATCCGGCCAAAATGAGGCAGGCCGGAGTAATTTACGCGACGGAGCAGATCATCGACCTGATTTCCAACGGCGTGACGCACATTCACGTATATTCCATGAACAAGCCGGACATCGCAGCAGGAATCATGGATTCGCTGTCTGCCATTCTGGACTGACGAGGCAGTATGACACAGTACGAAACGGACGGGACGGCGGTTGCTGTCCCGCGAAGAGAAGCATACCGCTATCTGGGTTATCGCGGGATAGAACCGGATGATGCGGTCAGTGCCTGCCTGGAACGCTGCGTGGAGTGCCTGCAGAAGGAGTGTCATCCGCGGGCAGCATGGGAGCGGTATTCGCTCCGGCTGGAAAATGATGCCGGCCGGATTCATGCGGGGAGTCTTTGCTTTGTGAGCAGGGACCTCACACGGAATCTCAGCGGCTGCAGCACGATCGTTCTCATGGCTGCGACCATCGGGCCGGGCGTAGATTACCTGATTCGAAGAGCCGAAGCGCGGAGCATGGCAGAGGCGGCAGTGTACCAGGCGGCCGGAGCGGCGATGGTGGAGGCCTGGTGCGACGAGGTGAATCAGAGAATTGTCGATGCACTGCAGAAAGAGGGGCTTTTCGCGCGCCCGCGGTTTTCGCCGGGGTACGGCGATGCCCCGCTTGCGCTTCAGAGAGACTTTTCGCGCCTCCTTGCGATGCCATCGTCCTGCGGCATCTCGCTGACGGATACGCTGCTGATGGTTCCGAGTAAGTCGGTAACGGCGTTTATCGGATTTTCGGAGCAGGAGGAGGCCTGTACCATTGCCGGGTGCGAAGCCTGCGGAAGGCGGGAGAGCTGCGCCTACCATCGCGCCTAGGAAAACGCGGCTGAAAACGCAGGGCGAATACGTGAGTTTTCCGGCAGGCGGTCGATCTGTGATTTCGACAAATGCCGGACAATACAGCAGAGATGCAGCATCGAGAGAAAGGAAATTATATGAGACCGGATCTGCGGAACAAGCTGGGAAAAGAATGGATCTTCTGTGACGGCGCTACCGGGACCTATCTCCAGTCCAGAGGATTGAAGGGCGGCGAGCTGCCGGAACTGTGGAATCTGACGCATCCGGAGGTCATTACGGATCTTTATACCGGATTTCTGGAGGCCGGCTGCAATATTTTTAATGCCAATACGTTCGGAGCCAATGCGCTGAAGTATCCGGATCAGCTGGAGGAAATCATCACGGCAGGAATCCGTCTGGCAGTGGATGCCCGAAAGGCAGCAGGCCGGGAGGAGGATGCCTGGATTGCACTGGACGTAGGACCGACCGGAAAGCTTCTGGAACCGTTGGGGGATCTCTCCTTTGAGAACGCGGTGGAGCTCTTTGCACAGGTGGTTCGGATTGGAGCTGCGGCCGGAGCGGACCTGATCCTCATTGAAACAATGAACGACACCTATGAGCTGAAGGCGGCCATGCTGGCGGCAAAAGAGAACTGCGGCCTGCCGGTACTGGTGACCACGACCTTCGACCGCAGCGGGCAGCTCCTGACCGGTGCGCCGGTGGAAGCAGTGGTGCCGCTTCTGGAGAGCCTGCATGCGGATGCGCTGGGGGTAAACTGCTCGCTGGGGCCGCATGAGATGAAGCCGATTGTCGAACGGCTGGTGCAGGCGGCATCGATCCCGGTTATTGTGAATCCGAATGCGGGCCTTCCGCGGGAGGAGAACGGGCAGACAGTTTTTGACGTCACGCCGGAGGATTTTGCCGCGACGATGTCGGAGCTGGCGGCCCTTGGAGTACAGGTTGTCGGCGGATGCTGCGGCACGACCTTCGAACACATTCGCCAGGAGATTGCAGCCGTTCGGAAGCTGCCGTTTCAGAGGCCGCAGGCCAGACACAAAACGGTGGTGACGAGCTTCTCCAGATATGTGGAGATCGGCCCGCACTGCGTCACGATCGGTGAGCGCATCAATCCCACCGGCAAGAAGCGCTTCAAGCAGGCATTGCGGGACAACGACATTCCGTACATCCTACAGGAGGGGCTGAATCAGGAGGATGCCGGCGCGGACATTCTGGATGTCAACGTGGGACTTCCGGAGATTGATGAGCCGGCCATGATGGAGACCGTTGTAAAGCGCCTTCAGGGAGTCACCGGGCTGCCGCTGCAGATCGATACAACAGACATTGCGGCGTTGGAACGGGCACTTCGCTGCTACAACGGGAAGCCGATGATCAATTCCGTCAACGGAAAGGCGGAGAACATTGCCGCGGTTATGCCGCTGGTGGCCAGATACGGCGGCGTTCTCGTCTGCCTTGCGCTGGATGAGGACGGCATACCGCAGACGGCCGACGGCCGGATGGCTGTTGCACGCAAAATATACGCAGCGGCCGACCAATACGGAATTTCGCATGACGATCTGGTGATTGACGGGCTTTGCATGACGATTTCCTCGGACAGCGGCGGTGCGCTGGCAACGCTGGAGACACTTCGGCGCGTGCGGGATGAGCTGCACGGACGGACCATTCTGGGTGTTTCCAACATTTCCTTCGGCCTGCCGGCGAGGGAGCTGGTGAATGCACATTTCCTGACCATGGCCATGCAGAGCGGCCTTTCCTGTGCCATCATCAATCCGAACAATGAACCGATGATGCAGGCGTATCGCGCGAGCCTTGCCCTTTTGAATCAGGATCCGCAGTGCATGGGCTTTATCGAGGCGTATCACGATTATGTGCCGGCATTGAAACGGGCTGCCGGCGGCGTGCAGCCGGCAGCGGGCGGTGCGGATTCCGGTGTTTCATCGGCGGACCATGCGGAGGGAGCGGCCTCTAAAAGTGCCTTATACCAGGCGATTGTGCGCGGAATGAAGGAGAGCGCAGCGGCCGGAACCAGAGAAGGGCTTGCTGCGAGATCGGGGATGGAGCTGATCAATGAGGAGCTGATCCCGGCGCTCGACGAGGTTGGTAAGGGTTTTGAGAAGGGCACGGTATTCCTGCCGCAGCTTCTCATGAGTGCAGAGGCGGCGAAGGCGGCCTTTGCCGTTATCAAGGAGTCGATGGCCGGACAGCCGCAGGAGATCAAGGCCAAGGTGATTCTGGCTACGGTCAAGGGCGATATTCATGATATCGGCAAGAACATCGTGAAGGTCATGCTGGAGAATTACGGCTACGATGTCATTGATCTGGGCAAGGATGTACCGCCGGAAACCATTGTGGAAACAGCGATCCGTGAGAACGTTACGCTGGTCGGTCTGTCGGCGCTGATGACCACGACGGTGGTGAGTATGGAAGAAACCATCCGGCAGCTCCGCGAGAAAAAGCCGGACTGCCGCGTGATGGTCGGCGGTGCAGTTATGACGCAGGAATATGCGGACGCCATCGGTGCGGATTTCTACGGAAAGGATGCGATGGCGTCGGTGCGGTATGCAGACTCGCTGTTCGCGTGAATGGCTTTCGCAAAGCACCATGTGCTGTGCAGAGGAGGACGGGCCCGGCATTACTGTACAGTCGCTAGCCAGCGAAAAAACTGTGAGGAAGCGGGACGGGCCCGGCAAGTGGATGCGGCGGGCTCATGTTGAATCCGCAGGGATTCTCTATGCGCATCACTCCTTCGCCTGACGTGCCGGCCTCCGCGCTAAACTCGCACCGCATGCATGCGGTGCTCAAACAACGCGCTCCGTCCGGCAGGCGAATCCGTTCTTTGCATGAGAATCCAGCTGCGAATTCAAAAATCGCCGGCCGCATTCCACTTGCCCCGGGCCCTGTTTCTCGCTGCAAGCATTCAACAGCGAATTCGCATCTTATGCGTTTGGCTGCTGCAGAAAGGAACGCATGGAAATGAAACGTATAATGAAAGTTGTTGCAGTCACACTCATGTCCGTTTGCTTTGTACTGCCGCTCGGCATCAGTGTCCAGGCAGCCGGAACAGATATTGTGTACATCGCGCCCAGAGGGGAGAAATACCATAAACAAGGCTGCAGTACACTTTCTCGCAGCAAGCATCTGACACAGCTGGCCGTCGATGAGGCATTGGCTCGAGGATATACTCCCTGCAAGGTCTGCTCCCCTGGCGGTTCAGCTTCCTCTGCGGACACTTCTGTACAGACAACTTCTGCAGCCCCTGCTGCTCCCGCAGCTTCCAACGCAGCTATCACTGCAAACCAGGCCGTTCAGAACGCCTACGCTTTATATGTGCAGCATGGATTTAATTCCAGTGATGCAATGTCTCGCGTTCAAAGTATTCTTCCGAAAATAGCGGCTGATCCTGCCAACTACGAACAGCTTGTAAATGCGGATCTCAGTGCAGCTGTATCCTCCGCAGCAGCTGCGGCATCATCCATCACTGCGGATCAGGCTGTCCAAAAGGCGTATGCACTTTATGTACAGGCAGGGCTGGATTCCAGCTCCGCAATGACACACATCCAGGGGATCCTCGCTCAGCTTGCCGCATCTCCGGATGACTATGTACAGCTGGTACAGAACGATCTTTCCAAGATTTCCGGCACATCTGCTGCATCCACAAAGCCCACTGCAGAGCAGCTTGTACAGCAATTGTATGCACAGCTCATCAGTCAGGGCCTTTCTTCGGACCAGGCTATGGCACAAATCAATGCGCAGCTTCCTTCCATTCTGGCACAGGCCGCCGCTTGACTTCGTGACCACAGGCAGAAATGAAATTGCACAAAAAGGTCCCGCCTGCTGAAAACAGGCGGGACCTTTTTAAATCAGGATACACTTATTGCGGAAGGAACTCGATATGCCGGCAGCGGTAGGCCTTGTGTGTGCCTTCCATGACAGCGGCATATTTGTCAGCGAGTGTTACGACAAAGCCTTCCATGGAACGAGGATGGCCCGGTCTTGCCGGCCACATGTGCGTCTCAATGATCTTCAGCGTTTTGTCATCGTACTGACTGAGAATTTTCTGCGCCACGGCGACGGAATCAATGGGATGCTGCTGACAGCACTCGAAATTGCTGTGATATTTCTGATCTCTTCCGAGAATACCCAGGTCGTGGCAGAGCGCAGCCTGTACGACGGACTGCAGATCCATCATGACATGAAGTCTGGATAAGAGCAGACACAGAACAATGCTGATCACTGCAACATTGATGGAATGCACGGCTACGGTTGTCCGCAGGTGGTGCGTCTGATAAAACGCCGCCTGAAATTCCTCAGACTGCAGCACCTCTGTCCCGTAGGAGAGCAGAATGCTGCGTACATGCCCGATCGAAAGATCTCCGCTCATTGCTGTCCTTTCTGCACCGAAACGGTGCTGATATCGCTTATGCATTCCCCACTGCAGTGCTTTGCAATGCAAAACGCACTTAACCAAGCGTCCATCTGGCGAAAACCGATCTGTAAACAGCTGTGCTCTATATTTCGCCGCGGCGTTTCAGCTCCTGCAGGAGCAACGTCATATATATGGTCTTGGCATCACGAAGCGTTCCGGCGAGCACCTGCTCGGTTAATTCATCAAGGGTATAGCGCTCTGCGCTTAAGTCCTCATCGTCATCAAGGTGCTGACCATGATAGGTACCGGCCTTTGCGTAGTACAGCTCGATCACCTCGGTGTCGTAGGCCGGCGTCGGCATCATGGAGCCAAGGTACCGCCAATCGGTTCCCTCGTATCCGGTTTCCTCGATAATTTCACGCATGGCCGTAGTCAGCGGCTCTTCGCCGGCTTCTTTCTTGCCGGCAGGAAACTCCAGCGTCACCTGCTCCTGCGCGTACCGCCACTGCGTAACGAGAAAGAACTTCCCATCGGAATCCTCGAGCGCGATGGCAACACCGCCGGGATGCTCTACCACCTCTCGCTCTACGATCTGGCCATCCGGCATTTTTGCCGTGTCCTTGCGTACACGAAGAATATGCCCCTGAAAGATTTCCTCTTCCGACAGCCTGGTTTGTGTTAAATCGTGCATAACTCCTCCTGGCGTAAGCGCAGAAATTCCAGCAATGTCTGCGTTCAATTTGCAAAAATGTGCATATCCTGAATCTCTGCACAGCCTGCGATGTATGCTCAATCGGCACGCCTCAAACCATGCGGTAGCCTCTCCAGGTCAGCGCTTCCTCTACGCCCTCAATATCCTGGGAATGGAATACGGCAATGGGCTCACCGCTCTCCCGATCGTGCGACATGTAAATGTAATCAATGTTGATGCCGGTTTCCGCAACATCCTTCAGAAGCTTATTTAATCCGCCGACCTCGTCGGAAATAACGGCTGCATAGACGTCATCCGTGTGGCAAAGGTAGCCGGCCTCCTCCAGAATCTTCTGGGCCTTTTTGCCATCCTCCAGGAGAAAACGGACAATCCCGAACTCAGCACTGTCGTTGACAATCATGGCCTGCAGGTTGATGTTGTTCTCCATCAGGATACTCGTCATCTTGCTGAGAGCACCCTTCTGATTCTCTGAGAAAATTGAAATCTGTTCCAGCATCTGTCTCTTGTTCCTTCCATTCTATCCGCTGCAAGAGCGCTTCACAAGCGCTCACCAGTGTTTTCTTATGCTAATGCAACGTCAACTATTGTAGGCGAAGCACAGGAGGCGGTCAATGAAGAATCGCAGAACATGGTCACAAATCAGCTTCGGCAGATATGCGCCATTCTCCATCCAAGCTTCGCCGGGATCCGACGCCGGATGATGGCTGTACTGCAGCCGAACGCAGTTGATTGTAAACCACGCGAAACATATGGGTTGACAATCATGTAAAAAAGGTGGTACTCTCCTGCAGCAGAGATGTTTCAGGGAGGAGAATTATGAACAGTAAAACCAAAGATCTTGTACTTTGCGCTATGTGCGCAGCAATCACCTGCATTCTAGCACCGATTTCGGTTCCGATTGGACCCGTACCGATTTCGCTGTGCACCTTCGCTGTTATGCTGGCCGGAGTGCTTCTGGGAGCTAAATTCGGCTTTGTTTCACAGCTTATCTACGTTCTGCTTGGGGCAGTCGGCGTGCCGGTATTTGCTGGATACAGCGCAGGTGTTTCCTGCATTGCCGGCATGACCGGCGGATACATTGTGGCGTATCCGATTCTGGCGCTGATTACAGGTGCTTTATACTGGGCATTCGGAAAGAAAAAGACGGGTTGGCTTCGGATTCTCTGGATGTTCCTGGCGATGATCATCGGAACCGTCGTTCTGTATACAGTTGGAACCGTCTGGTTCTGCATTGTCAGCGGAACCGGTGTGGCAGCGGCAATGGGAATGTGCGTAATCCCCTTCCTTCCGGGAGATTTTCTTAAGATGGTTGTGGTTGCACTGATCAGCCTGCCGGTCGAAAAGGCACTGGCAAAGATGGGAAATTAATCCAGTAAGCAGGAAAACGGGCGAAACTTATATTACGGCGAAAAGGGTCAGACTCTGGAATGCAAGAGTCTGACCCTTTTTATCTCTGCCGCCTCTGAACCTGGCATACCTCAAGAAAACAGGGCCCGGGGCAAGTGGAATGCGGCCGGCGATTTTTGAATTCGCAGCTGGATTCTCATGCAAAGAACGGATTCGCCTGCCGGACGGAGCGCGTTGTTTGAGCACCGCAGGCATGCGGTGCGAGTTTAGCGCAGAGGCCGGCGCGTCAGGCGAAGGAGTGATGCGCATAGAGAATCCCTGCGAATTCAACATGAGCCCGCCACGTCCACTTGCCGGGCCCGTTCGACTGCTTCACGGTGACGCCGGGCCCGTTCTGCCGCTTCACAGTTCATTCGCGGACTGTCGTCTTCGCAGTGACGCCGCACCCGTCCTGCCGCGCGGGTTTAATACAACTTTCACAGATGAAACCGGATTCTTGTGTATAATGGAGGTACTGAAGCAATAACACAGAAGAACTTCACCCGGGCCGTGCGTACGCCGGCAGAAAGGATGGTGCCATATGAAAAAGAAGGTAATTGCAGCACTTCTTGCGTGCTGCGTGACAGCAGGTGCAGCCGTTGGACTGGCAGAGGTTGGAAAGTCGGGAACGCTGCAGGCGGACGCTGCTGCAACCCTGAAATTCGCATCGAACAATAAGGACAGTCAGGTAGCAGAGACGGCAGACAGCAAGGACGGTGATGAGACCTCTGCAGAAGCAGCAACCGATAAAAAGTCGGACAGCACCGTACAGAAATCCTCCGGAAAGACTAGCAAAAAGGCCGGCAAAAAGACGGAAGAGAGCGCCGCTGCGTCCGTTTCCGAAGAATCGGAAGAGACCGGGAAGGACAAAACCAAAGCGGATGATGCAGCAGCAGATGCACCGGCAACGTTGGAGTCGACCGAAGCGGATCCCGGAGCACAGGTGAGCGTCGCAGCAAATGCGGCAACCATCACGGTAACCGGAACCGGCACCAGTACCGTAACGCCGGACAAGGCGACGCTGTCGATCGGCGTTGAGAACACCGATACATCCTCCAAGACGGCACAGGATCAGAATTCGAAGGCAATCAACAATGTCATCGATGTGCTGCTGAACGACGGAATTGAGGAAAAGAATATCTCCACCAGCAGCTATGACCTGTATGCCAATTACGACTACGACGGCAATACCAGAACGATGACAGGCTATACGGCGACAACCATGCTGACGATCAAGGATGTGGATGTGTCCGGCGTCGGTGAGCTGGTGGACGATGCAGGTGATGCCGGTGTTAATGTCATCAATGGAATCACCTTCCAGTACAGCAAGACAGAGGAGGCTTACGACCAGGCTCTGGAGGCGGCACTGGAGCGTGCGCAGGATAAGGCTTCCAAGGTTGCCGCAAAGGAAGGCTGCAAGCTGGGCAGAGTCGTCTCCATTTCAGAGAACTCCGACGCCGGATACTATTCATCGGATGCAAGAGCCTATGCGGCCGCCGGAGGATCCTCCAATGACGAGGCGATGAACGTGATGGCGGGAGAGGATACCATTACAGCGTCTGTTACGGTAGTATATGAGCTGTCGGAATAAGACAGCAGCGAATCGTACAGAGTCTGCCGGAAACCGGATGCGCTGTCCGGCAGGCACACTGCGAACCCCTTAAATTGGGCCTGTCGCGGCGCTTCTTATGATCGAGAAGCGCCGGGCGGGCTTTTTGTTCGCGGCAGCCGGTTCACGGTAACGGATGCTGCTCAGAGCCCATTTGCAAAATGCATCAGCACGCTCGCCGGCCAGGCGGCAGGTGCTGCTCAGTCAGAAAAGGATCGGAAACATGTACACATTTACAGGGCGCATTCGCTTCAGCGAGACCAATCCGAACGGAAGTCTGCGCATGGAATCTCTGATTGATTATTTTCAGGACTGCTCGACCTTCCAGTCAGAGGACCTTGGCATTGGAATTTCATATTTAGCTGCAAACCATGCGGCATGGATTGTAAACTACTGGCAGATCGATATCGAAGAGCTGCCGCATCTCGGTGATGAAGTGATAACCGGGACATCGCCCTACGAGCTGAAGGGGTTCCTTGGGCTCCGCAATTTTCAGATGACAACCGGAGACGGGCGGAATCTGGTAAAGGCCAATTCGATATGGTCGCTGATGGATCTGGAAAAGGGAATGCCCGCCAGAGCGGATGAGAAGATCCGAAATGCGTATGAACTGCAGCCGCGGTTCGATATGGAGTATCTCCCGCGAAAAATCAAGGCACCTGCGGAAGGCGGACGGGAAGGAAATCCGGTTCTCATCACCGAACAGTTCCTGGACAGCAATCATCACGTGAACAACGGGCAGTATGTGCGCCTGGCGATGGCCTACGGTCCGGAGGATGAGGAGATTGGACGGCTTCGTGTAGAATATAAGAAGCAGGCATTTCTGAACGATACCGTTTTCCCGGTTGTATATGAGAAAACGGATGAGAAGAAAACACTGATACTGCTCAACAGTGCTGCAGGAGAGACATATGCTGCAGTGGAAATTACCAGAAGGTGAGGACAGAGGAAAGCAATGTTTCGAATCGGAGAGAAGCAGACACTGGTTGTGGAGAAAAAGGTGCCGATGGGCGTCTTTTTGAAGGAAAAAGAGGAAGAAACGGAAGCACATGTCCTGCTTCCCAAATCGCAGGTGCCGGCCGATGTGCAGCCGGGAGATGCGGTTGAGGTGTTCCTCTACAAGGATTCGGAGGACCGGCTGATTGCGACCTGCAGGGAGCCGAAGCTCATGCTGCATCAGGTGGGGCGCCTGAAGGTCCGCGAGGTGGGCCGGATCGGTGCGTTCCTGGACTGGGGACTGGATAAGGACCTTTTGCTGCCGTTTCATGAGCAGCCGAGGAATCAGCACGTACAGGCGGGGCAGGAGGTTCTCTGCGCGGTTTACCTTGACAAGAGCGGACGCCTTGCGGCGACGATGAACGTCTATCCGTGGCTTTCGCTGCAGAGTCCGTATCAGAAAGGGGATGCTGTCAGCGGGACTGTGTATGAAACCAGCGAGAATTTCGGCCGCTTTGTGGCAGTGGATGACAAGTATTCTGCGCTCATACCGAAAAAGGAGCTGATCCGCGAGCTGAAGGTGGGTGATACCGTGAAGGCGCGGGTATCCAATGTCCGGCCGGACGGCAAGTTGGATCTGTCGCTGCGTGCACCGGCGGCGGACCAGATGAATGAGGATGCGGCAGTCCTTCTGGAAAAGCTCCGGCAAAATAACGGAAAGCTCCCGTTCTCGGACAAAGCGGATCCGGAGCTGATCCGTCGGGAAATGCAGATGAGCAAGGCGCAGTTCAAGCGTGCGGCCGGGCGCCTGCTGAAGGAGGGCAAGATCGAAATCGGGGAAAATTCGATCTCGCTTCGCTGAAAAGCAGAGCCGCGAGGCGTCCCTCGGACGGACACTCCGCCGGGACCCGTCGCCGGCCGGCGAATGATCGGTAACCGCATACAGCAGCTTTCACAAATCGGGTGCAGTAAGTTTATAGCTTTTTTGCTTGTATTGCTTTAGAATGTTCTTTATTGGGGAAACGAGTGCTGTCTTGCAGCATGTGGCATAGCAAACGAAAGAAAGAGTGTGGGGGCATGATTTCAAATCAGGTATTGCAGAGTACGATTGACGGTATCAGGGATATTTCGCACCTGGATATTTGCGTGATGGACGCAGAGGGGCGGGATGTGGTTTCGACGCAGCCGGTCTTTGGGGAGGCTGCGGCTGCCATTCCGGACTTTGTGGCTTCACCGGCGGATTCCCAGTCGGCAGGACCGTTCCATTTTTTCAAGGTTTTTGATGAGAACAGTCTGGAGTATATCCTGGTGGTGAAGGGGACCACGGACAACACGCTTCTGGTGGGACGCATGGCGGCTTATCAGATCCACGGTCTGATCGGCGCCTTTAAGGAGCATTACGACAAGGACAGCTTCATGAAGAATCTGCTCCTGGACAATCTCCTCCTGATTGACATCTATGAGCGGGCCAAAAAGCTTCATATTCAGGCCAATTGTCCCAGAGTGGTTCTTCTGGTGGAATCGCAGAGGGATCATTCAAGGGACCGGGAGATCTCGGTTGTCCTGCAGGAGCTGACCGGTACGGGCTCCAGTGACTTTGTGACGCAGGTGGATGAGAACGGAACGGTGATCGTCCATCATGCGCAGAGTGACCGTGCGGATGACGGGCTGGCGGATTTTGCCGGCAGCATTATGAACCATCTGCACCGGGCCGGCATTCAGAATGTCCGCATTGCATACGGTACGGTGGTCAGCGAGCTCAAGGAGCTGAGTCATTCCTATAAGGAAGCCAAGATGGCATTGGATGTGTCCCGTATTTTCTTCGAGGAGCGGGATATCATCGCCTACGATCAGCTGGGCATCGGGCGTCTGATTTATCAGCTTCCGATTCCGCTTTGCCGGATGTTCATCCGCGAGATTTTCAAGGAGAAGCGCCCGGACGAATTTGACGAAGAGACACTGTCGACGATCAACAAGTTTTTTGAGAACAATCTGAACGTATCAGAAACCTCAAGACAGCTGTTCATACACCGCAACACACTGGTATATCGTCTGGACAAGCTCCTTAAGAGCACCGGACTGGATCTTCGTGTGTTTGAGGACGCCATCACATTCAAGATCGCATTGATGGTAGTGAAGTATATGAAATACATGGATCAGGAGAATCGGTAATTCATGAGAAAGAATTCCTACAAGGACGCAGATGATGTGGTGATTTCCCTTCGGCATGTCTGCAAGCAGTATTCCAAGGACGCAGCGGGTGTTATTGATGCGAATCTGGAAGTGCATGACGGAGAGTTTGTTTTTATTACAGGAGAGACGGGATCCGGAAAATCCACTCTGCTGAAGATGATTATGCGGCAGCTCAAGGCAACGGACGGCTCCATTGAGGTGCTGGGCTATGATCTGAACCGCATTCGCCACGGAAAGATTTCTAAGTTCCGAAGGAATATCGGTATTGTATTCCAGGATTTCCGTCTGCTGAAGGACAGAGACGTTTATGAGAATGTAGCCTTTGCGCAGCGTATCCTGATGGTACCCAAGAACCAGATGAAGCACAATGTGACGAGCGTTTTGCAGATGGTGGGCATGGCGGACAAATATAAGCGTCAGGTCACCCAGCTTTCCGGCGGCGAGCAGCAGCGTGTTGCCCTGGCAAGAGCGCTGGTGAATAAGCCGCTCCTGCTGCTGGCAGACGAGCCGACGGGTAATCTCGACCAGGATACGGCATGGGAGATCATGCAGCTGATCGAACGGGCAAACCGGGAAACCAAGACAACGGTGCTGGTGGTTACGCATGACCGGGGAATCGTGGACCGGATGCATAAGCGTGTCATTGAGATGAAGCGGGGCGAGATTATCAGCGATACGGCAGAGACACCGTACTCCGATTATGAGGAAGAGTACGAGTACCAGGATGTTGACGCAGACGGATACGATTACGAGGAATACAGATGAGGATCAGCAACATTTTATATTCGATCGGGCAGAGCTTTCGGAATATGTTCAAGAACCGTGGATACACGTGTGCATCCATCGCAACCATTTCCGCCTGCCTGTTCATGTTCGGTATTTTCTTTTCTGTATTGTTTAATCTGCGCACCATCATGCAGAATGCGGAGCAGGAGGTATCGGTGACGGTGTTCTTCCAGTCGGGGACCACGGAGGATCAGATCCTGCAGCTGAAGGTGGCTGTTGAGGAACGGGACGAGGTATCCAGCGTGGAGTACATCTCTGCGGATCAGGCCTGGGCGGACTTCTCCGAGGAGTATCTGCAGGGCTATGCAGATGGATTCACAGAGAATCCGCTGGCGAATTCGGCCAATCTGGAAATCTACCTGTCAGACGTTTCCAAGCAGTCGGATCTGGTTGATTATCTGGAAAGTCTGGATGTAGTCCGGGAGGTAAACCGCTCGGAGCTGACAGCGGATACCATTTCGGGCGCCAATACACTGATTATGTATGCTTCTGTGGCGATTATCCTGATGCTGCTGGTGGTTTCGGTTTTCCTGATCAGCAATACCATCGCCATGGGCATTACAACGCACTGGGAAGAGATTTCCATCATGAAATACATCGGAGCTACGGACCTGTTCGTACGTGCTCCGTACGTCATTGAAGGCGTGATGATCGGCGTGGTCGGCACCATTATCCCGCTGGGCATCCTGTATTATCTGTACAATACTGCAATTGAAATCATCACTACGAAGTTCTCTATTCTGATGAATTTCATGGAGTTCCAGAGCGTGGGAGCGGTGTTCCATTACCTTCTTCCGGTATCGCTTGTACTCGGCGTTGGCATCGGCTTTTTCGGCAGCCTGATTACGGTAAGGAAACACCTGCATGTTTAATCGACACAATAAAGAGGAGGCTCCTGCCGCAGGCGGCAGAACCCAAATTCATAGCAGACGCAAACAGCGGTGCGCACTTTGCTGCGCACTGCTTTTTGGCTTTATGGCGGTGGCGGGGCCGGCCGTGTATGAGGTGCAGGCGGAAACCGTCACCGAAGACACCATAAAGGAAAAGGAAAATCAGATCGAGGCCGCCAAGCAGGAGCGCCAGCAGGTGCAGGACAGCATCAGCAGCCTGAAGGACATGAAGGCCGGCCTGGAGACACAGAAGTCGAATCTGACCAGCTATGTAACCGAGATGGATGCCAAGCTGACGGAAATTCAGTCGAACATCGACAGCATCAAGCAGCAGATCGAGGACAAAGAGGCGGATATCGCGCAGACAGAGCAGGAGCTGGAGGAAGCGGAGGCAACGCAGCAGGAGCAGTACGAGAACATGAAAAAGCGCTGCCAGTTCATTTACGAGAAGGGCAACACGTACATGCTGGAGGTGCTGCTCCAGGCTGCGAGCTTCGGTGATTTTCTGAACAAGTCCTTTTATATTCAGGAGCTGTCGATGTATGATCAGAGCCTTCTGGAGCGGTTCCGGCAGCAGACCGAGCTGGTGAAGAAAACGAAGGAAGCGCTGGAAGAGGAAAAGGAGACGCTGGCCGAGGAGAAGAGTGCGGTTGAAGAGGAAGAAGCCAACGTTCAGGCACTGATTAAGGAAAAACAGCAGCAGATTGCGGCAACGGAATCGGAGATTGCAGAGTCCGCCTCCACCATCGAGGAATATCAGAATCAGCTGAATCAGCAGACATCGACCATTGCGGCACTGGAGGCGGCGGTAGCCGCGGACAAGCAGACGCTGGCCGCGCAGAACCGCAAGTATACCGGCGGCGTCTTCACGTGGCCGGCGCCGTCGTACACGTACGTATCCTCCGAATTCGGATATCGAATCCATCCGATCTATGGGACCAAGATTTTCCACAGCGGACTGGATCTGGCGGCACCCAACGGCTCGCCGATTCTCGCGGCAGCGGACGGCGTGGTAGTGGCGGCATCCTACGAATCCTCCATGGGCAACTACATCATGATCAATCATGGAGACGGTCTGTATACGATTTACATGCATGCCAGTGCGCTGTACGTTTCCAGCGGGCAGGAGGTCAGCGCAGGCGACCAGATCGGCGCGGTCGGCAGCACGGGCAATTCCACCGGGCCGCACCTTCATTTCTCGGTGCGTCTGAACGGCTCCTATGTGAATCCTTGGAGCTACCTTGGCGGCGGCTGAGAAACGGGAGCGCACTGGCTGCTTGGTCCCCATCAGGGGGGCTCTTTTAGAAAACCGCGATGGCAGATACGGAACAGACAAACAGAAACAACGACATTAAAGAACGGCAGCTATGAAGGAAAATGACGTGGAACAGGTAACAGAAGAAAACGCGGAGCATCCGGTACCGGCCGGCCAATCCGCGGGTCAGGCTAAAAAACGGCCGCATCGCGGGCTGCTCCTTTTCGGCGGGGGCGTGCTGGCCGGTGCGGCAGCCTGCTTTTTGGGCGTCTATGCATACAGCGGCGGAACACTGTTTGCCGGCGGCGTGCTCTCGCGCAAGACGGCGGCCAAGCTTCTCACGCTGGAGAACATGATCAATAAATATTATTACAAGGCCGATGAGGTCACGCAGGAGCAGCTGGCGGATGGTCTGTACAAGGGACTTCTGGAATCGCTGGATGACCGGTATTCGGTGTATTACACGGCGGAGGAGACGCAGAAGAGAACGGATTCGATCGAGGGCTCGTACAGCGGCATCGGCGCGTATGTGTCTGCGGATGCGGACTCCGGTTATCCGAAGATTGCCGGAGTGATCAGCGGCGCACCGGCCGAGAAAGCCGGTCTGAAGGAAAATGACCTTCTGTGTAAGGCGGACGGGGAATCCCTGAAGGATGTGGACTTGGATATTGCCGTCAGCATGATTCGCGGTGAGTCCGGCACGACAGTGACACTGACGATCCTTCGCGACGGGGAGGAAATGGAGCTGGAGGTTACCAGAGGGGAAGTGGAATCCAGATCCGTTGCCAGCGAAATGCTGGAAGACGACATCGGCTATCTGTATATTTCCAACTTCACCAATTCGACGCCGTCACAGTTCGAGGAGCAGCTGGAAGAGCTTCAGGAGCAGGGAATGAAGGGACTGCTGCTGGACCTTCGCGGCAACCCGGGCGGAACCGTGGAATCCGTGACGGAGATTGCAGAATACCTGATTCCGGAAGGACTGGTGTTCTATATGGAGTATCCGGACGGCAGCCGGAAGGATTACAGCGTCGATGGGAAAAACTACATTCAGCTGCCCATCTGCGTTCTGGTGAATGGCAATTCGGCCAGTGCCTCGGAGATCCTGTCCAGTGCCATTCAGGAATCCGGCGCCGGCACAGTGGTGGGAACCCAGACCTATGGGAAGGGCGTGGTACAGACCATGTATCCGCTGCGGGACAATACGGCAATCAAGCTGACGGTTTCGGAGTATTTCACACGAAACGGCAATTCCATCAATGGAGTGGGCGTTACTCCGGACAAGGTGGTGGAGTACGACGAGGATTCATACAACGAGGAGAAAAATCTGGACAACCAGATGGAGACCGCAATCGACCTGCTGCAGGAGAAGCTGTGACCAGGGTTACTTTACAGACGCCACCCTGTCGCCTGGCCGGCGAGTGTACTGTTATGTGGCCCAGCCGGCGACGAAATTTAAGTGTCACATTATGGTTACAAAATAGAGACAATGTGAGAAAATATAACTGTTCAGAGCAGCGAAGGAAATCTGAACGGTGGTGAGAAAATACGCATCTGACGCATGGAAAGGTGCGGCACCGGGCATAGCAAGGGGCTATGCAGAAGAGAGGATTGCAATGGGACTGTTACAGGTAGGAGTAAGCGCGGCATCGTCCGTATTGGCAGATCAGTGGAGAGAATATTTTTACTGTGATTCTATGGATGCGAACACGCTGGTGGTGAAGGGTACCAGACGCAAACAGTCCAGATCACATAACAACGGCTCCGACAATGTGATTTCCAACGGATCGATCGTTGCGGTCAGCGACGGACAGTGCATGATCATCGTGGAACAGGGGAAGATCGTTGAGGTCTGTGCTGAGCCCGGAGAGTTTGTTTTTGACAGCGCGGCATCACCGACTATTTTTGCGGGCGGACTGAAAAAGGGAATTCAGGATTCCTTCAATGCGTTTGTCAAGCGCGTGGGCTTCGGCGGAGATACGGCGGTTGATCAGCGGGTTTATTACTTCAACACCAAGGAGATTATCGGGAACAAGTACGGAACCGCCAATCCGGTGCCCTTCCGTGTGGTGGACCGGAACATCGGGCTGGATGTGGACATTTCCATCACCTGCTTTGGTGAATATGCGTACCGGATTCAGGACCCGATTCTGTTCTACAAGAACGTGTGCGGCAACGTGGAGGAGGCCTATACACGGAATAAGATTGACTCCCAGCTCAAATCCGAGCTGCTGACGGCATTGCAGCCGGCCTTTGCACAGATCTCCGAGCAGGGGGTTCGCTACAGCTCAGTTCCGGCTCATGCGGATGATCTGGCGGCGGCACTGAACAATGCGCTGTCCGATTCCTGGGGCAAGACCTATGGACTTGTCATATCCACCTTCGGCGTATCCAGCATCCGTGCGAGCGAAGAAGATGAGAAGATGATCAAGGAGCTGCAGCGCAATGCAGTTTATCAGAATCCGAACATGGCGGCTGCAACACTGACTGCCGCACAGGCACAGGCGATGCAGGATGCTGCCCGCAATACAAACGGAGCAATGATGGGCTTTGCCGGGATGAACATGGCGCAGCAGGCAGGCGGCATCAATGCCGGCCAGCTGTATCAGATGGGGGCACAGCAGGCGCAGGCAGCGGCGCCGCAGATGCGTCCGGCTGCAGATGCGGGATGGACATGCCCGTCCTGCGGACAGAGCGGCAACACGGGGAACTTCTGCCAGAACTGCGGCGGAGCAAAGCCGGTGTCCGGAAACTGGACATGCCCGTCCTGCGGACAGGGCGGCAACACCGGGAAGTTCTGTCAGAACTGCGGGAAGCCGAGAGTATAAGGAATGCGGTGCCGGTATCGGCAGCACAGGAAGATGAGATGCCCCTCACCGGTTTCGGTGCGGGGCATTTTGAAACCATTCAGAGTCAAGCGATTTTGCGAATGGGCTCTGAATGGTTGCGGCATTATGCAAAGGGGGAAACAGATATTGGGACAGCAGGTTACGAATTATATTTGCCTGAACTGCGGGGGACCGGTGCATTTTGATGCGGATACCGGAAAGGTGAAGTGCGATTACTGCGACAGCCTGTTCACCATTGATGAGGTGAAGCGCTACTACGAGGAACGGAATAAAAAGGCGAAGGCTGCAGCCTCTGAGGCGAAGGACTCTGCGGTTTCTGCGGAAGATCTCGGTGCGGATGCGCCGAATGTAGAGACGGCAGCAGGAAGCGGCTGGGCGGACAAGGCGGATCTGAAGGTATACCACTGCGGCAACTGCGGCGCAGAGCTGATTGCGGATGCGTCAACGGCGGCCACGACCTGTCC
>CAVJLL010000017.1:0-43438 GCA_963650385.1 Clostridium sp. CAG:508 | reverse complement strand
CGTTACAGTACACTCGCCAGCCAAGCGACAGGGTGGCGGAGAATGTCCAGGTCCAGGGCCTTGCGAGGCCTCGGTGCTTGCGAGCGTTTTCTGCGAGCTTAGCACCGCTAGGTCCGAGGATGGAGCACGCTTTTGCCGAGTGGCCCAACGGGCCATCTCGTAGCTGACGAAGTCAGCGTAGCGTCCCAGGACCGGACAACTCCGCCAGGACCCGTCGTGGCTGGCGTCTGTACAGTAACCAGACGCCAGCTGGCGGAATCAAGGTCTTTACAGGCGGCGAAGCCTCGTGGTATATTTACTGTACCATCAAGACTAATACAGTGTACACAGGAAGGAGCCGTCATGGATTTGATCGATTATCGGGATTCGAGACCGATTTACGAGCAGATCTCGGAACGATACAAGACCCTGATCCTTAAGGGGGTGCTGGAAGCGGGGGAGCAGATGCCGTCGGTGCGTTCACTGGCGATGGAGCTGTCCACCAATCCGAATACGGTGCAGAAGGCTTACGCGGAGCTCGAGCGGCAGGGCTTTTTATATACCGTAAAGGGAAAGGGCAACTACGTCAGCGGCGGAGGCGAGCTGATGGAGAATAAGAAGAACGACCTGGCCGGGAAGATGGCGCAGCTTCTGAAGGAGGCCGATGATTTGGGTCTGGACCGGGAGGAATTATATCGAAAGGCGGGTGAACTGGCGAAATGATCGAGACAATGAATCTGACCAAGGCATTTGAGGACTGCGTTGCGGTGAACCATGTGTCTATTCGCATGGAAGATAAACAGGTCTTTGGTCTTCTGGGGACCAACGGCGCCGGAAAGAGTACGCTTCTTCGGATGCTGGCCGGCGTGATGAAGCAGGACGAGGGCACCATCTGCATTGACCGGGAGCCGGTTTATGACAATGCGGGAATGAAGAGGAATATTTTCTTTATCCCCAACGATTTTTACTTCTTCCCGAATGCAAACGGGGAGGAGATGAGCCGCTATTTTGCAGAGCTCTATCCGGACTTTTCTTCTTATCGCTTCGGAAAGATGATGAAGGATTTCGGACTGGATCCGGAGCGTAGAATTGCTTCCTTTTCCAAGGGCATGAAAAAGCAGCTGTCCCTGATTCTGGGTCTGTGCGCCGGTACAAAGTACCTTTTCTGCGATGAGACTTTCGACGGCCTGGATCCTGTCATGCGGCAGGCGGTCAAGAGCCTCTTTGCAAAGGATATGGAGGACCGCGGACTGACGCCGGTGATTTCTTCGCACAACCTTCGCGAAATTGAGGACATCTGCGACCACGTGGGACTGCTGCACCAGGGAGGCGTTTTGCTCTCCAAGGATATGGAGGAGATGAAGAATTCGGTCCAGAAGGTGCAGTGTGTATTTACCTCGGAGGAGGACAAGGCGGCTGCACTCGATGGGCTGCAGATCATCCGGGAGGATACAAGAGGACGGCTTTCTACGCTCGTCATCCGCGGAAGCCGTGAGGAGGTGGAGCAGCATTTCCGCTGCGTGAGCATGGTGTTCTTCGAGATCCTGCCGCTCACACTGGAGGAGGTTTTCATCAGCGAAACGGAAGTGGTGGGATACGATATCCATAAATTCATTCTGGATTAAGTTGACTGTTCGGAGCCCATTCGGCTGCATGATCGGCCGGCAGAAAGAGAAAAGCCGTTTTGCAGCCGGGATCCTGAAGCAATACGGTTATACTGAGCGCGGCCGCAGAAACGCTGCGGCGCAGGAGGAAAGCGATGAGTGAGTGCAAACAGAAAAAGGGCAGCAGGTTTCATATTCTGCAGCGTCAGATTCTGCGTAGGCGCCTGTGGCTGATGGCTGCCATTATTTTATACATGGTTCTGTATTATCCGGTGGCGGTCATCATGCTGATCGCCAGGAGCAATGAATCGGCGGCAATGCAGAATTTTACGGCGCAGCAGACACTGAATCAGCGGCTGGGCGAGGTGGGGACCTGGATCGGCATACGGCAGAGCTTCAGTGAAGCGGTTGTTGTCATCGCTGTCGTGCTGGCAATTCAGGGGTTTTCGTATCTGTTCAGCATGGACCGGCAGGATTTCTATGAGAGCCAGCCGGTATCCCGGATGGAACGCTTCCGGGCGGTCTACATCAACGGCTTTCTGATGTTCGAGCTGCCGCTGGCGGTCTGCATGCTGCTCTCGACCGGCTGTGCGGCGCTCATGGGGGCCATGAACGGCATCACGTTCCTGGATGCCATGGTGCAGCTGGTTCGTCTGACAATTCTGTTCCTGGGTTCCTACAGCATCGGCATTACAGCGGTCATGCTGTCAGGGAATCTGATTATCTCCGGCATTCTGGCAGCATTTGTCCTCGCAGCCGATCAGGTGATTAAGGACGTTCTTCTCTATCTGGAGAGCTCGTATTTTAAGACCTGGACCTATCTCGGAAATAAGGATCCTGCGTTTATGCTGTCCCCGCTCTACAACAGCGGAGCGCCGCGGCGGTGGCTTTCCAATCATTACTCCAGTGCCCTGACTTATTCCGGGATTACAGCCGATGGTCTGCGGTCTTTGCTTGCGGTCTCCTGGAAAGCGGATCTTGCATCGCTGGTTGTCAGCGTTATTTTCCTTCTGATCGCGGTGAAGCTCTACAACATGCGGAAAACGGAGTATGCCGGCCGGACCGTTTTGTACCGCCCGGTCCGCTGCTTTGTGCGAATCGTCATCAGTGCCGCGGCAGGATTGTTCGCGGGAACTATTGTGATTCGTCTGTTCGGCTCGGCGGAGTCCAGAACAGGAACCGTATTTGTACTGCTGGGCATCATCGTTGCAGCGGTTCTGTGCGCCGGCATCATCGAAATTATTTATGAGCTGGACATCTGGAAGTTCTTCGGACACTTCGGCGAAATCATTGCCGCAGCTCTGGCCGCAGCCCTGATTTTCATCGTTTTCCGTTATGACCTCACCGGATACGATCGGTATGTGCCGGAGCCGGATAAGGTGGAGAGTGCTGCTCTTTATGTGTACAGCGATAATATCTTCTATTATGAGAGTGCGGAGGAACCGTACAGCGGCAGCGATACACAGGTGCTGGAGCGGATGAAGCTCACGGACATTGCGGCACTGGAGGAGATCACGCGTCCTGCTATGGAGCTGCAGCGAAGCTATTCCTACACTTCCTCCGATGAAAGTGCAGGGTGGAGCGCTGTCGTATGCTACCGTCTGAAGAACGGACGGTCGGTCTATCGTTCCATTATTATCCCGTATACGACAGAGGCCTCCGTCCTGGACAAGGTGGTTTCCAGCACGGAATATAAGACCGGACTCATTCCGATCTATACCGAAAAGGAGACGCGGCAGGCAGCAAAGGAGACCGGAACGATCAGCTTCTACAACGGATACGATGTGCGGAAGGCTTCCGGAGCACTGTATGAGGAATTTGCTAAGGCCTACGAAAAGGATCTGGAGAATTACTCCTACACGCAGCTGTCCACAGAGAACAGCATCGGGCGCCTGGTCCTGCGGGCACGCGTCGGTACCATTGATCAGGAATATGACGTGTATCCGTCTTATAAGAATACACTGGCCTTCCTGGAAAAATACGACCTCCTGCCGGAATCCGGCAAGGCCTGGCAGCTGTCGGAGATCCGGATTTATCAATATGAGGACACGACGACCTCACAGGTGTCCTATACCGATCCGGAGCAGATTCAGGAAATCCTGGATCACTGCATCATGCAGGTTTCCAGCAACTGGAAGAAGAACGACGAGCTGGACTACAGCCTTTCGGTGAACCAGACGCTTTCCACAACCGCCGATGCCTATTCGTACAGCCTGTACTTTAAGAAGGGAGAGATACCGGACTTCGTACTGGAGGACCTGGCGGCAAACGCCGAGGAGATCCCGGAGTAGCAGACAGAACTGGAATTCCAGCCGTGCGGCGGGGCGGCAGAAAATGTCCTGAGCCAGGACCCGCCGCCTTGTTGGCGGATGGCCTTTGATACATAGCAAGCCTTGACATTTCCTTGACATGTCAAGGCTTGTTTTGCGTTGGAAAACGGCATAATATATATAAAATACAGCTGCGGACGCGATTCGTTGTGGAAAATGACACAATAAATGCCGCGGCTGCACGGACCGGCACCGTGGAATCGTCACATCAGATCGGCTGCCGACATGCCGGAGGGGAATAACATGAAAATAATTGAGTTCCTGATTTTCTTCCCGTTTGTTGTTGCCTTTTTTCTTTTTGTTCTGGGCAGCAGTGAACGGGTTTATGCAGTGCGCAAGGCACTCGTCAAGGGGGCGGCACTGGCCATTATGACGGCCGTGATTTACCTTGCGGTTTTTGTGCTGAGCGGAAGAGAGGATTACGAGCTTCTCACAAGGGCGGAAACGGCGGATCACCTGATCATGGCCGGAGAGGTCGTACTTATGGGTATCGTAACCTATTACGCGTTCCGATACCGGAAGATCTATGCTGCTCTTTTGTCCTGGGCAGGAACGATCCCGATGCTGGCCTTGGATTTATCCGGAAGGGTGCCGGAGGGGGCCGCTCATTTTCATGTGGACAATCTGACCGTCATCATGTGCCTGATCGTCGGAATTGTCGGAAGCCTGATCTGCATCTATGCCGTCGGCTACATTAAGGATTATCACCAGCATCACCGCGATTATCCGGAGCGCTCCAACTGGTTTCTGGCAATGCTCTTTGTGTTCCTCGGAGCCATGTTCGGCCTTCTGTTCTGCGACAACATGTCATGGCTGTACTTCTTCTGGGAAATCACCTCGGTGTGCTCCTTCCTGCTGATCGGCTACAACAAGCAGCCGGAGTCGATCCGGAATTCCTTCCGGGCACTCTGGATGAATCTGCTGGGCGGATGCGGCTTTATGGTCGCGATCCTCTACTCAGCACTGCAGCTGAAACTGACGAATCTGTCGGAGCTGATTGCTGTGGATAAGGCAGCCTGTCCCGGTGTCATGATCGTTCTGGTGATGCTGGCCTTTGCGGCGATGACCAAGAGCGCGCAGTTTCCGTTCTGCGGGTGGCTGCTGGGAGCCATGGTCGCACCGACGCCGACCTCAGCCCTTCTGCACTCTGCCACCATGGTGAAGGCGGGTGTCTATCTTCTGATTCGCATTTCTCCGATGCTGGAGGGGACGCTCACCGGCGTTCTGGTCACCTTGATCGGAGGCTTTACGTTTTTTGCCGCTTCGCTTATGGCGATTGCAACCTCGGACGGAAAACGTGTGCTGGCACATTCGACGATCTCGAATCTCGGACTGATTGTTGCCTGTGCCGGTGTCGGCCGCCCGGAGGCGGTGTGGGCAGGCGTGATGCTGGTTATTTTCCATGCGGTTTCCAAGTCATTGATGTTCCTGTGCGTGGGCGCGGTCGAGAACGTGACCGGGTCCCGCAACATTGAGGATATGCATGGACTGATCATCAAGCTGCCAAGGCTCGCTGTCGTTATGATCATCGGTATTTGCGGCATGTATCTGGCACCGTTCGGCATGCTGATTGCCAAGTGGGCAGCCCTGAAGTCCTTCATCGATTCCAACAGCGTGTGGCTGGTGCTGTTCCTGCTGTTCGGTACGGCGAGCACGTCTTTGTACTGGGGCAAGTGGCTGGGAAAGCTCTTCGCCGTCATACACAAGTCCCAGGCACTGAAGGATACGACGCACCGCGGCGAGTGGCAGTCCATCATTCCGCTGGCGGCACTGGTCGTTGCGATGTGCTTCCTGTTCCCGTTCATCTCCACCCGCATGGTCCAGCCGGTTTTAAGCCAGATGTTCCGCCAGGATGTCACGGCGGTCATCGGCGGCTCGGACATTATCGTCATGCTCTTTATGTTTGCATTGGTCGTTGCCCTTCCGATTGCCGGCGTATTTATTTCCAGGCACCGCGGCGGCATCACGGAGCACAACACCAGATCCTATATGTCCGGCGTCAATGCAGCGGATGACCGGCATTTCCTGAATTCCTTCGGAGATGTGCAGAGCGTGTACATGTCCAACTGGTACATGATTGATTTCATCGGTGAGCTGAAGATCATGAAGCCGTGTCTGTTCCTCTCGACGGCGATCCTGATCACCTTCATCATGATTATCGTGGGGAGGGCATTGTAATGGCATCGATTATCGGCAAATTAAGTCTGGCAGTGGTTTCCATTCTGGTGATCGGACCGCTGATCGGTGGTTTTCTGTCCGGGACAGACCGCTTCCTGGCAGCAAGAATGCAAAGACGTCAGGGACCGCCGCTGCTGCAGCCGTTTTATGACATCAGCAAATTCTTCCAGAAAAAGGCCTACATTGTGAACGGCCTGCAGCATTTCCTGGTGGTAGGGCACCTTTTGTTCCTGATGCTGTCCATCGGGATCATCTATGCCGGGCAGGACATTCTGCTGGCGATCTTCTCGCTGACGCTGGCAGAGATGATGCTCTGTCTTGCGGCGTTTTCAGCAAGTGCACCGTATTCCAACATGAGCGCCCAGAGAGAGATGCTGCAGATGGCCTGTGCGGAGCCGATTCTCCTGCTTTTGTGCATCGGTCTGTATCTTTCCTCCGGAAGCTTTATGGTGAAGGATATGGTTCGCTGCGAGCTTCCTGCCATTGTGAAGACGCCGGGAATCTTCTTTGCATTTCTCGTGGTCCTGCCGATTGAGCTGCGCAAGTCGCCCTACGACATCAGCACCTCGCACCATGCGCATCAGGAAATGGTAAAGGGTGTGACCACGGATATTTCCGGCAGTGTTCTGGGCTTTGTGGAGCTGTCCGAGTGGTATGAGCTGTTTTTGATGGTGACGCTTACGGGACTGTTTTTCCTGTATAAGGATCCGATTTCTCTTGTGTATGCCATTGCGGCGGCACTGGTCGTCATGTTCGGAATGACGCTGTGCGATAACGTCTTCCCAAGAGTTCGCTGGGAGAGAATGCTGGCATTCACCTGGGGGACCACGCTGGTGGCCGGCGGCGGCAACATGCTGATCCTGATGCTGCTGGATCATTGAGAAAACGCTGAATAATTATGAAAATCGAATGTTTCAGTGCCGCCGGCTGACGGCGGCACAGAGGATAGGACAATGAAGGTTTCAAAATCTCCCTGGGTCCTGCATTATGACGGATCCAGCTGCAACGGATGTGATATTGAGGTGCTGGCGGCGACCACGCCTCGCTATGATCTGGAGCGCTTCGGCATCATCAACACCGGCGATCCCAAGCACGCGGATGTATTCCTGATTACCGGCGGGGTGAACTTTCAGAACCGCATGGTAGTGCAGCAGCTGTATTCGCAGATGCCGGATCCGAAGGTGGTGGTGGCTGTCGGAATCTGTGCCTGCGACGGAGGTGTTTTCAAGGAGTGCTACAACATCATGGGCGGCGTGGACAAGGTGATTCCGGTGGATGTGTATGTTCCCGGATGCGCTGCCAGGCCGGAATCCATCATTGACGGCGTGGTGAAGGCGCTGGCCATTCTGGATGCCAAGCGGGAACGGATGAAAAAGGGCCTTCCCGCCGAGGAAAAGGAATGGTCGCTGGAGAACAATGCCTGCAGTCAGAGCGAGGCGGGCAGGCGCCAGGAGGAGAAGATCGCCGCACAGATCAAGGCCTCGGATGAGGCGCGGGCAGCGATGCGCAGGGAACAGGAGGAAGAGCTTCATGGCAGACATGAATGAAAAGCTGGCAGCAGCCGGCAAAACACTTGCACAGGTCGCTTCCACCAGGAAGCCCGCACCTGCCGTTTCGGACATTGCTTCCGCGGAAGAAACAGGAACCCCCGCCATGCCGGTGGAGGAAATCCATCCAAGAGAGCTTCTGGATGCAGTGACCAGAATCCATCATGACGAGTGGCGGCTGATTCAGATCTGTGCGACCAAGGTGGCCGAGAACACATATGAAATTCTGTACACCTTCGGCCTTGCTTATGCGATCCGCAGTCTTCGCCTGACCGTACACGGAGAGGACCGGATTTCGAGCATCACCAGCATTTATGAGGTGGCGTATCTGTACGAGAATGAGATCCATGATCTGTACGGGATTGAAATCGATATGATGAACTACGACTTTAACGGAAAGCTGTTCCGCACGGTGATCCCGACGCCGTTCCGATAAGTGCGTTCTGATACAGGCTGACAGGTGACTGTGCGGCGGATACATGTGTACAGCCTTGCCGGGACCCGTCGCCGGACGCCGGGTAGTTGGAGAAGATTATGGCAGATAATTCAATCAAGAAAATCAGCATTGTTCCCTTCGGACCGCAGCATCCGGTCCTCCCCGAGCCCATCCATCTGGACCTTGTCCTGCAGGATGAGAAGGTCATCGATGCCATGCCCTCCATCGGATTCATCCACAGAGGTCTGGAGAAGCTGGTAGAGAAGAGGGATTTTAAGGAGTTCGTTCTGATCGCAGAGAGAACCTGCGGCATCTGCTCCTTTGGACACAGCCTGGGCTATGTGGAGGCTGTGGAGGCGATTATGGGGCTCGAGACAACGCCGCGCACAAAATATCTGCGCACGATGTGGGCCGAGTTGTCCCGCCTTCACAATCATCTGATGTGGTTGGGCCTTCTGGCGGATGCATTTGGCTTCGAGAGCCTTTTTATGGACTGCTGGAGGCTGCGGGAGAAGGTGCTGGACCTTCTGGAGCTGACAACCGGCGGACGCGTTATTTTCTCTGTCAACAAGGTGGGCGGCCTGAAAAAGGATGTGACGCCGCAGATGCTGGAGACCATTCTGCAGACGGTGGATGCACTGGAGAAGGAATGCCGGATCGTGACGGATACGTTTCTGGGCAACGGAGATGTCCTCTCCCGCATGGTCGGAGTAGGAAAGCTGTCACCGGAGCGAGCCGAGGAGCTCGGCTGCTGCGGTCCGTTCCTGCGGGCCTCCGGCGTTCACAGAGACCTGCGGCTGCAGGGGTACGAGGCCTACGGAGCGCTTCGCTTTGAGCCGGTGATCGCCATGGAGGGAGACTGCTATGCCAGATGCAAGGTCCGCATCGGAGAGCTGTACCAGTCCATGGACCTCATTCGACAGGCAATTGCAGGAATGCCGGAGGGCCCCATCGAGGTTCCGGTAAAGGGGAATCCGAACGGCGAGTACCTTGCGAGAATCGAACAGCCAAGAGGCGAGGCGGTCTATTATGTAAAAGCCAACGGAACCAAATTCCTGACAAGATATCGGAATCGTACGCCTACGTTCGCGAACATTCCGGGACTGATTGAGACCATCCGCGGAGCAGAGCTTGCGGATGTTGCCATGATGATTCTGACCATCGATCCCTGCATCTCCTGCACCGAGCGGTAAAGGAAAACAAGGATATCGCAGGCGGGCGATGAAACGGAGTATAAAATGCTGACATTTCTGAACTATCTGGGACATGAACTGGGAAATCTTTTCCGTAAGCCGGCAACGGTCGCGTATCCGGCGGCGGAGCGTGTGTATCCGGAGCGCTACCGCGGGCACATTGAGAATGACATTTCAAAGTGCATTCTGTGCGGCATGTGCATGCGGGGATGTCCGTCCGGCGCGATTACCGTATCGCGGGCGGATTATACCTGGGAGCTGCGGCCGTTTTCGTGCGTGCAGTGCAGCAACTGCGCGGAGGTGTGTCCTGCAAAGTGTCTTACCATGAAGACGGGCTACACGGAGCCGGGGGCAGAGAAGATCAGCATTGTACACCGGTATTCGGAGGAGCAGATCGAGAAGGAAAAGGAAAAACAAAAGGCGATTGCCGCCAAGGCAGCGGCAGCGAAGGCGGCAGCCGCGGCCAAGGCAGAGGCGGCAAGGGCAGCCGGAACAGCCGGAGTAGAGACACCAGGTGCGGCGGCCGGTGCGCAGACACCCGGGGCAGCAGAGCAGAAAGAGACAGCGAAGGCGGCACAATGAGCGGCAGGGCGGATGAGAGAGATCCGGATGCGGATCGTTGCATGAATCTTTGCACAAATCTTTGTATGGAGATTATCGTAAAGGGGGCGGTACAGGGAATCGGGTACCGCCCCTTTGTGGCAGCCATGGCACAGGAGCTGGGAATCACCGGCTCGGTCTGCAATCAGGGCGGCATTGTCTGCATCCGTGCGGCGGGGAGCAGACAGCAGTTGGATATCTTCACGGACCGGCTCCAAAGAGACTGTCCGCCGGGCGGGAGCGTTTTGTCGGTGGAGGCACGCAAGGTCCAAAGGGCAGAGGGAGAGGAGAATCTGAGCGCTTCGGACGGAGGAGAGGCGGGAGCCTTTCGTATTGTCAGAAGCCGGAGGGAGGGCCTTTTGGAGCTTCCGTCCTTTCCGCCGGACCTTGGCATATGCCCGGACTGCCTTCGGGAGATGGAGAATCCGGACAACCGGAGGCACGGGTACGGGCTGATCAGCTGTGTTTCCTGCGGGCCCAGGTGGAGCATTCTGGAGGCCTTTCCCTATGACAGAGAGCGGATCACGATGAAGAAATATCCCATGTGCCCTGCCTGCCGGTCGGAATATACAGAGGAAGGAAACCGGCGGCGCCACGCACAGACTATCTCCTGTCATGACTGCGGGCCGCAGATGTATTATATCGAGGCCCCCAAAGGGGACAGCGGAAGAGCTTTTGCCGATGAGGGACTTCAGAAAGCGGTTCATGTGCTGCAAAGCGGCGGCATCCTGGCTCTCAAGGGCGTAGGAGGCTATCAGCTTTGCTGCTCGCCCTTCTTGGAGGAGAGTGCGGCGCGCCTTCGGAGGATGAAGGGAAGGGAAGCCAAGCCCTTTGCCGTCCTGTTTCATGATACGCAGCAGGTACGGGAGTATGCGGAGGTGTCGGAGCAGGAGGCCCGGCTCCTTGAGAGTGCGGCGCGGCCGATTGTCCTTCTGGTCCGAAGGGAATCAGAGCGGGAGATGGCACCCGGTGTCTGCGCAGGCAGCCGGTACCTCGGCGCGTTTCTCCCGTCGGTCGGCGTGCAGGCGCTTCTGACGCAGCAGGCAGGTCCGATGATTGTGACGAGTGCCAATACGAGCGGCAGGCCGATTCCGATCCATCTGCGGGATCTTCTGTCGATGGAGTGGGGCGAAGGAGAAACACTGGACGGGTATTATCTGCACGGGCGGGAAATCCTGCGGCCCCTGGACGATTCGGTGGCAGCGGTATGCGGGGGGCATGTGCAGCTGATCCGCAGGAGCCGGGGGTATGTTCCATTGCCTGTCTTCCTTGGAGGAAACGGCGGGCAGAAAGGAATTGACGGTAATCCCTCTATGCAGAGGCTTCCTTCCATCCTGGCGGCAGGCGGCGATCTCAAGGCGGCGTTTGCTCTCGGGAAGGGTGACCGCGTGATTCTGTCTCAGTACCTGGGGGATCTTGCCTCGTATGAGGTGCAGAAGAGCTTCTGCCGACAGGAGAAGGATATGGAGAGCCTTCTTCAGATAAAGCCGGAGGCAGTCGCCTGTGATCTTCATCCGGGGTACCATTCCCGGCGCCTTGCCATGGAGATCTCCGGAAAATACGGGATTCCGTGTATCCCGGTTCAGCATCACCAGGCACATGCCGCCTCGGTGATGGCCGAGCACGGCCTTCGCAGCGCCATCGGCGTTGTTTTTGACGGAACCGGCTGCGGGAGCGACGGGCAGCTCTGGGGCGGAGAGTTTCTGTACCTGTGCGGGGGTGATTTTATCCGGCTGGGGAATCTCTCGCCGTGCCGGATGATTGGCGGGGATACGCTCAGCGAGGATGCGGACCTGGCGGCTGCCTGTTATGTGTATTCGCTGCAGACGGCTGCGAAGGAGGCTGTAAAAAAAGCGGCAGAGGCATGGAAGATCCTGCCGCTTGTGTATGCGGCCAAGGGGCATGGGACGGTGCCCTCGGTCCTTAGCACCAGTATGGGACGGCTCTTTGACGCGGCAGCGTCCGTTCTGGATCTGGGGCATCGGAACCGCTATGAGGGAGAATGTGCGGTCCTTCTGGAGAATGCAGCCTGGAGAGGGTGGCACAGCCTCTGCCGGGAGAATGACATCGATATTCAAAGCACAGAATTCCGGAGAGCGCTGGCGGGGAGCCTTCTGTTTTTCCGTAATCTGAAGGAGCCCTCCGCGGACGGAAGGCTCCTTCTGCGGCATGAGGCGCTGCTGGAGGGACTTTTGACAATGCGTGCGGCAGGGAAGTCCCCCGAGGAGACGGCGCTTTCCTTTCATCTGGCGCTTGCCTACGGGACGGCCGGCCTGACGCGGGCTCTGGCGGAGCGGACCGGAGAGAAAAAGATCTGCCTCAGCGGCGGGACCTTTGCAAATCGGATGCTCCTGACAACGCTGGAGCAGCTGTTGCAAAAATATGGCCTGCGGGTGTATGTAAATGAACAGGTGCCGTGCAATGACGGCGGAATTGCACTGGGACAGGCTTATGCGGCATCGTGGAAATACCGGGAATGCAGCGGCAGCGGAGCACCGGTGCGGTAAAGCGCAGAAACTGGCGCAGGAATCGATATGGAAGGGAGACATAAGCATGTGCGTGGCGTACCCGGGAACGGTGATATCGCTTGGAAAGGACGGGAAACGAGTGCAGGTGGATTTCTCCGGCACGCAGGTGGAGGCGCAGACGGGCGGGCTTCCTTTGAAGGAGGGAGACCGCGTACTGGTGCATGCAGGATATGTCCTGCAGGTCCTGCAGAAGGAGGATGCCGATGCGATGGATGAGATCTTTAAGGAGCTCTCGGAAATGGAGGGTGACGTTTGATGGATAAGCGGCCGGAAAGGTCAGGGAGTGCGGGAACCGCCCGCGGCGCGGAATTGGACCGGATTCTCAAAGCGCTTCGCGAATATGACGGCCCGGAGTGCACCATCATGGAGGTCTGCGGAACGCATACGGCATCGATTGTGCAAAGCGGCATTTCGTCGCTCCTCTCGCCGCACATTCACCTGATCTCCGGGCCGGGGTGCCCTGTCTGCGTGACAGTGACGGCATACATTGACCGGCTGACGGAGCTTGCACTGGACGGCAGGCATGTCGTCTGCTGCTTCGGCGATCTGATGCGGGTGCGCGGCAGGGAAAAGAGTCTTCTGGACGCAAAGGCGCAGGGCGGAAACGTGCAGATGGTCTATTCACCGATGGATATGCTGGAAAAGGCAGCAGAAGATGGGCGGCACATCTATGTTTTTGCTGCGGTGGGGTTTGAAACAACCATGCCGGTTTACGCACTGCTGATTCAGGAGGCAAAACAGAAAGGACTTTCCAACGTCCGGCTTCTGACGTCCTTAAAGACTATGCCGCCTGTCATCCGCTGGCTGGGGGAGCGCAATACGGACGGGAGAATCACCGGGGTCCTGGCGCCGGGGCATGTCTGCGCCGTGACGGGATGGGGAGAGTACGAGAGCCTTGCAAGGGACCTGGGGCTTCCGTTTGTCGTGTCCGGCTTTACGGCAGAGGCGCTCCTGGCAGCCATTTACGGCCTGGTGCGGCTGCGAGGGAAGGCGGAGGTCCGCAACTTCTATCCGCAGGCGGTTTCCAGAGAAGGAAATTGCAGCGCCCGGGAGAGCATCGCACAGGTCTTTGAGACGCGGGATGCGGCCTGGCGCGGGATGGGCGTGATTGAAGGATCCGGCTGCGTTCTGCGCAGGGACTATGCGGAATTTGATGCAGGCTCGGACGGCCTGTATGAGGACTGCGTGCCGGCAGGGTGCTGCTGTCCTCAGATCCTGATGGGGAAAATGGAACCCGATGCCTGTCCCCTCTTCGGCAAAGCATGTACGCCCGCCCATCCGCAGGGATCCTGCATGGTATCGCAGGAGGGAAGCTGTTACAACCACTTTATTTGTTCAGCACCTGCCATATTTCAACGTGAATCGACTGCTTGCAGGCAGATTCACGATTGAAATTGGCAGGCGGCCAAGGCTCGAAGAGCCTTTGGCCAGCCGCATCGAGGTTTTCCGAAGGAAAATCGAGATGGGGGCTGAACAAACACCAATTTTACCTTACACAGAGAAAGGAGAACCGCTATGAGAGAATGGCTGAATGATGCAGTCTTTTACGAGATTTATCCGCAGAGTTTCTGCGACACCAACGCAGACGGAATCGGAGATTTTCAGGGAATCATCAGCAAGCTGGATTACATTCAGGAACTGGGCTGCAACGCGCTGTGGCTGAATCCGTGCTTTGATTCTCCCTTTGTGGATGCGGGATATGATGTCCGCGATTATTACAAGGCGGCGCCGCGCTACGGCACCAACGAAGACCTGCGCCGTTTGTTTGAGGAGACGCACAAAAGAGGCATGCACATCATTCTGGATCTGGTGCCGGGGCACACCTCCGATGAGTGCACCTGGTTTCAGGAATCCAAAAAGGCGGCCAGAAATGAATACTCGGACCGCTATGTCTGGACGAACAGCGTCTGGGAGGGATTTGAAGGCGTTGACCAGATCATGGGTGCAATTCGGGGCGGCACGCAGAGGGACGGCGCCTGCGCGGCGAACTTCTTCAATGCGCAGCCGGCCTTGAATTATGGCTTTGCCAATCCGGATCCGGCGAAATCCTGGCAGCAGCCCATGGATGCAGAGGGACCGCTGGCAACCAGAGAAGCGATCAAGGATGTGATGCGGTTCTGGCTGGGACTGGGGTGCGACGGCTTCCGCGTGGATATGGCCGGCTCGCTGGTAAAAAGTGATCCGGATCAGAAGGGCACGATCCGCCTGTGGCAGGATTTCCGTGCATTTCTGGACGAGGAGTTCCCGGAGGCAGTGATGATCTCCGAGTGGGGACAGCCGGACCGCTCCCTGCAGGCGGGCTTTCATATGGACTTTCTGCTGCATTTCGGACCGTCCCATTACCTGGATCTGTTCCGGGAGGAGCATCCGTATTTTGCAAGGGAAGGAATGGGCGACTGCAGGACATTTTTTGACATCTATCTGCACAACCGTGCACTGACCGACGGAAAGGGACTGATCTGCATTCCGTCCGGGAATCATGACATGATCCGGATGGCCAGAACGCTGGATCCGGACGAAATCAAGCTGGCCTTTGCATTCCTGATGACGATGCCGGGGGTTCCGTTTATTTACTACGGCGATGAAATCGGTGAACGATATGTAGAAGGACTCGATTCGGTAGAGGGCGGCTACGAACGGACGGGCTCCCGCTCGCCGATGGCCTGGGATTGCTCGCCGAACGCAGGCTTTTCGAGTGCGCCGAAGGAAAGCCTGTACATCGCACAGGATGCTTCCGTAAAGACGATCAATGCGGCATCGGAGGCCGCAGACCCGGATTCGATTCTGAATGCGGTAAAGGACCTGATTGCGGTCAGAAGGGCACATCCGGCACTGATGAATGCCGGCGATTTCCGCCTTCTGGAGCTGGAGGATCACAGCTATCCGCTGGTTTATGAGAGAACGCAGGGGGAGCAGAGAATTATCGTGGTACTGAATCCCTCCGGAAAGGAAGCTTTGATGAATACCGTTATTCCGGAGAATGCAAGACTGATCTATGCACAGGGCGGCATGAGGGGCAAGACAGGATTTGCAGAAAATGCAGAAGGGAAAGTGATTGTCCCGGCGGCCAGCGCGTCGTTCTGGGAGGTGTAACTGAAAAGGACCCGGCAGTAAATGAGAATTGTTACAGCTCAGGGCAAGCCAGGTGACAGGGTGGCGGAGAATGTCCGGTCCAGGGGCCTTGCGAGGCTTCGGTGCTTGCGAGCGTCTTATGCGAGCTTAGCACCGCTAGGTCCTCGCACGGAGTGAGAACGTCCCCAGGACGGACAACTCCGCCAGGACCCGTCACCGGCTGTCCCTGAGCTGTCACCATAACTCTGCTGCCGGGTCCTTTTTTTACAGTACTATGCCTCAGCGCCCTCCTCGAGCGGCTTCACCTTTGTGCGGTATACCTTCCGGAAGAAGGTCAGAGAGAGCAGGAGCGAAACGCACTCGGCAATCAGGAAGCACCACCATACATTGTTGACATTTCCTGTAAGGGACAAAAGCCAGGCAACCGGGATCAGAACGATCAGCTGGCGTCCCAGGGAAACGAGCAGCGAGTAGAAGCTCTGGCTGAAGGCCTGGAAGATGGAGCCCATGACGATTCCGCATGCAGCCAGCGGGAAATGCACGGCGATGATGCGCAGGGCAATGGTTCCCATATCCAGCATATCCGCAGAGGCATTGAACATCTGCAGAAGCGTGCCGGGGATGAGCTCTAAGATCACGGTGCCGCAGACCATGATGCAGATTGCCAGCAGGAGCGCGAATTTCAGAGCCTGATCGATGCGGGACTTTTTCCGTGCGCCGTAGTTGTAGGCAAGGACCGGAATCAGGCCGTTGTTGAGACCGAAGACCGGCATGAAGAAAAAGCTCTGGAGCTTAAAGTAAACGCCGAATACGGCAGCGGCTGTGGTGGAGAAGGCAACCAGAATCAGGTTCATGAAATAGGTCATCACCGAGCCGATGGACATCATGAGGATGGACGGCACGCCGACGTAATAGATCTTTCCGATGATGGAAGCGGACGGATGAAGAATCCGGCGCAGACTAAAGTGCAGCTCCTTGTTGAAGCGCAGATTCAGGAACAGGCCGAGGCACGCTGCAACACACTGGCCGAGGACAGTCGCATAGGCGGCACCGGCAACGCCGAGCCTGGGGAACCCGAAGAGGCCGAAAATCATAATGGGGTCAAAAATGATGTTGATGACGGCGCCGGTCAGCTGCGATGCCATGGACAAAACGGTGAGGCCGGTAGACTGCAGGAGACGCTCAAAGGTCAGCTGGAAGAACAGACCGATGGAGAACGTGCACACGATGCCCAGATAGGCATCACCTGCCTCGATGATCTCCGGAACAGAGGTCTGGCTCTTGATAAAGGGACCGGTCAGAAATAGGCCGATCAGCAGGAAGAGGATGAAATTCAGAATGGTCAGAAACAGGCCGTTCCCTGCGGCGGAGTCGGACTGCTCATAATTCTTCTCGCCAAGCGACCGCGAGAGAAGCGCGTTGATGCCGACGCCGGTTCCGGAGCCGAAGGCGATCATCAGGTTCTGCAGGGGGAATGCGAACGTGACGGCGGCCAGTGCGTTCTCACTGATCTGCGCAACGAAGATGGAGTCTACGATGTTGTAAAGAGCCTGCACCAGCATCGAGATCATCATCGGAACGGACATGTTGATGATCAGCTTCTTTACGGGCATGACGCCCATCTTGTTTTCCTTAACGGACTGTGTTGTCTGCGACATTTCAGTTTTTCCTTTCTTTTAACCGAGAAGCATTTCTGCCAGAATGGACAGAAGCGGGATGGTCACGGCGGAGAAAACGGTGGACGTAACCAGGAGCTCCGACGCATAGGGCGCGTCCTGCTCATAGCGGTCTGCGAACATAACCGTGGTCGTTGCGACCGGGCTTGCAATGGCAATGAAAAGGGAAAAGGCTACCGTAAAGGACAGCGGCAGGAGCCATAGGATTGCCAGGCAGATCACCGGAAAGACCAGGAGCTTTAGGGCGCACATCAGGTAGACGCGGCCGTTGCGCAGGCTCCTGAAAAAGTGTGACTGCGCCAGATTCGCACCGGCGATGATCATTGCAAGGGGTGTTGTCATATCCGCAATCATATCCAGCGGCTCCGAGAGAATGGAGGGGAGCCGGATCTGCAGCAGGAAGCAGACAAGGCCGAGCAGAACGGAAATGATGCCGGGATGAATCAGCTTTTTAAGGCTTGCCAAGGAGACCTTTGTCTGCGTGCGGTCCATGATCATCACGCCGTGCGTCCATAACAGAATGTTGAAAATGGTGTTGAAGGCAGTGATGTAGAAGACGCCCTCGGCTCCCAGCAGGCTGTTGATCAGCGGGATGCCGAAGAAGCCGCAGTTGGAATAGACGCAGGCGGCCTTCTCTACCGCGGCATGGGCATTCTCTTTGCGGAAAAAAAGCTCCGTAAGCACAATGGAGACGCCGAAGGTGAGGCAGGAGGCGATCAGCGCCCACACAAGTCCGTGAAAGAGCTCACGATCAAAATCCATCTGGTAGGATTCGAAAATCAGGATCGGCGACACCAGAAGGAGCAGAAGGTTCGACATTTTCGTAACCGCGTGTGCGTCGATGAGTCCTGCCTTGTAGACGATGACGCCGCACAGGAGAATGACGAGCATCTCAATGATTTTGATCAGAACGGTGACGGCCATGGGGTGCCTTTCTTTGGTATGATCCGGGTGTCGCAGTTCACACACCAACCAGCGACGGGTCCCGGCGGAGATGTCCGTCATCCTGTCGCTGGCTGCCGTGTGAACTTAACTGGGTGTTTTGCGAATGGATTCTGAATAGTTACGATTGTGTGTATAATAGCAGATGATGTGATGCTGCAAAACAATTCAAGTCTAGCATAAAGAATACAAAGCGGAAAGGAAAACTCCAAATGAAATACGATTATCTGGTGGTAGGAGCCGGCCTGTACGGCAGTGTTTTTGCAAGAGAGGCCGTACGCGCAGGAAAAAGCGTACTGGTGATTGACAAACGGCCGCACATTGCCGGCAATGTGTACTGCCGCGATGTGGAGGGCATCCACGTTCATGAATACGGCGCGCACATTTTCCACACCAATGACCGGAAGGTGTGGGAATACGTCAATCAGTTCATTGAATTTAACCGCTTCACCAACTCGCCGGTGGCCAACTATCACGGCGAGCTCTATTCGCTGCCCTTCAATATGTACACCTTTAATAAAATGTGGGGTGTGACAACGCCGACGGAGGCTGCAGCCAAGATCGAGGAGCAGCGGATGGAGGCAGGCATCCTCGATCCGCAGAATCTCGAGGAGCAGGCGATCAGCCTTGTGGGCACGGACATCTACGAGAAGCTGATCAAGGGCTACACGCAGAAGCAGTGGGGACGGCCCTGCACGGAGCTTCCGGCCTTTATCATCAAGCGCCTTCCGGTTCGCCTGACCTTTGACAACAACTATTTCAACGCACTGTACCAGGGCATTCCCATGGGCGGCTATACAAAGCTCGTGGAGGCTATGCTGGAGGGCATTGAGGTGCGCCTTGGCGTTGACTACCTGCAAAATAAGGACGAGCTGGACGCCATTTGCGATAAGGTGATCTATACCGGCCCCATCGATGCCTACTATGACTATCGGCTCGGCGCGCTGGAATACCGGTCTGTACGCTTTGAGACACAGGTTCTGAACATACCGAACTACCAGGGAAATGCTGCGGTCAACTACACGGATGCGGAGACACCCTGGACGAGAATCATCGAGCATAAGTGGTTCCAGTTCGGCAAGGACGACGATGGAAATGACCTTCCGAAAACCGTGATCAGCCGCGAATACAGCTCCGAATGGAAAAAGGGAGATGAGCCCTATTATCCGGTCAACGATGCGAAAAACGGAGCGCTTTATAAGAAGTACCGGAAGTTGGCGGACAAGGAGAAGAAGGTCGTCTTCGGCGGACGGCTCGGCGAGTACAAGTATTACGACATGGATGCCGTCATCGCATCGGCGCTTGCAAAGAGCGAAGAGCTGCTGGGGTGAGATGCCCGCATGAAATCGCAAAAAGCGTGCAACAGATGAAGGGAAATGGCGGAATCCCTGTGCTAGTAATAGGAGAACGAAGGATTGCGGGAGCGCAAGTGCGCAGCAATCCGGCACCGGGCGGGGCGAAATGCTTTTTTTGCCCCCGGCACTTAAGCTGCCGCTGTAAAGCAGCGGCATAGGAGGCAGCAATGACAACAGAGCAGTTTCAGAATCCGATTCTATCCGGCTTCTATCCGGACCCTTCCATCTGCCGGGTGGGAGAGGATTATTATATGGCAACCTCTTCCTTTATCTATTATCCGGGAATTCCGATCTTCCACAGCAAGGACCTGATTCACTGGGAGCAGATCGGTCATGCCATTCACCGCAGGGATCAGCTGGATTACAAGGCCTGCGAGGCGAGCCTTGGCCTGTGGGCGCCGACCATCCGCTATCACGAGGGACTTTTCTATATCGTCAACACCTTCGTGTCAGAGGGGCGTGAGGTATACCGCGACAACTTTATCGTCACAGCCAAGGACCCCGCCGGCCCGTGGTCGGATCCGGTCTTCATCAAGGGAGCAGACGGCATTGATCCGACGCTGTTCTGGGATGAGGATGGGAGAATGTGGTATGCCGGCAACTACATTGAGGCATATCCGCAGTACGAAGGCCATCACGGCATCTACTTAAGTGAGCTCGATCCTGTGACCTTCCAGTTCATCGGAAGCCGGCGCAAAATCTGGGACGGCGCGTGCACGACCAGCAAGTGGATCGAAGCACCGCACCTGTACCATATAAACGACTGGTACTATCTGATGGTTGCAGAGGGAGGCACCTTCTCCAACCACTGCGTTATGATGGCACGGGCGAAGAGTGTCGAGGGACCCTACGAAATCTGCCCGCGCAATCCGATCGTGACACACCGCCATCTCCCGCTGGCCCGCGAGATTTCGGTCACAGGACATGCCGACATTGTGCAGACGCAAAACGGAGAGTGGTGGATGGTCCTCCTGGCGGTTCGGCCGTACGTGGACCCCGAGGATCCGGACAATTTCCATTTCAATACGGGGCGGGAGACCTTCCTGGTACCCTTCCATTGGGAAAAGGACGGCTGGCCGCTCCTGGATACGCAGGACGGCATCGTTCACAGCAGCGAGAGAAAACCGGATCTGCCGGAATTTGCTCCGGCCGGCCTCAATCCCATGGAGCAGGAGGTTCTGGACGACTTTGACGATGCGAAACCGGACCTTCGCTGGAACACCATTCAGCCACCGCAGTCGGACTTCTATTCTCTGACAGAAAAGCCCGGTGCGCTTCGCCTTTGCCTTCCGAAGGAGACCCTTTGGAAGCAGGACCTGCAGGATCGCTGGCATACCGCGCAGCCGGCCTGCATTCTTCGCCGGCAGCAGCATCACACCTTTGAAATGGCTGCGAAGGTGACCTTGTCGGCTGCAGATTCGGCCGCAGAGGCCGGCATCGTTCTGCTGCAGGATGACCGCTACAGCTACCTCCTGACCATCGGGCAAAATACGGACGGGCAGCCCATTCTCCGGATGGCAAAGGCAGAGGATGGCCGGCATGAGGTGCTGCGAGAGCTTCTGCTGCCGCAGCAGGAAGGATCGAAGAAACCGACGGCTTCCGCTGCAGGCGAAGCGGTGGAGACTTCCCTGATCCTCGGCTGCACCTGCCGCAACGAGACCTACGATTTCTGGTATGTACCGGCGGCTGCAGACAAGGAGATTCACGGAAACGGGCAGGTGAAGGAATGCATCTGCGAAGAGAACCGGATATCCGTGGCAGAAAAGCTTCCGGCAAGGCTTCTGAGCTCTAACGTCAACGGCGGCTTTACCGGCGCCTATGCCGGCATGTATGCCAGCGGAACAGGACATGCGTGCACCGGCCATGCGGATTTTGACTGGTTTATGTACAAGGGCGGAAGGGTTTAAAAAAGACAGCATTAGGAAGGCACAGACAGAATGAAGTTATCAAAACTGGTATCGGACGGTGCACTTTTCCAGCAGGGAAAGCCGGTTCATGTGTGGGGCACGGCGGAGCCGGGGGAGACGATCACGGCGAAGCTCTTTGCGGGCAAAGCGGAGGGATCGGAAAGCAGCCCAGCCGCGCAGGACAAAAATGTGCCCGGAGAGGACGCACCGGAAACTCCTGTCCGGGAGGCTGCGGGAGCAGCTGCGCAGGATGGGCGGTTTGATCTTTATCTGGCACCGCTCCCCGCCGGAGGTCCCTATGAGATGCGTGTCTGCGGTGAAAAGGGAGAAGAGCTCCGCGTGCATGACATCCTGATCGGCGCGCTGTGGTTTGTATCCGGTCAGTCCAACATCGACGTGGATATGGAGCGCTGCTATGACTCCTACCCGGAGCTCGTGCGCAGCTGCACCGATGACGGGATCCGGAGCTTCCGCGTGAAGGAGAATGCGGATTATCACGGGCCGCTGACAGAGCCGGTTGACGGCTTCTGGAGGAAGGCGGAGTACAATTCCATCCTCGGCTTTTCGGCTTCGGCCTACTTTTTCGCGCGGGCGCTGCGGGAGATGACCGGCATCCCGGTCGGCATTCTGCAGGCGTCGCTCGGCGGCTCGCGGATTACGTCCTGGCTCTCGAAGGAGATGCTGCAGGGGGATGACGCCTACCTTCCGCTCCTTCAGGAGGCCGAGCAGTACGGCGATGACGCCTTCATGGAGGAGGTGCTCCGCCGGAACGAGACGGAGCCGGCGGCCTGGAAGGCAGAGCTCGATCAGAAGGATGCCGGCCTGCAGGAGGACTGGCAGGGGCATCCGGAGCACATCCTCGATGGCGGATCCTCTGTGGAGGTGCCGTGTTATTTTCGCGATACGGAGCTTTCCGGCTTTACGGGAGTTGTATGGCTTTCAAGGAGCTTTGAGGTGCCGGCGGAAATGGCCGGAAAGAGTGCAGGCCTGTGGCTAGGCACCATGGTGGATTCGGACATCACGTACGTGAACGGCGTCAAGGTCGGAGAGACCGGGTACCAGTACCCCCCGCGCAAGTACCGGATTCCGGAGCAGGTTCTGCGCACCGGGCGCAACACCATCACGATTCGCCTGGTGGTGGAGGGCGGCAAGGGAAGACTTACGCCCGGCAAGGGATATTTTATCTACAATGATCAGGGCGTCATTGATCTTACGGGCACCTGGAGGTATCGCATCGGAGCGCAGATGCCGGTCATTCCGCCCACGGATTTTGTGAGCTGGAAGGCAACCGGACTCTTCAACGGAACGGCGTATCCTTGCTTTGAGCTGCCGGTGGAGGGCATGCTCTGGTACCAGGGAGAGGCTAACACCCACCAGCCTTATGACTATACAGACCTGATGAAGCGCTATGTCAGCGGCTACCGCAGGCTCTGGAAGGATGAAACGCTCCCGTTTTACTTTGTCCAGCTGCCCAATTACGACGTCACCATGGACGGCGATATGGACTGGGCGCCTCTTCGGGAAAAACAGCGCCTGGCGGCGCTTGCGATTCCGCATGCCGGGATGGCGGTTGCCATGGATCTGGGCGAGGACAATGACCTGCATCCCCACGGCAAGAAGGAGATCGGACGGCGCCTCGCACTGCTGGCGGCGCATGACCTGTACGGGAGCGACGCGGAATACACAGGACCGGTGCCGGTGCGCGCGGATGCCTCCTCCTGGGAGAAGACACACGCAGTGGACATCACACTGACCCATGCGGAAGGACTTTATGCCGACTCCTTTGACAAGGGGAGCACGGTGACGGATGCCGAGCTGGTGGCACCGGACGGAAGCGCATACCCTGCCGAAGTGATTCTGGAGGAAACGAAGCCGGGCAGACAGAGCACTTCGGATACAGCAGAAGACGGCGGCGCAACTGGAGAAGGTGCCGGGAACGATGCGGCGGACTGCGCAATGATGCGGCTTGTATGCAAAGGGTTCCCGCAGGGCGTAAAACCGGTACAGGCGCGCTATGCCTTTTGCAGCACCATGACCGGAGCACTCATTCGGAATGCCTCCGGACTTCCCATGACACCGTTTGTACTGCCGGTTCATTTGTGATACCAGGGGCAAAAGGTCTTTTGTCTCCAACATTCGCATATATCTGTGGGGAAAATCACAACCTATGAAGACTTTATTCAATGACAACTGGACATTTCTGGAGCTGCCGGTGGAGAGCACTCTGGAAGAGGCAAAAGCGGCTGCCAAGGGCGACCGGTTTGCACCGGTGCAGATCCCGCACGACTGGCTGATCGGCAACAGCAGAGAGCTCTACCGCAACGGAACCGGATGGTACCGCAAGACCTTTGACCGGTTGGAGAAGGATGGGGAGCGCGTATTCCTTATTTTCGACGGCATTTACATGAACAGCGTCGTGTACTTAAACGGCGAAAAGCTGGGCGAGTGGAAATACGGATACACCCGCTTTTCCCTTGAGCTGACGGGACGCCTTCGTGCCGGGACCAATGAGCTTTTGGTGAGTGTGACCTTCCAGGAGCCGAATTCCCGCTGGTATTCCGGTGCCGGCATCAACCGGAATGTGTGGCTGGTGCAGACGGGCGCGCTGTGCATCCGGGACGGCGGCATCTATACGCATGCAGACAGGGAGCCGGACGGCGGCTGGAGGCTGCACGCAGAGGCAGAGATTTCGGGAGCGGCCGCCGATCGGAAGGCTGCAGAGGCGCTGACCCTGTCCTGGCGGCTTCTGGATGCGGAAAGCGGGCATGAGATTGTACCCTGCCGCGCAGAGCAGGCGGAGCCGAAGGCAGCGGCCAACCTGCAGAAGGTTCTGGCTGACAACGGCATGGAATCTGCTGCAGGAGCTGCGGCAGAAGGAGAGACCGCCGGGGAGAACGGCAGCGAACCGTCCGGAGCAGGGGCGGGGGATGCCGTCTGCCTTCGGACCGATGCATCGGAGCTGATCTTTGACACGGCAGCAGGAATCCGGCCCTGGGACATCACGGATCCGAAGCGCTACCTTCTGGAGGTCTGCCTTTCTCGCGGAGAGGAGCTCCTGCAGAAGGAGGAGGTCTCCATCGGCTTCCGTGAGACGGCCTTTGACCCGGACCACGGCTTTTTCCTGAACGGAAGAAAGGTCAAAATCAACGGCGCCTGCCAGCACCCGGATCAGGGAGCACTGGGAACGGCCTTCCACATCGATGCGCTGCGCCGGCAGTTTGAAATCCTGAAGGAAGCGGGCATCAACGCCATCCGCTTCTCTCACAACCCGTTTGCCGCAGAGGCGCTGGACCTTGCGGATGAGATGGGGCTTCTCGTCATGGATGAAGCCTTCGATATGTGGGAGCGCTGCAAAACCGAGTACGACTACGCGCGCTTTTTTGATGCGTGGCAGCATAAGGACATCGAGAGCTTTGTCAGAAGAGACCGCAATCACCCCTGCGTGATCATGTGGAGCATCGGCAACGAAATCTACGACCAGCACATCGGCGAGCGCGGGTACGAGGTATCGAAGCTCCTCATGGAGGAGGTGCAGGCACTGGACCCCCTCGGCAATGCGCGCGTCACCACCGGCTCCAACTATATGCCCTGGGAGAATGCCCAGCACTGCGCAGAGCTCTATAAGCTTGCCGGCTACAACTATTCGGAAAAATATTACGAGGCCCACCATAAGGCGCACCCGGATTGGGTGATCTACGGCTCCGAGACCTCGTCCATCTGCTTCAGCCGCGGGATTTATCACTTTCCGCTCCGGGCGGGGATTCTCGCCGATGAGGATGAGCAGTGCTCGTCCCTTGGCAATTCCGTGACCAGCTGGGGCGCGAAGAGCATGGAGGACTGCATTGCCATTGACCGCGATCTGGAATTCTCCATGGGGCAGTTCCTCTGGACCGGTTTTGACTACATCGGAGAGCCGACGCCCTACCATACTAAGAATTCCTACCTTGGCTTTGTGGATACGGCGGGCTTCCCGAAGGACGCTTATTACGTGCTGCAGTCGGCCTGGACGGATGTGAAGACGGCGCCGATGGTCCATATTTTCCCTTACTGGGACTTCAACGAGGGACAGGAAATCGACCTGCGCGTATGCTCCAACGCCGAGGAAGTGGAGCTGTTGGTGAACGGAAGGAGCCTCGGCAGACAGAAGCTCGACCATGCACCCGGCAGCGGCAGGCATCTGATTGCCGACTGGCAGGTTACCTATGAAAAGGGTGAGATCACTGCCGTCGCCTATGAGGCTGGAAGGGAAGTTGCAAGGCAGACCCGGCGCTCCTTCGGCGACACGGACCGATATGTAGTCCGGGAGGATCCGTACGGACACGGCAGGCTTCACTTCTATGAGATCAGTGCCGTGGATGCCGACGGGAATCCTGTGGAGAATGCAGCCGACCGCGTGCAGGTGCGCGTACAGGGCGGAAGGCTCCTGGGACTCGACAACGGCGACAGCACAGACTATGACAGCTACCAGGCCTCGGAGCGGAATCTGTTCTCCGGAAAGCTCCTGGCAATTGTGGAGGAAGCGGAGCAGGATACGGATCTGACGGCTGCAGGCACCGTAGCGTCTGATATTGGGAAGAATGCGGAAGGGCAGCAATGCGCCGGCGGCATTTGCGTGAGTGTCGTGCCGGCAGCGCTTCACCCGGTCCGGAAGGTCATCCTTCACGCTGAGGACGGACAGAAATTTGATCCGGAGCATACGGTGCTCCATGCAAGAGCGGAAATCGCACCGGCGCTTGCGGAGGATCAGGAGGTTGTGTTCTCTGCAGTGGATGACAACGGCGTTCCGACGAACATCGTAACGCTGGAGACAGAAGGGAACCGGGTCTCCATGACCGCACTGGGAGACGGCGCCTTCCATCTGCGCGCGGTTTCCAAGGGCGGAACGGATCATGTCCGCATCATTTCGCAGCTGGAGTACAAGGTAGAAGGACTGGGGGCCGCCTATCTCGACCCGTACGGCTTTATTTCGGGGAGCCTTTATACCAGGCACAGCGGCGAAGTAGGAAACGGCAACGAGAAGGGAGTAGCGACCTCCCGCGACGGTGAGACGGTCGTTACCTGGTCGGGCATGGATTTCGGACCGGTCGGCTCGGATGAGGTGACGATTCCGATTTTTGCCCTGTCTGGAGAGGAGTATCCCATTGAACTCTGGGAGGGCGTTCCGGGAGAAGAGGGCGCAAGCCTCCTCGCCCGCGAGATTTACTGCAAGCCCTGCATCTGGAACACCTACCAGCCGGCAACCTATGCGCTTTCGCATCGGCTCAAGGGCCTCGCGGTGTTCAGCATCCGCGTGCACCAGAAGATTCACATCAAGGGCTTTACGTTTACCAGACGGGAAAAGGCGTGGACGAAGCTCTATGCGGCGGAGACCGATGGCGTCTACGGCGACAGCTTCCGGATGGACGGACCGTTCGTCCGCGGCATCGGCAACAACGTGTCGCTCCTGTTCAAAAATATGGATTTTGCCGACCATCCGCTTCACGGAATCCGCATTGCCGGCAACACGCCGCTTGAAGGCAATACGATTCATGTGCGGTTTTATGACGGTGAGACGGAGGAAAAGGAGATCATTGAATTCCGCGGAAACGGCGGGGAAGTGCAGGAGTTTGCACTTCCGGAGCGGAGCGGCAGGTGGGATCTGACCTTTGTGTTCCTGCCGGGATCGAACTTTGACTTTGAGTGGTTTCAGCTGGTGTGATTGCTCTTCTGGTTGATTTCGCGGAAGGCGGAGGGCGTCATTTCCTTCTCGGCCTTGAACACGCGGGTGAAGGTGGAGAGGGAATTGAAGCCGGACTGCATGGCAACGTCCGTGATGGACAGATCCGGGTTGGCCAGAAGCTGCTCGGCGGCCTCAAGCCGGCGCTGGATTAGGTACTCGTGGCTGGAGCGGCCGGTGAATTCCTTGAACAGGCGGGAAAAGTGGAACTTGGAAAAGCCTGCGATCTCTGCCAGACGGTCCGTGTTGATCTCTTCGTCCAGATGGTCGGTGATGTAGTTGCAGACCTCCATGAATTTCGCCACGTATTCCTGTCGCTTGTCCTTGGGGAATTCCTTGGAATGCGACACGCGGTAGATGTTGGTCCTTCCCAGATAGGCAAAGAATTCCAGGAGTCTTGACCAGATGATGGCGCCGCTGTAGGGCGTATCGTTGTCGTATTCCTCGATGACATCCTGCAAAAGCGCCTGAAGCTTCTCGTTCAGAGGCGGATAGGCCGTCTGCGTGATCAGAAGGTAGGGCTGAATGGCCTGCATCACCTGCCGCATGCTGGTGATCATCTGCAGCAGATTGTAATCGAAGAGAATGAAAATCCGTTCGCCGGTTTCCGGCGGCGTATAGGAGTGAATGGTGCCGGGAGCGACCACAAGAATGTCGCCCGGAACGAGCTCGTGCTCCTGCGTGCCGATGCGGACGGTGTAGTTCTCCTCCAGAGGATACAGGATCTCGATGGCGGCATGCCAGTGCGGAGGAAAGTGGATGGTATTGCGGTTGTGATACAGCTTGATGCCCTGAATATCGGAATAGGTGACTTCCTCGCGGATGCCGTGAAGGCGGGGGTGAAATTCATCCACAACGGGTGTGTTTTCTAAGTCGGACAATACAGAACTCCTTTAATAAGATGTCTTATATGGTATTGTTCAGCGTCATCTCGAATTTGCTTCGCAAATCCTCGATGCTGCTGAACTGATACATAGTATAAACGATCCGGGCTTTTTCGCAAAGGCTGACAAAAAAAGAGCACATAATGAAGGGAGGTTTTTTTTGACCCTTCGATAATATTTTTACCAGTATTTTTGAGAGAGTTTTCACAGCGGGCATGGGCCTGCGGAATGGAGGATAGTATGGCAAATACATGGAAGCAGCTGTGGCTTTCCTGGCATCCGGTGAAGGATACGGGATTCGGTAGCTATGCGGGCAGCATCAGCATCGACGGCTTTGCGAACACGGGAATCGTGAGCGCGGCGGCAGGTGAGCTGCAGCAGGGGCTCTCCGGCATGCTGGGAGCAGACGCTGCCGTCTGCGAGGGAGCATCGGAAAGCGGCATTTGTCTGGTTCATGCCGATGCTGCGGACTGGATCGGTGAGGCTGATCTTGCGGCATTGTCGGAGAACCAGAAGGAGGAGAGCTATCGGATTCGGGTGACGGACAAGAGCATCCGGATCGAGGCGCAGGGAGAAAAGGGCGTACTCTACGGAGCCTTTGCACTGCTGCGCGGCATTGCAACCGGGAAGACACCGCAGGAGACGCAGGGGACGGCGGTTCCCTCCAATCCGCTCCGCATGCTCAACCACTGGGACAACATGACCAACGACATTGAGCGCGGCTACTCCGGAGAGTCCTTCTTTTTTAAGGACGGAACCGTTGTTGTCGACGAGCGCACCAGGGATTACGCACGCCTTACAGCGAGCGTCGGCATCAATGCGGTGGTGATCAACAACGTAAATGTGAAGGGCGATGCGACGGATCTCATCACCGAGCGCTACTTTGATAAGCTGGCGGAGATGGCACGTATTTTTGCAGATTACGGCATCAGTCTGTATCTGAGCCTGAATTTTGCCTCTCCCATTGAGATCGGCGGACTCGATAACTGCGATCCGCTGAATGCAGAGGTCATTGCGTGGTGGAAGGACAAGATTAAGGAGGTCTTTGCACGGATCCCGAATTTCGGCGGGTTCCTGGTGAAGGCGGATTCCGAGGGACGCCCCGGCCCGTTTACCTACGGCAGAACCCAGGCCGACGGCGCCAATATGCTGGCGGATATTGTAGAGCCCTACGGCGGCACCATCATCTGGCGCTGCTTTGTCTACAACTGCACGCAGGACTGGAGAGATTACAAAACCGACCGCGCACGCTCCGGCTATGACAACTTCAAGGCGATGGACGGCGATTATCACGACAATGTCATCCTTCAGATTAAGAACGGACCGATGGACTTCCAGATCCGTGAGCCGATTCACCCGCTGATGGGCGGCCTTCGCCGCACCAACCAGATGCTGGAGGTGCAGATTGCACAGGAATATACCGGACACCAGATCGATGTATGCTACCTGATGCCGATGTTCAAGGAGGTGCTGGAGTATCACACCTACTGCACCAGACATCCGGAGAAGGATGACCGTCTGCAGGAGGGCGCCGGTGATCAGGTGAAGGATATCGTGAGCGGCCGTACCTACGGTAATCAGAAGAGCGGCATGGCCGGATTCGCAGCTGTTGCCAACACCGGAAATGATGCGAACTGGACCGGAAACGATCTGGCAGCAGCCAATTTCTACGGATTCGGCCGTCTTGCCTTCGACACGGAGCTTTCGAGCGAGGAGATTGCAAGAGAGTGGGCACAGATGACCTTCGATACGGATTCGGAAGCCATTGAAGTCATTGTTAAGATCCTGATGGGCTCCCGCGCTACCTATGAGAAATACACCAGCCCGCTGGGCATCGGCTGGATGGTGACGCCGAACACCCATTACGGCTGCAGCGTGGACGGCTATGAGTATTCCCGCTGGGGCACCTATCACAGGGCGGATCATCTGGGGATCGGCGTAGACCGCTCCAGCCGCGGAACCGGCTATGCACAGCAGTATTATCCGGAGAACGCAGAGCAGTATGAGGATCCGCACAAGTGCCCGGAGGAGCTCCTTTTGTTCTTCCATCACATTCCGTATACATGGAAGCTGTCCACCGGCAAGACCCTGATCCAGCACATTTATGATTCCCATTTTGAAGGGTATCAGGAGGCAGAAGCGATGGCGGAGGCATTTGCAGGACTGAAGGGAAGAATCCCGGAGGATTCGTTTACAAATATTTCCGAGCGCTTTGCGCTGCAGCTGGCCAATGCAAGAGAGTGGAGGGACCAGGTGAATTCCTATTTCTTCCGCAAGAGCGGCATTGCTGATGAAAAGGGAAGAGAAATCTTCTGAAGAAGGATTTTCTGAATGGAAAACTTTCGCAAGAAAGAGCAGGATTTGCCGTATGCGCGGCAAAGAAAACATGCAAAACGTGCTGATTCCTGTACATTTTGCTCAGTAAATGCGGGTGTCGAATGAGCAAAATAGACAAGCGCCACGCAACAAATGAAAAAAACAACGCAAAAGGTGGATGGATTCAGCAAGATTTGCATGTTAAAGTAAATATATCCTGAAGGGAAACCTCGGGAGAATGCACAAAATATCCATTAGGGGAGGTAGAGTCTGATGGCAGGAAAGAACAAAACCAAAGCCAGCAAGGATGTATGTCAGCAGGAAAGCTTCGGCAGACACCTTAAGAAGTACTGGCAGCTGTATGTCATGATGCTGATACCGGTTCTGTATTATGTAATTTTCCGGTACATTCCCATGATCGGCAACATCATCGCATTCCGCCGCTACCGCGCAGGCAGCAGCATTTTCGGTGATGAGTGGAGCGGTCTGAAGTATTTCAACCAGTTCATTAAGGATACCAATTTCTGGAGAGCGTTCCGCAACACGCTCGCATTGAATATCAAGTATCTGGTTGTCAGCTTCCCGATCACGATCATCTTCGCGATTCTGCTGAACGAGATCAAGAACGTACATTATAAGAAGCTGGTGCAGACCATTTCCTATCTGCCGCACTTCATCTCCATGGTTATCGTGGCCGGCATGATCCGCGAGCTTCTTTCCACCAGCGGCCCGATCAACCACCTGATCACTTCTCTCGGCGGTGAGGCAGTTCAGTTCATCTCTCTGCCGGAGTGGTTTACAACGATCTTCGTTGTGTCCGGTGTATGGCAGGGACTTGGCTGGGGCACCATCCTGTACCTTGCTGCAATGTCCGGCATCAACCCGGAGCTGTACGAGGCTGCCAGCCTTGACGGAGCAAACCGCTTCCAGCAGATCTGGCACGTTACGATTCCCGGAATTCTGCCGACGATCATGACGCTCCTGATCCTGAACATCGGTTCCCTTTGCGGATCGGCTGCTTTCGAGAAGGTATTCCTTCTGTATCAGCCTACCACCTATGAGACGGCCGATATCATTGCGACCTACGTTTACCGCATGGGTCTTGGATCCGGCAACTACAGCTACGCTACAGCCGTCGGTCTGTTCCAGGGTCTTATCAACATCGTCCTTCTGACGGCAGCCAACGTCTTCTCCAAGAAGGCAACCGGCAGCGGACTGTACTGATTAAGAAGGAAAGGAGAGTTAAAAATGGCTAAGATTAAAGATGCGCCGGAAGGCTCCCGCATGATCGTTTCGGGCAGCTATCGCGCCTTCATGATTTTCAATGATATCCTGGTCGGCATTGTCTGCATTGCCATGCTGTATCCGTTCCTCTATCTGATTGCACAGTCCTTCTCCTCGACGGAGGCGATTGTTGCAGGCAAGGTCGGAATCATTCCGGTCGGCTTCAGCATTCAGACCTATGCATATGTGCTTAAGAGCGGCGTATTCCTTCCGGACTATGCGAACACGCTGATTTATGCGGTGATCGGCACCATCTCGGCACTGGTTCTGTCCAGCCTTCTGGCTTATCCGCTTTCCAAGCCGGAGCTGCGGGGCAACAAGTTCGTCGGACCGTTCATCATCTTCACAATGTACTTTGCAGGCGGCATGATCCCGAACTACATCCTGATGGTTACCCTCGGACTGAAGGACACCATCGCTTCCTTCATCCTTCCGGGTGTGGTTTCTACCTATTATGTCATTCTGATGCGGTCCTTCTTTGAATCGGTTCCGAAGGAGCTGGAGGAGGCCGGCGAGATCGACGGTCTGTCCCGGTTCGGTGCCTTCATCCATGTGGCACTGCCGATGTCCAAGCCGATTCTGGCAACGATGACGCTGTTCTATCTGGTGCAGTACTGGAATGACTGGTTCGATGCGTTCCTGTATCTCGATACCCAGAGCAAGTGGCCGGTGGCATATTACCTGCGCACATTGATCTCGACCTCCAGCGGCTCTGCAGAGGATGCCGGCGAGGCAATGACCATTGCTGCCAACATCAAGTCCTGCGCAATGGTACTGACCGCAGCACCGATCATCTGCGTATATCCTTTCATTCAGAAGTACTTCGTGGCCGGCATGATGCTGGGCGGCGTGAAGGGATAATTACATGATATAAAAGCTCCTTAGGGGAGGCTTTTATATAGAAGGATCATAATAATGAGTTGTGATCCCGAGTTTCATAAACAAAAGGAGGAAACATGAAAAAGAAACTCATTAGTGCAGTGCTTGCAGCTGCTATGGCTGCAACCATGCTGGCTGGCTGCGGAAGCAGCTCGTCATCTTCTTCTGACTCTGCAGCTTCTACCAGCGATGCAGCAGCAGATTCATCCGCGGAGACTGTAGAAGAGGCAGTTGCGGACGAGAATGGTGTATACCAGGCAGACGGTTACACCTACGGCTCCCAGTTCTATTCCGAGGAGCCTGTGACCTACACGATGTTCTTCAACGACAATGACGCATATCCGCTTCTGGATTCCTGGAGCGAGGAGGGCGGCATTTTCTGGGCCATCGAGCAGGCAACCAACGTTCACCTGGATCTGACCATCGTAAACAACGCTGACTATGCGCAGAAGGTTTCCCTGGCCATCAACTCCGGTGAGGCTCCGATGATCATCCCGAAGGTATACGATGAGTCCAGCTATGTAAACGGCGGCGGTGTCGTTCCGGTATCTGACTATGTTCAGTACATGCCCAACTACACCAGCTTCTACAACGACTACAACATGGAAGCCGATGTCAGCACGCTGAAGCAGGAGGATGGCAAGTATTATCGCCTTCCCGGCATGAAGGAGACTTCCCTTCAGGACTACACACTGCTCCTTCGCACCGATCTCTTTGAGGCAGCTGGCTACGACGTAGCATCTCTCGAGAAGGATTGGACCTGGGACGAGTTCGCAGACATCCTGATCGGCGTTAAGAAGTACATGGTAGAGCAGGGCCTTTGCTCTGAGGGCGATTACATCTGGTCTGACAGATGGTGCGGCTCCGATTCCGGCTACGGCTCCGGCGGATGCCTCCTGAACCTGATTTCCAGAACCTACGGCATCTACACCACCTGGAGCCAGAACGGCACCAACGGCGCAGATCTGTACTTCGATACCGATGCGGATGAGTTCAAGCTCTCCAGCACCAGCGATGCATACAAGGAGTACATGAAGGTTGTTAAGAAGCTTGTTGACAACAAGATCCTGGATCCCGAGACCTGGTCTCAGCAGGATGCTACTGCCGACAACAAGTTCTACACCGGCAAGACTGCTCTGATCCTGACCAACCGTGCAACCACCACTTCCCAGATCGAGGGACTTGCTTCTCAGCTGGGCGAGGGCAACTTTGAGGTTTATCGCTGCGTTATCCCGAAGGGAACCACGAACTACCAGGCAGAGAACTCCCGTCTGGAGTGCGGCCTGATGGTATCTGCAAAGGCTCTTGACACGCTTGGAACCGATGACTTCATCAAGATGATGCGCTTCATCGACTGGCTGTGGTACAGCAACGAAGGTCTGACACTGACCAAGTGGGGCATCGAGGGTGAGGACGGAACCTACACCGTTACCGACGGCAAGTACACACTGAATCCGCAGTACTACTGCGGCGGCCTTTCCATCGCACAGACCTCTGACGATCAGGAAGACATGAGACTCAAGTACGGCTTCGCATGCGGCAACTTCATGTACAGCGGCAGCGCAGAGCTCCTGACCTCCAACTTCTCTGAGGACCTTCAGGACTTCTACAAGCGCCAGGGCGAGTACAGAGAGCTTCGTCCTCTGGATCCTACCATCGCTCTTTCTGAGGATGACAAGGAGCAGCTCAACCTCTGGGCAACTCCTCTGTTCAGCACCGAGAACACCTGGACTCTGAAGTTCGCTATGGGCCAGGCAGATGTTGATAAGGACTGGGATACCTACGTTGCAGAGCTTGAGGCACAGAACGCACAGAACGTTCTGGATCTGTACAACACCTACTATCAGAACAGCAAGGCAAACTAATTGCCGGCTGCTTACTGACAGGACATAATAAACCCGAAAAGCGGGGCGGATTCTTTTGGAATCCGCCCCGCTTTTTTTGTATCTGTTCAGCACCTGCCATATTTCAACGTGAACCCGCTGCTTGCAGGAAAATTTACGATTGAAATTGGCAGATGCTAAGCAGAAATCAGCTCATAGTGCTGCACAAATTTAAGAAACTGCTCCGATTTCTGTGAGATGAAGGAGCTCTTCTTCCAGATGATGCCGAAGTGGGAGTGCGCGGTCGGCACCAGCGGAAGCTGGACAAAATCACGCGGGTTTACGGCAATGGAGGAGTAGAGAAAGGCTCCGCAGTCGCCGCCGCGGACAAAATTGAGCGTTGTATAAAGCTGACTGCTGTAGAGATACACGGTCGGCTTTATTTTGGCTGCGGTGAACTTCTCGAGAATCTGTCGGTTCAGTACGGAATCTGTGTTCAGCAGGATGACGCGCTCATCCGTCAGCATGTCCATGGTCACGCAGTCACGGCCGGCATATCGGTGCGAGCGGGAAATGCAGTAGTTAACGTGGTTCTGCATGATTTCATGGTAGTTGTACTGCTCGAGATTCGGAAAATCCATGTTGACGAAGGCAATGTCCAGCACCTCAGCGTCGAGGAGCTTGCGCGCACGTACGCTTCCGTATTCATACAGCTCGACCGGCGTATCGTTTTTTTCATGGAAGGCATCAATGATGCGGGGAAAAAGGACCGTGCTGATCAGCGGCGGGATGGCGATCTTCAGCGGCCGCTGATTGCTCGAAATGCTGGAGAACTCTGCATAGAGGTCCCGGCTCTGCTGCAGCAGCTCATCTGCCTTCTGGTAAAAGAGGCTCCCCTCGGATGTAATGGAAATGCGGTTCCGCTGGTGCTTAAGGAGCTTTACATGGAGCTCGTTTTCCAGATCCCGGATGGCCATGGAAACGGTGGGCTGGGAGACAAAAAGCTCCTCGGCGGCGCGGGAAATGCTGTGGTAGCGGCAAACCGCGCAGAAATATTCCAGCTGATTCAGTGTCATCGATGTACCTCCTTATAATTGGTATCCGTTTGGGGCAAAAGCTCCTTTGATTCCAACATTATTGCCTTTTTCGATGGCAGGACGTCGGTGTTGTAGTATAAGAAAAATTTATACTCATAAAGATTATACCAAATGTACATTGGACTGGGAACGGTACATAATACAGACAACAGAAAGGAACCGGCCGGTATCCTACACACAAACGTATTTGCAGCGGGGGTAACGAAATGCGTAATAGGAATGAGCGGAGAGGGAGAAAAGTATGAGTCCGGCGATAATAACACTTTTATTTCTGGTATTTGCAATTGTCATGTTTGTGAGCGAGAAGATCCCACTGGGACTGACCTCCATGATCATCTGCGTGGGCTTGGTTGTCACAGGGGTTCTGGATTGGAAGGATGCCTTCTCGGGGTTCATTGACAGCAACGTGATCCTGTTCGTGGCGATGTTCGTCGTCGGCGGTGCTCTGTTCGAGACCGGCATGGCGAACAAGATCGGTGGCCTGGTTACGAAGTTTGCCAAAACCGAGAAGGGACTGATCATAGCAATCATGCTGATTGTCGGCTTTATGAGCGGCGTCCTTTCCAACACGGGAACTGCAGCCATTCTGATTCCGGTGATCATCGGCATCGCAGCCAAATCCGGCTTCAAGAGATCCAGACTTCTGATGCCGCTGGTATTTGCGGCAGCGATGGGCGGAAACCTTTCACTGATCGGCGCACCGGGCAACATGATCGGCCAGTCGGTGCTGGAGGAGGCAACCGGAGAGAGCTTTGGGTTTTTCGAGTATGCCATTGTAGGCCTTCCGATTCTGCTGGTCGGCATTCTCTTTTATGCAACCATCGGCTTTAAGCTTCTGCCGAACCACGAGGTGACGGAAGAGGGCGGTACCTTTGATACCGAGCAGGATTTCAGCAATGTTCCGAAGTGGAAGCAGATTCTTTCCCTGGTGATTCTGGTGGCAACACTCCTGGGGATGATTTTCGAGGACCAGATCGGCATCAAGCTCTGCGTGACCGGCTCCATCGGCGCACTGCTGCTGATCCTGACCGGGGTTATCTCGGAGAAGAATGCGCTCCGTTCGATCGATCTCAAGACGATTTTCCTCTTCGGAGGCACCCTTTCCCTGGCATCGGCGTTAAAGAACACCGGCGCCGGTGAGATGATTGCATCCACCGTGATGGGACTGCTGGGTGACAACCCGTCCCCGCTGCTCCTGACCTTCGTCGTATTCATCATCTGCTGCGTACTGACGAACTTTATGTCCAACACCGCAACCACTGCACTGATGGCGCCGATCTGTCTGGCCATTGCGCAGGGCATGGGCGCAGATCCGAAGGCAGTTCTGATGGCATGTGTCATTGGCGGTTCCTGCGCATACGCAACACCGATCGGCATGCCGGCCAACACCATGGTGCTGGGCGTCGGCGGCTACAAATTTAAGGATTACGTGATATCGGGCCTTCCGATGATCATTATTGCCACGGTTGTGAGCATGATTATCCTTCCGATTGCATTCCCGTTCTTCCCTTCCTGAGGAAAGACGGCAGCAGAGCATGCGGAGCATCCGCATGAAGATTGTACAGGTGTTTACATTGTGATAACTGAATCTGCCTGCTGACTGCAAGTCCGCAGCAGCCGCAGCGCAGATTCCGGACACATCAGTATCTATCAATAAAAAGGAGAATTGCTATGGCTAACGAGGTACAGGTAAAAAAACTGACAGACATTATCGCGCAGTTTGTTGGATTTACTGCGAAAAAGCTTCCGGACGACGTTGTTGCGAAGCTGGATGAGCTTCGCCAGAAGGAAGACTCGCCGATGGCGAAGGTCATTTACGACACCATGTTCCGCAACCAGGAGCTGGCGGTAAAGCTGGACCGCCCGTCCTGCCAGGACACCGGCGTTCTGCAGTTCTGGGTAAAGTGCGGCACGCGCTTCCCGCTGATCGATGATCTTGAGGTGCTGCTGAAGAATGCAGTTATGCAGGCAACGGTAGATACGCCGCTTCGCCACAACTCCGTGGAGACCTTTGATGAGTACAACACCGGCAAGAATGTCGGCAAGGGCACACCGACCGTATGGTGGGACATTGTTCCGAACTCCGATCAGTGTGAAATCTATACCTACATGGCAGGCGGCGGATGTACGCTTCCCGGCAACGCGACCGTTCTGATGCCGGGCGAAGGCTATGAGGGTGTTACTCGGTTTGTCCTGGATCGTATGACCAGCTACGGCCTCAATGCCTGCCCCCCGCTTCTCGTCGGCGTCGGCGTCGGCACATCCGTAGAGACGGCAGCACTGAACTCCAAGAAGGCGCTGATGCGTCCGGTCGGCTCCCACAGCGAGAACGAGCGAGCAGCCAAGATGGAGAAGCTCCTGGAGGACGGCATCAATGCCATCGGACTCGGACCGCAGGGCATGGGCGGCAAGTATTCCGTAATGGGCGTCAACATTGAAAATACGGCGCGCCATCCTTCCGCCATCGGCGTAGCTGTCAATGTCGGCTGCTGGAGCCACAGACGCGGCCACATCGTATTCGACAAGGATCTGAATTTCACCGTTGATACGCACACCGGTTTTGAGTACAAGGAAGCCTGAGACGAAAGGAAGGGAGATAAAATCATGTCAGTAAGAATGGAAGATGGAAAGAAGATTCTGGTAACTCCGGTCAGAGCTGAGGATCTGAAGGACATTCATATCGGCGACATTGTATACCTCGATGGTGATATCACCACCTGCCGCGATGTGGCACACCGCCGCGTTGTGGAAGAAGGAAGAGAAATCCCTGTGGATGTGCGGAACGCAGCAATTCTCCATGCAGGCCCGATCATCCGTCCGCTGGGCGATGACAAATATGAGATGGTATCCGTAGGACCGACGACCTCCATGCGCATGGAGAAATTCGAGTACGAGTTCGTGCAGACCACCGGTGTCCGCGTGATCGTCGGAAAGGGCGGCATGAAGACCAACACAGAGCGTGCATGCAAGGACTTCGGCGCGATCCACTGCGTATTCCCGGCCGGCAATGCGGTTGTGGCAGCTACAGAAGTAGAGGAAATCGTAGAGGCACAGTGGAAGGACCTGGGCATGCCGGAGACCCTCTGGCACTGCCACGTAAAGGAGTTCGGACCGCTGATCGTTTCCATCGATGCAGAAGGCCGCAACTACTTCGAGGAGAAGAAGGTCGAATACAACAAGAAGAAAGACGAGCAGTATGAGCTCATTTCGAAGCAGGTCGGCTTTATCAAGTAAGTCTTAGTCGTAATCCCCCTGATAAAGCTGCTGCAACATAACTCCCCCATTCAGCAGGGAAAGAGGCTGCCCGCCTGTGCGCGGCAGCCTCTTTCCCTGTATACATTCCAAACGCCAGCCAAGCGACAGGGCCCGAGGCCGCCACTCCAAACAGATACCGGATTGCTGCGCGCGATGCGCTCCCGCAATCCTGGTATCTGGAATCGCATGACTTGCAGAATGAACCGCAAGGAGTGCATAGCAGATCGAAAAGCCGGAGGGTAACATACAGACATAAGATCGTGGTATGATCGGAATGAATCGGAAAGGAGAACGGGAAATGGCATTATTCGGCGGCCTGGATTACAACAACCTTGGCGGGACCCTGGATGCAGAGCAGGGCGACCGGTCAGCCAGAGGATACACATGGAATGTGATCGTGGACAATTTTCCGCGGCTCCTCATCACCAATCTGATCTGTGTGCTGGCATTGATCCCTGCATTGACGGGCTTTATGCTGGGCTCCCTTTGGGACAGACCGCAGATCCTCCTGCTCTCCGGTGCAGTCGGCGGCTTGATTGCAGCACCCTTTTATGCGGCAATGTATGATGCGGCGCTTATGTCCTACCGCGGCTATCCCGGCAGGTGGTGGGAGCGGTACAGAAAGGTCCTGAAGCGGGAGTGGAAGGGAAGCCTTATCCCCGGCCTTGTCATCGGCCTTCTTGCAGCGGCTTTGATCAATGTCGTCACCAATCTTCACGAGGGGAACCGGCTGCCGGAGATGATGCTGATCAGCCTGGTCATTGCCTGCGTCTTCGTATTGGCGATCACCACCTACCTCTGGACACAGCGCCTGATGGTGGATCTGACACTCCTGCAGGTGGTGAAGAACAGCTGGCTGATGACCATGATGCACCCCGTTATTACGCTGGGCGCGATTGCATTCCGCAGCGTTTACTGGGCACTGATGCTGATCCTGTATCCCTATTCCATTGTCTTTCTGGTGTTCCTGGGCGTGTGGTTTCCGGCACTGATGACGATCCGCATCATGTACAACACGCTGGATCATGATATGAAGCTGGATGAGCGCTATGAGGCGGCGCAGCAGGAAGAGTAAGGATTACGGTTCACCCGCCGCCGGCCGGCGGCTGCATCGTGACGAACAAGGTTACACTGCAGGTCTTCACGAAAAGACCTGCCGGGCACGCGGACTGCCGCGATGCCAATAGATAAATGGTAATTATTCAGAGCTAGGCGATTGTGCGGATGTGCACTGAATAATTACGGTAAGTGCCATATTATTTCAACTTTCTAACAGGAGGAAACTTGCAATGGAAATGATGAAGGGCGCTTTCATGCGCGGTCTGGACAACATGATTATCAAGGAGATCCCGAAGCCGACGGCCTGCAAGGGCAATGTAGTGGTTTCCCTGGAATATGTGGGAATCTGCGGCTCCGATGTGCACTATTACCACAGCGGACGCGTCGGCGCCTATGTCGTGGATCTGGAGCACGACTACATGCTCGGACATGAGACCGCAGGCACGGTAGTTGAGGTCGGCGAGGGCGTTACGAGCCTTAAGGTCGGCGACAGAGTCTGCCTGGAGCCCGGCATTACCGACGGCTCCTGCGAATTCTGCAAGGAAGGCAAATACAACCTCTGCCCGGATGTACAGTTCCTGGCAACACCTCCGGTACCCGGCTGCAATGAGGAATTCATTGAGTTCCCGGCCGATTACTGCTTCAAGCTCCCGGACAATGTCAGCACGAAGGAGGGTGCACTCATTGAGCCCCTTTCCGTTGGCTTCCATGCTGCCAATCAGGGCGATGTGCAGGTCGGCGAGAGCGTTCTGATCCTGGGCGCAGGTACCATCGGAATGACGACCCTTCTCTCTTGCAAGGCACACGGCGCAGGCAAGATCATTGTTGCGGACCTCATCGATGCCAAGCTCGAGCTGGCTAAGCAGATGGGTGCAGACGTTGTGATCAACAGCGGCAAGGAAGACGTCATGGAGGCTGTCAAGGCAGCAACGAACGGCGAGGGCGCAGAGAAGGTATTCGAGACAGCAGGCTCTGCCGTTACCATCGCACAGACTCCGTTCCTCGTTAAGAGAGGCGGCACCATCGTTCTGGTCGGCATTTCCGTAAAGCCGGAGATCAATTACAACTTCGCACAGATCATGGACAAGGAAGTCACCATCAAGTCCGTGTTCCGTTACCGCAACATCTATCCCAGAGCCATCGCCGCAGTTGCAAAGGGAGCCATCGATGTAAAGCCTCTGGTAACGCACGAGTTTGATTTTGATCACATTCAGGATGCTTATCAGGAAGCACTGAACAATAAGACCGACGCACTGAAGGTCGTCATTAAGGTAAAGTAAATCCGGCAGATATGCCGCATGAGAAGCCCTGCAGCAGGGCATGCATGTTCGGAAATCGCCGACGGGCGATTCCGCAGAATGTGTGCAGCTGCTGCAGACAAGGAGGGTTACGTGAACCGCAAAGAAGCAAGAAAGCTGGCCGAAGAGCTGGTTTCCAAAATGACACTGGAGGAGAAGGCCTCCCAGCTCAAATACGATTCCCCGGCCATTGAGCGGCTGGGAATTCCTGCATACAACTGGTGGAACGAGTCACTGCACGGCGTTGCAAGAGCCGGTGTTGCCACCATGTTTCCGCAGGCAATCGGTATGGCTGCAGCCTTCGATCCCGATATGATGCAGGAGATCGGCGAGGTGACGGCCACCGAGGGCCGCGCCAAGTACAACATGCAGAGCCGTCACGGCGACAGAGATATCTATAAGGGACTGACCTTCTGGGCGCCCAACGTCAATATTTTCCGTGATCCCAGATGGGGCCGCGGCCATGAGACCTACGGAGAGGATCCGTATCTGACCTCGCGTCTGGGTGTCCGCTTCATCGAGGGAATGCAGGGCGACGGCGAGACAATGAAGACAGCGGCCTGCGCGAAGCACTTCGCCGTGCACTCCGGCCCGGAGGCGGACCGCCATCACTTCAATGCGGTCGCATCCAAGAAGGACATGGAGGAGACCTATCTTCCGGCCTTTGAAGCCTGCGTCAAGGAAGGAAAGGTTGAGGCAGTCATGGGCGCCTACAACCGGACCAACGGCGAGGTCTGCTGCGGATCGCCTGCACTGCAGGAGATTCTCCGCGGCAAGTGGAAGTTCGAAGGACATTATGTGTCGGATTGCTGGGCAATTCGTGATTTTCACGAGAATCACAAGGTGACCGCTACGCCGGAGGAGTCCGTCGTGATGGCTCTGGAGAACGGAACGGATGTCAACTGCGGCTGCACCTACCAGAAGATCATGAATGCGGTGGAGCAGGGCATTCTGGATGAAAAATACATCACAGAGTCCGCCATTAAGCTCTTCACAACCAGATACCTTCTGGGCATGTTCGGCGAAACCGAATACGACCAGATTCCGTACTCGGTCGTAGAGTGCAAAGAGCACCTGGCTGTGGAGGACCGCGCAGCAAGAGAGAGCTTCGTACTGCTCAAGAACAACGGCATTCTGCCGCTGGATAAGAGCAAGCTTCACGATGTGGCAGTGGTTGGACCCAATGCGGACAGCCGCGTTGCTCTGAAGGGCAATTACCACGGCGATGCATCCCGTTACACGACGGTTCTGGAGGGCATTCAGGATTATCTGGGCGAGGACGTCAATGTTCATTACTCAGAGGGATGCCATCTGTTTAAGGACAATGTGGAGGCACTTTCCGATCCGACGATGTGCGACCGCCTGGCTGAGGCACAGCAGTGCGCCGAGATGTCCGAGGTTGTATTCGTTGTTCTGGGATTGGATGAGACCCTTGAGGGCGAAGAGGGAGATACCGGAAACCGTTACGCATCCGGCGATAAGAGCGGCTTAGAGCTTCCGTTCCCGCAGCTCGAGCTCCTGCGCGGCATGATTGCCACCGGCAAGCCGGTCGTCGTCATCAACATGACAGGAAGCGCGGTGAACCTTCGCACCGCAGAGGATCACGCAGCAGCCATCCTTCAGGTGTGGTATCCGGGCGGACGCGGCGGCAAGAACGTTGCAGCGGTTCTGTTCGGAGAGACATCCCCTTCCGGAAAGCTTCCGGTGACGTTCTATGAGCATGATAAGGATCTTCCGGAGTTTACGGATTACTCCATGAAGAACCGTACCTACCGCTACTACGAGGGAACACCGCTGTATCCCTTCGGCTACGGCCTGACCTACGGCGACTGCCGGGCTAAGGAAGTCAGCGCTGCTGCAATCAAGAGAGCAGCAGGAGCCGCTGCAGAGGCTGGTGAAACGGCATTCGGCAGCAGCGACGATTACGGCGCAGCATACGGAATTGACGGCCTGCAGGTAACGGTAAAGGTCTGCAACGACGGAAAGACAGCTACGCAGGACGTTCTGCAGGTATATGTAAAGGCCGAGGATGACGCCTGCGACGTTACATTCCCGCATCTGGCTGCCATCCAGAGACTGGAGCTTGCAGCAGGCGAGGAGAAGGAAGTGACGCTGAAGGTTGCACCGCACGAGCTTGCTACGGTGGACGAGGAAGGCCAGCGCAGAATCCGCACCGGAGCATTCACGGCGTATGCCGGCTTTGCACAGCCGGATGCCCGCAGCAAAGAGCTGACAGGGCACGAGAGCGTTTCCTGCAGCGTGCAGATCTGAGCCGCTGACAGGTACGCGGGATGAGGATTGCGGGAGCGCAGCGCGCGCAGCAATCCGGTATCCGTTGAGACGTTTTGGCCGCAACATTATGGGATTAGGAAGGAGCATCTGCACATACGGCAGATGCTCCTTTTCGGTGATTGTTTCAGAGCCCAATAAATTTGCAAAAATGGGCTCGTTAATGCAAGCATTACTCGCGCATTTTATGC
>CAVJLL010000016.1:0-46329 GCA_963650385.1 Clostridium sp. CAG:508 | reverse complement strand
TTGTCACTATGTGATTGAGAATGTTCTCATGCATCTTTCGATGCTCACCTGCGAGGCAGGTTTCGCTTGCTGCTCTCGTGAGCCGCAACTCTGATAGAATATCATGTGATCTTTTCTTTGTCAACACTTTTTTCATTTTTTCTTGAGAGTCAACTCAGATTTTTCTGAAGCAGTGTTGTTTTAAAAGACCTCTTTCAAACAGCGTGTTGTATATTACCACACCATTTGACTCTTTGCAAGCACTTTTTTGCTTGCCAGCGGAGTAAGCGGGATTTGAACCCGCGCGCCGGCGTTAACCGACCTACACCCTTAGCAGGGGCGCCTCTTCAGCCTCTTGAGTATTACTCCAAAGCCTGATTCCAAGGTTTCCTTGGCCAAGTTTTCTTCCCTCCTGCGAGAGAACGTGCCTAATTATACATTTGCCAATTTTGAAAGTCAATCGCAAGATGTAGTGCTCTCAGCCACTTTCTGATACAAATTCGTTCCTTGTGTATCAATTACAACAATCACCGGAAAATCTTTTATTGTCAGCATTCGAATGGCCTCTGTTCCAAGATCTTCATAAGCTATTACTTCTGCTTTTGTAATGCACTTTGAGAGCAGCGCGCCGGCACCGCCGATCGCTGCAAAATAGACTGCACCGTTGCGAACGCACGCTTCCTGCACTTCTGGTGTCCTCTTTCCCTTTCCAATCATTGCGGAAAGCCCCAGATCGAGAAGCTCCGGCGTATATTTGTCCATACGACTTGCTGTAGTAGGTCCTGCCGAACCAATCACAGCTCCCTCTCTGGCAGGCGAGGGCCCCATATAGTAGATTACATTGCCGCATATCGGAACAGGCAGGGGTTCCTTCTTCTTTAATGTTTCATCCATTCTTTTATGAGCTGCATCCCTCGCGGTATAGACCGTACCTGACAAATACACCATCTCACCCGCTCTCAGTTCGGATGCTTCTTCTTTACTGAACGGAACCTGCAAATGCTTTTCCATCCTTACCTCCTATACCGCTGTTCTGCAGCGGCAGCCCAAGGAGAATTTCGCGAAGACGAATTCTCCGATAGGATCGCCTCTTCTAATATAAAGATATACGCTATATGGTGCGCACTGCATGACGATTGACATGACAGCAGATATTCACTCCGACAGGAAGTCCGGCAATGTGCGTCGGATATGTCAGTATTCTTACACTCATCGCTGTCGTTGTGCCGCCAAGCCCCGCAGGGCCAAGACCAAGTGCATTCACCTTTTCCAGGATCTGTTCTTCGAGATTGCGGATATGTTCTAGATCAGAATGCTCGCTTACATTTAACGTCAGCGCTTTTTTTGCCATAATGGCACATTGCTCAAAATCTCCGCCAAGTCCTACGCCAATTGACATCGGTGGACATGCATTGGGTCCTGCATCCTTCACCGCCTGAACTACAGCTCTGACGACGCCCTCTTCGCCATCCGCCGGCTTCAGCATGAAAACGCGGCTCATATTCTCACTGCCGAATCCCTTTGGTGCAACTGTAATGCGAACCCGATCGCCTTTTACAATTGTTGTATGCAGTATAGCCGGGGTATTATCTTCCGTGTTCTTCCGGATAAGCGGGTCACCAACAACCGATTTGCGCAAATAGCCCTCAATATATCCGCGATGTACCCCGGCGTTTACCGCATCCGTGAGATCACCTCCGACAAAATGAACATCCTGACCGATCTCCATAAACACGATAGCCATACCTGTGTCCTGGCAGATCGGAATACGTTCCTCCGATGCAATCGCAAGATTTTCTTCGAGCTGCTGCAAAATCTGTTTTCCAAGCGGAGAATGCTCCGTCTGCAGTGCATGGTCCAGAGAATTCCTCATATCATCTGACAGGCCATAATTGGCTTCAATGCACATGTCCCTTATTGCATCCGTAACGCCAGATACATCAATTTCACGAAGCTTCTGCATTATTGTCCTCCTGATTCAGGCACAGGTCGTGCTTGCACGAGCCCATATTTGAATCACTAATCAGGTTTGGAATTTAATCCCAAACTCAATTTCTCTGTACCACTGCCTTTTGTTTGCGCAAGGCAATTTCTCTTATTCAAAATTACTCTGCGCAGCTTCACTGCAATCCATTTACAATCGTATCCCGCACTGCATCCAGCTCTGCATCCTCAGGACTTCCGGGGTTCCATCCAATGGTCTGTCCATCGCCCTCATACCTGGGAATCAAATGTATATGAAAATGTGCAACCGTCTGCCCTGCTGCCGTCCCATTGTTCTGCACAACATTTAAACCATCCGCCTTCAGCACATCCTTTTGAACCTCAGCCATCCGTTTAGCGAGCTTCATGGCACTTGCTGCCAGCTCCTGCGGCAGAGCAAACAGATCTGCATAATGGTCTTTCGGAAGAATCAATGCATGTCCCTTCGTCGCCGGTCCTAAATCCAGGATTACCCGAAAATCCTCATCCTCGAATAATGTTCTGGAAGGAATCTCTCCATTTGCTATCTTGCAGAAAATGCAGTTATCGTCCTTCATCCTATTTCTCCCTTCTGTGCGCTTCGCAGTCCTGCAGCACCTGCTTTTTATCATAGCACACAGAATTGGAATCTCCATATTCCATTGCCGGCGTCATTGCATTTTTCCGCTGAGCATCCTTGATCTGCTCTGCCGCAGCAATGTCCTGTTTTGCCTTTCTCCACGAGCAGATAATTCCGTATATTGCTGTAATCATGGTCATTCCAAGGCTGAATATAATGCCGGCCCTTACAGCAAACAGCTCCTCCTGTGTCAGCTTCACAAGCATTCTTATTGCGAACAATCCCGCGGACGCACATCCGAACAGGAGCGAAATAAGCAAAATTCCGATCGGAGGCATTCCTTTTTTCTCTCGGATCTTTTTTCCGCACTTCTGCAGAACTTCTTGTTCTTCCAGTTCCTCCCATTCATCCCGGCCGGCTTTTAACTGTGCACTTTTTTCATTATCTGCGAGGTTTTCCTTCTTTTGTTCCTTCTTTTCTTTTGTACACTCTTCCTGTTCCGGATCTGTTGTTCCCCTTGCCATGGAATATTCATGGTCCAGCAGCTCTGCACTGAGAACAAAACCGTCCCTTTCTGATAGCTCACACAGACGAAAGGCTACGATCCGTGCAATTTCATCCGCGGGATCAATACGCTCTGCTAAATATTCAAACAGCGCGCACTTCTGATTATCACGGTCCATCCATGGAAAGTAGGTAAAGCAATATTGTTCACGTGCATCGTCATAAAAAATGTACTCCGGATCCATTATTATTTTGGCTGTATCAAGCAGAAATTCCGACAGGGATTTGACCATAGCAGCTGCCGCATACAGAAAGGCCTTCAGCTGCTCTTCGCTCACGAAGCAATGCTCATATTTCCTTGCAAGACTCTGCTTGGACGTTATGCAGTAATACAAAAAGCTCTCTCCGTCTATGACACGCGCACTGCAGGAAAGCAGCCCCGGTATCCGGTTTACTGCCAACATCCGGTATTGGTAATTCTCCTTCCCGTCCTCCGGACAGCGAAGAACCAGATAATTTGACATAGCATCTGCGTACAACTGATAATTCTGCATCTTTTCTTCTCCATCCTATCAAACATTTGTATCCGTTCAGCGCCCGTCCTATTTCAGCTTGACTTGTCTGCGAATCCCGAAATGAGATGTTCTGCCGCATATATTTTTCTGCGAAAGCTGCGAATACTCCACGGCGGATCCGTCTTCCGGGCCGAGGTCCGAATGGACGCATTCCATATGGTCTTCGGCATTATTTCACTGCTGCCGAAGGATGTCGGGAGAACCCGGAAGCTGCCCTCGTAAACACATCTTTTCCCCTCTGCATATGCACTGGTTGATAAGCTGCTTACCGCAAAGTACTTTGTCCCAAACTGACGCTGCTCGTTCGACTTGAGCCGCTCTGCATCAACCTTCGGAGCACCATCATCTCTTTGAATACTCTCTCGAAGGCATAACACGCGCGCATCCTGTGCAAACAAGCAGCGGTCATACAACAGGAAAGCAGCATATATTGTGACAATAAAAACGCAGAGTATCATCGGCATCACAAACGCCGCCTCTACAGTCATATATGCTGTAAGCTCCTGTCCTCTGTGCGTTCTTCCGTTCTCCGGTTTCATAATTCCTCTCTTCTAAAAGAATCCCGCCGACACAGCCGTTGCCCACAGCACCGTCCCCGCAAGCGAAAACGGCAGAAACGGCAGTCTGGTCTTTCTGCACGAGCGTTTCAATATCAATAATCCCGCGCTCCATACAAATATAAGGAAAAGACTTGCCGCAAATGCGCCCCAGCAATTCTCACTGCCATAGAACAGGCCGACAACCAGCCACGCAAAGCCATCCCCCATACCGGCCGCACCGGAAAAATATGCCATACACAAAAGGCACGCTCCCGGAATTACTGCACACAGAAGCTCAGCGATCATCCGGTCACCGGAACACACTTTACAGATATCCCAGACAAGTCCCGCTGCCATCCACAGTCTGATCCATCCAAGTGAAATTGTCCGGCTGCGAAAATCAGAAATGCTGCTGACGGATAAAAACAAAAACACAACCGCTGCCGAAAGGATAAAATCTACGTCCCACCGCATTTTGAACACGCTCTCCTTGTGCTTTTTATTTCAGAAAGAGATACTGCCTGAATGTCTCTTTGAATTGCCGTGCAGGACGCGGAAGAATGATAGCGATTTCCCTCTGATGTAATCACCACATTGCCTGCTGCCGCCGGTCTGCATCGTTCGCAGGCATAGTATTTGGATCCATCCCGACTGCGCGCCGTTCCCAGCTCTGCCGCCGATATCGTCCGAACCGACGGTTTCAGATATGTACAGCCCACATCCTTATGGTACACAACGCCGGTTGGTGTGATATAAACCGTTTGTTCATCCTCTTCTGACGATTCTCCTGCACTTTCGTCCCCTTCACCGGAATACCCGACCCATGCATGACCATAATACCTGGCCTGTGCCGCCATACTGCGCAGCCCAAATACAGGAAGGAACGGCTTTATCCGATAATCTGCAACCAGATCCACGATATCGTCGCCGGACAGAATTCCGGACTGTAAATAGGAAATCTCGCTCGTACCGCCTTCTATACAGGAATTTGCAAGCCACTCTTTCCCAATCTGCTTCGCCACACTGTCTCTTACGTAGGTTTCGGACAGTGCCAGTGAGGTCCATTCATTGCCTCCTGCAATCCCTTGCAGAATATCGGAATGTACTCCTCCCTGCTCTGCGGCATCCCCTCCGAAGCGAAGATAATAAGCATATTCCGAAATCTGCGTCCCTGTTTCATGAAGTGCGGCCAGCATGCTGCTCTGCAGCCGGACCATATCAAACAAATATAAAACCTGAGCCATAAAAAACAGAAAGAGAGGCAGCACCAGTGCTGCCTCCACAGTCATACTGGCTTGCAGCAGAATGTTCGAAAACCATGCCCTCCCATGTTCTGCATCCCGGAGAGGCCTTGTAACTATATTCCTGGTTTCTGCATGCAATCGGTGAGGGCATAATTTTCGTTTTGTCATTCATAACCTCCTTCCCTTTGTATTTGGCAGGAATAGCCAAATGTACTCGAAACCGCTGCTTCCATAAGGAAGGAGTCCATACATCCATCCATGCGGAACGAATTATTGCCCTCCGCCTTCCGAATATCCATCTCCATCACATCCATAAGCCGGTAGTCTCTGGTATCTCCATTCTCCAGGAAAAGCAGCACGCGAAGATAACCGGTATAATCCAGTCCGCTTCCTCCATTTCCGCCGCTTTCCTGCCAGAATCCCGGTCTGAAAATCGAGAGCAGCGATGTCTTCCATGTTCCCGATGATTTCATAATCGGTACACGTCCGCCTGCAAATAATGTGCGCAGATCGTAAACCGATTCCGCAAAGCTCCACGCCAGCAAAAGCGCATTTGTGAAGGCCTCTTCCAGCTCCGGATTGAAGCACAGCAGTGCCAGAACAATTCCCCATGTCCTTGCTTCACTTTTTTTGGCCGCATCATTCATTACAAACATGGTATTGGCCGCCAACCGGATAAGCAGAAGAGTTTCCGCTGTTTTCTCAAGGTTCTCCCGGTCACTTCCTTTGCCGTGCAGCAGATATTCCATCTGATAACAAAGCCTTCCCTTTTCCAGCGAATGCTGATAATTCCCGCATTTTTCTGCAATGTATATGTTCATCCCAACGGCGTCTGCCTGACTGTAATGATGGCTGTTCTCTGCCTCATAGCCGGTTCCTGTATTCCACGACCTGGATGAAAGCAGTTCTCCTGTTGAAACCGTTTCCCCGCTGACATTGCCATCTCCCAATGCCAGTTTTAAAATCGGCGTCTGCCAGGCTGCATTCACCTCCTTCCATGGGTCAGCTGCATGCTCCTCGTCAATATTGCTGTCTTTTGCTGTCTGCCTGGCCTCCTCTGACTTTCTGAGCTCCTCATTTTCTTCCTCCGTTTCCCCAATTGCTTCTTTTCGGCGCCTTGCCTCCTCCAGCCCTCTTTGTATTTCCTGTTCATTCTGGCTTTTTCTGCGCGACCATTCCGTCAGGTCCAGGCCGAATCCGTTATAGCCATTTACATTCTCCAGTAAAGATGACGTAAGATTTCCGACAGGCTCCGCCGACAAATACGCATTTACCTGTTCGCGCAGTACTCCGCATCCATCATCAAGGGCAAATCTGGTCTGAGTGATATGAACAGACGTTAGAGACGTACGCGTAAAATCCGCACGCTTTATTCCCTGCAATCCTCCAGAAGACAGGTTCTTTTCAAGGTACTTCTGCAAATGCTGACAGGTATTCTCTGCAGAAATACTTCCTGTTCCGTAAGTCGTGTCTATCATGAGAAGATCATATTGTGACAAAAGCTCTTTATTAAATTCCGCCAGCACGGAATTTACAGCCGCATCCGCTGCAAACTCTGTCTGGAGACGGACTGCATTGCGTCTTGCTCCATCCAGCAGAACAAATATAAGTGAGAGAATAATTGGAAGTGAAATAGCAAGAAATACCGTCAGATAGCCTTCCGTTTTGCCGCTTTTAGCCGAGAACATCGTTGCTCTTGCTGGTGATTGCTTCAAAAATCGTATTTACAAGAGAGGTCAGCTGCTTCTTGAAAATTATGACCAGGCCGATCAGCACAACAATGATCAGAATAATTTCTACAGTTCCCATACCGGATTCGTCAGAAAGAAGCGTTTTTTCCTTCCTCCTGTTCTGTAACCAGTCCTTCATTTTCCATCCCATGGTATATACAAACATCGGATACATACTTTCTCCTTTCCCCTTGCATCGGGCTCCAATCACAATGAAAAGCTGAAATATGCCGGAATCATGATGATCACCAGTGTGATTCCCAGCATCATCAGCATCGGAAGCAACAGCCGGGTCCCGGCTTCTTCTCCCATCTGTCTGGCAATGCCTCTTCTTTCTTCAAAGGAATGCTCTGCTTCTTCCTGAAGGGCTTTCAGAAGTGCGCCGTTTCCTTTGGTCAGATTAGCAGTCAGAAGAGCACTCAGTTTGGAATACTGCCGCGATCGGCAGCGTTTTCCAAAATCAGCACATGCAGCTGTTTCTGATATTCCGCTGTCCAACTCGCGGCAAACGAGCAGAATTTCCTCATAAACATACCTTTTCGCACCCCCTTTCCTGCGTTTGTCTTTATATTCCTCTCCCAATCGGTAGAAAACATTCCGTATACTCATGCCGGCTCCGAGAAAAAGAGTCATCTTGCTGATCACAAGCGGATAATCCAGTGCTAACTCCCGTTCTCGTTTTCTCAGACTCCGATGAATCTCCTGGTCTTTACTGTATGAGGCAAGTATTCCGGCCGTTATTATCAGAAGAAAAATAAGAAGACTGGTTTCTTCCTTTTTCTCAAGCCACTGAACCGGAACTCCTGCAATGCTCGCCGGAAGTCTGTAATATTCGTTTTCCAAACTGGCTGCATTTTCTTTATCCAGCTCCTCCTGTACGAGCTTCTGCGTTTTTTCTTCCTGACTTGTGCTCCTTGGAAACAGGAGCATTTCATAATCATTACTCCAGCGATTTTCCTCATAAATCAGCGTTGCAGTTACCGTCACCTGTTCTGCCTTTCCCGCCTCCACACGTTCTGCATGCACAGTTCCGTCCGTATCAACGAGATCATAGCTGCTGCTCTCCCATTGAATGCGAAACGGATAATTCTCCACCTCTGACACGAAATTCAAATTCTCAGTTACATACTCAAGGCTGCGGTTTTCCCCCTTCAGTTGCTCCGGCAGAAGTGAAAACAATTCTTCCGCCAGCTTCTGCGCCTGCGCCGCAGTATATCGGCGCTGATTTACCTGAATCTGGTACTCTCCGTAGGAAATCTCTTCCCCATTCGCGGACTTGCTCACTGCATCAGCCGTAACGGTAACCGATGCCTCCGTATACGCCGGTCGTTTTATCGTGCCGTCCTGTTGAATGTTTCCCTGATTCCATTCAGATATCCACAGTGCCGAAGCAAGAATATCTGCTGCCAGGAAAAAGGCTAACAACAGCTGTATTTTTTCAATCTGGTGCAGAGCTTCCGCTCTTTCCGGCCGCAGGGACGGATTCAGAATCACAAGGTCATTCCGTACCGCATCCGAGAATAGAAAACGGTTTTTCCCTCGGGAACGTTTTCCGGCTCTTCGTACTTTTTTGTACAGGTAGACAGCCATTTTTCGCAATACTGCCTCAATTCCATTCACCGGCTCCTCCGATAAAAGAGGTTCCTTCCGTGAAATAACCGCCAGTATCAGCATTGCCAGAAGAATTCCGATGTAAATTACGAGCTTAATCATAGTTTCCCCTATGGCTGCGAACTCAATCAAAAGCATCCGATGCGGGAGGACTTGCCATCGGGCAATTCCGAGTGCGCTATACCTCAATCGCGATTATCTTTTCCGACAGCCAGAATGCGGCGCCATAAATCACCAGGCACACCGTCATCACCAGAATTCCCGCTGTATTGTGGTACATCACATCAAAAAAGCCGTGGGCCGAAACTCCGATATAGGCGATAATCCCAAACGGAACAATGTCCATGATCAGCTGCTCCAGCCTCTTACTGCTGACAAGAATCTGTATTTCCCGTTCAACATCTATTCTGTCCTGAATCTGTGAAATGGTACGCCGCAGTATTTCCGCCATATCGCCTCCGCTTCGCCTTGCAACCGCAAATACCTCTGCAAAATCCTGAATTTCTTCTGAATGGCTCCGCTCTGCAAATTGCATCAGCAGTTTTTCCAGCGGGATATTGTTGTCCAGTCCCCCTGCGATCAGGCTCAGTTCCTTTCCGATTTCACTCCTGCTCCCGTACAGAAATTCCATTTCACCTGTCGCTTCTCGAAATGCATTTTCACAGGAGTATCCCGCTTTCAATGCAGTAAGAATGCTGTTCATGCACTCCTTAAATTCCAGCACCAGCTCCTGCTGCCGTTTCTCCTCTGTACTCCTTTTCCGTCTCCGGTAAATCGGTATCAGCAAAGGTAACAAGAAGATGACTGCCAGGAGCGACGAATAAAACACTTCCGCGATCACCAGCAGGATCAAAATCCCCTCCAGTAAATACAGGAATGCCTTTTTATTGCTGTGCAGATCGAATGCCAGCGAGCGCAAGCTTTTCTGTCCTTTCAAGCGAATTTTTCTGAATCCATTCACCCTCGATCCTCCCGTTTCTCTCCTCTTTTTCCTGAAAAGCAAACAGCGTCTGCATTTGAATCGTCCCGTCCTGTATTCCTGTAATCTCTGCAATTTCCAGGAGCTTTCGGCTCTTGTCTCTGAGCCGACCCAGATGGACCACAATGTCTATAGCAGAAGCAATCTGTGCCCGGATTGCTGATACGGGAAGATCCGCTCCCTCCAGCACCATTACCTCCAATCGTGCCATCATATCTTTTGCACTGTTGGCATGTCCCGTTGACATGGATCCATCGTGGCCGGTATTCATAGCCTGAATCATATCCAGCGCTTCCTGTCCCCGGACCTCTCCGACAATGATTCGATCCGGCCTCATTCGGAGGGAGGTTCGGATCAGGTCACGAATGCTGATGGGAATGCATCCCTCTACGTTCGCGTTCCTCGCCTCCAGTCTTACCAGATTCGGAATATGACGAATCTGAAGCTCTGCATTGTCTTCGATGGTAATAACCCGTTCCTGTGATGGGATTTTTGCTGAAAATGCATTAAGAAAGGTTGTTTTTCCTGAGCCGGTGCCTCCGCTGATAAAAATGTTGTAGCCTGCCGCCACCAGGCATCCGAGGTACTCTGCCAGCTCCTGTGAAATTGAGCCGAATGCTATCAAATCTGCTATCTCAATCGCGTGCTCCGGAAATCTGCGGATCGTCATAATCGGACCGTTCAAGGCTGCCGGCGATAAAACAACATTGACGCGATCCCCATTCGGGAGTCTGGCATCTGCGATCGGTGAGGCTTCATTTACGACACGGTTGCATCCGGAAACCACTCTGGCTACTACATCCAGCAGCCTTTCGGCGGATGAAAACTGCATTGGAATTCTCTGTGTTCTTCCGTTTCTCTCAATAAAAATATTCTCCGGGCCATTGATCATAATTTCTGTAATTGATGGATCGTCCACAAGATCCTGGAGAATATCGAGCTTTCGCAGGGAATGAAATACCTCCTGCCGAAGCTGTTTCATCTCTCTCAGATAAAGGCCCTGTTCTGCGGAAAGCTCTGTGATCTCCTCATCAATAAGCTCCAGTACGTGCTCGTCGCTGATTTCACTGGTAAAGTCAATCCTTGCCAGGACCTTCTCGCGTACATTCCCTCTGCAGGATTGCAGGAATTCCTCCCGCTCAGTCCTATCCGTCAACATGCCAGCCATCTTCCTCCATGATGCGGCAGACAAGTTCTGCCATTTCTCCATGCGTCAGATTGTCCAGTGCCGCCGGCAGCGCCTGGAACACCGGAAAGCGGCATCGCCTTGTCTTTGCAGCGATATCTTCTCCATGACTTCCCTTCAAAAGCTGTTCATATGCGTCAATCTTGGCCCGTGAGAAGGCATCGTCCCTTGTGATTGTGTAAATATGTTCACAGGCTCTCATCAGTTCAAACAATCCTTCTGCCGATTCGGACAGATCCAGAAGAACGTATTCGTATTCCGTCACCCTCTCAAAGGATTTAAAAAGTGAAAGCCACTGCCTGCATTGCACAGAATGGAGCTCCTCAAAGGATTTCATCGGCGGTATATAATCCAGGCCATTCATGCTCTTGATCAGGAGTCCGAGCTGGGCCGTAAGCTTTTCCCTGGCACATTCGTTGTAATACAGAAGATCGGATACCGTCCCCTGTTCACTGCTGCGCATCAGATAATCAAATCCGGCATAATTTTCAAAATTCATATACAGAACCTTGTGCTTTCTGGCCAGAAGCTGTCCGAATGTAAGGGCAAAGGTTGTCTGAAGGCACCTCGTAATCGGTGTATAAAATCCGATCAGCTCCATTTTGTTCCCGTGACGTATCATTCCCGGGATCACGTCTGCCTTTCGGAGTGTCAGCACTCGCACCCTCTCCATAACAACATCCATGGACTGATACTTACTGATGCTGTGAATTTCCTCGCCAAAATCCATTCCGGATTCATTCAGGATCAGAAGCTTTTCTGCAGGAGGCATCTTCTGCGTCTTCCGGAATTCCCTTTCGGAAATAATGACCAGAGAGGTTTCATCCATCTGCCCCAGCTGTTCTAATTTCAAAGCGGAGGTGTATCGTTCAATTTCACAAGGAAACGCCAGCTTGTCATTCAGATATTCCACCAGTCGTTCACCGTAGCGTTCCTCGCTGTCACAAACCAGTATTTTCTGAAGCTTTTCTGTACCGTATGCTCGTTCGTTTTCCTGTTGCTGTGCATATTCCATCTTGTTCTCCCTTAAAAAAGAATCAGGCAACCGGACGATTTCCTTCGTCCAATTGCCTGATCGAAAATCTATCCTCAATCCGGCAGAAAATATGGTAAGAGATATGGCCGCACTGCAGAAGCTTCTGTCCTAGTGCGCAATATGGTGCAGGATATGGCTGCTGATGTGAAATAAGATTTGCTCTCCCGGAACGGATTATCAAAAAAGGGTCAGCGGTATCCACCCAGACCGCTCCAATTGCAGAAAAACACCGGAACGGCATAGGAATATAACCTGTATATTTCAAATACATGGATCAAATGCTGCAGATAAGATCTGTTCTGCAACACGTCGGAAGAACACCGACCATTGATTTGTTTTGACTGGATGAATGTTTTTTATCTCCGTTTAGATGAAACTCTTTAGGAGATGATCGAATCGTAACAGAGGTTTTCCGGCATTGCAATCTCTAATTTAATCGTTTTCGTCTTTTCGTCACTTCTGTATAATTCATGATTTGTTCGCTTGTTTGGTATTTTTACTTTATCCACACAATTCACATTATCCACCAAGGACTGCCGAACACTTTGAGGATTAATACCTGCACATTTATTGGGCGAGAACGCCACATTCGCAAAAGAGAAGCTTTGCAGCAGTAATTTTGCGAATGGGTTCTGAATAGATAATTAAATAGATAATTAATGGTATAAACGCGCACGAATCTGTTCTATAATAAAGACTATCTATGTGTTAATTTTCAAAGGGGGCTCCTTATGAAGAAAATTATTGTAACCGGCTGCAACGGTCAGCTGGGAATTGCTGTGAACAAGCTGCTCGGCGAAGACAGTGAGTATTCTCTCGTCAATACGGACGTTTCCGATCCTGGCTTTGTGAAGGTAGACAAGAAGCTCGATATCACAAACATTGAGGAGGTGGAGCAGTTTGTCAGTGAAGTGAAGCCGTATGCTGTCATCAACTGCGCAGCCTATACGGCCGTCGACGCTGCAGAAACGCATCTGGATCTTAATTATAAGATCAATGCTCTCGGTCCCAGAAATCTTGCAATTGCTGCAGAAAAATATGGTGCCAAGCTCGTCCATATTTCAACAGATTATGTATTTCCCGGCACATCTGAGGCACCTCTCACGGAATTTGATCCGGTGGGTCCGAAGAGTGTCTACGGCATTACCAAGCTGGCCGGCGAGAACTTTGTAAAAGAATTTTCGAGACACTATTTTATTATCCGCACCGCATGGCTTTACGGGGAAGGAAAGAATTTTGTCCGCACTATGCTGAATGTGGCAAAAACACACGATGAGGTTACGGTTGTGGATGATCAGTTTGGTTCTCCCACCAGTACGAAGGAACTGGCAAAGGCCATCGCCTGCCTGCTTCCTACGGAGAATTATGGCTTGTTCCACGGAACCTGCGAGGGTTCGACCAGCTGGGATGAATTTACCCGCGAAATCTATCGCCTTGCAGGCGTAGCAACCAGAGTAAAGAGCGTTTCTACTGAAGAGTACCAGGCCGTAAATCCGCAGTCCGCTCCGAGGCCGCATTATTCGATTCTCGACAATTATATGTTCCGACTGACTACCGATCACCGCTATGCCGATTGGAAGGATGCACTGGACGTCTACATGACTGAAATGGGGTATAAGGCCTGAATGACTGCATTTTTTTACGGTATTACTCATAATCCGCTTTTTGTTGCAGCTGCCTGCAGCTGGTTTACCGCTCAGCTGGCCAAAACCATTATTTATGTGATCATCAACCATAAATTCAACTGGGAGAGAATTGTCGGAGCCGGCGGCATGCCCAGTGCACATTCTGCAACGGTATGTGCACTCGTTGTTTCTACCGGTATCGTCTATGGTATTCACGGTTTTGAATTTCCGATGGCCGTTTTTTTCGCTTTCATTGTTATGTATGACGCCATGGGAGTTCGGAGGGAAACCGGAGAACAGGCGAAGGTTCTGAATGAAATTGTTTCGCAGTGGTTTGAGATGGGCAACAAGCTTCAGACAATGGATCCCATGGAACAGTTCAAAGAGTTTGTAGGACACACGCCGCTCCAGGTTCTGATCGGAGCCATTGTAGGGTGCAGCATTGCAGCACTGGTCTGCAGTGTTATGCCAGGATGTTGAGCCGCAGCAGTCTGCGGCAGGAAGAGGTGTAAATGAAGAAAATCACGGCTGCTTTATTAACCGGTATTGCTACTGCTTCCATGCTCCTTTCCGGATGCGGAAGCGAAGAGACAGAAAAATATTCCATTGCGGAAACCATTCCGCAGGAAGAGGTTTCCACAGCCTCCACCGAGGAAGCGTCCGCAGAGGAGACAGCGCCTGAAGGGAAGGTGCGCAGCCAGCTTACCAATGAGTGGATTGATGAGGAGCTGTACGATCAGCGTCCCATTGCTGTCATGTATCCCATCAACCAGGAGGCTATGCCGCAGTATGGGTATGACAAAATCGATATTTTCTACGAAATTCTCGAAGAGGATGGCATGAGCCGTCAGATGGCCATCATGAAGGACTGGAAGAATCTCGAGAAAATCGGCAATATCCGCAGTATCCGTGATTATTTTGTCTATGCTGCATTGGAGTACGATCCGATCATCGTTCACTTCGGCGGCCCCATTGTCTACGTGAAGGACATTCTCACGCGCGATGATGTTCAGAACATCAACGGCGTAGGCGGAGAGCTGGGCGAGAGCTACGATGCCTTCTTCCGTGACAACCCGGATGGACGGGCTTCCGAGCATACGGCATATACCTCCAGTGAGCTCCTCCTGTCGGCCTGCGACACAGCTGGCTATTCCCTGAGCTATCGGGATGATGTTTTCTCCGATTATAAGGACAAGACCCATTATCAGTTTACCGACAGCTCCAATAAGAATACGCTGGAACAGTATGATGCGGCCGTCTCTGTAAAGTCGCTCGACTTCTCCGATGCGTTCCCTCGCGATGTACCTACGTTTGAGTACAATGAGGATGATCATCTGTATTACCGCAGTATTTACGGAGAACCTCAGGTCGACGGAACAACCGGCACACAGCTCGCCTTTGAGAACATTCTCGTTCAGTGGACCTATTACGAGGTCCGTGACGACAACGGATATCTGGCATTCCAGATGCACGACAAGACCCACGACGGCATGTTCATTACCGAAGGAAAAATGATTCACGTCACATGGGAAAAGGACAGCGACTACGGTCCGACCAAATACTATGATGACAACGGTGATGAAATCACGCTGAACACCGGTAAGACGATGGTCTGCGTACTGGAGGATGATAAGCCCTTCTCCGCAGACGGAAGCTCCATTAATCCGTCTAAGTATTAATGTCCGTAAGAGGTACGGTTCCAAAACGGGCATGTTCATGCAGGCATTACCTACAGATTTTATGCAAATCTGTCTGGCTCTGAATAGTTGTAAAATAAGCCGCCGACAGCCAAATACAGGCTGCCGGCGGCTTTTGAAATGCTGTAATGCTGGACCTTCTGACTCTGGTATCTTAGTATTCCCTGTAGTCATTCCAGTCGTCGTTTCCGTAGTACGGATCATCCCTCTCATAGCGATGATTCTCATAGTAATCATTGCGCTGGCTGTGTGCCCTTCTGGCTCTTCGCCTGCGCTGCCTCGCCCTTTCCCGCGCCTCCTTCATTGCCGATTGAAACCGGAAGAAGACCGCCGCTGCTGCAGAAATCACCACAATGGTAATGAGAAACGATGAAACATTGATATAGATTGTGTCATTCAGTCCAACTGTGATGTATCTGGAGGCGATGCGCCGAAGGATCGAATAATTCTCCATCTGTCTGGAATAATTCTCCGTCATCTGTGTTGCAATGGAGCGATCCTCTGTACCGGAAAGACTGGCCGGAACCAGTGTTGTCGTTCCGACAACCGTTCCGTTTTCTTCTCCGCCAAAATAGTAGGTAACGGTATTTTCTTCTCCGTATACCGCTGTAAGATCTTCTGCAGCCGTTCCCTTCGGCAGAATAACCTTTCCGCCTGATGCGACGGTAAGCGCCGGTGTGCTGCTCCCGAGAAGATCCATTCCCTCTGTCAGAAATGATGCAGCATCCGCAGCGGCAAGAGCAGAAGAGGAGACGGATGCAAGGGAAAACTGTTCATATCCATAATCAAATAATGCAGCGGTATCCTCGAACTGTGCAGGATCATCCTCCCGCATGACAACACAGATCAACTCCATTCCGTTCCGCTCGCAGCCTGTCACAAGGTTTTCGTGAGACTGGCTGGTATAGCCTGTTTTGCCTCCGATAATGCCGCTGCAGGCAATCTGTCCGGTGATCAGCTCATGCTTGTTCGTCAATGTAAAATCATCCGGCTGCGTGCTTGTTGCCTGAAAATGGTAGGATGCACAATTGCCAACCTGCCTGCAGACATCATTGTCAAAAAAAGCCTTCGCGATCAGACAAAGATCATGGGCGCTGGTGTAGTGATTGTCGTCATACAATCCATTGGTGTTTACAAAATTGGAATCGGTGCAGCCAAGCTCTGCTGCACGGGAGTTCATCAGCTGGACAAAGGAATCGATGGAACCGGAAACCTTTTCCGCAAGCGCATTCGCACATTCATTCGCAGAGCCAACCATCAATCCGTACAGTGCTTCCTCTACCGTGATGGTCTCTCCGACACTCATGCCGATGTTGGACCCATCCGCCGGCACCGCAGCAATGGCAGATTCTGAGAAGGTTATCGTGTCACTCAGTTCCAGGTTCTCTGCAGCCAGAAGGCAGGTCAGTATTTTCGTTGTGCTGGCCGGATACATGCGCTCATGTATGTTTTTGGCATAGAGCACGGTTCCGGTTTCTGCATTCATCAGCATTGCACTCTTGGCCGTAACAGCCGGTCCCTGCGGCCATCCGCTGATGGCATTGGTCTGTACCGCTTCTTCCTTTTGCTCTGCTGCCTGTGTCTCGTTGACAACATGCCCGTCGGAAGTCATAACATCGCCGGCTGAGCTGTCAACCACTGTGTCCGAGTAAGCATTGTCGGAAACGGATGCTGCGCAGACCGCAAAGCTTTGTGCAATGCAAAGAACGCCGCTGCAGACAGCGGCGCTCAAAGCAATTCCAAGGCGTACCTGTGCCCTTCTCATTGCCATTCTGATCCTGTGATGCATTTTACTCCGGGTCATTTGCGAAGAAGCGCTTCTATTTTCTCCTGAAGCGCATCCTTGGTAATCAGTCCCACACTGGTTCCTACCGGCTGGCCGTTTTTAAAGAACAGGAGAGTGGGAATTGACATTACGTTGTATTTTTCAGCAATATCTGCAGAATTATCCACATTGAGCTTGCCGATTTTCACCTTTCCCTGGTAGAGGGGCTCCAATGCAGCTACGAAGGGTGCCAGCATCTTGCAGGGACCGCACCAATCCGCATAGAAATCAACCACAACGGGAAGGTCACTCTTTAATACTTCCTCTTCAAAATTAACGGATGTAAAAACCATAGTTTCCTCCTTCTGGAATATTTTCTTCATTCACAACAATTCATCGTCCATTCGCAAAATCGCTGCTGTGCAGCTTGGCTCTGGATAGCTGTCTTCATTCTATCACAGCCTCTTTGCGCTGCAGAATGTACTTGTTGATCTTATTGCCCTTTGCCGAGAATTTTTCCTCATACTCCGTCATGATATTACCCTGACTCAAAACGGGATCTGCATGAAGATCGTACGTAAGAGCAGTAATTGCAAACGGACTGAACGGAACCTCCTCCACTGCAAAATCAAACAGCTCACGGTTGTCCGTTTTAAATTCTATGGTTCCGTCGGATGCCAGAATCGCATCATACCGGCGCAGAAATTCCTTTGAGGGCAGACGGCGCTTGGCATTTCGCTTCTTGGGCCATGGATCCGAAAAATTCAGGTAGATTTTCTGAATTTCTCCCTCTGAAAAATACTCCGTAATCAATTCCGCTTCTCCGCGGATAAAGCGAAGATTCGGAAGCTCGAGCTCATTCTGACGATCCACGCCGCGAAGGAGCACACTGGAATACTTCTCTATGCCTATGTAATTTATGTCCGGATGCAGCTGGGCAAGCTCCAGAATAAACCGTCCCTTTCCGGTTCCGATTTCCAGATGAATCGGGTTGTCATTTCCGAACAGCTCTTTCCAGTTACCCTTTTGCTGCTCCGGAAGCTGAACTACGAACGGGCTGTCCTGAATGGTATCTCGTGCTCTTGGTATGTTGCGAAGTCTCAAACTCTGTTCCTGCCTTCTATAAATCTATGGTCTTCGGTCGTGTGCATTGTATCACATGGCAGCGATTCAGAGCCAAGCAAATTTATTCGGCGATATCGTTCATTCGCCAGCCAAGCGACAGGATGGCGTCTGTACGGTAGCATCAAAAGGTCTTTTGCTTGCGCACGGATTCCCTGATGGGGTATGATGCCTCTGTCAGCATAAAAAAACGAACAGACGCTCCATGAGCTTCAAAAAAATTGCAACCATTCAGAAAGGATTCAATTAAATGGCAAACCATAAGGAAATTATTGAATTTCGCTACGATACCCAGCTTCTCCTGGATGTCTATGGTCTGGACGACGATGCATGCGATGACCTTGTTGATGAGGCACGGGATTACATTCTGGACAATTTCGAGGGCGACTGCCTCATCGTTGCCGGCGATACCGGAGAGGATGAAATCGGAGGAGAAAAGGCAACGCTGAAGCTCCACTACCATACCAACGAACCTTGGCTGGTTCTTGCTTATTTCCGTACCCTCGGCGAGATCTATGACATCGTTGTAGAAGATATGCAGCGCCAGACCGACGGCCTGCATGGCTGAGCTGAAGGAGCCTGCAGGCAAATTCGAGATGTGTGCCGAATAATCACCAATAAACGTAATCGTTCATAGCCAGACAGATTTGTGAATGGGCTCTGAATGGTTACGTTATTTTTTCTTTACAATATACCCCATTGGGGTATATTCTTTTTGGGTCAGATACCCCTGCAGGGTATCTTATCAAAGTCAGACAATGCCAGTTTTTCTGGCGAGGGCACCACATGAGCAAAAAGACTGCTGCGCGGCAGCAATTTATCGAATGGGCTCTGGATGTATAAAACATCAACACTACAGGAGAACACTTTATGACAGCTTCAAAGACCGTATCGAATTGCAATTCCGATCCTGCAAACGATGAAGAATACACAACTGCAGTGGAGCAGGCGGAACAGGAAACCCTCGCAGAAGCCTGTCCCTGCTGCCGCAAAAAGGATCGTACACTTTCTGAAACCAGAGATCTGATCTTAAGACTCAACCGTATCGAAGGTCAGATTCGCGGAATCCGCAGAATGGTGGAGGAGGAAGCCTACTGCATTGATATTCTTACACAGGTTTCTGCTGCTTCCTGTGCATTGAACAGCTTTACAAAGGAGCTTCTCACCAATCACATCAAAACCTGTGTGACAGACGATATTAAAAACGGCAAAGAGGACAAGGTTGATGAGCTTGTTCGGATTCTTCCGAAGCTGATGAAGTAAGCAGGAGTCAGCATTTCTGACTCCGGATAGGAGCGATCTATGGAACAATATACTGTAACCGGCATGAGCTGTGCGGCATGCCAGGCAAGAGTGGAGAAGGCAGTGAGTAAGGTCCCCGGTGTCACTTCCTGCTCCGTGAGTCTTCTCACGAATTCAATGGGGGTAGAAGGAACCGCATCTGCCGGGGATGTCATACAGGCAGTGGAAAATGCAGGATACGGTGCCGCCGTGAAAAATAAAAAGGCTTCGTCTGCTGCCGGATACACCCAGCGCATTGCTGCGGAGGAGGATGCACTTCGCGATAAGAGTACGCCAATACTGAAAAAGCGGCTGGTCTGGTCTCTTATTTTTCTCCTGGTTCTCATGTACTTTTCCATGGGAGCACATATGTGGGGATGGCCTGTTCCCGGATTTATGAAGGGCAACCATGTTGCCATGGGACTTATGCAGCTTCTTCTGTCCGGCATCATTATGGTGATCAATCAGAAGTTCTTTGTTTCCGGATTTAAGAGCCTGTTTCACGGTGCTCCGAATATGGATTCCACCATCGCACTGGGTGCAGGTGCTGCCTTTATTTATTCTACTGTTATGCTCTTTGCCATGACCCGGGCGCAGACCGACGGCGGAAGTGCTGCGGCCATGCCATACATGAACGAATTCTATTTTGAATCCGCCGGCATGATCCTGACACTGATTACCGTGGGCAAAATGCTCGAGTCGATTTCAAAGGGACGGACAACAGATGCTCTGAAATCTCTGATGCGTCTGGCACCCAAAACGGCTACGCTTCTGCGTGACGGGAAGGAAGTCACAGTCAGTGTGGATGAAATTGTCATCGGAGATCTCTTCACGGTTCGTCCCGGCGAGAATATTCCCGCAGACGGTGTCGTCACGGACGGAACCAGTGCGGTGAACGAAGCTGCAATTACGGGAGAATCCATTCCTGTTGATAAGGAGCCGGGCTCTTCTGTAACAGCCGCCACCACCAATCAAAGCGGCTTTTTAACCTGCCGAGCAACAAGGGTAGGAGAGGATACCACACTGTCACAGATCATTTCCATGGTCAGCGACGCCGCAGCTACAAAAGCACCTGTAGCTAAGTTGGCCGACCGGATTTCCTCTGTTTTTGTTCCCTCTGTCATTGCTCTTGCCGTCATCACCATCGTGATCTGGCTCCTTTTGGGCAAGGATGCGGGTTATGCACTGGCTAGAGGCATTTGTGTTCTGGTGGTTTCCTGCCCCTGCGCCCTTGGTCTTGCAACACCGGTAGCCATCATGGTCGGAAACGGAAGGGGCGCCAGATCCGGTATTTTATTTAAAACCGCAGAGGCTCTTCAGGAAACCGGAACCATTCAGATCGCTGCCCTCGACAAAACAGGAACAATTACCAATGGAACCCCCGTCGTAACGGATGTAATTCCTTTTGGTACGCACTTGGAAGAGGAGCTGGTTTCCATGGCCGCCTCTCTGGAGCTGCGCTCGGAGCACCCTCTGGCCAAAGCAGTCATTTCCTATGCCGGTGAGCATACCGTTACAACCTCTGATCTGCAGGATTTTCAGGCTCTTCCCGGGAATGGTCTGAAAGGCACCGTTTGTGGAAAGCGTCTGCTCGGAGGGAATGCTTCCTTCATCCGGTCACAGACATATCTTCCTGAGGAACTTGCAGCAAAGGCATCCGTTCTGGCAGAAGAAGGGAAGACACCCATGTTCTTTGCAATGGATGATGAGCTTCTCGGCATTATTGCAGTTGCAGATACAATAAAACCGGATTCTCATCAGGCAATTTCCGAGCTTAAGAAAATGGGCATTCATGTGGTCATGCTCACCGGAGATAATCCGAAAACGGCTGCAGCCATAGGAAAGCAGGCCGGTGTCGATGAAGTCGTCGCAGGCGTCCTTCCCGAAGGTAAGGAAGAGATCATCCGCACGCTTCAGAGGGTCGGAAAGGTAGCTATGATTGGTGACGGCATCAACGATGCACCTGCCCTGACGCGCGCCAACATCGGGATTGCGATCGGAGCCGGAACCGATGTTGCGATTGATGCTGCTGATGTCGTCCTCATGAAATCAAGGCTTACCGACGCAGCTGCAGCGATCCGTCTTTCCCGCGCAACGTACCGCAACATTATTGAAAACCTGTTCTGGGCACTGATCTATAATGTTCTTCTGATACCGCTTGCAGCAGGACTTTATGCTCACTGGGGATTTACCATGAATCCGATGTGGGGAGCCGCAGCCATGAGCTGCTCCAGCTTTTTTGTGTGCATGAATGCGCTTCGGCTCAATCTTTTTAAAATGTATGACGGCACCCGCGATCATCCGGGAAAGCACGCCCTGCACGTTGGTACAATTGTTTCTGATTCAGCAGATCAGAATGCAGAGAGTCTCTTAGGAACAGAGACCGGAAAGGAGAATGCTGTGACAAAGACGATGAAAATTGAAGGAATGATGTGCTGCCATTGTGAAATGACGGTTAAGAAGGCACTGGAGGCACTGGATGGCGTCACCCAGGCTGAGGTTTCACACGAAAAGGGAGAGGCAGTCGTTACTCTTTCTGCTGACGTAGACAATGACCTTTTAAAGAAAACGGTAGAAGAGAAGGATTATAAGGTTCTGTCTGTATGCTGAGTGATATGGTACACTATTCAGAGCCAAACAAATTTGCATAAAATGCGCGAGTAATTCATCTGAATCATTCAATAATCGGAGGTATGTAATGGCAGAAGTAAATGAACAGGAACAGAAGAATAATGAACCCATTCGCTCGGACATGATTGTCCGGGATGTTATTCTGGCACATCCGGATGCAGCAGAGGTTCTTATGCGAGTCGGAATGGGCTGCATCAGCTGCCCGGCAGCTCTTATGGAAAGTCTTGCCGATGCCTGCATGGTGCACGGGCTGGACGGCGAAGAGGTTGTTAAATATCTGAATCAGGAACTGAATCTTCCCCAGGCTGAATAATCGGATTTCCTGCTTGCAGCATACAGCAGACCCGTATCGGTTGGCGGCTTAAAAAACAGGTTCGTATGGATGTGTTCCATACGAACCTGTTTTTTTATCTTATTCCCTGCCTTCTTCGGATTCTTCGATTTCCTCCCGGACCTTGGCGATCTTTACAACCTTAACGCCTTCCTCCAGATTGATCAGCTTCACTCCGGATGTGATCCTGCTGTGAACAGGTACCTCATTCATACGAATCTGGATGATGATGCCTGCAGACGTGATCATCATAATCTCATGATCGTCATTCACAGCCTTAATGCCGACAACACTTCCGGTCTTTTCCGTAATCTTATAGCACTTGGTTCCCTTTCCGCCGCGGTTCTGAATACGGAATTCATCAAAAGCGCTGCGCTTTCCCATTCCCTTCTCAGAAACAACCAGGATGGAATCGCCCTGTGAGCTGAGCTGCATGCCTACGACCCGATCTCCCGGTGCCAGAGCAATGCCGCGTACGCCCATACTGGTACGTCCCGTCGCACGAACCTGATCCTCATGGAAGCGCACAGCCATTCCCTGCGCCGTAACGATGATAATATCATCCTCTTTGCACGTTTCCTTTACCTCAATCAGTGCATCGCCGTCCTGAATGGTAATGGCATTGATGCCGCCGTTGCGGATATTCGTAAATTCCGTGCATTTTGTCTTCTTCACGATACCGTTTGCGGTAACCATGAATAGATACTTGTCCTCGCTGATTCCCTTTACCGGAATCAGTGCAGAAACCTTCTCATCGGCATCCAGCTGAAGAAGATTTACAATTGCTGTGCCGCGGGAGGTTCTGGAGGCCTCCGGTATCTTATAAGCCTTCAGCTTGTATACCCGTCCCTTGTTGGTAAAGATCAGCAATGTATCCTTGATGGCCGTCATTAAAAGATCTTCTACATAATCGTCATCAATGGTATGGGCACCCTTGACTCCTCTTCCTCCGCGATTCTGCGAACGGAACTCATCTGCAGAGGTTCTCTTGATATATCCGAGGTTCGTTCTGGTGATCACACAGTTCTCGTTCTGAATCAGATCCTCCATTTCGAGCTCGGAGAGATCTGCATGAAGATTGATCTGTGACCTTCTTTCATCTCCGTACTTCTCAGCAATGACATTCAGTTCATCCCGAATTACGCCGAGCAGAAGATTCCGGTCTCCCAAAATCGCCTCCAGTCTTGCTATGGTCTTCAAAAGCTCCGCGTGCTCTGCCTCCAGCTTATCGTGCTCCAAGCCGGTAAGCGCACGCAGACGCATATCAACAATTGCCTGCGCCTGTACATCATCCAGACCAAACCGTTCCGTCAGACGGTTTTTAGCCTCCTGGACCGAAGAAGAGGAGCGAATAATCCGGACAACCTCATCGATGTTGTCAATGGCGATCAGTAATCCCTGTACAATATGATCTCTTTCTTTTGCCTTGTTCAGCTCATACTGTGTTCTGCGGGTTACCACATCCTCCTGATGCTTCAGATAATTGGTCAGAACCGCCTTTAAGCTGAGTACCTTGGGCTCGCCGTTTACCAGTGCCAGCATGGTAACACCGAAGGTATCCTGCATCTGCGTGTGCTTAAAGAGCTGATTCAGAATGATATTCGCATTCACATCATGCCGCAGCTCAATGACGACCCGCATTCCTTCACGATCTGACTCATCGCGAAGATCGGTAATTCCTTCAATCTTTTTATTTTTTACAAGATCCGCAATGTTCTTAATCAGATTGGCCTTATTGACCAGATATGGAAGCTCTGTAACCACAATGCGGTTTTTGCCGTTGGCCATGGGCTCAATATTGGTCACGGCTCTGGTGATGATCTTTCCTCTGCCCGTCAGATAAGCGTCTCTTGCCCCCTGCAGGCCCATAATAATGCCGCCTGTGGGAAAATCAGGTGCCTTTATGATGTCCAGAAGTTCCTCGTCATCGGTTTCCCGATCCTCCTGAACCCGGTTGTCGATCATCCTGGTGCATGCGGCAATGACCTCACGCAGATTGTGCGGAGGGATGTTCGTTGCCATGCCGACGGCAATGCCGGTGGTTCCGTTTACGAGAAGATTCGGGAATCTGGACGGCATCACAGAGGGTTCTTTTTCGGTGCCGTCAAAGTTGTCAGCAAAATCAACCGTATCTTTGTTGATATCTGCCATCATCTCGGTGGAGATCTTTGTCAGACGTGCCTCGGTGTATCGCATCGCCGCAGCGCCGTCACCATCCACAGAGCCAAAATTACCGTGTCCGTCCACCAGACAATACCGCATGGACCACGGCTGCGCCATGTACACCAATGCACCGTAAATCGAGCTGTCGCCGTGCGGGTGATACTTACCCATGGTATCACCAACGATACGCGCGCATTTGCGATGCGGCTTATCCGGTGTGTTTCCAAGCTCACTCATTGCCCAGAGAATTCTTCTCTGAACCGGCTTCAGACCGTCCCGAACATCCGGAAGCGCTCTCTGTACAATGACGCTCATCGCATAGTCAATGTAGGAGCTGCGCATTGTCTTGTTCAGATCCACGTCATGTATTCTGCTGTCAAACACGTTGTCTTCCATGAAGATTCCTTTTTCTTACACATCCAGATTCTGAACAAATCTGGCATTCTGCTCTATGAATTCACGTCTCGGCTCAACCTGATCGCCCATCAATGTATTAAAGGTGAGATCCACTTCGGATTCATTTTCCTCGTCCACATAGACTCTGCGCAGAATCCGGCGTTCCGGATCCATCGTTGTCTCCCAGAGCTGCTCCGGATCCATTTCACCCAGTCCCTTGTATCTCTGAATTCGATTGCTGTTGTCTCTGCCTACCTCATTCAGAATATTAGCAAGCTCTTCGTCGCTGTAGGCATACCACACCTTTTTGTTGCGCTCGAGCTTGTAAAGGGGCGGCATAGCCAGATATACATGGCCCTGGCGAATGAGCTCCGGCATAAACCGATACAAGAAGGTCAGCATCAGCGTATCAATATGCGCACCGTCCACATCGGCATCCGTCATGACAATAATCTTGTCGTAACGGAGCTTGGAAATATCAAATTCCTCGTGAATTCCGGTTCCAAAGGCGGTAATCATTGCCTTGATCTCTTCGTTGGCATAGATCCGGTCTTCCCTTGCCTTCTCCACGTTCAGAATTTTGCCGCGAAGAGGAAGAATCGCCTGTGTAAAACGATTTCTGGCACTCTTCGCGGATCCGCCTGCCGAATCTCCCTCAACAAGGAAAATTTCGCACTTTTTCGGATCCTTATCAGAGCAGTCTGCAAGCTTGCCGGGCAGCGACATTGTCTCCAATGCCGTCTTTCGTCTTGTAAGATCCCTTGCCTTCCGCGCAGCCTCTCTTGCCCGCTGTGCCAGAAGAGCCTTTTCACAGATTGCCTTTGCAATATCCGGATGCTGCTCCAGATAATAGGTCAGCTTCTCGCTGACGACGGAGTCCACAGCACCTCGCGCCTCAATATTTCCAAGCTTCTGCTTGGTCTGGCCCTCAAACTGGGGATCCTCCACCTTTACAGAGATAATTGCCGTCAGTCCCTCCCGGATATCTTCTCCAGAAAGGTTCTGCTCGCTCTCTTTTAAGATGTTGTTCTTTCTCGCGTAATCATTGAACGTCTTCGTCATTGCATTGTGGAAGCCGGTAAGATGCATACCGCCCTCCGGTGTATTGATGTTGTTGACGAAGCTGTATTCCGACGCATTGTATGCATCGTTGTGCTGCAGAGCAACCTCGACATATACGTTGTTCTTGGTTCCGTCGAAATAGAGGATCTCTTCGTACAAAGGCGTTTTGCTGCGGTTTAAGTAGGCAACATATTCCTTGATTCCGCCCTCAAAATGGAAAACCTCTTTCCGGGGATTTCCGTTTTCATCCTTTTCCTCGTCTCGAAGATCCGTAAGGGAAATCTTCAAGCCCTTTGTCAGAAATGCCATTTCCCGAAGACGGGACCGGATGATTTCGTATTCGTAAACGGTCGTTTCCTGGAAAACCTCCGGATCCGGCTGAAAGGTTACACTGGTTCCGGTATCTGTCTTATCGCATTCCCCTACAATTTTCAGAGAATCGGCCACATGACCGCCGTTTTCAAAACGAATTCTGTGAACCTTTCCGCCCTGACGAACGGTTACCTCCAGCCACGTGGAAAGCGCATTTACAACAGAGGCACCTACACCGTGAAGACCGCCGGAGACCTTGTATCCTCCGCCGCCAAACTTTCCTCCGGCGTGAAGTATGGTATATACAACCTCAACGGCACTTTTCCCGGTCTTATGGTTGATTCCGACGGGAATTCCACGGCCGTTGTCTGTCACCGTAATGCTGTTCCCGGGATTGATAAATACCTCAATATGCGTACAATACCCGGCCAGTGCCTCGTCGACGGAATTATCGACAATCTCATAGACAAGGTGGTGCAGACCTCTGGACGAGGTCGTCCCTATGTACATTCCAGGACGCTTGCGTACTGCCTGAAGTCCCTCCAGAATCTGAATGTCATCGGCTGTATAGGATCCGACGTCCTTTGTATCCTTGACGTTATCGTCCTTATATTCTCTGGCATTCTCAGCAAATTCCTGCACAAATTCTTCTCCGCCGGAGGATGCATTCTCCTCCATCTGTGCTTTCTGATCTTCCTCGGCTGCCTTTAACAGGTTTTTAATTTCTTCTGCTGCCATTATTACCTTCCTACTGCCGTCTGCAATACCACACACAAGTGCTTATTTCTGATCCTGTTCCTCATTCTGATTCGTTTCTGCCACCTGCCCGTTTCGGATTCGGTACAATCGATCAATCGAAAAGCGATTATTTACAAACTCATCCAGTCCGGTACATGTGATGAAAGTCTGAATTCCGCCCAGAGAATTGATGAGATAGTTCTGACGGCTGGTATCCAGCTCTGACAGGACATCATCCAGCATCAGAACCGGTTCCTCGCCAATCTGCTGCTTCACAAGCTGCAGCTCCGAAAGCTTCAGAGAAAGAGCGCAGGTTCTTTGCTGTCCCTGCGATCCATATCTTCGAAGATCGATTCCGTCGCACAGGAACGAAAAATCATCCTTATGAGGTCCGATGGCCGTGGACCCCATATATTTTTCCCTCTCACTGATTCTGCTAAGCTCCGCCGAAAATGCATCCTCTGTCACATTCGGCTCATAAATGAGAGTCAGATGTTCCCTGCCGCCGGAGAGCTTTCCGTGCATTTCTCCGATAATTGCATTCAGGTCCTGCAGAAAATCCCGCCGCCTTTTTATAACCCGTGTTCCATAATCCAGCAGCTGCTCATTCCAGATGGAAATGGTTGAAGCAAGTGAAGGCATCTCCTGTATCTGCCGGAGCAGCTTATTGCGCTGTTCAACAACCTTATTGTACTGCGCCAGATCATGCAGATACGACGCATCCAGCTGGCACAGCTCCATATCCATGAAACGCCTTCTCTGGGATGGTCCATCCTTTACAATGGATAAATCCTCCGGAGAGAAAAAAACGATATGCAGAAGGCCAATGAGATCCGATGCCTTTTTAATTCGCTGCCCGTTGATGGCAATTCCCTTCGCTTTTGCCTTCCGAAGATGAAGATCGATCTGATAATCCAGCCCGTTTTTTATAATGACACTGCGAATATGAGCTTCCTCACATCCAAATCGAATCAGGTCTCTGTCATATACGCCTCTGTGTGATTTTGTCGTAGCTATCAGATACAATGCTTCCAGAATGTTGGTCTTTCCCTGTGCATTATTTCCATACAGAATATTGGTTCCTTCCGAAAATTCCATGGAAAGAGCCTCATAATTCCGATAATTATCCAAACGCAATGACTTAATATACATTCTGTTCCTGTTCACTCAGCGGATTTAATGACAATCTCTTTCCCGCCGACCGCTACGATATCACCATTCCGAAGCTTTTTGCCGCGGCGGGTATCTACTTCACCGTTCACAAGAACATTTCCCTCTTCGATCAGATACTTGGCTTCCACACCGGATTGAACAATTCCGGCCAGCTTCAGTGCCTGTCCAAGCTTGATAAATTCATCTCGAATCTTTACTTCTGTCATTGCCGCCTCTTTGTGTTATATCTGTTCAGCCCAAGCCGCATTTTAGTGTGAATAGTTAACGTGAATTAACTGCCTGTCCTTAATCGATGTTTATAAAATTAACAGGCAGAACCATGTAGCAATAGGATTTGCCGTCACGAATAAATGCCGGTGCGCGCTGCGTCATCAGATAAATATCGATTTCTTCATCATCGACGGCACGAATGGCATCGATCATGAATTTGGGATTAAATCCTATGTTAAGGTCATCTCCGTCTTTTTCAATGGAGATGTTCTCATCCATGCTGCCAAGAGCCGTGCGGATCTTCATTTGAACGACGCCGTCCGTGATCATCAAAATGATCGGCTTTTTGTCTTCTTCTTTGACAAGAAGCGTTGCACGTTCGAGACAGGAGAGGAGCTCCATACGGTTAATATGAATATGCGTCCGATAATCAACCGAGAGCATCTGATCGATTTTAAAATATTCTCCCTCAAGAAGCCTTGATACAACGATGGTCTCATCGAATTCAAACAGGATATGCCGTTCCGTAAAGTAGATATGGACGTTCTTCTCCATATCTCCGGACAGAATTTTGCTGACATCGGAAAGTGTTTTCCCAGGAATAACGACCTTACGGTCATCATAGGATTGCTTCAACTCCACCATTCTGGTGGAAATGCGGTGTCCGTCCAATGCAACAACGCGGAGCCGGTTGTCTTTGATTTCGAACAGCTCTCCTGTCATTAGCTTATTGCTGTCTGCCGTTGAAATAGAGAAGATCGTCTTGGCTATTACATCTCGCAGCGTAAACTGAGACAGTTCAATTCCATATTCGCGGTTGATTTCCGGAAGATATGTAAAGTCTGAACCATCTTTTCCTAAAATGGTAAATCTGGCTTTACCGCAGACAATGGTCACCTTCTCGCCTTCTGTCTGCAGAATCACAGTTCCATCCGGGAGTTTTCTAACAATATTAGAGAAGATCTCTGCATTGATGGCAATGATTCCGTGCTCATCAATGACTCCGTTGACTGTGTTCTCGATTCCCAGGTCGTTGTCATTGGCGATCAGCTTTATATGTTCGGTGGATGCGTCAATAAGGATGCACTGGAGAATCGGCATCGTCGTTTTGCTGGCTACCGCTCTTGAAACAATGTTGACTGCGGATATCAACTGGTTTTTATCAATCTGAAGTTTCATATGTCCTGTCCCGCCGGCCGATAAAGTGAAGGCCGCCTATAAGAAAAGAATAATCGTAGTACATAATAAAGGCCGTTCAATAGTGGACAACCTCCTCGATTGTAACAAAAAAGCCCCTTTTTATCAATGAAAGCGGGGCTGTCCGTACTGTGTATAGGCAGCCCCGTTCTGTGTGGAAAGGAAGTCTTTTATGAACATTTCCTGCAGAATTCAGATGTTGAGATCCTGCTATTGAAGATTCAGTTTCTTCTTGATAATGGATATATTGGTCTTTAATTCCTCGTTATTCTCCATTTCCTCTTTGACTTTATCCACACCGTGCATAACGGTAGAGTGATCTTTTTTATTCAGAAGATGAGCAATGGAATCCAGTGTTGCGTCGGTATATTCGCGGCACATGTACATGATGACCTGCCTGGGGATGACGCATTCTGAGTTTTTCTTGCGGGATGCCACCATCGAAAGCTTGACCCCATAGTGTTCACACACGATATTCGCGATCATTTTCGGTGTAATGCTGTGCTCTGCATTCGGATAAATAATGTCCTTGAGCACATCCTGCGCCATTGTGAGATTGATCTCTACGTTGTTCAGCTTGGAGTACGCGATAATTTTGTTGAAGGCTCCCTCCAGCTCACGGATGTTGGATTTTATATTCGTGGCGATGTATTCCAGAATCTGATCCTCTATTTCCAGATGCTGTTCATCTGCATTTTTACGGAGGATGGCCATTCTTGTTTCGTAGTCCGGCGCCTGGATGTCCGCGATCAGGCCCATTTCAAAACGGGAACGGAACCGTTCATCCAGCGTTTCCATTTCCTTTGGAGGCCGGTCGGAGGAAAGAACAATCTGTTTTCCTGCTGCATGGAGCTCATTAAAGGTGTGGAAGAATTCCTCCTGGGTTGATTCCTTGCCGATGATGAACTGTATGTCGTCAATCAGGAGAACGTCTACGGTACGGTACTTATCACGAAGTCTTGTCATCGACTGTGCGTTGCCGCTTCGGATGGATTCAATGACTTCGTTTGTAAACTGTTCACTGGTTACGTACAGAACGCGGACGTCCGGATTCTGTTCGAGAATGTAGTGGCCGATGGAATGCATCAGGTGCGTCTTGCCGAGTCCTGCTCCTCCATATAAGAAGAGAGGGTTGTAAACCGTTCCGGGGGATTCTGCAACTGCAACGCAGGCGGATTGTGCAAAGCGGTTGTTGGCTCCGACGACGAAGGTATCAAACCGGTAACGAAGATTAAGATTTGCATCCTCAGCCTTTACTGCAAGAGAATTCTTCTTCTGCAGCTGGTCCGCCTGTTCCTGTGTTTTTTCATCGTTTTTCAATACGAACATGATCTGAACCGGATGATTCATATGCTCCGATATGGAGGCCTGGATCGGCTCCAGGTATTTTTTCTCATAATAGGAGAGCATAAGGGGATTGTCGCTGGGAATGCAGACGCTTAATACATCCTGATCCAGACTTCCGAGCTCCAGATCACGGATCCATGTATTATAGGAAACATCCGAAATCCGATAAATATCCCGAATGTTCTCTTTGATTTCATTCCATCCAAGCTTCAATTCCTCGATCGTCATAACTTATACACCTGCCTGTCGCATCCGTTGATGTTCCTGTAATTCAAGCTGCAGCTGCGTTTTTCTGAAAAAAGCATGAGGTTATTCACAAATGACCGAAGTGCTTATTCATGGAAATGTGAAAATAAAAACGCAGGGTTTTTCGTCGAATACGTGTGGATATCAGAGTGGATTATGCTGAAAAACCCTGTAAAATCAACACTTTTTCGAGATGCAGATGTTATCTTATACTACTTTTAGGGATCTTTCAAATTGTGAATAACCTTGGAAACAGAACGGAAAATAAAAAGTTATCCCCAAAATTGTGGAAATGTGGATAACTTAGTGGATAAATGCTTTTTCCGCTTGAAATGCCTAGTTTTATTATGTTTTTGTTTGAATCAAAATTACATATGCGCGTAAAACCACAGCGTTATCCACATTTTATCCACAAAATGTGGATAAAATTTTCAAAATCCACATTTTGTGGATAAAATGTGGATACCAAATGTTGGAAAAAAATATTTGAAAATTCTATATCTGGTACAGGAAAAAATGGTCTGAAAACCCTTAAAATACAATGGTTTTGGTAGTTGACACCCTAAGTTTTCCTACCATATAATATGAGAGCTGTTCGTAAAACGATTCTGTTATTACAGAGCTGTGTATCGAATGGATTGGATACCTAGGCAAGGGGTTCGCATCGGAATCTGCCGGTTGGATCATTATCGTTCGATGAAGAAGAATATTTCTGAATAAAGGAGGTGTAACTGAAATGGCAAAAATGACACTTCAGCCGAAGAAGAAGCAGCGTGCCAGAGTTCACGGTTTCCGTGCAAGAATGGCAAGTGCTGGCGGACGTAAGGTTTTAGCAGCAAGAAGAGCAAAGGGAAGAAAGCAGTTAACTGTCTAAGCTTTCAACTTTCAGGGGCCGCAGCAATGCGGCCCTTTTTGTTTCATCATAAAGCAGATGCTAAGCAAGGGGAATCGTGGAATCATTAAGAAAAAACGAAGATTTCAGGACATGCTATCGGGATGGAAGATCCTATGCCAACAAATATCTCGTTGTCTATGTCAGAGAAAACGGACTGGACAGAAACAGAATCGGAATTTCTGTGAGCAAGAAGGTTGGGAACAGCGTTGTTCGGCATAGAATCAAACGTCTGGTGCATGAAAGCTATCGGCTGCATGAAAAAGAATTCGATAGCGGTTCGGATATTGCAGTCGTCGGGCGCAGATCGGCAGACGGTGCCAGTTACAAAGAGATCGAAAGTGCGCTCCTTTATCTTCTGAAAAAAGCAGGGATCTGTTGTTGTGATGGAGGATCCGATCATGGTGAAAAAATTCATGCTGGCGGCGATTCGGTTTTACAGGAAATATCTGTCTCCTCTTAAATCCACAAGATGCCCCTATACGCCGACCTGCTCGGAATACGGAATGCAGGCCATTGAAAAGTACGGTGCATGGAAGGGCGGACTACTTGCGCTGTGGAGAATACTCCGATGCAATCCTTTTTCCCATGGAGGATATGACCCTGTACCCTGATCGTTATACATCTGGTGACGGAAAGACTGCGGAAATACAGATGGATTCTGATTTCTGCTAACAGCTAACTATTTCATGCCGCCAAACGGCGGCGCCGCAAAAAAGGAGAATTGTTCCATGCTTTTAACGCAGGATACTACCTTTATTATCGGACCCATTGCCACGCTTCTCGGCTACCTTATGAACGGCATTTTCTGGGTTCTCGATAAAATCGGGATACCAAGCATTGGCTTGTCGATCATTTTTTTCACAGTCATTATCTATATGGCATTGATGCCGCTGACAATCCGTCAGCAGAAGTTTTCCAAGCTGCAGCAGAAGATGCAGCCGGAAATCGCAAAGATTCAGGCAAAATACAAGAACCGTAAGGATCAGGATTCTGCAATGCGGATGAATGAAGAGGTCCAGGCGGTATATAAGAAATACGGCGTTTCTCCGATGGGCAGCTGTGTTCAGCTTCTGATCCAGATGCCAATTCTGTTCGCACTGTATCGCGTAATTTATAAAATTCCGGCTTATGTCGGCCTGGTAAAGGATTCGTTTTTCCCGCTGGTTGAGAATTTAATGGCAGAATCCGGTGCAACGGAGTATCTGCAGAGCACATCTGCAGCAGCACAGTATGCCAATGAGTTTAAGGCCGATGATTTTGTGAACGGAGTGTCCACCGTTGTTCAGAATACATACATTGATGTTCTGAACCGCTTTTCCACCGGCGACTGGACAGCGCTTGGTGAGCATTTCACCAATTTGTCCTCGGATATTCAGACTACGGTTGCCAAGCTGGAGCAGTACAACAATTTCCTCGGTCTGAATATTGGTAACTCTCCCTGGTTCACTCTGAAGAATGCAATTGCTGCCGGCTCTGTACTGGGTATTATTGCGGCTGTTATTGTCCCGCTTCTGGCAGCTGTTACACAGCTGATTAACGTTGCACTGATGCCGACACAGAGTGCTTCAACGGGAGACCCGCAGCAGGATCAGATGGCTTCGTCCATGAAGACCATGAATTATACGATGCCGATCATTTCCGCATGGTTCTGCTTTACGCTTCCTGCAGGTATGGGCCTTTACTGGATTTCCGGTTCTGTGATTCGTTCTCTCCAGCAGATTTTCATCAACCGCAGTGTGGATAAGATGGATATGGATGCGTTCCTTAAAAAGCAGGAGGAAAAGAACCGCAAAAAGGCAGAGAAGCGGGGAGATAAGCCCACTGCTTACGAGAGAATGATGGAATATTCTCAGATGAATACAAAGAGCGGCCAGCAGTCTCTTTCCGGAAATGAAACGGTATCCAGAAAGCAGACCCTTTCTCAGAAGGCGGGATATCAGAATCGCACCTCGAAGGGATCCCCTGTCGACACTGCAGCAGCTTCGGAGCGTCATTATAAAAAGGGAAGTCTCGCAGAAAAGGCTAATATGGTAGCGGAATACAATTCTGTATCCAGGAATTCCACTTCCAAGGACAAGGAATAAGGAGGGGAGAATGATGGAAAACGAGTACATTGAGATTACAGAAAAAACACTGGATGACTGCATTACAGCTGCCTGCCGCAAGTTCTCTGTGACCAGTGATAATCTGGATTACGAGGTTGTTGATGCCGGAAGTCTTGGGTTTATGGGATTTAATGCACGCAATGCGGTTATTCGTGCAAAGATTAAGGAAAATGAGCATGGTTCCTCCGCAGTCGGCGGAGATGTTCTCGGAAATGTTCATGAAGAGAAGACACAGGAGGAATATGAAGCGGACCGCAGAAACTCCTCCAGACGCTATGAAGAGAAGAGCCGCAGCTATGAGAAGAAGGATTTCACACGATCTTCCTCCTACAGCGCAGCAAAGAGTTCCCGTCCGGCAAGGTCGAATGCTCCTGTAAAGCCGGAAGAGCCGAAGGTTGTTTTTACAGAAGAACAGATTGCATCTTTTAAGGAAAAGGCGGAAAACTTCCTGCAGGCGATGTTTCAGGCAATGGGAATGGAGGTTGCCATTACCTATTCGTTTGATGCAGAGGAGAATATCCTGAACGTGTGCTTTGACGGAGAGGATATGGGTGTTCTCATCGGCAAGAGAGGACAGACTCTGGATTCGATCCAGTATCTTGTTTCGCTCGTTGTCAACAAGAACGTGGACGGATATGTTCACGTTAAAGCTGATACGGAAGATTATCGTGCAAGACGGAAGAAGACACTGGAAAATCTTGCCAAGAACATTGCATTTAAGGTAAAGAGATCTCATAAGGCGCAGGCCCTGGAGCCGATGAATCCTTATGAGAGACGTGTTATTCATTCTGCACTGCAGTCAGATCGGTATGTTACAACGTACAGTGAAGGCGAGGATCCGTACCGCCGCGTTGTTATCGCACCGAAAAGATAACCGATACCATAATTTTTGATTATGCCTGTGAAGGAGGTCTGCGTTTGTGCAGGCCTCTTTTTTACGTTACAATGTACTGAATCCAACATCATTAAAAACCATGTGGTAAGAAACGGGAATAAAATGGCACTTACATTTGATCGGGATCAAAAGGATACGATAGCAGCCATTGCGACCGGAACGTCGGAAGCCGGTATCGGCATTATCCGAATCAGCGGTCCGGAGGCGGAAAAGATTCTGAATTGCCTATACCGAACGAAGTCAGGAAAGCATAAAAAGGAATGGAAACCCAATACCATTCATTATGGTGTAATCATTGATCCGCAGCAGGAAGAAGAAGTGATTGATGAAGTGCTGGTTTCCTGGATGAAGGCACCTCACAGCTATACGACGGAGGACACGGCAGAAATCAATACGCACGGCGGACGATTTATTCTGAAGCGTGTCCTGGATGCTGTGCTTTTCTGCGGTGCAAGACTGGCGGAACCGGGAGAATTTACAAAGAGGGCTTTTCTGGGCGGACGCATGGATCTGTCAGAAGCGGATGCCGTCATGGATTTGATTCATGCTCAGAATGAATTTGCCAGAAAGGTAAGTCTTCATCAGCTGCAGGGCAGTGTATCCGGGAAAATTACAGAGCTCCGCAGCAGAATTCTGTACGAAATTGCCTTTATCGAATCCGCACTGGATGATCCGGAAAATTATTCACTGGAGGGATATTCTTCCAGACTTTCTGCAGTTTGTACGGATATACTCGGGGAACTGAATGAAATTTTTCGGCGTTCCGAGCAGGGAAGTGTATTGAAGGACGGAATTCGAACAGTGATTATCGGAAAACCGAACGCCGGAAAGTCTTCGCTCCTGAATGCAATGGCAGGGGAGGAACGCGCAATTGTTACTTCCATTGCCGGGACGACAAGGGATACATTGTGTGAAACCATTCGGCTGGGGGATCTTTTGCTTCATGTAACGGATACGGCAGGTATTCATGAAACAAAGGATGAGGTTGAGAAAATCGGTGTAGACCGGGCGAAAAAGGCGCTGGAGGATGCGCAGCTGATTTTGTTCGTTCTGGATTCATCGGCCGCTGTTTCAAAGGAAGATCTGGAGATTGCTTCCATTGTTCAGAAAGAAGTTAATGATGGCAAATATGCCATTGTAATCAAAAATAAATGCGATCTCCCATCCGAAATGGAAACGGACGAGGTTCACAGGCTTCTGCAGGGTGAAAAAGTTCGTGTGATGGATGCTGCCCTTTTGCCTGCCAGTCCGTCTGTTTATGATGCTGTGCTGGAAAAGCTGAAGCGGATGATCGAGGATCTCTTCCGGTTTGATACGGTCCTCAACTCCAATGAGCCGTTTGTATCGGCTGCATTTCAGAAGAATTCCATTCGGGAAGCAATCCAATCACTGGAACTGGTTCAGGAGAGTATAGCTAAGAAAATGAGTGAGGATTTTTACTCCATCGACCTTAGAAATGCTTACTCGTCTCTTGGAAAAGTGATTGGCGAAGAAGTAGAAGACGATCTTGTTGAGGAGATTTTCAGCAAATTTTGTCTCGGAAAATGAATGTTTTTCGGATGATTTTGGCCTTTGGACTCGTGGATTGTTGCACTTATGACAGAGGATTTTATTTTGAGTGAAATGGATTGTGAGCATTCATACTGTATAGATACGGATGTGTGTGTAATCGGAGCAGGTCATGCGGGCTGTGAAGCCGCTCTTGCAGCTGCGAGAAATGGCTGGAGAACGGTTATTTTTACCATGAATGTTGACAGCATCGCCATGATGCCGTGCAATCCCCATATCGGAGGATCCTCCAAGGGTCATCTCGTGCGTGAGATCGACGCTCTTGGCGGGGAGATGGGGAAAAATATCGATAAAACCTTCATCCAGTCGAAAATGCTGAACCGTTCGAAGGGACCGGCTGTACATTCGCTTCGTACCCAGGCTGATAAAATGGAATATTCCAGAAGTATGCAGAGAGTTCTGGAGAATCAGGAGCATCTGGAAATACGACAGGGCGAGGTCACGAAAATCTTCACGGAAACGGTGAAGGAAATTGACGGCTCGGAGCACAGAAAGGTGACCGGCGTGCAGCTGCAGCAGGGAACGGTTTATACCTGTAAGGCTGTTATTATATGTACCGGTACCTATCTGAATGCAAGGTGTCTTGTGGGTTCTGCTATAACAGAAACCGGGCCGTCCGGTATGCAAAGATCTACATTTCTTTCAGAGAATCTGCAGGAAATGGGAATTTCACTCCGGCGCTTCAAAACCGGAACGCCTGCCCGAATGGATGGACGCAGTCTTGATTATTCCAAAATGTCTGTTCAGAAGGGAGACGACCGCGTTATTCCTTTTTCCTATTCTACGGATCCGGAGGACGTTCAGATTGAGCAGGTCCCCTGCTGGCTTACGTATACAAATGAAGAGACGCATGAGATTATCCGTCAGAATCTGGAGCGTTCTCCTATTTATGCTGGGATTATAGAGGGGACAGGTCCTAGATATTGTCCGTCTATTGAAGACAAAGTTGTTAAATTCTCGGAAAAAACACGACATCAGGTCTTTATTGAGCCGGAAGGACGTTTTACCAACGAGGTGTATGTAGATGGAATGTCCAGCTCTATGCCGGATGATGTTCAGCAGAGAATGTACCGGACGGTTCCGGGACTGGAAAACTGCCGAATTGTAAAAAATGCGTATGCCATCGAATATGACTGCATAAATGCGAATGATCTGAAGTTGTCACTGGAAATGAAAGCGGTTGACGGTCTTTTCTGCGCAGGACAGTTTAACGGCAGCAGTGGCTATGAAGAGGCTGCTGCGCAGGGACTCATAGCCGGAATTAACGCTTCGCAGAAATTAAAGGGAAAAGACCCTTTGATTTTAAAACGTTCGGAGAGCTATATCGGCGTTTTGATTGATGATCTTGTCAGCAAGGATAACCGGGAGCCGTATCGTATGATGACAAGCCGCGCGGAATATCGACTTCTCCTCCGGCAGGACAATGCAGATCTGCGGCTTCGCAAATACGGATATGAAGCGGGTTTGATCAGCCGGGAACAGTATGACTATGTTTGCTGGAAAGAAAAGGCAATATCCGCTGAAATGGATCGCCTTCGTTCCGTATATGTGGGAGCGGCTTCTAAGAATCAGGAATATCTTGCAGCACTTGACTCTGCTCCGTTGAAAACGGCAGTTTCTCTCGCTGAGCTTCTGTGCAGACCGGAGCTGGATTATTCGAAATTAGAGGGATTGGATCCAGACCGTCCAGAGCTCCCGGATGCGGTTACAGAACAGGTTGAGATCAATCTTAAGTACGAGGGTTATATTCAGAGACAGTGCAGACAGGTTGAAGAGTTTAATAAGCTGGAAAATAAAAAAATACCGGACGGCATTGATTACGATGAGGTATCCAGTCTTCGGCTGGAAGCACGTCAGAAGCTGAAGGCACTGCGTCCTTCTTCCATTGGACAGGCCTCTCGGATGTCAGGCGTTACTCCGGCAGATATTGCAGTTTTATTGATATACATTGAGAAGTGTAAAAAGGAGTCTACAGGACAATGACAAATGCAGAAATACAGTTTATAGACAGACTGGAACAGTTTATACCTGATTTTACGCTTTCTGAGGATAAGGTACATCAGCTGCGTATTTTTTATGATAACCTTCTGGAGTGGAACAAGGTGATGAATCTTACTGCCATTACGGAAGAAGAGGACGTATATACGAAGCATTTCCTGGACAGCTACTCGTTTCTTACGAGTGTTTCACGTGAAACATTCTGTCCGGAAAATGGAACATTTCGCCTGATTGACGTTGGAACCGGTGCCGGATTTCCGGGAATTCCGATTGCTGTTGCGTTTTCGGAAATCAATGTTACATTGATGGATTCATTGAATAAACGAGTGAAATTTCTCGAGGACACAGTTCAGAAGCTGGGACTTAAGAATGTTGTCTGCATCCATGCAAGAGCAGAGGAGCTGGCACATGATTCCAAATACCGGGAACAATTTGACGTGGTGGTTTCCCGTGCAGTAGCAAATCTCAGTACGCTCTCGGAATACTGCATTCCTTTTGTGAAACAGGGCGGAAAATTTGTGGCTTACAAGGGAGACAAGGCTGCAGAGGAAATCCCTGCAGGAAACAAGGCTGCAGCGATGCTGGGAGCTAAGCTGACGAGAGAATTCTCTTTCTATCTTCCGGAGACCGATTACAGGAGAACAATTCTGACCTATACAAAGAAGGAGAGTACCGCAAAAAAGTATCCAAGAAAGGCAGGAACTCCTGCAAAAGAGCCGTTGGGAATGTAAACGGGTGTAACAGAGCAGACACCAGCCAAACGATAGGGCGGTGTCTACTCTGCTGCATAATTACTATATCTTGATTCTCGTCCATTTGCCGAGACGATAACGTACGGCAGCAAAGGTGAACCGGCACATCTGGTCCGCCAGCACTCCCATCCAGATTCCAACCATTCCGAATCCCATAACAAATCCGAAAATGTAGGATGCTGCAGTACGAACAATCGTTACACTGATTGTGGATGCAATGGCTGTATAAACAGTATCCCCTGCACCGCGAAGGCAGCCCATATAGATTACCTGAGAAACCTGGAACAGCACGATTATGATGATGGTTCGAATGATTTCAACGCCAATGGCTACAATTTCCGGCTCCTCAAAGAACAGCTTATAGAGTGCTTCGCCGCCGAAAAAGTAGATTAGTGCCAGGCAACAGGAAATGCACAATCCGATTCGCTGACAGGTTTTACCATATCTCCAGGCCTTATCCGGCTTTCCCTCCCCCAGACTCCTTCCAATCAGAGCTACAGCGGCCACCTGCATACCGTCACCAAAGGAAAATGTCAGACCCAGAATGTTCATTCCTACCTGGTGAGCTGCTAAAGCGTACGTACCCATTTTAGCTGCCATCATTGCAGTGGACATGAAGCCAATGCGCATCAGGACTTGTTCAATGAATACGGAAAATCCGAGCTTCACAATCGTTATGACAGGTTCCAGGGATGGTTTGGGTTTTTCTTCTATTAAATAATAGACATTAACAAAACCGTCCCTGTTGAACAGTGAATGGAAGCTCATAATGCAAGCGATGATCGTTCCGAAAACAGTGGCGATGGCTGCTCCTGCGATACCAAGAGCCGGAAACCCAAAATGCCCCTGAATCAGCAAATAGTTGCATGCGATATTAACAACGTTGGATACAATGTTGGTTCGCATGGCAATCATGGTGTTCCCGGAACCACGCTGTGCCGCATTAATCACCATGGAAAGAGCACTGAATATCATACAGCCCATGATAATTCGATAATAAATTACTGCCTGTGCATGAGTTTCTGCCGTGGACCCGCAGAAGGAAATGATGGGATTGGCAAACAGGACGCAGATGGAAGAAATTACTGCAGCCGCGATTATCACAAATAGAATGGCGGTAAGAAGAATTTCATTCGCTGATTTTTGGCGATCTTCACCCTTTCTCCTGGCTACCAGCGCAGACACCGAAACATTCATTGCAAAAAATAATGCAAATCCCATGAATTTCGGCTGCGTAGTAAGACCGACAGCGGCGACGGCGCTTGCTCCCAGGGAGCTAACCATCAGGGAATCCACCATTCCGGCTAGAGCAACAAAAAAGGATTCACATACGGCCGGCCAGGCCATTTGAAGCACTTCAGAGGTTATACTTTTGCTTTCTGATTTCATAGTTTCTATATTTTCTCCCCATCCAGCAGATTCAAATGTTCAGCAGGGACAAAAGATTTTAGACCCTGTTATCATCATAATACGTAACTATTCAGAGCCCATTCGCAAAATCGCTGCTGCAAAGCTTCTCTTTTGCTCATGTGGCGTTCTCGCCAAATAAATTTGCAAAAATGAGCTCGTTAATGCAAGCATTACTCGCACATTTTATGCAAATTTGCTTGGCTCTGAATAGTTACCATAATACTATGTATGTTTCACGTGGAACATATAAAAGTTCTTTTGACCCTGTCATCCTAAAATGTTACTATGAGTCTGCTTCTCGCGGAAGAGGAGATGAGTTAAACACGGCAGATGCTGAACACTGCATGAGCAAAAAGGAAAGCTGCGCAGCCACATCGAGAATTTGCGAAGCAAATTCGAGATGGGTGCTAAATAACTACCATTTTTGCAAATAAGCTCTGAATAGACAATATATGCGATGTACAGCACCTGTATAAGCGGAAGGACTGGATAGAATGGGGAAAATTATTTCCGTAGCAAATCAAAAAGGCGGTGTTGGGAAAACGACAACGACCATCAATCTCTCAGCTGCAATCGCAGAAAAAGGGAAAAAGGTTCTGATTATTGATATTGATCCGCAGGGAAATACATCCAGCGGCTTTGGTGTCGATAAGAATCAGAGAGAAGATACGGTATATGAATTGATTCTCGGGTATTCAACCATCAATGAGGCGATTATCCATGATGTAATACCCAATATTGATCTGATTCCTTCCAATGTAAATCTTGCCGGTGCAGAAATTGAACTGATCGATAAGGTTCACAAAGAAGGAATACTAAAGAAAGAACTGGATTTCGTCAGGGACGATTACGATTATATCCTGATTGACTGTCCTCCTTCCTTAAATATACTGACAGTAAATGCAATGGTTGCATCCGACACAGTTCTGGTTCCGATCCAATGTGAGTTTTACGCGTTGGAGGGATTGAGTCAGCTGATTCATACCGTGAATCTTGTTCGTGAACGTTTAAACAGAAAGCTGGATATAGAAGGCATTGTATTTACAATGTATGACTCCAGAACAAATCTTTCACAGCAGGTTGTCGAAAATGTGAAGGAACATGTGACTCAACATATCTATAAAACAATGATTCCGCGCAATGTGCGTCTTGCAGAGGCTCCAAGCTATGGAGAGCCGATCACAATATACGATCCCAGGTCGGTAGGAGCAGAGGCATACCGCTCACTTGCCCAAGAGGTCCTGGAAGGACACTGACGATTGCAATACAAACGAAGCCCTGTCGTCTGGCGGACAAATGAACTGTAACCGCTGACGCAACGGTACACATGCCAAAATCAATTGTGATTGGCAAGTGTACAGTAACCCATTGACGAAAGTCCTGTGGGAGAGTAAAAGCAGATACTACCACATGAGAAAGGTATAATAATATATGAAGAAACACAGAGGCCTGGGCAGGGGTCTGGACGTATTGATTCCGGTCAGCGAGGAGCCTGAACAGGAAAAACTGAGTGAAGATGAAACTGCGAATGAAGAGCAGAAGAATAATCCACAGCAGACAGAAGACAAGGACAGTACAAGCAGGCCGAAGGGAAAAACAGAGGGATCCGCTGCAGCAAAAGATGAACTGCAGAAGGAGAATCTGGTTACGATGGTTCGTCTGACAAAGGTAGAGCCAGACCGGAACCAGCCGAGGAAAAACTTTGATCCGGAAAAGCTGCAGGAGCTGTCGGATTCCATAAAAAACAAGGGCTTGCTGGAACCGATTATTGTTCAGGAATACGAAGACCACTATGAAATCATAGCCGGAGAGAGAAGATGGAGAGCGTGCAAGCTGGCCGGTCTGAAGGAAATTCCGGTTATCATTAAGAATTATGAAGACAGAGAACGCGTTGAGATTTCTCTGATTGAAAACATTCAGAGAGAAGATTTAAATCCGATCGAAGAAGCCAATGCCTATAAGAGACTGATCGACGAATTTCATCTGAAACAGGATGAGCTTGCGGAAAGAGTCTCAAAGAATCGTTCGTCCATTGCAAATTCCATGAGACTCCTGAAGCTTTCAGCCAAAGTGCAGGAGATGGTTATCAACGGATTGCTCTCAATGGGGCATGCACGAGCTCTTCTGGCGGTTGAAGATAAAGAAACGCAGATTTCCCTTGCAGAGGAAATTGTTGAGAAAAAACTGAGCGTTCGTGAAACGGAGCGTGCGATTCAGCTTCTCAACCGGAAAAAGACAGAGAAAAAAGAAGATAAGGATCCGTCTCTTCAGCTGATTTATAAGGATTTGGCATCAAAAATGAATGCTGCACTGGGTATGAAGGTCTCCATAAAGGACAAAGGCAAAAAAAGAGGCAGCATAGAGATTTCCTTTGAAAACCAGGAGGATCTTGAAAAAATAATGGATAAAATCATGTAGAAAGGCGGCTATGAGTATATTATTTGGATCAGCAATTGATATTATCGTCATTGTATTAATTCTGGCAGTGATCATCTTGACGATATTTCTGATTTTGCAGGGAATGAAATTGAGAAAGCTGGATGATCGGCTTTATAATCTATCTGCAGGGTCCGATGGTGAAAGCCTGGAAGAAATGCTGGTTAAGATTCTGGATAACTACGAAGGAATCAATAAGCAGCTTGAAAGCAACACAGGAGATATCCGCGACATTTATCGCAGACTCCATGGTGTCATTCAGAAGACCGGCATTGTAAAATATGACGCTTTCAGCCAAATGGGCGGCAATCTGAGCTCGGTTATCGTTCTGCTCGATCAGGACAATAATGGAATTATGCTGAATACGGTGCAGAATGTAGATGGATGCTATTCATATGTGAAATCTGTTCACAGCGGAAAGAGTGATGTTGCATTTACGGAAGAAGAGCAGCAGGCAGTGGAGATGGCACTGGATCAAAAGAGCGGAGCAGTCAGAAAGCGTCAGAATAAGTGAGCGCATGACATATGTTCCACGTGAAACATGGGATAAATAATCGTGAATTTGCCTGCAGGCAGCGGGTTCACGTTGAAATGCGGCAGGTTGCTAGGCAGATACAAAAAGATCCGCATAAGGCGGAAAAAGGAGAAGAAATGATTGATATTAAGTTTTTAAGAGAGAATCCGGAAGCAGTAAAGGAGAATATTCGCAAGAAATTTCAGGATGAAAAGCTTCCTCTGGTGGATGAAGTCATTGAAAATGATGCGAAGGCCAGAAAGGCGCAGCAGGAGGCCGATGAAATACGCGCAAACCGCAAAAAGGCATCCAAGCAGATCGGCGCACTCATGGCCCAGGGCAAAAAAGAAGAGGCAATGAAGCTGAAGGAAGAAATGACGGATGACACACGGCTGAAGGAACTGGACGAAATTCAGAAGAGTGCGTCAGACATTGTCCGTAAGGATATGATGATCATTCCGAACATCATTGATCCGTCGGTGCCGATCGGAAAGGATGATTCGGAAAATGTGGAGCTGCAGCGATTTGGGGAGCCGGCTGTACCGGATTTTGAAATCCCTTACCACACGGACATTATGGCACGCTTTGACGGAGTTGATTTTGAAGCCGCAGGCCGTGTTGCAGGAAACGGCTTCTATTATCTGAAGGGTGATATTGCAAGACTTCACTCGGCAGTTCTGTCCTATGCACGTGATTTCATGATTGATCGCGGATTCACCTATTATGTACCGCCTTTCATGATCCGCTCCGCTGTAGTGGACGGCGTCATGAGCTTCGCGGAAATGGATGCAATGATGTATAAGATCGAAGGAGAGGATCTGTATCTGATCGGAACCTCCGAGCACTCTATGATCGGATCCTTTATCGATCAGATTCTTCCGGAGGAGACCCTTCCGAAGACATTGACCTCTTATTCTCCCTGCTTCCGCAAGGAAAAAGGTGCACATGGCATCGAGGAACGAGGTGTTTACCGCATTCATCAGTTCGAAAAACAGGAGATGATCGTCGTATGCAAGCCGGAAGAGTCCATGATGTGGTATGAAAAGCTCTGGAAGAATACGGTGGATTTCTTCAGAAGCCTGGATGTTCCGGTACGCCAGCTGGAGTGCTGCTCCGGTGACCTCGCCGATCTGAAGGTGAAATCCTGCGATGTAGAAGCGTGGTCGCCTCGCCAGAAGAAGTATTTCGAGGTAGGATCCTGCTCGAACCTCGGAGATGCACAGGCAAGAAGACTTCGGATCCGGGTAAAGGGTGCAGACGGAAAGCTGTATCTGGCACATACATTGAACAACACCTGTGTTGCGACTCCTCGTATGCTGATCGCACTCCTCGAAAACAACCTGCATGAAGACGGATCGGTTTCTATCCCGAAGCCGCTTCAGATGTATATGGGCGGAAAAACCGTATTAACACCTCTGCATGATTAAGCAAATGGAAATCGTATGGAATCCTTTTTGACAGGAAAAGTACGAGCGTATAGAATGAACCTCACTGAAGAGATGAATCTTCAGTGAGGTTTTTGCATACGGGGTATGGAATTGAACAGATTTATGCGTGCCATAGGCTTTTCAAAGCCGCTGAAACGAAAAGAAATCCAGGCGCTGATTGAAGCCGGAATCAAAGAATGCAAATACAGGGCATATACAACGGATGATGAGATCGAGGACACGATTCTCGCACAGTTTGAAATAAACTTTGGGGATGATTTCGGAATCTGCGTCTGCGGACAGTTCGACGAAGACGATCAGTTCTATCCCGATTATTACTATCCGTTTCTGGACACCGATAAGATCAGCAGTACCGAGGAAATTTCCGTGGAGCCGCGCATTGATAATGATTCCTATGCCGGTATCTGCGAGGATCTGCGAGTTGGCGTCACATTGATATTCCGCCTGAGAAATACGGTGGAATATCTGAAATGCAGACATACCAGCTTTGCCCCGCTGCAGAATGCGAGTACTCTTCTGACAGCGTTGGCTGCAGAGGGAACCGTCCTTATGCCGGTATATAAATCGGATGCGGAGCTGCAGCAGGTACAGGAGGAAAACGAGAAACGGATTGCCCGGCTTCGAAAGGCCAGAAACGGAGACGAAGATGCCAGCCGGGAGCTCACAGCACTGGAAATGGATCAGTATGCAGGACTGATGGAGCACATCCGGCAGGATGATATCTACAGTATTGTGGATTCTTATCTGATGCCGTACGGCGCAGAATGCGAATTGTATTCCATTCTCGGAGAAATAAAGAAAACAGAGAGACGGACAAATTATCTGACAAACGAAGAACTGGTGCTGCTGCGCGTTGACTGTAATGGGCTGGAACTCGATGTTCTGATTCATCAGGAGGACCTGTTCGGACAGCCGGAGCCGGGAAGAAGATTTCGCGGCTGTATTTGGATGCAGGGAAAGATTCGCTTTGGTGAGAATGCCACATGAGCAAAAGAAACGCGGCGCAGCGGTAATTTTGCAAATGGGCTCTGAATAATTACCAGAAAATCAATGTTTTAGAACAGGAGGCTGCCATGAAAATATACC
>CAVJLL010000015.1:0-57051 GCA_963650385.1 Clostridium sp. CAG:508 | reverse complement strand
CAAGGGCTTTTTGCGGCCTAAACACGGTGGCCACCCGGTCGGGATTTTACAGTAATAATTACCAGAAATGATGGTTATACGAAGTGTCCGATGAAGCTCCTGCGGTGAATCGGGCAGGGGCCGAAGGTCTGAAGTGCCTCAATGTGTGCCTTTGTGCCGTAGCCCTTGTGTCCTGCAAAGCCGTACTCCGGATATTGCCGGTCATAGTCCTCCATCATCCGGTCCCTTGTCACCTTGGCGAGGATCGAGGCGGCCGCGATGGACAGGCACTTGGCGTCTCCCTTGACTACAGGCACCTGCGGAATCGTGACCTGCGGAATCGTGACGGCATCGTTGATCAGCGCATCCGGCCGGACACTCAGACCCGCGATGGCCGCGCGCATTGCCTCATAGGTTGCCTGCAGAATATTGATTTCATCAATCCGTTCCGGTCCGATGATCCCCACGGACCAGGAAAGCGCTTCCTTGGCAATGACATCGTAGAGCTCTTCCCGTTTTCTTGCAGAGAGCTTTTTGGAATCGTTGAGATATAAAAGGTCGTGATCGGCCGGCAGAATGCAGGCACCGGCCACCACGGGGCCCGCCAGGGGTCCGCGCCCCGCTTCATCGATGCCGCAGATCAAAAGCTCCTCGGGCTTTTTTCCCTCCGGCAGGGAAATACCGGGCGCGCTGCAGACCGCTTCCCGTTCAAATGCACGCATACCGGCTACGCGCTGCTGTTCCTGCTGCAGACGCTCCATGCGCCGCGCAGCGGCCTCTTCCTTCTTCGTCATGCTTGCCTCCTACGCCGTTCTTTTACAGCGGCTGCCTGAGGAGAATTACTTTCCTGTCAGAACGCCGAACTTCGAGAACGGATAAATCCGAAGCCAGGCACGTCCGATGATGTTCTCCCGCTTAATGCACCCCACATCCGGATACCGGCTGTCCTCCGAGACGTTCCGGTTGTCTCCCAGGACAAAATACTCATCGTCCGCCAGCTGAATCTCATCCGCGGCAAGTCCCGCATATTCCATCCGCTCATAGCCGTAGTTCTCCTTCAGGAGCGTTCCGTTGATGTAAATATTGCCCTCATCATCAATCCGGACCGTTTCGCCGGGCAGGCCGATGATGCGTTTGATAAAGTAGGTGTTGTCCGCAAGCTGGTAGGGGAAGATGATGATGTCAAACCGCTCCGGATCCTTAAAGCGATAGGTTATTTTGTCTGCAATCAGCTGATCGCCGTCCTCGAGCGTCGGATACATGGAGGAGCCGTTGACATCTGTCCTCTGTGCCACAAAGGTGATCAAAAGCCATGACAGTACAATGACTGCCGCAAACCATACTACGGTTGATACGATGGTTCTGCCTGTATTCTTCATTCAGATACCCTTTCCGAAAAGTGGTCCCGATCAGTCCGGCTGATCCAGCGTAACAGCGCCGATCCGGCCGGAGCGGAAATCGTCCAGCAAAAGGTGTGCCGCCCGCTTCGGATCCGGCTCACCGCCGCTGCGCAGGAGATTCCGTCTCCTTGCAATGAGGACGAGAAGCTCGTGCAGCTCCCTGTCATTATATTCGCTCTCTGCAGCATGTGCCATAGCTTCCTGCAGGCACATTGCCTTCTCTGACAGGCCGCATGCGGGATCTGCGTCCGATGCAGCGACGGATGCCGGCAGAGTGTCCGGATTGGAATTCCTGTCTTCTCCGTACCTTGCGGCCAGAAGCGCCGGATACCGCATGATCAGAATGCGCAGAAGGTGTCTTGCCAGCTCCTCCTCATCGAGGATTTCATCGCGGATGGATCCCACAAGCGCCAGATGAATGCCGACGCTCTGATCCTCGAATTTCGGCCAGAGAATTCCCGGCGTATCGAGAAGCTCAAGGCCGGCAAAGGAAATCCACTGCTTGCCTTTGGTCACGCCCGGCTTATTGCCGGTTTTGGCACTGGAGCGGCCGGACAGCGTATTGATGAATGTGGATTTGCCGACATTCGGAATTCCGCAGATCATGGCGCGGACCGGGCGGCCGATGATGCCGCGCTTTTTGTCCCGTTCCTTTTTCTCCTTTGTGATGCGCTGCAGCGTTTTCATAATCTGGGCGTTGGCCTTTTTCGTCCGTGCGTCCAGTGCAATAACCGCTGCACCGTCCTTTTCAAACGCTTTGACAAAGCGCTCGGTCTCCTTCGGATCCGCAAGATCCGCCTTGCTCAGGATGATGAGGCGCTGCTTGCCCTGCGCCAGCTGATTGATGTCCGGATTCCGGCTCGATAACGGCACACGCGCGTCCAGGATCTCGATCACAAGATCCACCAGGCGGACGTTTTCCTGCATCATGCGCCGCGCCTTTGTCATATGTCCGGGATACCACTGATAATCCATGTTTACCTCTCTGTGCTCCTGGAATGCTGCCCGGTGGATTGCGGGCGCGCAATGTGCGCTGCAATCCGGCACGATTCCTGTCAGGTCTGTTCAGAACGGAAGCGTCAGCCAGACTCTTCCGATGATGTTCTCCTCCGCAATCATTCCAAGGGATGCAGAGCGCGAATCCTCACTTTCCTCCGGATGATCGCCCATCACAAAATATTCGCCGTCGTCCAGAATCAGAAGCTCCTCTGCAAGGCCCGCCTTCTGAATGCTGCTGTATTCCTCTGAATACGTGCTCGGTACGCCGTTGACCAGAAGGACACCGTTTATGATCTGGACCGAATCCCCCGGGATTGCCACAATCCGCTTGACGGACGGGTGCATTCGTTCATCGCCGCCCGGATAAAAGGCAATGACATCCCCTCTCTGCGGCGAGCTCATGCGGTAGACAATGCGGTTCACAAGGACATTCTGTCCTGCGGAGATTCCGGGCTCCATGGAGCCTCCGATCACACTGACACGGAAACCGAAGAACCGGAAGCACACAAGGGCAAGGAACAGTGCGAGGACGGTATAAATGAGCCATTGCACCGCCTCCATCAGACGCTGCGTCCTTGATGTGCCCTTTTCCTCGTAAAAGGTAAGTCCTGTAAAATTGCGGGTACGTCTGCGGTTACTGCGCATGAAAGCCTCTTCTGACCTGCCGGTACAAGCCGGTCATTTTCTCTGCAGAAGTAACTATTTGCTTGGCTCTGAATAGTTACCATAAAGAAGAGCCGCACTGAACATACCAGTGCGGCTCCCTGCTGTCATCCTGCTCAAATGGATCAGCGAATCTGCTCTTTAACCTTAGCCTTCTTGCCGCTAAGCTGTCTTAAATAGTTGAGCTTCGCTCTTCTGACCTTACCATGACGAATAACCTCTACCTTCTCTACGTTGGGAGAATACAGAGGCCATGTCTTCTCTACGCCGATTCCGCTGGACTCCTTGCGGACCGTGAAGGTCTTACGGCTTCCGCCGCCCTGAATCTTCAGAACAGTTCCCTCGAAGATCTGTACTCTGGAGCGCTTGCCCTCTTCGATTCTGTTGTGTACGCGAACGGTATCACCAACATTGAATGCAGATACTTCCTTCTTCTGGCTCTCTTCGATTTCGCTGATAATGCTCATGATATAATCTCCTTTTCTGGATGTTCTTGCCGGGGCATTCTGCTGATCCGACAGAGGACCATCTCCGTACTCAAATTGCTCTCTGCTGTGCCTGTGCCGGCACAGCTTTCACATGTTATCACATGTCCCGCGCGGGCGCAAGCGCCGTTTTGCGGCACTCGATTATCACTTGGCGGGCGACAGGGTGGCGGAGAATGTCCGGTCCAGGGGCCTTACGAGGCCTCGGTGCTTGCGAGCGTCTTATGCGAGCTTAGCACCGCTAGGTCCTCGTACGGAGTGAGAACGTCCCCAGGACGGACAACTCCGCCAGGACCCGTCGCCCTATGATCAAACTATTGCGGCCCAGTCGAATGCCGTGCGATCCAGGCCTCGTAAAGGTCCGGCCGCATCCGCCGCGTGCGCTCCAGAGCCTGCTCATGCCGCCAGGCGTCCACCTTTGCGTGATCGCCGGACAAAAGGATCTCCGGAACCTTCCGTCCGTTCCATACCTCCGGCCGCGAATACTGCGGGTACTCCAGGAGGCCGTCCTGAAACGAATCGGTCTGTGCAGAGGTCTCGTTCCCGAGGACGCCCGGCACCATGCGGGATACGGCATCGACGATCATCATCGCCGGCAGCTCGCCTCCGGTCAGGACAAAATCTCCGATTGAAACGGGATCGGTAACAATCTCCTCCAGGACGCGCTCATCGATGCCTTCGTAATGGCCGCACAGAAGGATCAGATCTTCCTCCTTGGACAGCTCCTCAGCCATCGCCTGGTTGAACACACGGCCCACCGGCGTCAGGAACACAACACGCGTGCGCTTCCCGGCCGGGCGATCCGGATATTTTGCCTGGATTGTCTCTTCGAGGGCCTTCCAGGCGTCGTACACCGGCTGGGCCTGCATGAGAAGTCCGGCACCGCCGCCGTAAATATAATCGTCGACCTTGCCGTGCCGGTTTGTCGTATAATCCCGGATATTGACGGCATGAACGGAAATCAGCTCCTTCTCCATGGCTCTTGCCAGTATGCTGGTGTGAAGACCGTCTGTCACCATATCCGGAAACAGCGTGAGAATGTGAAAATTCATTTCTTCTGTAGATCCCTAAGTCCCGGCAGCAGATGAACCGTCATAACGCCCTCTTCCAGATTCACATCCAGAATGCAGTCCTTAATGACCGGAATCAGAATGCTCTGCCCGTCCTGCGTATGCACATCGTAGACGTCGTTGGCGCCTGTCTGCAATACGTCCTTCAGTGTTCCGAGCTCTTCGCCGTTCTCCTCTCGGACGGTAAGTCCGAGCAGATCCGGGATGTACCACCGGCCCTCCGGCAGAGGCATCGCATCTGCCCGGTCGATCATCAGCGGCAGCGTGCGGTAAAGCCTTGCCTCCTCCGGCGAATCAATGCCGGACAGATGCAGAATGACGAATTTGCCCTGGAACTTCACGCCGCTGACCTCATGCACGCTCGTCTGGCGCCGGAAGGTGATATACACCTTTTTCAGCTTCCGGAAGCGCTGCGGATCATCCGTGGTGGGGAAGACCTTCACGTCTCCCCGCACGCCATGCGTACCGGCGATCACGCCGACCTGGAACTGATCCGTCATGCCTGCTCTCCGACTGCAGCAGCATTCTCTGCTGCCTCTGCCTTTGCGGCATCATCTGCTCCGAGAAGGTCCGTGGAATCAATGTTAACATCCACCATGACATCCTCTCTGGCAGCGGCTGCCTTAACAACCGCGCGAATCGACTTTGCGATTCTGCCCTGGCGTCCGATAACCTTTCCCATATCCACAGGCGCAACGTACAGGTCAACCTTAATCGTCTTGCCCTCGGTTCTTTCTCTGACTGCAACCTGCTCCGGATGTTCCACAAGAGCCTTTGCAATCACTTCCACCAGTTCCTTCATCATCGAATCCCCTTTTCCAGTTGTCAGCACTGTTGTCGTAAGGAATCGATCAGTTGGCCTTGGCTGCGTTCTTCATCAGCTTCTTTACAACGTCGGTCGGCTGTGCACCCTTCTGGATCCACTCATTTGCCTTCTCGGTATCAATCTTGATGGTTGCGGGCTCTGTGTTCGGATCGTAGTAGCCGATGGAATCGATGGTCTTGCCGTTGCGCGGAACCGATGCCTCCTGAACAACGATGCGGTATACCGGAACTCTCTTCTCACCGATTCTTGCAAGTCTGATTTTTACCATGATAATTTCCTCCTCATTTGAGATGACTGTAATGTTCTGTAACTGTATCAACACGGGTCTGTGACCCGGAGTTACCCTTATTTGTTGGGGTGGCCGCCAAGTGATGGGGCCTGGCGAAGTTGTCCGTCCCGGTGGATGGCGTTAGAACGGAAATCCGCCCATGCCGCGCCGTCCGCCGAAGCCGCCCATGCCGCCGAAGGGATTGCCGTGGCGGCGCTTCTTCATGCCGCCCATTTTCTTGACCATGTCCTGCATCTGTTTGAACTGCTTGATGAAGCGGTTGACATCGGCAATGTCGTTGCCGGAGCCCTTGGCGATGCGGTACTTGCGCTGCGGCGTTAAGAGCTTGGGATTGGCGCGCTCTGCGGGCGTCATGGACAGCACAATGGCCTCCATCCGCGCCATCTTCTTCTCATCGATGGCGCCTTCCAGCTCGTCCTTGCTGATTCCCATGCCGGGCATCATGCCCAGGATGCTGCCGAGGCCGCCCATCTTGCGCATCTGGTTCATGCTCTCGAGATAGTCGTTGAAATCAAATTTACCTTTGCTGAGCTTCGAAGCCATCTCGCGGCCCTTCTGCTCGTCCTCCTCGGTCTGGTTCTCCTGTGCCTTCTCAATCAATGTCAGCACATCGCCCATTCCGAGAATCCGGGAGGCCATGCGGTCCGGATAAAACTGCTCCAGGTCCGAGAGCTTCTCTCCCATGCCGACGTAGAGAATCGGCTTTCCGGTCACAGCCTTGACCGACAGTGCAGCACCGCCTCTGCTGTCGCCGTCCATCTTCGAGAGGATGACGCCGTCGATCCCGACCTTCTCATCAAAGGTCTTCGCAACGTTTACCGCCTCCTGGCCGGTCATCGCATCCACAACCAGGATGGTCTGATGTACGGTAACCGCCTCCTTGATCTCCTGGAGCTCCGCCATCATGTCTTCGTCAATCTGAAGGCGGCCGGCGGTATCCAGGAACAGAACGTCGCAGTTGTTCTTCTGCGCGTGTGCCAGCGCGGCTCTTGCAATGTCTGCCGGCTTTCTGGAGTCTCCCATTTCAAAAAAAGGAACTCCGACCTTTTCGGCGTTGACCTCCAGCTGCTTGATCGCACCGGGACGGTAAATGTCCAGGGCTGCCAGAAGCGGGCGCTTGCCTTTGAGCTTGAGCTTGCCAGCCAGCTTGGAGGCGGTCGTTGTTTTACCGGAGCCCTGAAGGCCGGCCATCATGATCACCGTAACTGCCTTGCCGGGCTGGAATGCCAGCTCCGTGGTCTCCGAACCCATGAGGCGGATCATCTCTTCGTTGACGATCTTCACCACCTGCTGTGCCGGATTCAGTCCGTTCATCACCTCAGAGCCGACGGCTCTTTCCTCGATGCTCGAGACGAACTGCTTCACCACGCGGAAATTGACATCGGCCTCCAGAAGTGCCATCTTCACTTCCTTGAGGGCTTCCTTTACGTCCTTTTCCGTCAGCATGCCCTTGCCGCGAAGTCTGGCAAATGCCTTATTCAGTTTATCCGATAAACTTTCGAATGCCATTAAAGCTCCCTTCGGATTTCCTGTGTCAATGTCCGGATCTGCCCGGACGCTGTGTCCTGGGACAGATCCTCCGATGCCTGATCCAGCGCATCGCACAGCCTCTGAATGCGGCGAAAGCGTTCGATGAGCCCGAGACGCTTCTCATATTCCTGCATCTGCGCCGTAGCCCGGCGCACCAGATCCGATACGGCCTGCTTGCTGATGCTGCGCTGCTCTGCAATCTCGTTCAAAGACAGGTTCTGATAAACCACCAGCTCATAGATCTCCTGCTGATGCCGCGTCAGAAGCGGTCCATAGAAATCATACAGTATGCCTTGTTCGACAATCTGTTCCACAGCCCTGTCCTCTCTTATCACACGTTGCCTATCATACGCAGGGAGGCGGGATGTGTCAAGCATTTTTTCTTGACACATCCCGCCTCGGGTTACAAAAGGTTACTGTACAGACGCCAGCCACGACGGGTCCTGGCGGAGTTGTCCGGTCCTGGGACGCTCTCGCTCCATCCTCGGACCTAACGGTGCTAAGCTCGCAGAAGACGCTCGCAAGCACCGAGGCCTCGCAAGGCCCTGGACCCGGACATTCTCCGCCACCCTGTCGTTTGGCTGGCGAGTGTACTGTTACTACAAAAGTTTAAATGCAGACCCTTAGCTCATGACTGACAAACTGGCGTCCAGCCCCACCTCGGTCGAGATTCCGTGCACGGTCCCGGCTGAGGAGTACTGCCACATGCTGAACCGGTACGGAAAATACAGGCTCGCCCCGGTGTTGGCAATCCACTTGTCATAGTGCTCCAGATCCTCAATGTTCAGCATCATGACAAACGAAGCAAGGTTTCCGTAGATCATCGGCTCGTACCCTGCCTCCTCGAGCACATCGCAGAAGCTGATCACGTAGTCCGTCCAGTCCGCCTTGCTCTGGTGCGCCTGCCGGTCCTCCTCGGACGGTGCATTCACCCACAGCGCCACCGGATAGCTGATTTTGTTCTTGTAAGCATTCAGACAGCTGACAAGGCCCTCGGCCTCCTCCTGTACCTCATCCTTGTTCGTGAGATCCAGAATGTAGTATACGCCGACGTGAAGGCCGGCCTCCGATGCACCGTTTATGTTGTCCTCCAGGTTCTGATCCTCGAAGACCTCGCTCTTTCCGGAATCATCGCTTTTGCGGCCGCCGGCACAGATCATCGCAAAGGAAACGTCGTCCTCCGATACCAGCTTCCAGTCGATATCGCCGCTTGCTTCCGATACATTGATGCCGGACTGGAGCGTCACTGCGCCGCTCCCGGTGTATTGAAGCCGTCCGTCGTCCGTCAGTGAGAAGTCGTCCTGCTGGAAGGAGTTGCGCTTTACCGCGTTCAGAATGGGGTAGAAATAATATTTTCCCCCGTTGACGACCACGATATCCTCTGAGAACAAGCTCCGCAGCATCGACGCCGTGCTGCCGCCGGACTCCATGGAGGACTGGATCTGCATCAGTATTTTGCGCTTCTCCGCCGTTGCCCCCGCCTCTTTTGCCTGATTCTCACGGCTCGTCACCTCGTCCTCGGTGTAAAGCGTCTTGGCGCTGCCCTTTACGGCATCCAGCTCGCTTTGCAGCGAAGTGCTCTCCGAGACGGCACTGCGTGCGCGCAGCAAAAAGACCACGGACGCCGCAAGGGACAGGAGCGTCACGCAGCACAGGACAATCATATTCATCAGATACAGGAACTGCCGGTTCCCCGGCCCAAAGGGCTTTCGTTCTCTGCGGTCTCTTATCTTTGCCCGTTTATCCCTGGCTTTCTTCATGGCTTCCTTCTGCCTCATTGTCGAACAAAGCGCGGACAAAATCATCCGGATCGAAGCGCTGCAGGTCCTCGAGCTGCTCGCCGACACCGATGTACTTCACCGGAATTCCCAGCTCCGATTCGACGGCAATGGCAATGCCGCCCTTGGAGGAGCCGTCCATTTTCGTCAGAATGATGCCGGTCAGGTCCGTCACCTGGGCAAATTCTCTGGCCTGCGACAGCGCATTCTGCCCCGTTGCCGCATCCAGAACCACCAGGTTCTCTCTCCTGGCCTCCGGATATTCCCGGCTGATGATGCGGTTTATTTTCTCCAGCTCGTTCATCAGGTTCTTCTTGTTCTGAAGGCGTCCTGCGGTATCGCACAGAAGGATGTCCGTGCGGCGTGCCTTTGCCGCATTCACGGCATCATATACAACGCTGGCAGGATCCGCTCCCTCCGAGCCCGAGATCATATCCACGCCGGCCCGCTCCGACCACACCTTCAGCTGGTCATAGGCCGCCGCACGGAAGGTATCGGCCGCCGCAATCAGCACGCGCTTGCCGCGCCGCTTATAAATGTCGGCGAGCTTGCCGACGGAGGTGGTCTTGCCGACGCCGTTGACGCCGATGATCAGAACGACCGACGGCCCGTCCTCAAAATCATAGGCCTCCGGATCCACATGCATCTGCTCCCGGATGTCCTGGATCAGGAGCTCCCGGCAGGCCTGCGGCTCGCGGACCCTCTGCTCCTTCACCTGATCCCGCAGCTGCTCCAGAATCCGGTCCGTCGTCTGGACACCCATATCGCCCATGATCATGATTTCTTCCAGCTCCTCGTAGAAGTCCTCGTCAATGGCGCTGTGTCCGGTAAAAACACGGTTCATTCCGGCCACAATGTTGCTGCGGGTTCTGCCGAGTCCGCTTTTGAGTCTTGCAAAAAAACCCTGCTTTTTCTCTTCCTCTCCCATAGGGCAGGCTCCTTTCCTTAAGACGCCAGGTCCTTCTCATCAATCAGGCTGACCGACACAAGTGTCGACACGCCCTTTTCCTGCATGGTGATGCCGTACAGCCGGTCCGCGCGGTCCATCGTCCCGCGGCGGTGTGTAATGACAATAAACTGCGTATTGTCAGTCAGCTTGCGCAGATAATCCGCATAGCGGACCACGTTGTTCTCATCCAGAGCAGCCTCGATCTCATCCAGAAGGCAGAACGGCGAGGGCTTGAGGTTCTGAATCGCAAACAGAAGGGAGATGGCAGTCAGGGACTTCTCTCCGCCCGACATCTGCATCATGTTGACGAGCTTTTTGCCCGGCGGCTGCGCAATGACGCGAACGCCTGCCTCCAGAATGTCCGCATCCTCCATCAGCTCGAGCTTGCCGGAGCCTCCGCCGAAGAGCTGCTTGAACACCTTATCGAATTCCGTCTGAATGCGTGCGAACTGCGTCCGGAACTGTTTGCGCATCTGCACATCCAGCTCCTCAATGATCTTCTGCAATGAGTCCGCCGCGGCAATGAGGTCATCGTGCTGCGTTTTCAGGAATGTATATCGTTCCTTTACCTCCTGGTACTCCTGAATGGCATTGACGTTGACGCTGCCAAGACCCTTGATCTGCTTCTTGAGCTCCTCTGCGCGGCTTCTCATGGCCGCGAGGTCCGTCATCGATTCATCCTTCAGCTCGCCGGCCTGCGAGGGCGTCAGCTCGTATTCGTTCCAGAGATAGTTGATCTGCCGCTCAATGGACTCCTCGGCCTTTCCGGCAAGCTCGCCCAGACGGAAGACCTCCTTGTCCAGTCTCGCCTTTTCCTCCGAGAGGTGCTCGCGGGTGTCCAGTGCTTCTTTTTGCTGCCCGGAAAGCTCCGTGCGCTTCCGCTGGCTTTCCTCGAGGAGCGTCTGCTTCTCGGCCAGATTTTCTCCGGCGCTCTCCATGGTTTTCTTCAGCGTCTCAATACTCTGCTTTTTATCGGAAATAGCGGTGGTTCCCTGCCGGATGCTGCCGGCAATTTCATCCAGCTCTGCCTGAAGGCGCTGGAGCTCATTGTCTACGCGGGCCAGCTCCTGCTCGGCAAATTCCTGCTTCTGGCGCTTTTTCTGCAGCTCAATGTCCCATTTCTGAACCTCAGAGAGCTTCTCATCCTCCTGCGTGCGCAGTCCGGAAAGCTCTTTTCCCATTTCCTCGAGGCTCTCGTTGGCCTGCTGCTCAGCCGTCTCCGAATCCGTCAGCTCCTTCTGAATTGCCGCTTCCTCCAGCTCCAGGCTCTTTTTCGTATCCTCAATGGTGCTGTTCTCCTCGCGAAGGGCATCGTACCCGTCGGCGGATTCCTTTTTGCGCTGCTCCTCTGCCGTTATATTCATGCGGGCCGTATTCTGCTCGATGAATTTCGCCTGCAGCTGAACGCGAACCGTTTCCTGCTGGGCGCGCAGGCGGTTGCGCTCTTCCTTCGTTCCGGCAATGGAGGCCTCCAGCTCTTCCATGGCCTTTTTGTATTCCTTCGTGCGCTTCTCCAGCTCCGCCATTTCCCGGCGTCTTCCCAGGAGATTGGAGCTGTTTCTGAACGCACCGCCGCTGATGGCGCCGCCCGGCATGAACATTTCACCGTCCAGCGTTACCATGCGAATCTTCTGCTGGTATTTGCGGGAAATCGCAACGGCATGATCGTAGCCGTCCACCACCAGAATCCGGCCCAGAAGGGATCTTGCCACATCCCGGTACTCCGGTGCGGTGCGGACCAGCGTATCCGCAAGGCCGATGACGCCGGGCTCCTTCAGTGCTCCCATCATGTTGAAGGGCTGCTGCGAACGAATGGCCGTCAAAGGCAGGAAGGTGGCTCTTCCGGCGCGTTCCCGCTTCAGGAGACTGATCATTCGCTTAGCCGTTTCCTCATCGTTGGTAACGATGTTCTGAATGCTGCCGCCCAGCGCGGTCTCAATGGCAGTCTCGTATTTGGACTCGGTTTTGATCAGGTCCGCCACAACGCCGATCAGTCCCGGCTCGCGGTCCTTCTGCTCCATCACGCGCTTGACGCTTCCGCCGAAGCCCTCGTAGCGCTCGGTCAGATTGGCCAGTGCGTCCAGTCTGGATTTCTCCTTGTGATATTCCGTCTCCGTCGCGCGAAGCCGCTCGTCCTCAGCCGTCAGCTTATTCTTGCAGGCTGCGATCTCCTCCTCCAGCTTCTTCTGACGATCGCCCAGATCCGCCGCCTCGCCGGCAACCTTCTCGAAAACGCCGCGGAGCCGCTCGAGCTCCCGGTCATGCTCGGCCTCATCGCTCGACGCACGCACGAGACGCGAGGTCAGCTCGGCCTTTCGCTGCTCGTACTGCTCGTACCGGGTCGTCATGGCCGCCATGCGCGCCTTGATCGAGCCGCGGCTGTTCAGGATCTCCATCAGGAAGGAGCGCTTCTCATCCATGGAATCACGCAGCACGCGTTCCTTCTCCTGAACCTCCTCCAGCGCTGCGGATGCCTCCTGCTGGCTGGCCGACAGCGCGTTCATCTCGCCGTCGATGCCGCCCTTTTCGCCGGCAATGGCTGCCCGCTCGTTATTTTTCTCCGCAATCTCTTCCTCAACGGAGGCCTTTCTCGTCTGAAAATGCTCCGCGTTGCCGGTCATGGAGCGGACGGATTCCTCCGCAACCTTGATCTGGGTTTCCAGCTCGTTTCGGATGACGTTGCTGCGCGCAATGTCGTTTCGGGTCTCCTCGACCTTTTTCTCCAGCTCCTCCAGCTCGGTGCCAAGGCGCGCATAGCTCTCCCTGGACTCCTCGTAGGCTGCCGCCGTCTGCTCCAGCTCCTCGTTGGCATTGGACAGCTGCGCTTTGAGCTCGTCCAGTCTCGACACCGTTTCGCCGTTCTGCATCAGGAACAGGTTAACGTCCAGAGCCTTGAGCTCCTCGTGGGCGCGCAGATAAATCTGTGCCTTTTCCGACTGCTTCTCCAGGGGGCCCACCTGACGCTCCAGCTCGGCCAGAATGTCGCTGACGCGGACCAGGTTTGCCTTCTCGTTCTCCAGCTTCTTGACCGAGGTCTCCTTGCGGCGCTTGAATTTGACAATGCCGGCCGCTTCGTCGAAGAGCTCTCTGCGGTCCTCCGGCTTGTCCGAAAGGATCTTCTCGATCTGGCCCTGTCCGATGATGGAATAACCCTCCTTGCCGATACCGGTATCATAAAACAGCTCCTGCACATCGCGCAGACGCACCTGCACGTTGTTCAGGAGATATTCGCTCTCACCGCTCCGGTACAGGCGTCTTGCCACCGTCACCTCCTGATAATCCACCGGAAGCTTGTGGTCGGAATTGTCAAAGGTGATCGCAACGTAGGCCGAGGAGAGGGGCTTGCGCAGCTCCGTTCCGGAGAAAATAACGTCCTGCATGGAGCCGCCGCGCAGCTGCTTGACCCTCTGCTCGCCCAGTACCCACCGAACTGCATCCGCAACGTTCGACTTGCCGGAGCCGTTGGGCCCGACAATGGCGGTGAAGCCATTGTGAAACTCTAATTTAATCTTGTTCGCGAAGGACTTGAAGCCCTGAATTTCTATACTCTTAAGATACATTCGTTACCTGTCTGTATCTGTTCAGCACCTGCCACATTTCAACGTGAACCCGCTGCTTACAGGCAAATTCGAGATGGCTCTGAACAGACCTTGATTTTCGAAAGGGCTCTGAATCGTTACGCCTTGTTTTCCTTCCTGCCAAGGAGCACCTGGTACGCCGCCGCCTGCTCTGCCGCCTTCTTGGAGCGTCCGCTCCCCGATGCGCCCTCCTTCCCGTCCACATACGCCATGACGGTATAGGTCTTGTTGTGGCACGGGCCCTCCTCGCCGATCACCTCGTAGGAGATTTCCTGTCCCTTCTTCTGGCAGCGCTCCTGCAGAATGGATTTGGCATCGTAGAAAAGAAGCTTGCCCTCCAGATCCGAAAGGATGAACCGGAGAATGAACTGCCGGGGGACCTCGATGTCCTTGCTGTCCAGATACATTGCTCCGATGACCGCCTCCATCACGTCCGAGGTGATGGAATCCTTGCCTCTGCCGCCGCAGGATTCCTCACCCCTTCCAAGGCGGATAAACTGCTCCAGATCCAGATCTCTTGCGCAAAAGGCAAGGGCCGGCTCACAGACAAGGGAGGCGCGGATTTTCGTCAGCTCGCCTTCCTTCTTATGCGGATACTTCTCATAAAGGAACTCGCTGGAAACCATTTCCAGCACCGCATCCCCCAGAAACTCCAGACGCTCGTAGTCCTCGTAGCGGCGGATTTTCTGTTCATTGGCGTACGATGTGTGCGTCAGGGCACACTCCAAGAGATACCGGCTGCGGAAGGTATACCCGATCCGTTTCTCGAGCTCCTGCGTTTCCGGTCTTACAACCTCTGTCATTGCACATCCTTTCCGGTAAAGTCTCAGTCATCCTCTCCGGTTGCCTGCTTGATCAGCTCCAGTGCCTCTTCCACCGTCGTAATGTTCTCGGTCAGCTCCTGCGGAACGGTGACGCCGTATGTCTCCTCAATTCCCATCAGAATCTGATACAGATCCAGCGAATCCGCTCCCAGATCGTCCGTAAAGGTTGTCTCCGCCGTAATCTCATTCGGATCCACGTTCAGTACATCCGCAATGATCGCCTGCAGCTTCTTCATATCCTCATCCATGGTAAATTCCTCCCTTATTATTGTTCCTGTTTCCTTACGCCTGCGGCTCCTTCGGAACCGTGCGGTCCACAAGGTGCATTTTCTCCTTAAACTGATCATTGATACCAGCCTTCTGGAAGGCCATGCACTGCTCGATGGAGTGCCGCACCTCAATCGCCTTTGCATTGCCGTGCGTCTTCACAACGAGCCCCCGAAGCCCCAGGAGCGGCGCTCCGCCGTAGGAGCTGACGCTGAATTTCTTGAGAACCGATTTCAGAGACGGCTTGATCAGAAGTCCGCCGAGCTTGCCGGAAATGCTCGAGAGCAGCGCTCCCTTGATCTCTCCGAGCAGGACGGACGCCACGCCCTCGTACATCTTCAAAATAGCATTGCCTGTGAAGGCATCGCACACAACGACGTCGGCCGCCCCGGCCGGGATGTCCCGCGCCTCGATGTTGCCGACAAAATGAATGCGGCCTTCCTCGCCGAGCTTCTGCAGCTGCGGATAGGTTTCCTTCACCAGTGCGTTTCCCTTTTCCTCCTCGGCGCCGATATTAAACAATGCAACGCGCGGCTTTGGTATGCCGACTACATTCTCCATGTAGATGGAGCCCATCTGTGCGAACTGCACCAGGTGCGAGGCTCTTGCATCCACATTGGCACCGCAGTCAATCAGAAGAACCGGGCCCTTTGCCGTCGGCATCAAAGGAGCCAGCGGCGGGCGCTCAATGCCCTTAATCCGTCCGACGATGATCTGTCCGCCCACCAGGGTCGCTCCGGTCGAGCCCGCTGTCACAAATGCATCGGCTTCGCCGTCGTGTACCATTTTCATGCCGCGGACGATGGAGGAATCCTTTTTGGTCCGAATGGCATTCACCGGAGGCTCTGCCATCTCGATGACCTGCGTCGTCGGAACGATGGTGATGCGCTCCGACGGGAAGGTCTGACGGTCCAGCTCCTCCTGAATGCGCTTCTCATCTCCCAGAAGAAGAATCTGAAGTCCTTCATTTGCAGACGCCGCCTCCGCCGCGCCCTTTACAATCTCCTGCGGCGCATGATCGCCTCCCATGGCGTCTACCGCAACCCGAATGATTTCTGCCATAAAACCCTTCCATACCGCTGCTGCGCAGCTTTTTCTGCGAATGCAGCTCTGAATCGTTACGCTCAATTGATGTGTCTGGGGCCAAATGCTCTTGTACTGCAGCGGCGGCAGTATCCGGACACAGTGCCCGCTCAAAGCCGCCACTATAGTACAGTACCACGCAGCATAGACACATTCAAGTACTGTCATGCACTGACAAAAAAGCCCGGCACAGCTCTCGCCGTACCGGGCCTTCATGATGTTTGAACATCAATCCTCAGTCGCAATGATCTCTTTCTTATTGTAAGAACCGCAGTTCTTGCAGACTCTGTGAGGCATCATCAGCGCGCCACACTTGCTGCACTTAACAAGAGTCGGAGCCGACATTTTCCAGTTCGCTCTTCTCTTATCTCTGTGGCTTCTGGAAGATTTGTTCTTAGGGCAAATAGACATCAGTACCACCTCCTTACTCTTAGTAGTCTTCAAACATGCATTACGAATTATATGCATGTCTGCTCCTGTTGTCAACCCTTCGTTTGTGTAAATATTTGTATCTGTTCAGCACCTGCCACATTTCAACGTGAATTGACTGCTTGCAGGAAAATTCACGATTGAAATTGGCAGGCGGCCAAGGCGCGAAGCGCCTCTGGCCGGCCGCATCGAGGATTTGCGAAGCAAATTCGAGATGGGTGCTGAGTAGTTACAAATATTTTACTCCGCCAAGACCTGTCGCTTGGCTGGCGACTGTACTGCTACATTACTGCTGCGCTACGAGCTCGTAGGTCTCCTGCGCGATAGCAAGCTCCTCGTTGGTCGGGAACACCAACACCTTTACCTTGGACTCCGGAGTGGACAGCTCTGCGATCTCGCCTCTGGTCGTCTTGTTCTTCTCCTCATCAAAGGAAATTCCGAGGTAGGTGAGGTAATGATATACCAGCGCTCTTGCCTCCCAGTCGTTCTCGCCGACGCCGGCCGTGAAGCAGATAACATCTACGCCGTTCATGGCTGCAACGTAAGCACCTACGTATTTGGCAACGCGGTATGCCCAGGCTTCCAGCGCGATCTCTGCCTTCTTGTTGCCTGCATGACGCGCATCCCACAGATCACGGAAATCGGAGGAGAGCTCGCCGGACAGCGCGTATACGCCGGATTCCTTGTTCAGGATCTGGTCTACCTCATAAGCGCTGATGCCTTCCTTGCCGGCAATGTAGTCCACAACCGCGGGATCCAGATCGCCGGACCGGGTGCCCATGATCAGGCCCTCCAGAGGTGTCAGGCCCATGGACGTATCAACGCACTTGCCATACTCCACTGCCGATACCGAAGCACCGTTTCCGAGGTGGCACACGATGGTCTTGAGCTCCTCCGGTTTCTTGCCGAGGTATTTGGCTGCCTCTCTGGAAACAAATGCATGGGAGGTGCCGTGGAAGCCATAGCGGCGGATCTTGTACTGATCGTAGTATTTCCACGGGATTGCATACATGTACGCCTTGGCCGGCATGGTCTGATGGAAAGCTGTATCAAACACTGCAACCATCGGGGTCTGCGGCATAAGTGCCTGGCATGCAAGAATTCCCGTCAGGTTTGCCGGGTTGTGGAGCGGTGCGAGATCCGATACGCTGCGGATGGCTTCAATAACCTCATCGTTGATGACAACCGACTTGGTGAACTTCTCTCCGCCGTGTACGATGCGGTGTCCGACAGCGCCGATCTCGTTCAGGGTCTTGATGACGCCTGTTCCGCGGTCTGTCAGAGCATCCAGAACAAGGCTGATGGCCTTCTTGTGATCCTCGATCTCCGTCTTGGTCTTGATCTTGCCGCTCTTTACGCGCAGATTCTCATAGGTAATGATGCCGTCAATGCCGATTCTCTCGCACAGACCCTTGGCGATGCACTCGCTTGTCTGTGTGTCGATCACCTGGAACTTCAGAGAAGAGCTGCCGCAATTAATAACCAGAATATTCATTCCAATGACCCTCCCTTGGTCAACCTTTTCTCGTACCGGTTTATGCCTGTGCCTGCGCCTGAACAGCGGTCAGAGCTACAACGCCGACGATATCCTGCCAGAAGCACCCTCTGGAGAGGTCGTTTACCGGCTTGGCAATTCCCTGCAGCATCGGGCCGTATGCATCCGCCTTTGCCAGACGCTGTACCAGCTTGTATGCGTTGTTGCCGCAGTCCAGATTCGGGAAAACAAGAATGTTGGCGTGACCTGCCACCTCGCTGCCGGGTGCCTTGGAGGCTGCAACGGAAGGAACGATGGCTGCGTCCACCTGCAGCTCGCCGTCGCAGGTCATATCCGGGTAGGATGCCTTGGCAATGTTGACCGCCTCAACGACCTTGTCTACCAGCGGGTGCTTGGCCGAGCCCTTGGAGGAATGGGAAATGAAGGCAACCTTCGGGTCATCTGCAACCAGCTGCAGATAGCTCTTGTGGGAAGCATGGGCGATGTCTGCCAGCTGCTCCGGATTGGGATCCTGGTTCAGGCCGGCGTCTGCAAAGATAAAGGTGCCGTGATGCCCGTACTCGCAGTTCGGAACATCCATGATGAAGAAGCCGGAAACCTCCTTGGCATCCGGAGCCGTGCGAAGGATCTGCAGCGCAGGGCGAAGCGTGTTCGCAGTGGAATGGCAGGCTCCGGAAACCAGGCCGTCTGCCTCGTTGTTCTTAACCATGACAACACCGAAGGTCGTGTAGTCGGAAAGGAGCGTCTCCTTCGCCTTCTCCGGGGTCATGCCCTTGTTCTTGCGCAGCTCATAGAGAAGGTTGGTGTACTCCTCCAGCTTCTCGCCGCAGTTCTGCGGATCCACGATGACTGCATCATTTACATGAACGCCGAATTTCTTGGCATCCGCATAAATCTTCTCCGGATTGCCCAGCAGAATGAGCTTGGCAATGCCCTGGCTCAGAATCTCCGCTGCAGCACGGATTGTACGCTCGTCCTCCGACTCCGGCAGAACAATCGTCTTCACATCGCTCTTCGCACGTTCCTTGATTCCATCAATGAATGACATCTCCCTAATCCTCCTACCTGTTATTGATTGTCTTCATTACTACTCTGATCTAGAAAACCAGAAAAACTGTAAGATTTTACCTGAACTATAGAAAAAATCTGTTAAATTTCACCTATACCAAAGTAAAACCGCTGTAAGCGCTTCCATTATATCCTCCATAAAATACGCCTGCAAGGACAAATTGTGACACTTTTTTAACAATTTGAAATATTCAGAGGCATGCAGCCTTGCCAGAGCGCAGCTGCCAGGCAGCTGCCGCATTTCAACGTGAATCGGCTGCTTGCAGACGAATTCACGATTGAAATCGGCAGGCGGGCAAAGTGCGAAGCACCTTTGACCGGCCCCAGCTCGAAATGAGCTGGGGCGCCTGGCGGACGCGCTCTGGCAAGGCTATAAGCCGAGAACTCCACGCCGCAGTTTTCCAAAGGAAAAGTGCGGCGTGGAGTTCTCGGCATCCTCTTTATATTTTCTTTATAAAAAAACATTTGTGACCAACGGTCATATTTTGTATACTGCCCTCATAGCAACACCGTACGGAATGCAACCGCCATCTGCCTTTGCATCCAGGACATCATTGTAATCACTTTTATACATTCATCACAACCCATGGAGGTAATCACGTATGTATTATTCCAGCGGCAATTACGAAGCATTTGTTCGCCCTCTGAAGCCGGAAGGCGTCGATCATAAGTCGGCCTACATCGTAGGATCCGGACTGGCAGCACTTTCCGCAGCCTGCTATCTCGTCCGCGACGGACAGATGAAGGGCGAGAATGTGCACGTCCTCGAGAAGGACGCCGTTCCCGGCGGTGCCTGCGACGGCATGTATTTCAACAACGTCGGCTACGTCATGCGCGGCGGCCGTGAAATGGACAACCACTTCGAATGCATGTGGGATCTGTTCCACTCCATTCCTTCCATTGAAACTCCCGGCGTAAGCGTTCTCGACGAGTACTACTGGCTGAACAAAAAGGATCCGAACTTCTCCCTCTGCCGCGCCACACAGAACCGTGGCGAGGACGCACACACGGATAAGAAATTCGGCCTCTCTGACAAGGGCACCGCAGAAATCATGAAGCTGTACCTGACTCCGGATGAGGATCTCTACAACAAGCGCATCAACGAGGTCTTCGATGAGGAGGTATTCAGCAGCCACTTCTGGATGTACTGGCGCACCATGTTCGCATTCGAGAACTGGCACTCCGCACTGGAGATGAAGCGCTATCTGCAAAGATACATCCACCACATCGGCGGACTTCCGGACTTCACCGCTCTTCGCTTTACGAAATACAATCAGTACGAGTCCATGATACTCCCGATGATTGAATATCTGAAGAGCTTCGGCGTCAGCTTCGAGTACGGCGTAAAGGTTGAAAACGTCCGCTTCGACATTCAGTCGGATAAAAAGACCGCGATCGGCATCGATGTCATCCGCAGCGGCCAGAAGGAAACCATTCCGCTCACGGAAAATGACCTGGTCTTCATCACCAACGGCGGCTGCGTCGAAAACGCTTCCATCGGCAGCCAGAACTCTCCTGCGCCGTTTGATCCGGACCTTCACGAAGGCGGCGGCTGGGATATGTGGCACAGAATTGCCCTGCAGGATCCGTCCTTCGGCCACCCGGAGAAGTTCGACTACGATCCGGAGCAGACCAACTGGATGAGCGCCACCGTTACAACACTGGACGATAAGGTCATTCCTTATATTAAGAACATCTGCCACCGCGATCCCTTCAGCGGCGGTGTTGTTACCGGTGGAATCGTCACTGCACAGGACTCTTCCTGGCTGTTATCCTGGACCATCAACCGCCAGCCGCAGTTCCGCTCGCAGCCCAAGGATCAGTGCCTTGTCTGGGTATATGCTCTGTTCTCCGACCGTCCGGGCGATTTCATCAAAAAGCCCATGCGCGACTGCACCGGCAAGGAAATCTGCGAGGAATGGCTGTACCATCTCGGCGTCCCGACTGAGGAAATCGAGACGCTGGCAGAGGAAAGCTGCAATACCGTTCCTGTTATGATGCCCTACATCACGGCCTTCTTCATGCCGCGTGAGGCCGGTGACCGCCCGGATGTCGTTCCGGAGGGTGCTGTAAACTTTGCATTCCTGGGTCAGTTCGCAGAGACACCCCGCGACACCATTTTCACCACGGAATATTCCATCCGCACCGGTATGGAGGCAGTATACACGCTGCTCGACATCGACCGCGGTGTTCCGGAGGTATGGGGCAGCACCTACGATGTGCGTGATCTTCTTCACGCCACCGTGGCTCTTCGCGACGGCCGCCCGCTCAACGACGGATCCATGGGACCTGCCGTGGATGCTGCCATCAAGGCTGCCATGCATAAGATCCGCGGAACCGAGATCGAAAAGCTCTTAAAGCGTTATCACGTTGTAGAGGAGCCGGTGAAAAAGTCCGTTTCCGAGGTACTCTCCGATGGCTCTAAAAAGGTGCAGGAGAACCTTGCAGCAGCAAAGGAAAAGCTTCCGAAGAACGCGGAAGAGGCGAAGCAGCTTGTCTCCGACAACAAGGTTGTCCTGGCAGCAGGCGCAGCTGCCATCGGTGTCATCGGAGCCGTCTCCGGTGCCCTTCACAAGCGCAAATAAACGCACCTATCTAGCCGCCAATTTCAATCGTGAATATGCCTGCAAGCAGTCAATTCACGTTGAAATATGGCAGGTGCTAAACTTAAGAACAGGCAGCGCCCCAAATCGGGGTGCTGCCTGTTCTTTGTCGTTGTCGTATGATTTTAGAAGGATGAAATGGTGATAACCATCACTGCTCGAATGCTGCCTTCAGAGCCTGATCCAGATCCCAGAGAATGTCGTCGATGTTCTCAGTTCCGATGGAGAGACGGATGGTGGACGGCAGGATGTTCTGCTCTGCTGCCTCCTCTGCCGAAAGCTCTGCATGCGTTGTCGTCAGCGGGTGAACAACCAGAGACTTCACATCTGCTACGTTTGCCAGCAGCGAGAAGATCTGCAGGTGATCAATGAAAGCAAAGGCTTCCTTCTGTCCGCCGTTGATATCGAACGTAAAGATGGAGCCGCCGCCGTTCGGGAAGTACTTCTCAAACAGAGCGTGATCCGGATGTCCCTCCAGTGCAGGATGGTTGACAGCCTTCACATACGGGCTCTTCACAAGGTACTCCAGCACCTTCTTCGTGTTCTCCCAGTGGCGCTCAAGGCGAAGAGACAGTGTCTCAGTTCCCTGCAGGAGCAGGAACGCATTGAACGGAGAAATCGCAGCACCCTCATCGCGAAGGATGATGGCACGAACGTAGGTTACAAATGCTGCCTTGCCGGCTGCCTGCACGAAGGAGATTCCGTGGTAGGACTCGTTGGGCTCGGTGAACTGCGGGAAGAGCTTGCTGGAGGACCAGTCAAAGGTTCCGCCGTCTACGATAATGCCGCCGAGCGTTGTGCCGTGACCGCCAATGAACTTGGTGGCGGAATGAATGACGATATCTGCACCGTACTCAATCGGACGGATCAGATACGGTGTTCCGAAGGTGTTGTCGATCACCAGCGGAAGTCCATGTCTGTGCGCGATGTCTGCGATGGCCTCGATGTCCGGAATGTCTGCATTCGGGTTCGTGAGTGTCTCGATGTATACGGCACGTGTGTTCTCATCAATGGCAGCCTCAACCTCCTCGAGGTTTCTGGTGTTGACGAACTTGGCCGTTACGCCGTAGTTCGGAAGCGTGTGCTTCAGAAGGTTGTAGGAGCCGCCGTAGATCGTCGTCTGTGCTACTACGTTCTGTCCCGCATGTGCAAGAGCGGTAATTGCATAGGTGACTGCCGCTGCTCCGGAAGCCAGTGCCAGTGCACCGACGCCGCCCTCAAGCGCATTGATTCTCTCCTCAAAGACGCCCTGCGTGCTGTTCGTCAGTCTTCCGTAAATGTTGCCTGCATCGCGAAGGCCGAAGCGGTCTGCCGCATGCTGTGCATTGTGGAACACATAGGATGTGGTCTGGTAAATCGGAACCGCGCGGGAATCCGTTGCCGGATCTGCCTGCTCCTGTCCTACGTGCAGCTGCTTGGTCTCAAACTTGAATTCATGTTCGCTCATTGTCTTTGTCTCCTCTGGTCTGCGGCCCTGCCCTGCAGGTGCCGGTTGCTCTGTGATGGTAGTTATCGTAAGCTCTCTTCTCTTCGATTCTCTGCGAATCCTTCCGATATCCGCCCGCCGCGTACTGCACGCTCCGCAGGCGTTTCTCTCAGCTCCATCACATTCGGCCAAAGCGGTAGTTCCACCGATTCAGTTCTGTAAAGCGTATGCTCATTTGTACCTCTATTCCTATTAGTTTAGTAGGTCTTGCGTTGAGGATACAATACAACCATCTCCACTGTGTGTCAACTATTTTTTCACAGCCTCTTCGCTTTTTATGAGACGTCTCACTTTCCCCTTGACCCGCTGCAGTGCATTGTCAACGGCCTTCGGCTCACGGCAAAGGTGCCCGGCAATGGCACCGCAGTCCATTCCCTCCAGATACAGCTCCAGCACCTGCGCCTCCATGGGACTTAAGGCAGCGCGTATATTTTCCTCCAGCTCACGGCCGCTTTCCTCTGATATAAACTGCTGCTCCGGATCCGCACCGTCGGCCGCGATTCCGGAAAGCGGCTCCTCGCCGTAGACCGCATCGTTCAGGATCTGATGCTTTTTCCGCCCGGAGGACTCCACGGCGGAATACAGCTGTCTGCTGATGCACATGCCGGCAAAGGTCGCAAACGATGTGCCTTTACCGCTCTCATAATCCCGCAGTGCCTTGAACAGCCCGACCATGCCCTCCTGAATCAGGTCCTCGCGGTCTCCGCCTCCCGGCAGGAACCAGCCGTTTGCCCTGCTCCGAACCAGTCCCTTATATTTGTCCATCAGAAAATCAGTCGCAGCGGAATCTCCGCTGCGACTGCGTGCAATCAGCTCTTCATCTGTAAATGCGCCGTACCTGCTCTCGCCTGCCATTACATGGTCCTCTGCCGCAGAATCTCGTAGGACAGAACGCCCATCGCCACCGAAGCATTCAGGGAATTGATCTGCCCTTTTTGCGGAATGGACGCAATGATGTCGCATTTTTCCTTTACAAGGCGCGACACGCCGCTTCCCTCGTTGCCGATCACAAGTCCGATCGAGCCGGCAAGATTGAGCTTGGTCATCGGTGTACCGTCCATATCGGCGCAGACAAACCACATGCCCTTTCCCTTGAGTTCCTCGATGGTCGCTGCCATATTGGTGACTTTGACAACCGGCGTGTAATTGATGGCTCCTGCCGAAGCCTTGGCAACCGTTGCGGTAAGTCCCACCGCGCGGTCCTTCGGAATGATGACGCCGTGCGCTCCGACAATGTTGGCCGTCCGCAGAATGGCGCCCAGATTATGCGGATCCTCGATGTTGTCCAGCAGGATAAAGAACGGATCCTCCTCCCGCTTTTGGGCCAGCGCGAACATATCCTCCAGCTCCGAATAGTGATACGCCGCCAGCACGGCAATTACGCCCTGGTGGCTTCCCGTCTCGGACATCTGGTCCAGGCGCTCCCTGGAAACGTACTTGATCGGGGTCCCAGCCTTGGCCGCTTCCCGCTTGATGGTGTTCACCGCGCCGTCCTGGCATCCGTCCAGAACGTACAGGCGGTCCACGGTCCGTCCGCTGCGGAAGGCCTCGGTCACAGCATTTCTTCCCTCAATGCGGCTCTCGTTCTCTCCGATGGACGTGTTGTCATCCAGCTTATAGTTCAGATAGGACGGGCTCTTTGGGCCGCTTGCATTCTTCTTCCTTCTGCGGCTTCCCGTGCCTGCCGCAGCCGCGTCCTTGCCGCGCGTCTCGTCCTTGGCCGGCTTCTGTCCTTTTTTGCGTCCGGCTTCCTTATCTGCCTGCTTCTGCTGCGCATATTTGCGGCTGGATATCTTATGTTCCATTTTTACCTCTCGTTCTTACCTTTTGTGGTATCTGTTCAGCACCTGCCACATTTCAACGTGAACCCGCTGCTTACAAGCCCGCTCCCTCAATTCCTGCCTTCAGAAGCTCCAGAAAACGCTCCGTCTCTCCCTTAAGATACAGGTACCCGCAGAGCGTCTCCAGTGCTGTCGCCTTCATGTACTCCTCGTACGAAGCACTTTTGGCGTGATGCGGCGGGTTCGCATTCCGGCCTCTGTGGTAGATACGCTGCTCCTCTTCGGTCAGAAGCTCCTGCACGGCATCTCCGATCCTGGCCTGCGCACCGGCTGATACCAGGTGCCTGGTTTCATCGTGGAGCTTTTTGGCCTGGCGGTTTCCTCTGGAAATCACCATGGTGCGGACAACGGCCGAATAGATTCCGTCGCCCAGAAACGCCAGCGCCAGCGGCGAATACGTGCGGAGGTCCACCGGCTTTTCCTGAAAAATGCGCCGGACCTCCCCGCAGAAATCCGCTGTCTGCGGCGCTGCTGTCCCGGCCGGCTCCGGAGTCTTTGCCTGCTCGCTTGCTCCCAGTGCCTGCGCCGCCTCTGCCGGGTTCTGCATGCTCAGGCCTTCTTCCATTTCACTCCCTCGCGGGTATCCTCCAGAACAATGCCCTTTGCGGTCAGCTCGTCGCGAATGGCATCCGCCTTTGCAAAATCCTTATTCTTTCTCGCTGCCTGGCGCTGCGCGATCATGTCCTCCACCCAGGCCGTCTCATCCTCGGAGGTCTCCACGGTGCGCTCTGCTATCAGTCCGAGCACGCCGCACAGCTCATTCAGCTCCTGCTTCAGCGCCTTCAGAAGTGCATCCGAGCTCTCCTCGCCGGTCTTCGTATTGATGAGCTTCACCAGATCAAACACGCCGGCCAGCGCATCCGCGGTATTGAAGTCGTCATCCATGGCTTTCTCAAACTCTGCGCGGCACGCCTGCGCTTCAGTAAGAACAGCCTTCTCCGCATCGGTCAGCTCGCCGTCCTTTTCTCTGGACAGAAGGTAGTTCAGCTTCTCCATGGAGGTCGTGATGCGCTCATAGGAGGCCTTGGCCGCCGCCATCAGGTCCGCCGAGAAATTGAGCGGGCTCCGGTAATGTGCGCTGAGCATCAGGCAGCGCAGCACCTGCGGATCGTACTGGGCAATGATGTCTCGCACCGTCTTGAAGTTGCCAAGTGACTTGGACATCTTGTGGTTGTCAATGTTCAGGAACGCATTGTGCATCCAGTAGTGCACGAACGGCTTGCCGTTGGCGCATTCCGACTGCGCAATCTCATTCTCGTGGTGCGGGAAAATAAGATCCTCTCCGCCGGCATGGATGTCAATGGTCTCTCCGAGGTACTTCCTGGACATCACGGAGCACTCGATGTGCCAGCCGGGACGTCCGTCACACCAGGGCGACTCCCAGTAGGGCTCTCCGTCCTTTTTGGGCTTCCAGAGGACGAAATCGAGCGGATCCTTTTTCTGCTCCTCGCCGGAAACGGCGATGTCACGCATGTTGAACTTCAAATCGTTCAGATTCTTGTGGGAGAGCTTGCCGTACTGGCGATCCTGACGAACGGAGAAATAGACGGTGCCGTCCTGCGCCGCATAGGCATAGCCCTTGTCGATGAGTGTCTGAATCATCTCGATCATGCCCTGAATTTCCTGGGTGGCCTGCGGATGCGTGGTGGCAGGCTTCACGTTCAGGGACGCCATATCCTTTTTGCATTCGGCAATATAGCGCTCGGAGATCACCGAAGAATCCACACCCTCCTCGTTGGCCGCCTTAATGATCTTATCGTCCACATCGGTGAAGTTGGAGACGTAATTGACCTGATAGCCCTTGTATTCAAAATACCGGCGCACCGTGTCAAACACGATCATCGGGCGGGCGTTTCCGATGTGAATCAGGTTGTACACCGTGGGGCCGCACACATACATGCGGACCTTGCCCTCTTCGATGGGCTTAAACTCCTCAAGACGCTTGGTTTCCGTATTATAGATTTCGATTGCCATGTATTTTCTCCTTCAGTCCTTCGCATTCTGCGCGAAGCTCCTCGCACTCCTTCCGAAGCCGTTCGTTCTCTTCACGCTCCGCCGCCATCTCCTCGCGGAATTTCCGGTGCTGCGCCTTGTCCTCGCGGATTTCATTCTGCAGATCCACCAGCTGATTGGCGATGGCCGTCTGACCGCGGTTGAGGCACACGATGTCCGAACGAACCGGATCCGGAAAGTGGATCTGATCCAGCTCGCCGCTTCCGCCGCCGGTCCTATTGGAAACCACCTTCACAACGCGCCCCGGAATGCCTACCACCGTGCAGTTCGCCGGAACCTCCTGCAAAACAACGCTTCCTGCGGCCACGCGGCAGTTGTCCCCGATCTTAAAGGAACCCAGGACCTTCGCGCCGGCACCCACCATGACATTGCTGCCGAGCGTGGGATGGCGCTTGCCCTGCTCCTTGCCCGTACCGCCCAGCGTCACGCCCTGGTACAGCGTACAGTTGTCGCCGATGATCGTAGTCTCTCCGATTACCACGCCGGTTCCGTGATCAATAAAAAGACCCTTGCCGATCTGCGCGCCGGGATGGATCTCGATGCGTGTCTTGCGGGCACTTCGCTGCGAAATCCACCGGGCGCGGAAATAATGGCCCTTCAGATACTGTTTGTGTGCTCTCCGATAGGCCAAAATCGCCCAGAAGCTCGGATACAGAAACACCTCCCAGACGCTGTGCAGCGCCGGGTCCCGGTCCTTTATGATTTCAATTTCTTCCTTTACGGTCTGAATCATCCCCATAGCAGGATGCACTTCCTTTGTATTGTATATTTAGGTAACCATTCAGTCAGAGGCCATTTGTCCGCAGCCGCTGCAGCCGCCGCAGCCGCCCTCGGTATTGAGTGCCACCTGCTGCGCTACAAGGTCTCTGGGCGAGGTCAGAAGGCACACCGCCTGTGCAGAAATTCCCTCTCCGCGCCCGGTAAAGCCCAGATGCTCCTCGGTCGTTGCCTTTACGCTGACCTGGTCTGTCTCCAGCCCCAGTGCGGCCGCAATGTTGCCCCGCATCGCATCAATATGCGGCCGCATCTTCGGTGCCTGCGCAATGATCGTCGCATCGATGTTCTCGATGAGAAAGCCGTTTTCACGCAGAATCTCACCGACTCTCTCAGTAAGCTTCAGGGAATCGGCGCCTTCCCACTCGGGGTCCGTATCCGGAAACCATTTGCCGATATCGCCCAGTGCCGCTGCTCCCAGAAGCGCATCCATAATCGCATGCAGGAGAACATCCGCATCCGAATGCCCTGCAAGTCCCTTCTCATAGGGGATGTCTACGCCGCCGATGATGCATCTGCGGCCCTCGACGAGCTTATGCACGTCATATCCTGTTCCTACTCGCATCGTTTTAATCCACTTGCTGCATCTTCTCCCCGGCGCACCGGGGAGAATTCATTTCATAACTATTCAGCGCCCATTCGCAAAATCGCTGCTGCAAAGCCTCTCTTTTGCTCATGTGGCGTTCTCATCGAGACACTTTGTTCACCATTCCAAAAACATTAATGGTGGAACAGACGAAGTCCTGTGAAGCACATCACCATGTCATGGCGGTCCGCCGCCTCAATGACATTGTCATCCCGCACGGATCCGCCGGGCTCTGCCACATACTTGACGCCGCTCTTATACGCGCGCTCAATGTTGTCCCCGAACGGGAAGAATGCATCCGAGCCCAGGACCACGTCCGTGTTCTGTGCCAGCCATTCCTTCTTCTCCTCCCGGGTGAATACCTCCGGCTTCTGCGTGAACACGCGCTGCCAGCTGCCTTCCTCCAGAAGATCCTCGTATTCGTCACCAATGTAAAGGTCAATTGCATTGTCCTTGTCCACGCGCTTTACGTCATCGCGGAACGGGAGATTCAAAACCTTCGGAGACTGGCGAAGCCACCAGTTGTCCGCCTTCTGACCGGCCAGCCGCGTGCAGTGGATTCGGGACTGCTGTCCCGCGCCGATGCCGATGGCCTGTCCGCCCTTGACATAGCACACCGAGTTGGACTGCGTGTACTTGAGCGTGATCATGGCGATGGCCATGTCGTCCACGGCCTCCTTCGGAAGGTCCTTGTTCTTCGTCACAATGTTCCCGAACATCTGTGCATCGATGACCACATTGTTGCGTCCCTGCTCGAAGGTGACGCCGAATACCTGCTTGTGCTCTGTCGGTGCCGGCTCATAGGCAGGATCCATCTGCAGGATGCAGTAATTGCCCTTCTTCTTTGCCTTTAAAATCTCCAGTGCATCCGCATCGTACGCAGGCGCAATGACACCATCCGAAACCTCGCGCTGGATCAGGCGTGCCGTGCAGGCATCGCACGTGTCAGACAGGGAGATGAAGTCGCCGAAGGAGCTCATGCGGTCCGCACCTCTTGCTCTTGCATAGGCGCTCGCCATCGGCGAAAGCTCGCCCATGTCTGCCACCCAGTAGATCCGCGCCTCTGTATCCGAAAGAGGAAGGCCAATGGCTGCTCCCGCCGGAGATACATGCTTAAAAGAAGCGGCAGCAGGCTTTCCTGTCGCGCGCTTTAATTCCGTCACCAGCTGCCAGCCATTCAGGGCATCCAGGAGATTAATGTAGCCGGGGCGTCCGTTGATCACCGTGACAGGAAGGTCTCTTCCGTCCTCCATATAGACCCTGGCCGGCTTCTGGTTGGGGTTGCAGCCGTATTTCAGCTCCATTGTATTCATATGCGATCCTCCATCTGTCTGTTCAGTCCCATCTCGCATTTGCTCTGCAAGAAGTCCGTTCACATTGAAATCGGGCGATACGGAACGGATTACACGTTTCGGTTTATAATCCTCGTCTCGGTCTCTCCGGTCTGAATATCGATGAACCGTGTGAACAGGGAAACCTTATTGTCTTCGTTGAGTGCCGCCCAGATGCGGTTCGTAAAGCTGTCGATTCCGGACGTGAAATCCTCATCAAAATCGCAGGAAAGAGGCTCTCCGCTAAAGGACGGCAGCGGATTGCCGTCGTTCTCATAGGTGGAAATGAACCGTCCGTTTCCGGCCTTCGGCGCCTCATAGGCAAAGCTGTAGCGCAGCGTCGTCTCCGGATCACCCTGATCCGTTTTGAGGATGGACATCGCATAATTATAGGCTCCGCCCTCAATGTGAAGGACCGCAGAAATTCTGGGCGTATAATTCGGGCCGTCCGGTTCGAACTGCCGGGTCCGAAGCGACTGCTCAAAGGTCAGCTGATGATCCAGTCCGTCGTAAATGGTGTCTGTCTGATCTCCGTTGGTAACAATGGTCTTGTTGCCCAGAACCCGGACCGGTGCGTAAATAATCAGACTCGGATCCTCCATCTGTGCAGGATCAAAGGCCTGCGTGCGAATGCCGTCTCCGTCTGTCACGAAGACACGGTTTCTGCTGTTGCTGCTGCGTCCCATGATAAAATACGCGATCACAGCCTTGTCGCCCTTTACCGAACGTCCAACCAGAATGCCTCTGCCGGGATAGCTTCTCTCTCTGAGTCTTGCTTCCAGATCTGCCACAATCATTTCCTCCGCATGCGTAGTTGTCTCTGTAACCAATATATTCTACCCTGCCGCACAGTTCCCCGCAAGAAGAAAGGCTGCCTGATTTCTCAGGCAGCCTTTCTGTAGACAGAACATTCTCCGCCATCCTGTCGTTTGGCTGGCGTCTGTACAGTCAATTCTTGGTTTACGCGTCGTACCGCAGGGGCTCGCGCTTCATCCACGCCGCAAACTCCTCATCCGTGCAGGTGACGTAATGCCGTCCCTCCACCAGGTGCGGCGTTCCCTTGGAATAATCAATGCCGGACGTCTTGTAATCGTACGTCTCCGCGGTTCTCCTCTTCTCCACCACCGGATTCGGAGCCGGAATGGCCGAGAGGAGCGAGCGTGTATACGGATGCACCGGATGGGCAAAGATCTCATCCGTCGTGCCGGTCTCCAGGATGTGTCCTAAGTGCAGCACGCCGATCCGGTCGGAAATGTATTTGACCATCGAAAGATCGTGCGCAATGAACAGGTAAGCGGTTCCGGTCTCCTCCTGGATGTCCTTCATCAGGTTGACAACCTGTGCCTGAATGGATACGTCCAATGCGGAAATGCACTCATCGGCGATGATCAGCTTCGGATTCATGATCAGAGCTCTTGCAATGCCCACGCGCTGGCGCTGTCCGCCGGAGAACTGGTGCGGATAACGGGACGCGTGCTCGGGTGCCAGCCCGACCTTTTTCAGGATCGCCTTGATTCTGGCATCGCGCTCCGCCGCCGAGGAGTAGCTGTGATGAATGTCCAATCCCTCTCCGATGATGTCCTCCACCTTCTTGCGGGGATTCAGCGACGCCATCGGATCCTGGAAAATCATCTGCATCTGCGTGCGCAGCATTGCAGAGGTCTTATGGTCCAGCCTTCCTCCGATGTCCGTGCCGTTGAACACAATCTTGCCCGCCGTCGGGTCATACAGACGGATGATCGAGCGGCCGATCGTCGATTTGCCGGAGCCCGACTCGCCGACCAGGCCGTACGTCTCGCCGGGATACAGCTCAAAGCTCACATCGTCTACGGCCTTCACCGTGTAGGAACGGGACACCTTAAAGTACTGCTTCAGTCCGGTCACTGTAAGGAGCGGCTGTGCATCATAATTCGCTGCCATATGCTTGGGCTCCTTTCTTCATGCGTGCAATTCTCTGCTGCAGCTCTGCGGGCATTTCCACCTTCGGGGCTCTCGGATCCAGGAGCCAGGTTGCCGCATAGTGTGTATCCGTCACGCGGAACATCGGCGGATCTGCTTTCTCATCAACCACCAGTGCATAGCGGTTTCTGGATGCAAATGCATCTCCTGCCTTCTCATGCAAAAGGTTCGGCGGGGAGCCGGGAATCGCATACAGGCGCTCGTCATCGGTTTCCAGATCCGGCATGGCGGACAGAAGTCCCCATGTGTACGGGTGCCTCGGATCATAGAAGATCTCGTTGATGGTGCCCTTTTCCACAATCTTGCCGGCGTACATGACGTTGACGTAATCCGCAACCTTGGCAACCACGCCGAGGTCGTGCGTGATGTAGATGACCGAAATGCCGCGCTCCTTCTGAATTCTCTTGATCAGCTCCAGGATCTTAGCCTGAATGGTGACATCCAGCGCCGTCGTCGGCTCATCGCAGATCAGAAGGTCCGGATCGCAGGCAAGCGCAATGGCAATGACCACTCTCTGACGCATACCGCCGGAGAGCTGATGGGGATATTGCTTCATGCGCTTTTCCGCATCCTCGATGCCGACCTCGCGCAAAAGCTCGCAGGCCTTGGCAAAGGCATCCTCTTTTTTCATCTTGTAGTGCCAGATCATGCCCTCCATGATCTGCTTGCCGATGTTCATCGTCGGGTCCAGGGACGTCATCGGATCCTGGAATACCATGGAGATCCGCTTGCCGTTGATATGGGTGCGGATCCATTTTTTATCCTTCTCCAGAATCTGGACGGTCTCCGTCTTCCCGTCGGCATGGGTGTACGTAAAATGAATGGTGCCGGAATTCACGGTCGCGTTCTTGGCCAGGATTCCCATGGCCGCCTTCATTGTTACCGATTTACCGGAGCCCGACTCACCGACAATGGCCACCGTCTCGCCCTTGCAAAGGTCGATGTCCACGCCGCGGATCGCATGAACCATGCCGGCGCCCGTCTTGAAGCTGATGTCGAGATTCCGGATTTCAAGAATTTTCTGCCTGTCTTCCATAAGCGTCACATCTCCTTCATCTTGGGATCGAGTGCCTCGCGGAGGCCGTCAGCGATCAGGTTAAAGGACAGCATCAGAAGTGCCATCACGATGATCGGCGGTATGATCTGATACGGATGCGTGGTGAAGCTGTTGTAGCCCTCCGAAATCAGCGAGCCGAGGGAGCACTGCGGCACCGGAATGCCCAGTCCCACAAAGGACAGGAACGCCTCGGTGAAGATGGCCGTCGGAATGGAGAACATCACCTGCGTGATGATCGGTCCGACGATGTTCGGCAGTATTTCCTTAAAAATAATAAAGAACGACCCGGCGCCCAGCGTTTTCGACGCCAGAACGAATTCCTGCTCCTTGAGCTTAAGCATCTCGGCTCTTGCAATGCGCGACATGCCGATCCACTCCGTCAGCATCAATGCGAAAATAATGGTGATCATGCCGGGCTTTAGAATCAGCAGAAGGAGCGTCACGATGACCAGCCGCGGAATGCCGTTGGAAACCTCCAGAATCCGCTGCATGACCATATCCACCTTGCCGCCGAAGTACCCGGAGATCAGTCCGTAGGACATGCCGATCACCATATCGATGATCGTCGCTGCAACGGCGATGATCAGGGATACGCGGGCTCCCGTCCAGGTTCTGGTCCAGATGTCACGGCCGTATTTGTCTGTGCCGAACCAGTGGAAGGTATCGTACAGCTGCTTCTCGGCGTAGCCGTTCACCTTCTTGGTCCCGGTCGTTGTCGTCATCGTCTCCGAGCCGTCGAAGATGCCCAGATACTCCACGCCCTGAATGCGGGGTGCGAGGTTCTTGCCGTCCGTCTGCTCTGCATACTGGTACGGCACCATGTGGGGGCCCAGGATTGCCAGAAGGCAGAGGAGCACCACGAAAACAAGGCCGACCACGGCACTCTTCTTATTGACAAAGCGCTGCGTGACATCCTTCCAGAAGGACTGGGCCGTGAAGTTGCTGTCGATCTCCAGAAGATCCTGATTGTCCCTGAGGACAAAGTCTGCATCCACCGGAACGTAGGCGGCCGCAGCTGCTGCGATCGGCGCTTCCTTTTGCAACGTCTTATTGCGAATCATCCTTTTCCGCCTCCTTCCGTCTCTTTCCGCGCGTATCCGTAATCCGGATTCTCGGATCAATGATGCCGTACAGAATGTCCACAAAGAGCATGATGAAAATGTACATCGCCGAGTAGATAAAGCTCAGGGAAATGACGACGTTGTAGTCATTGGACTGGATCGCCGTTACCAGAAGTGATCCGACGCCCGGGATGGCAAAGATCTTCTCTACGACAAGGGAGCCTGTCATCAGATCCACGATCAGCGGTGCCAGGACCGTTATGATCGGAATCAGCGCATTCCGGAGCGCATGCCGGAAGATCAGTGCAAAGCCGGAAATTCCCTTGGCCTCTGCCAGCAGCATGTAGTCACTGTCGAGGACCTCGAGCATCTCCGAGCGCGTAAATCTTGCAATGGAGGCCATCGTGAACATCGAAAGCGCAATGCTCGGCAGCACCGAGCTCGTGCCCGGAACGCTTCCGTCGTAGAGCATCGGGAAGAGCTTGCACTTAAAGCCCAGCTGATAGCTCAGGAACAGCGCAAACACGTACGAAGGCACCGATACGCCGATGACCGAAATGATCGTGCAGATCGTATCAATGACGGTGTCGTGCTTTAAGGCTGCGATCAGTCCCAGGATCAGGCCCATGACCGCACCCAGTGCAACTGCCTGACCGCCGATCCGGATGGAAATGGGAAGTCTTGTCTGAATCAGCTGGGAAATCGGCGTGTTCTTGGAAATGTTGTAGCTCACGCCGAAGTCGAGCGTCAGCATGTTCTTCACATAACGGAAAAACTGGATCAGAACCGGCTGGTCCAGTCCGTATTTGGCGTAGAGCGCAGCTCTCTGACTGTCGTTGAGCTTCTCATCATTAAACGGTGATCCCGGCATCAGCTGCATCAGAACAAACAGCACCAGAAGAATGACAAGAAGTGTAAAAAGAGATGTAAGCACTCGCTTCGTGATGTACTTTTTCACAGCTTCCTCCTGTTATTCTCAGGCGGCACTTATGCATACTCCGGAAGCAAAGAATCGGGCGAAAACACATTTCATGGAATCCGTTCCGATCCTGCTGTCTCCGAAATGTTCATAAGGGTCGCCGATCCTTTATACATCAAGGAGGTGAGGCCTTGTAAAAAGACCTCCCCTCCTCATAAATGCATTCGGATCATGTGACGGATCAGTCTACCTTCACAGCGTCCTTATATACTCTGTTCAGAGCAACCGGATGGAAATCAACACCGGAAACCTTGGTGGATACCATCTGTGCATTGCACTGCGTGTACAGAGGGAAGATCACAGACTCATCCATGACGATCTGCTCTGCATCGTACAGCTTATCCCAGCGCTTCTGTGCGTCGGTTGCGAGATCACCGGTCGTGCACTCCTCGATGATGCTGTCGTACTCGCTGTTGCTCCACAGGCCGTAGTTGTTGGAATTGTCGGTAATCCACATTCCAAGATAGGTCATGGGATCTGCGTAGTCAGGGCCCCATCTGGTCAGACCGAGCTGATAATTGCCGTCCTGAAGATCCTGTACTCTCTGCTTTTTAGGCTCTACCTTGATGGTGATGGTCAGTCCCGGAAGAGCGGTCTGCCACTGCTCCTGCAGAACGGTTGCAACCTTCTGCGGTGCATCGTCGGCATCTACAACCATCTCCAGCTCCAGAGAATCAATGCCCAGCTCCTCAAGTCCCTTGGTCCAGTAATCCTGTGCCTTGGTCACGTCGTATGCGCAGACATCGGAGAACTTCTCCTGATCTGCAGAGAAGTCAGAGCCGTCCGGGCCGGCTGCAAAGTCCATGGGAACTGCCGTGAAGGTCGGCTTGGAGCCATCCTTGAGAACATCCGTTGTGATCGCCTCGCGGTCGATGGCGAAGGTCAGAGCCTTGCGGATGTTGTCGTTCTGCAGCTCCTTCACGCCGGAGATGTTCGGTGATACATACCAAAGGTATCCTGCGCCGACTGCCTGGAAGGCCGGATCGTCCTCGACCTGATCCACCTGATCGCCGTTCACCAGCGTCATATCGAGCTCGCCGTTCTGGAAGCTCATAAGAGCGGTCTGGGAATCCTGGATGACCTGATAGCTGAGGCCTGCCAGCTGAACACGATCTGCATCGTAGTAGTCTGCATTCTTGGTCAGGTGGAATGCCGTTGCAGCAGGCTCATAGGAATCCAGAATGAATGCGCCGTTGGAAAGCGTCGTCTCCGGGCTGGTTCCGAAGGTGTCTGCGCAGCTCTCGAAGAACTTCTCGTTGACCGGATAGAAGGTCGGGAAGTACATAAGAGAGGTGAAATAGCTGACCGGTGCGTTCAGCTCAACCTGCAGCGTGTAGTCATCGACTGCAGTTACGCCGAGCTCCGACTTGTCCTTGGTCCCTGCGATGATGTCGGCAGCGTTTTTGACCTGGCCGATGTCACTGAGCATGTATGCATACTCGGAAGCCACATCCGGATCAACGGCTCTCTGCCATGCGAACACGAAGTCTGCAGCGGTAACCGGATCTCCGTTGGACCACTTCGCATCATTTCTGAGGTGGAAGGTCCAGGAAAGTCCGTCGTCCGAGGTTTCCCAGCTCTCTGCGATGGCAGGAACTGCCTGACCGTCGGAATCCATCTGCGTAAGACCGTCGGTGTAGTCTGCGATGATCTCGAACGAGGTTCCGTCGGTTGCCTGCTGCGGATCCAGAGATTCCACCGGTGTCTCCAGCATCACCTTCAGGTCCTCTGTGGAGACCGTTCCGGACGCCTCTTCTGTTGCTGCCTCTGCGGCCTCCGTGGAAGCCGCTGCTGTGGTATCTGCTGCAGACGATTCGGATGTGGATGCCCCGCTGTCATACGCAGAGCTTCCGCATCCTGCCATGCTCAGAGCCATAGCCGATGCAGCCAGAACAGCAATTGCCTGTTTTGACTTTTTCATAATGTTTCCTCCTTTGAAAATGGTATCGCATCAGAGTGTTATCACTTTATCAAAGTGAAGCATCTCCTTTGCAAAAAAGCGCAAGGTCCGCCGGTGCATTTCCTGTCACCATCGCGCTCCCTTGCGCATGCGAGCATTATATAGCCTTGTTTCCGCAAAATCCATCAATCGGACACATTTGGACGTATTTCTACTTTTCTGCCAAAGAATTTTGTCAGCGCATTGTTTCTTTGTATACTTTTATACAGTAACCCATTTATCCGCGAGGAGAATTTCGCGAAGGCGAATTCTCCGAAGTGGGGAGTGCATTGACGGCTCTGCCGGCAATGCACTCCAAGATAGGAGGAAATGCCATCGGGCATTTCCGAGTATCACCAGCCTACAACAATTAATGCTGTTCCGCTTTCCACACTCACGGATGCTGTCCTGCCGCCCTCGATTTCGTTCGAGCACCCAATCGGGAATGAATAGGTGAGCTCTGCATTCTCCAGCTCGTATTTCATGCCGCGGATGGTCACGCCGCGAATCACCGGATCGAGCGCAAACATGGAAAAGCGGCCGACGAAGCTCTTATGGAATTCCTTTTTCTCATTTCGGATGACAAAGAGCATCTGATTGGTATCCATGATGTACCCCTGTGCTCCCCTCTCCTTCAGGAACAGGAGCACTTGCAGGTTCGCCATCGTGTGCGAGATCCGCTCTCCGCCAAGTGCACCGTACAGGTCAAAGCGGCGATACCCCTTCTCCAGCCCAAAGCGCAGCGCCGCCAGCGTATCGGTGTCATTCTTCTCCCGGGGAAGCGTAATCACGCGTCCGGGATCCAGACGCCTTACCTCCTCCAGTGTCGGCCGCGCTTGTGGCGAGAGCGAATCAAAATCCCCGATGCAGTAATCCGGCAGCATGCCCATCTGCGTCAGGTAGCTCAGTCCGTTGTCAGCAGCAATGAGAAGGTCGCCCTCCTTCTTATTCAGATCCATCCAGGTAAAATCACCCGCGCATACAACAATGCAGCGGCCGTTTTTCTGTTCCATATGCTTTCCCTTTCTTTAATAAGGTTATACACTCAGAAGAGAAGTTTCTATTATCGATTATCTATCGATTATTGTAATTATCCATCCAAAGGAGATCATCCATGAATTCCACATTCGCAGAGCATCCCGTCTGTCAGGAGCAGTCGATCACACTTTCTGCTTCTGACGGCACCATTGTGAATCTCACCTATCTGCTGCGCTCCAATGCAAGGCGCACGCGGATTGCTATCGTGGTCCCCGCAAAAGGGCGTCTGGAGGTACGTGTTCCTCTTTGCTATTGTCAAAGAGAAATCGACGAGCTGCTGCAGGAGAAGGCAGACTGGATTGTCGATGCGCTTCTGCAGCAAAGGGAGCATCAGAAAGCCCTGGAGCAGCAGGAGCGTGAGCATCCTCCGCTTTCTCCGGACGAAGAGCTGCAGATGCTCCGCGATGCCTGCTTCGCCATGCAGCCGATCCTCCAAAAGAAGCTCACTCATTACGTATCGCTTCTGCCGCCCGCGCACCATCCCATTACAAAGGTGGTGATCCGAAATCAAAAATCCCGTTGGGGAAGCTGTTCCGCCAACGGGAGTCTCTCATTCAATGTCCGTCTGCACTTTGCCCCGGAAAAGTGTCTGGACTATGTCGTTGTGCATGAGCTGTGCCATCTGGTGTTCCTCGATCACAGCCGCGATTTCTGGGACCTTGTGGAATGCATGATGCCCGATTACAAGGTCTGGCAGAAATGGCTGAAGGACAACGGCTCATCGCTGTTCTGACCGGATGTGCTTGGTCGCAAAGCCGTGCTCCTGATCCAGGAACTGCTCCACAATATAGCGGGGGCGGTTCTTGGTCTCCATGTAGATCTTGCCGATGTACTCGCCGATGACGCCCAGTGACAAAAGGATCAGTCCGCCGATGGCCCACACCGAGACATTGAGGAACGTCCAGCCGGCCACCGTCTCGCCCATGGCATGCCGCACAAACGAATACACCAGGATCACAAGGCTGATCAGGAAAATAACAATGCCAAGGTTCGTGATCATCCGGATCGGCTCCACAGAGAGCGAGGTAATGCCGTCAATGGCAAAGGAAATCATTTTTTTCAGCGGGTACTTGCTCTCTCCTGCAAAGCGCTCTGCGCGCTCATAGTAGACAACATCGCTGGTATACCCGACCAGCGGGACCATCCCGCGCAGGAACAGATTCACCTCTCCGAACTCGGCCAGTCCGTCCAGTGCCCGCCGGCTCATGAGCCGATAATCCGCGTGATTGTAGACCACCCTGGCGCCGAACCGGTCCATGAGCTTGTAGAAGCTCTCCGCTGTTGTCCGCTTGAACCAGGTATCCGTGGTGCGCGCACTCCGTACGCCGTAGACCACATCACAGCCGTCGTAATATTTGGCCAGCATTTCGTCGCAGGCCTCGATGTCGTCCTGGAGATCCGCGTCCATGGATATCACCATATCCGCGATGCCGCGCACCGTCATGAGACCGGCCAGAAGCGCATTCTGGTGGCCGCGGTTGCGTGAGAGGTTGATCCCGGAGAACAGCGGATCCTCCTCATGGAGCCGTGAAATGATCTCCCAGGTCTTATCCTTCGAGCCGTCGTTGACAAAGCAGACGCGGCTCTTTTGGCTGATGAGGCCTGCCTCCATGAGACGTGTCATCTTCACCTTGAGGCGCTTCGCCGTCTCCGGCAGAACCTCCTCCTCATTGTAGCAGGGAATCACATAGTACAGAACATCACTCATTGTCTGCATGCTCCTCCAGGAAAATCTTCCTGCTGATAAAGTTGTATACCATCACAACGCCGGTGGCAAAGCACTTAAAGAACGTCTCCGCCAGTCCCGTTCCCATCGTTTCATGAAGCCATGTCCACTTCTCGTAGACAAAATCCATGCCCAGATACAGAACAATCTCATTGATGATCAGGCCGATCACGCTCAGCACAAAGAAAATAACGAACTCGCGCTTCCTCGACATGTCATCCCGGCGCTTGAAGACATATTTAAAGCTCAGGATGTAGTTGACCACCATCGAAATGATGAAGCTGAAGAACTGTGATACCAGGTAGTACCAGGAAAACGTCTGATCCAGCCCCGCTGCGCGGAAAATCAGGTTCAGAACCGTATATATGCCAAAATCAATAAAAAAGCAGATCACACCAACCACGCCGAACTTGGCAATCTGCTCCAGCAGCTTCTTCATTTCTACCTCCTCTAGTCCACGTCCTTCAGTACCTGCTTGTTCTTCGCAATGTAATCGTACAAAGACACCACCGTCAGGATCGTTGCAATCCACATCACGAGCGTCGTCAACGGCTGCAGCATCTGGATATTGGCCACCATCAAAATGACCATGATCATCTGAAAAGTCGTCTTGAATTTGCCCCAGTAGCTGGCTGCAATGACAATGCCGCGCTCCGCTGCGATGAGGCGAAAGCCCGAAATCACGAATTCCCGCGCCACAATGATGCAGACCACCCAGGCCGGAATCCGCCCGAGGGCAATCAGGCAGATCATGCCGGAGCAGGTCAGAAGCTTGTCTGCCAAAGGATCCATGAACTTCCCGAAATTCGTAATCAGATTGTATTTGCGCGCAATCTTGCCGTCCGCAAGGTCTGTAAGACTTGCCGCAACGAAAATAACGAGCGCAACCCAGTCGCTGGCATCACCAAAGGGCCTTGCCAGCAGCACCGCAACGAAAAACGGCACCATCACAACGCGCAGAAGCGTCAGCTTATTCGGCAGATTCATCGATAATCTCTCCTGTCAGATCGTATTCTCTGGAATCCGTGACGCGGGCCCGCACAAAGGTCCCGCTCATAAGGTCCCTTTCGGATTCAATGAAAATGGAGCTGTCCACCTCCGGCGCATCCATGTAGGTGCGTCCCACGTAGACATATCCGTTCTCCGTCCACTCATCGCCAAGGCGCCCTTCAATGAGAACATCCAGCTCTCTTCCGACGGCCGCCCTTTCCCGTGCAAAGGCAATCTCCTGCTGCGCCAGCATCAGCTCCTTATGGCGGCGTTTTTTCGTCGAAGGATGCACCTGCCCCTGGAACTTCGCCGCCGGTGTCCCGTCCTCTCTGGAGTACATATAGACGCCCAGCCGGTCAAACTGCATATTGCGGACAAACGCAAGGAGCTCCTGATGGTCCTCCTCCGTTTCCCCCGGAAATCCCGTAATCAGGGTCGTGCGAAGGCAGATCCCCGGAACCTTCTCCCGCAGCGTATGCACCAGCTCCTCCAGCTCTCTTCGGCTGGTGCGGCGGCCCATACTGCGCAATATGTGGTCCGAAGCATGCTGAATGGGCATATCCAGATACGGCACCACCTTATTGTCTGCCGCCAGGACCTCAATCAGCTCTGGTGTAATCTCCTCCGGATAGCAGTACAGAACGCGGATCCAGTGAATTCCGTTTACAAGGCAGAGCCTTCGAAGGAGCTCCGGCAGCATCTTTTTCCCATACAGATCCGTGCCGTAGAGTGTCGTTTCCTGCGCCACCAGAATCAACTCGCGGGCGCCCTGCTGTGCAAGGCTCCTGGCATCCTCCAGCACCTGCTCCATCGGAACGCTCCGGTAGTGTCCGCGGATCGACGGAATGGCACAGTAGGTGCAGCACTTGTCACACCCCTCGGCTATTTTCAGATACCCGACGGCACTTCCAAAGGTCAGGACCTGTCTGGCCGCGGACGGCGCAAGGCTCGGATCCGCCGTAACAGCGCACTCCGGCTTCTCTCCCTTTGCAAGGCGCTGCAGCACGTCGCCGACCGAGGCCTCCGCCGTCGTTCCGATTACCGCATCCACCTCCGGGATAAGCTTTAATATCTCGTCCTGGTAGCGCTGCGCAAGACATCCTGTCACGATCAGATGGCGGAGCTTGCCCGTTTTTTTGAGCTGTGCAACGGAGAGAATCTCATCAATGCTCTCCTGCTTGGCCGAGTCAATGAAGGCGCAGGTGTTAACGACGCAGGCCTCCGCCTCGTTCTCGTCCTCTGTAAACGAACAAATGCCGCCATCCTCGAGAATGCCGGCCATTTTGCGCGTATCAACAGTATTCTTGTCACAGCCAAGAGATACAAAAAGAGTCTTCACTTATACCTCGTCCGAAACCACGTCGTCTTCGTCTGCGTCCTCATCCTCGTCCTGGGATGCTGCCGCATTCTCCGCCTCCTCGGTTTCGCGAAGAGACTCCTCCGTCAGTCCGTACTCCAGGCGTCTTGCTGCCTCACGGTCCTTCTGCTCGTAGCTGAGAACCTCCTGCTCGTCCTGCGGAAGGATCTTCAGCTCGCCCTGCTCCATCTCCTCTACCGCAATGGAAAGCGGCTTCTTGCCGGCTGCATTTGCAATCATCGGCTCATCGCCGTCGACAATCTGACGTGCGCGCTTGGCGGTCGCCATCACGACGGAATAACGGCTGTTGATGATCGGCGTTTCGCCCTCCTCAACACCCTGGTTGACGGCATTCATAAGATCTACATAAGAAGGATGAATCATCGGTATTGAATTCCTTTCTGTTGCATGTTGTCCTTAGCAAGGCCTGCCCGGAAATGCATCTGAATCGTTACCTGGTTTTCACATTCCAAAATCGTAACTATTCAGAGCCCATTCGCAAAATCAGGATGCGCCGGCTGCAGGCTCTTCGCGGCACATGATTATACCATTATTCCGCGCAGCCGCCAAGCTCCTTTGTGATCTCCTCAATGAAGGACTTCCGGCGAAGCGGTGCGTTTTTGGCCTCCTGAATGGTCCGGTGCACCAGCTCCACCGCTTCCTCCAGATTGTCATTGACAATGAGATAATCGTACCAGCTCATCTCCTGCGCTTCCTTCGCCGCGCGCTGCATCCGTTCCTTTATCACCTCCGGCGTCTCCGTCCCCCGTCCGACGAGACGCTGCTCGAGCTCTCCGGCCGAAGGCGGCGTTACGAAAAGGAGAATGGCATCGCTGCGCTTTTCTTTTACCTGGCGTGCGCCCTGTACCTCGATCTCGAGCAGCACATCCTTTCCCTCTGCCATTGCCTTCTCGACATATGCCCGCGGCGTTCCGTAGCAGTGATCCACGTAGCCGGCGTGCTCTAAGAGTCCGTCCTCCTCCACAAGGCGGTCAAACTCCTCCTGCGAAAGAAAAAAATAATCCTTCCCGTCCACTTCCCCCGGGCGCGGCTTTCTCGTTGTCACCGACACAGACAGCGCATATTCCGGGTGGCTCTTTAAGAGCTCCCGCATGATCGATCCCTTCCCTGCTCCGGAAAACCCGGATATTACGGTAAGACTTCCCTGCTTGTTCATGTTCTTCCCCTTTTGAAAATAAATTTTCGCAGCCATTCAGAGCCCATTAGCAAAATCGCTGCTGCAAAGCTTCTCTATTGCGCATGCGGCGTTCTCATTCCAGGTTCTGTATCTGCTCCCGGATCTTCTCGATCTCTGTCTTGAGCTCGATGGCGATGTCCGCCGACTCCGCGTTGCTGGTCTTGGAGAGAATCGTATTGGCCTCGCGGTTCATCTCCTGCACGAGGAAATCCAGCTTGCGGCCGACGCTCTCATTCTCCTTTACAAGCTCCGCCCGAACCGCCTGGATGTGACTCTCAAGGCGCACCATTTCCTCATCCACGCAGACGCGGTCCGCGTACAGAGCGGCCTCCTGCAGGATCCTCGTCTCATCCACTCCGGTTTCCCCGAGGACCTCCTGCATTCTCTCGTACAGCCCCCTTCGGTACTCCTCGACGATGGCAGGCCCCTTCTCCCGGATTCTCTCCACCCCCGCCTGAAGCCCGTCCAGCTTCCTGCAAAGGTCCTCCGTAATAAAGGCGCCCTCTCTTGCCCTTGCCTTCGTAAACTCCTCGGCCGCGCGGCTTACACACTCCAGGAGCGGAGCCGCCAGATCGTTGTCCGCTGTGTCCGTCTCCTCCAGCGTCAGGACGTTCGGATAGCCGGAAAGGTGCTCCGCAGACAACGTAAACGGAAGCGAGAGCTCGCTTGCCATTTCCCGGATGGCCGCCGCATACTCCGCCGCCAGCGCGTGATTGCAGCGAACGTGCGTGCCGGACTCGCCCACATTCTCATAGCTGATATAAACGTCCACCTTCCCCCGCAGAATCCGGTGCTTGAGCTCTGCCCGAACCTCTGCCTCAAAGGGACCAAGCTGCCGCGGCATCCGGATGTTCAGATCCAGATACCGGTTGTTGACGGACTTGAGCTCTGCAGTAAAACGGTAATCTCCCTGCTGGAGCTCCGCCCGTCCGTATCCCGTCATGCTCTTTGCCATGATCGCCTCCTGTTGGTTTTCCATACTGTACAGACGCCAGCCGCAGCGGGGCCGGGCGGAGTTGTCCGCCGTCCTGTCGTTTGGCCGGCAAGTGTACTCCGAATGTATCCGAATGTATTCTTAGAGTATCTCCTCCAGCCCGCTCTTGTCGGCATCGGCCAGAATGGAATAGTTCGTATGATAGATGACAAAGCCGGGCCGCGCTCCTGCCGGCTTTTTCAGGTTCCGCCGCTCGAGATAATCGATTTCCACCCTGCCGGCATCCCGTCCCTTGGAATAATAGGCCGCCAGCCTCGCCGCCTCCTCAAAGGCACGGTCGGGCACCTCCTCGAAGGCCTTGCCGTCCGTCTTTAAAATCACGTGGGAGCCCGGAATGTCATTGGCATGAAACCAAATGTCTGAGGGCCTGGCCATGCGGAAGGACAGCTCGTCGTTCTGGAGATTGTTCTTGCCGACATAGATATCGTAGCCGTCGCTGGAGCGATAGTGCAGGGGCTCCGATTCCGGAATCCTGGACGGCCGTTTCCCCGCGCCCTTCCGGTCCGTATGGCGGCGGACAAATCCGGAACTCTCCATCTCCGCCCGGATCTGAGCAAGGTCCCCTTCGGTTCTGGCGATATTCAAGGCCTCCCGGATTCCCTCCAGCTGGTCAATTTCCTCCTTGACCTCCTGCATGAGCTTCTCCAGCGCCTCTTTGGTGCGCTTGAGCTTTGTATAGCGGTCAAAATAGCGTCTGGCATTTTCCAGCGGCGTCTTCGAAGGATCCAGCGGCACTGCCAGCTTCTCCCCCGTATAGTAATTGTCCAGCTCCGCGCTGGACGCCCCGGCCGGAATGGTATAGCCGTACGCATTCAAAAGCTCGCCGTACACCCGGTATTTATCGCGCTTTTCCGTATCCTTCATCTGCCGTGACTGGAGGTCGTACTTGTGCAGATCGCGCTCTAAGATGGTCTGAACGATGCGGCGAAGATCCGCCGACTTCTGCCGGATCCTTGTCACTGCGTTCTTTTCCCGGTAGTAGCTCTCAATCAGCTCCGACATGGAGTCATAGTGCTTCACCGGGAGGTCCTTATACATGGTAAGAGGCACCGCCGCAAACTCCACCGGTTCTCCGCGGGAGAACGCATCCGCTGCGCCCAGATGGTAGTAAACCGACGGCTTCAGCTCTCCATTCCGTGCCGTTTCAAGGAGCGCTTCAAACGCATCCCAGAGCGCGCCGCGCTCCTCCCCGGTCAGCTCTGCTGCGCTCCGGTCCTGCGAGAGCCTCGCGCGGAAGACCGTCTCCTCCGACATCACCGTTGAAAAGCCGTTGTAGTGCGATAAGAGAAACCGCGACACCGGCATGCTCTCCAATGCGAGCAGCGCCTCAAAATGCTCCCGCGTCTCCTCAAAGGGATTGCTCTTGCCCTTGGTCTGCGGGACAAAATAGGGACGCCCCGGCAACACCTCGCGGACCGAGCTCACCATCTGTGAAACGTGCTTGATCGAATCCAGAATGACCTCACCCGCTTCGGACTGCGCCGACTCCGTCGTGTCCAGAAGGATGATATTGCTGTGCTTGCCCATCAGCTCAATGACCAGAACGTGATGGCACAGGTCTCCCATTTCGTTTAAATGCTCCACCTCAAAGCGCAGGATCCGTTCCAGCCCCGGCTGGGTGATCGCCGTTATTTTGCCGTTCTGAAGGTACTTGCGAAGGAGCATGCAGAAGGTCGGCGCCGTACTCGGTGCCGGCTTGTTCTCCCCGGTGATGTACACCAGGGGGAGTGCCGCATCCGCGCACAAAAGAAGCCGCACCTGCCCGCCGCCGCGGGAGGCCTCCGGCCGGAGCGTCAGCAGCAGCTCGTCCGGCTCTGGCTCCGTGATGCGGTAAATTCGCGCGCCGGTCAGCCGATCGGATAACTCCCGCTGCAGCGCCCGTATTGTAATGCCGTCAAATGCCATAAATGCCTCGCCTTTTCTCTCTTACTGCTGTCTTTTCACCAGAGAAACCGTCTCCCCGTCCGTTACAATGTCGTAAAAGCCGGCCTCTCCGTCCACGCCGAAATGCTCTTTCAGCATTTTCTTCTCCGCTGCATCCGGCTCCACAACAACAAGACACTCGTAACCGCTCAGCAGATTTTCCAGATTCGGCTCATAGAACACACAGACAGCATCCACGTTCGGTGCATACAGATAATACCGCGCCAGATACTGGAAATAGTAACTGGTCATCTGGCCGTCCCGGTCTGAGCCGTACATCAAATAGTCTGTCTCATCCTCTCCCGCATTTGCATACCAGCGGTCTCCCGTCACGCTCTTCATGACCGCAGGAAGCGAGGACGCATAGGAAGTATCCGTGGATCGTATCCCGTTGTATTCGCTGGTCAGAATCAGCAGAATCAATATCAGACCGATCAGCACCGCCCTCTGGTAGCTGTGCTTCTGCTCCGGAACAGAAAACCGGACTCGCCCGTCCTCCGTGCAGGCGAGCTCCTCCTGCAGCACCGATACAAAGGACAGGACAACACCGCCGACAAACAATACAATGATGCTGCTCGCATACCGTTCAAATCCGGCTAGTGTCAGCGCCTCATCGACCGGCATGGAAAACAGATACAGACAGAGAATGCCGACATAATAACCGATCACCATGATGTCCAGAAGCAGCAGGTTACACAAAGTTCTTCTGAATTTTACATGAAAATACCGGCGCAGCACAAGATACAGGCCAACAGCCGCCAGATTTCCCAGGAGAAAGCCGATGACCGGCCGAGTCGTAATATCCGTCGCCGTATTCACAAATGCCGTGAGAATTGCCTGCAGCTCCTCCGGTGTTTTAGCAGCATCCGAATCCTGCAGCGCGGAGGTGGACAGGCTGAATTTGTTTTTGACATCTGCAAAGGCAGCGGATACATGCCACTTCCATGCCGCATAGGTGTAGAAGCTGACCGCCAGCGTTTCTGCTGCCGCGAACAAATGCTTCCGGCTCCCGCCGTCCCGAACACGGAGTGCTTCCCTGCACCAGGCAGCTGCCGTGAACAGAACATAGATCACTCCGGTGGATTTGGTAATCAGGAGCAGCGCCTGCAGCGGAAGGAGCAGCATCAGCTGCATGGACGGCTCCCTTCGGAACCGTATAATCACTGACCAGCAGGCCAGCGTCAGCACCGGAAGAATAAAGTCCACCAGCAGATTGTTGATTCGGATGGTCAGATTGAAAAAGGACAGTGCGGAAAGTCCTGCCCCCAGAGCTACAGCGAGCAGAAAACACTTTTCCTTTTCAATTACGCCGAACGCCGCATAAAACAGTGAGAAAATCAGGAGTCCCTGCATCACCAGGCCCCCCCCCTCGCTATGTCCGAGGAACCGCCCTGCATAATAAAGAAGTGAGGATGTCCCCAGCGGATAATTGGTAAACTCAATCAGCCGATCGGACGCAGTCGGAAACGCGTTGTTCGTCAGCATCACCTTGACAACAACAGCCCAGTGGGAATAATTGTCATAATGCTGAAGATGCTCCCCATATAAAAGCGATAAAAACAGGACGCTTCCTGCCAGAAAACACACGTCCGTAAGAGAAACATGCAGCCGGAAAAACGGCCTTCCCGACCGCAGACGGGCAATCAGCCACAGGGCCAACACAGCCAGTCCGCCGGCGTAAACCACACATGCTGCCGGATAGAGCTGCCCTGCGATTCCTCCAAAGTAGACCAGCACCGCCATCCATGACAGCACGAAGGAAGGAACAAAGCAGCGCCTGATTCCAAGGAAACGGCCTGCACCTGCTGCCCATCCGACCGCAGACAGCACAAACCCGGCTGCCAGGCACCATTCATACAATCTTGGCATTGCTATTTACCCTTTCCTGCGTGCCTATGGGACCGGTTGTTCCATCGGCTCCGCAAAATACGCATCAGATCATCAAATGTTGTATCCCAGCTGTCCAGCTGACGCACAATTCCCGTATCACGGTCATAAATCAGCTGCACGAACTCTCTGCGGTCATGCTCTTCCTGCGGATTCACCGTAAATGAAGTGAAATAGACCGTCTCCTCTCCGGTATCTTTCTGCTCCTGCCATCTGCTGACCGGCTTTGCATCAAGCACTGCCCGGTAATTCTTGCTTTGAATCTCAAGCTCAACCAGCGCCGCATCCTCCGGCAGAGGTTCTCTCGTGCAGATCTGCACGCCGGTATCCGAGAGGTTCACCGTTTTGCCGCGGATCTCTCCGCCCGTCCAGATCCGAACGCACACATCCTCATGTGCCTCAATCCGTTCGGCCTGCCGCGGCATATCTCTTCCTATCATAAATGCTACGGAATACAACAGCGCAATCAGATTGTAGCAAAGCCAGTAAATAATAACCGCACTGTAGACCAATGCCATCCCGTATTTGCCGTGTACAAACCGCAGGATAGCCAGAACCGAAAGCAGGATGAGGAAAAGATGCGGCAGCATATACCTCAGCGCCCGGCTGCTTGTTTTCTGCTTTTTCTTGTCTGTGACCTTAAATGTTTTCTCCCGAATGTGAATTGTCTCGAGAAAAACCGGAAGGACCAGGGCCGGCGCAAACGTTGTATCAATGATCTGGCTCCACTTCTGGCTCCGCACGTTGCTCGAAAGCCGCTTCATGGACAGACTGTAAAAGAAGTAGGCCGGAAGCCAGAAAACAAGCAGCTGCATCAGGCTGCAGTTCACCACCCGGAAATCAAAAAGCGCGAACAGGATCGGCGCCAGAATAAAAATGAGCCGGTTGAAGAACGACCACCAGTATAAAAACACGGTCAGATAGGTGATGCGGGAGCCAAGAGGGAGCTTATGGGAAAAAATCGCATGCGTATTCTGAATGCTCTGGATGACGCCCCGTCCCCAGCGAATCCGCTGCTTCATCATGGACGCAACATCGGTTGTGGAAAGTCCGTGCGCTCCTATTTTATCCGTGGCATAGGTAATATAGCCTGCCATCTGCAGACGGCAGCTCGTCTCAAAATCCTCTGTGATCGTATGGTACGGAAAGCCCCCGATCTCTTCCAGTCCCTTCCGCAGAATCAGCGTGTTGCTCCCCGTGTAAGCACAGGAATTGGAGGAATTTCTCATCCGATTCACTTCCATGGAAAAGAAATCCTGCTCATTGGGGATAACGTTTTCTGCAAAGAGATTGAGCTGAAACAGATCCAGATTGTAAAAGCTCTGCGGCGTCTGAATCAGGCCGATCTTCAGCTTATCATCCCGCTCCTGCGGTGTCCGGCGGCGCCAGATGTCGTTTTCCCTGATATAGTCCGGAAGCAGAAAATACGGGACCGTATCCATCAGGAACGTACTTCTGGGGATCATATCTGCGTCAAAGGTCGCAATCAGCGGTGAATGCGTCTGCGACAACGCATGGTTTAAATTTCCGGATTTGGCATGCCGGTTGTCTTCTGCGCCGAGATATCCGACCCCCAGCTTCTCTGCAAGTGCCCGAACCTCCGGCCTGCAGCTGTCATCACACAAATAAATATGCACCTTGCTGCGATCCGGATACTCCATGTATGTGCAGGCGCTGCAGGTCTTATACAGAACGTCGCACGGCTCGTTGTGGGTTGCAATAAAAACATCGACATCCGGATATTCGCTTTTCGGGATAACCGGCTGGTCCAGCCGCCCGCTGCCTTCCTTCATCTTCCTGTAATAAAGCTCAAAGGTCGTCATGATTGTGACGCCTTCTGCGGTCAGCAGCAAAATGCCGAAAATCAGCTGCAGCAGTCCGTCCTCCAGAGGAAGCGTGAACAGCAGCCGCCACAGCAGATAAATCACCAGCAGGACTCCGGTGAACGCAAACAGAAGCGTCTGTCTGAAATCCCTGCTGCCTTCAGTCATAATTTTCCTGCGCTTTTTTATGCTGCTCATGTGCGGAACACCCATTCCTTCTGTACCCGATAGCTCAGGAAAAACAACAGACAGTCCCCCACAACCTTTGCCGTCTTTTCATTCCATCCCAGGAAACAGCTTGTAAAATATACAAACAACGCACTCAGTGCCATGACGATCATGCATAAAGCCACGTACCGGTACAATGTGCGGCTGCTCCCTGCTCCGGACCGGAATACCAGCTTTCGGTTCAACGTGTAATTCACCCACATGGAAACTAGGCGCGCGCCTATGGTCGCCGCCGTGATTCGAATCAGATCATGTTCCGGAATCAGAAGACGAAACAGATCCAGAAGAATCCATGCGCAGATAATATCAACCGCTGCCGACAGCAGTGAGGAGCCCATGAACATAAAAAACTCCAGGAACATTACGCCCATGATGCGGAGGCTGTCCCGCAGCGGATCAAAATGACTTCCTGCATTGTTGTTCTCATATACTGTCTGAATCGACACCTCCAAAAACGGAATGTTCTTCCGGACACAGGCGAGCAGAACCTGCGTCTCGTACTCATAGCGCTCTCCGCTGATTTCGCACATCCACGGCAAAAAGCAGAAGGGAATCCCCCGAAGACCGGTCTGCGTATCACGCAGCCGCCGATGGAATAAGAGGAAGAACAGTCCGCTGCTGCATGCATTTCCAAAGCGTGACCGGATCGGAACCGTTTTCCCGTCAGCTGTGACAGTAAAATCTCGCTCACCAAGAACCATTGCCTCCGGATGGGACAAGCTGGCCTGCATCACCCGAAGGACATCCTCCGGCCGGTGCTGGCCGTCACTGTCTGCTGTAACAATAACATCTCTGCCGCTCCTTGTTCGGAGGATATGCTCGAATCCGTATTTTAACGCCGCCCCTTTTCCGCGATTCCCACGGTAGCCTATGACCTCACAGGCAGGATTCTGCTTCAGTTGATCAAATATACCTTCAAATGACCGGCCGGAGCCGTCATTTACCACCAGAATATCCCGGATTCCGCTGTTGCAAAGCTCTTCCACATACAAAACCAGCTGATCCGACGGGCAATATGCCGGGATCAGAACACAGCATCTTTCTGTCATTAACTATGCCTCATTCGTTCGATGCACAAAGGTTCTCATCTTCCGCTGCTGTGTGCGGCAGCTTCTCTTCGTGCCAATCAGTTCCGAGTGCTCTCGAATCGCTTAACTGCTGCAGCCTCTCTCTTCCCTACTGTGAGTTCTATAAGGACTCCCTCCGGCAGATACTCCAGGCGGTCCGGCACATATCTGGACTGCAGCCAGTGGAGAAGTGCGCCCTCCGAATAGGGCAGCAGGTACGTGTGGTGCTCCTTCTGTCCCTCGAGGGCCTCCTCGATGCAGCAAAGGAGCTCGTCATAGTGCTCTGTGTCCCGCGCCGAAAAATAAATGTGATCCGGATAGCTCCGCTTTGCCGGCAGATCGCTGCAGCAGTCTGCTTTGTTGTAGACAATCAATGTCGGGATATCGCCTGCGCCGATGTCCTCCAGCGTTTGCCGGGTGACGCGAAGGTGCCGGCGATACTCCGGATCCGAGAAGTCCACCACTTCAACGAGAAGGTCTGCATAACAGGCCTCCTCCAGTGTGGAACGGAACGCCTCCACCAGCGTGTGCGGCAGATCGGAAATAAAACCCACGGTATCACTCAAAAGGAAGGGACGATGCCCCGGAAGGTCGATGCGGCGCACCGCGGTGTCCAGCGTCGCAAACAGCATATCCTTTTCCAGAACGTGCTTGCCGCTCTCACCGTTTTCTTCCTTTTTCAGTTCCTCGCTCTGCAGAGCTTTGTCCTGCGCAAGGATTCCGTTCATCAGCGTGGATTTCCCGGCGTTCGTATATCCGACCAGCGAAACCAAAGGCAGACCGCTCTGTGTCCGACGGCTCCTCTGCGTGTTCCGTTCCCTTTCCACTTCCTTCAGCTGTCTTCGAATCTCCGCAAGCTGCCGCTCAATATGGCGACGGTCCAGCTCCAGCTTCTCCTCGCCGGCGCCCTTGTTGGACAGGCGTCCCGAGCCGCCGCCCTGACGGCTTAGGTTTTTGCGCATGCCGGCCAGCCTCGGCAGCATGTACTGGAGCTGCGCAGACTTCACCTGGAGCCTTGCCTCGCGCGTTCTGGCTCTCGAGCTGAAGATCAGAAGTATAATTCCCGTCCGGTCCAGGACCTCTGTATCCAATGCATCCTCGAGGTTTCGCACCTGCATCGGCGTAAGTGTCTCCTGAAAAATCACAATATCCGCATCATCGGCAAGGACAGCTGTCCTGAGCTCCTCCACCTTGCCGCTCCCAAGGAACGTCTTCTGCGTCACAAACGCCGCGTTCTGCACAACTCTGGTGGTCACCTCCAGCTCGCAGGCCTCTGCCAGCTTCTGCAGCTCATCCATTGCCGCGTCGTACCGTTCCGGGCGCATATCCTTATTCAGTCCGACCAACACCGCACGGCGTTTCCCAGTACTTTCCTGTAGTTCAATCATATACGTTTACAACTCCATTGCATGAGGGATGAATGATGTTGGGACCCTGCTATCCTATGAATTCCGTCTCCCGCCCCAGCTTCCTGCTCCACTCGGCGGTAATCTCCGCCCCGCTCTTTCTTCCTGCAGCTATAATCAGAACCCGATCGCTTAAGCCTGCAATGATCCTGTTGCGCTCCGGAAACCGATACACTGCCGTCTGCAATCAGCCCGGAAATGCTGTAAATCTTCGTAACCTCCAGGCATTCTGCCGCTGTCATCTGTGGGAGAATCGTGGGGATCCGCTGCGCTACCATGGTCTTTCCGCAGCCGGGCTCCCCGATCATGAGAAGATTGTGTCCGCCTGCTGCCGCCAGCACGATAGCATCGATCAGGTCATTCTGCCCCTTTACATCCGAAAAATCCATGGAATCAGGGAGCATCCCGGCATCCGGCTCCGTTATTTGGGCTGCGTCCGGAGCATATGCCTTCCTGCCTTCCAGGAATCCGATGACATCGGTGAGGCTGTCAAATCCCAGTACCTCTATGTCATTGACCAGCGCTGCTTCACACCGATTGCCGTTCGGAACAATGATCTTTTGGTATCCGCCTTTCTTTGCGGCAATGACCATGGGGAGTACGCCGCGGCAGGACCTGAGTCTCCCGTCCAGCGTCAGCTCTCCGATCATCCCGTAAGCACTCAGCTGTTTTGCGTGAATGCTCCCCTCCTGCTGGAGCACCCCCAGCGCCATAGCAAGGTCAAAGTGCGAACCGCTCTTTTTTACATCCGACGGTGCAAGGCTGATAATAACACGTTTTTTCGGAAAGACATAGCCGCTCTCATCGACGGCAGACTCCACCCTTTCAGCCGCTTCCTTTACCGACTGATCCCCCAGACCAATCACGGTAATGGACGGCATTCCGTCCATGGTCTTAACCTCAATATCAACGGTATATGCCTCGATTCCCGATATGGCAAAGCTCCGTACAAGTGTTGCCAACTGCTCCTCCCCCTTATCTTTCTGACATATTGTGCATCTGTCAGCACCTGCCGCATTTCAACGTGAACGCGCTGCTTGCAGACAAATTTGCAAAGGAAAAGCTGCGCAGCAGCGATTTTGCGAATGCATTCTGAATAATTGCTATGAAATGTTATCCCACGGCAGCCACAGGTCATTCTCTCCCATGGCTTTCCTTATCTGATCCTCGGTGACAGCGTATTTATGTCCTGCATCCTCCACAAAATCCCGGTAGCGCCTCACGTCGCCGTCTTTAAAATACGAGAGTGTCTTCTCCCTCTTTGTGAGCCCGTCATCCCCCATTCCGACCATCGCCTTGTAGCTGCTCCAGCGGTAATCCTCCGGATGTGCCGTCATCCGCGCCTTTACAGGATTCAGATGAATGTACCGGCTCGTCTGGATGAAATAGGTGTCGTCCTCAACAAGACAGGAAACATACCTTCCCTCAAACAGGTGTCCCTTATAAGAATGCTGACTGTTGTAATACTGCGCGTAATTGTGAGACAGATTCTTCATGAGCTTCCAGATTTCGTCATGAGATGTCTCGATAAGAAGATGAAAATGATTGGTCATGAGACAGTATGCGTGAAGCGTACAGCTGTACCTTTCAAGCTCCGCCTGCAGAAAGGCCAGGAAAGTCTGAAAATCGGCATCATGCGAGAAGATTTCCTTTCTCCTGATGCCGCGGTGCATCACATGGTACAGTGCGCCCGGATACCACTTCCGTAATTTGCGTGTAATAGCAGTGTCCCCCGGTGATTTAGCAAGCAGGATCGGAATCGTTGCGAAACGCGTGAGATGTGTCAGCAAAAACTGTAAAACTGTGAACAGGTACCACAAAAAGACCGCATCGACCGGGAGGCTCGCGACGATCTTTTTGCATCTCTGCCTTTGGTCTTCCTGCCTTCGATCTAATCTCTCAGCCTTTTCTTCTTTCTGTCCACCTTCCAAATTCTATACCCGCAAAAAACGCGACTAGCATGAGGATGGCCACAAGAATGTCAAATCCAATTGCCGCAATTATATCAAAAATATCAAATCCCATAGTACATTTCTCCTTTTTAAGAAGGTTCAATTGCCTGCCGTTTTGGCAGCATTTGTTTTTTCCCTCAGGCCCTGTTCCAAGCCTTCTTTAAATCCAGCCTCTCGGGCATCCTTCTTCACCAGCATCTGCATGTACTCGTCTGCAGAGTTTGCTTCTGGACGTTTGTGAGATTCAGATCCATCTGCCGCTCGTCGGATGCTGTGAATGTTACCGTGCTGTTGCTGCCGTCTGCCATGTTTACCTCCTATAAATAAAAAGGTGGTGCAGGAGCTGTCAATGTGGGAATGGTCCCGAATCCTCTGATTCTGCTGCGAAACTCCTGCGGGTGAAAGGTATGAATGCATAAGTTTCGTTCGATGTGAATCAGATAAGATCAAGACAAGGCCGGCGCTTGCAGAAGCCCCGCAGACAGGCGGTATTCACGGAAATGAACGCTGCTATGCAATTGCTGCGGTGATTCCGTACTGCACAGATCTGCGAGGCCGAATGACCGCTAACTGGTCACAGTATAACAAAGAAAAGCGGATAACACAGTCGGCAAATTGAGAAAAATGTTGCATGCTGAATATGCACTTTTTCACAAAAGTGGTGGATCATTGGCCTTCGAACGCTTTACCACGCCCTGCATATCCTGCCTTCTTCTCACAACACATGATAATACACGCAAATATCCTCATAACTTCCATCCTTCATGCGGAAACCTGCCGGAATTGTGCCAAGCAGTACGAAGCCCAATCTCTCATAAAGATGGCGGGCATGTACATTTGTGGCCACTACCGCATTAAACTGCAATATCCCGAATCCGTGCGCTTTGCCCTGCTGCAGACAATCCTTTACCAGCTTTTCACCGATATGAAGGCCTCTGGCCTCCTTGTCAACCGCATAGCTGGCGTTGCAGATATGTCCGCAGCGTCCTGTATTGTTCGGATGCAGAATGTAGAGTCCATAGATTTTCCCGTCCTCTGCATTCTCCGCTACAGCCGTATAGGTCTGCTGCGCAAAAAAGGCTTTTCCGGTCTGTTCTGTCAGGTTTTCTTCCTGCGGAAATGCCACGCCGCCTTCCACAACCTGATTCCAGACGCGAACCAGGTCAGGAAGATCCTTTTCCTCATATTTTCTGATGATGATATTCTCTGTAGTGTTCATATGTATAAAGCCAGGTTCGTAAGCGCAAAGCCAAACTCGTAGGCCACAGCGCGAGGCTTGTGTTCACAGTCAGTTCATAGTGTGTTCATAATATGTTAAGCCGTGTTAATCCGCACCTGACACCTCATGGACACCTCATGAATGCCATCCGCCAGTATGGCAACTTTTTATTTCTCTCCAAAAAAATCTCCGCCGCCAAATTCTTTCCACATGCGGTACATGTCCAGATAATTTTCCATTATAAATTTTGATATGGCATTAATCTCGACATTTGTCAGATCTCCTTTTTTCTGAAGAACGGAACTGCCATCCGCCTTAACGAAAAATTTTGCTGAGTTCGGCTCTGTCAATTTTTTATCGCTGGCATGAACATGCATTGCCTCAACGATACACTGCGATGTGAAATAAAGATAATGATCTGCAATCTTAAACGGATAGTATTTAGGCATTCTCAACCTCCAGAAACTGAAGGTTTTTACGGGAGATCTCCAGAACTATATGCTGTTCAATTGGATCCATATTTGTTTCAATGACCTCGCAGTTCCTATTGATGACCATTGCGCAATCAGGATGATTCAAGTTAAGAATGCTAACGAATCCATCCTCTCGCAGTGAAAACGCATAACCGCTTACAATCAGTTTCGCCTTATCCGCAATATCGGCAACAGCGTCTTTATCAAGCATATTCTATCCTCACATTCTTTATAGGAGAAAGGAAAGCGTCCTTATCCATATATAAGCCGTCTAATACTGGCTCTAAATCAATATACTCTTCAATCTCATGGTCCCTCTGGCGATATTTCGCCATGACTTCAATATACCCCTTATCCCACGTCAATACCTTGACATACTTTTCCAAGCCACTGCAGGTGCGAAATGTAAGCGTTTTTCCGCCAAAGGAGAAGGTTGTATAATTTTTAAAGCTGCTCAGAACAGCCGTATCTTCCATATTCAGCACCTCCTTCTGAGTTTATTCACAAGTAGATTAAAACCCTATCATATGAAACATGCTTCATAAAACCATTCTTGTCAAGGAAAAATCTCTCCGGATGTTCGCCAGCTGTGGAGATATAACATTATCGTGTGATTCGCCGCGTTAATTCGCTAAAGTCGCGCTTTACACGCGGATCAGATCCCAGATCTTGAATCAGTCCCTTACTCGTGTTATTATCCTTATATAAAAAGGTGCTACAGATAGACGGCTAGCTCCTTAACCTTAAACTAAAAGCGACCACTCTTAATCTTGGCTAGGGATTTTAGGGGCGGTCGTTTTTGTGTGCTTCATTATGTTCTTCGTCGTCCAGCTTCCGAGAAAGTCTTTCGATCTTGTCAACAAGCCTTCCGACTGCAACTCCTGTTCCAAATGCAGCTCCCACTATGGTTGCCACAAGAAAAAAAGTGCAATTATTGCACCTGCATCAAGTGTCATAAAGCATCCCTCCTTTCCACTTCCACTTAACTTTCGTCAAGCTTTTGCCATATAATCCAGGAGGGCTTTTCACGTTTCCACAGTTTCACGTTGCCGATCCTCTGCGTCCACACTTCTTTCACAATCCCTCCTTTTCAGAAAGAAGGGCCAGCCGCCTACCGTGTTATGGTAGCACCTAGTCTCTTACGAGACGTTCTTCAACTACCAAACTTTCAATGCTGTGGCAAGTGGAAAAAGGATGACCGCATTCTGCACCCCCTTTTCCGTCAGAATTTCTTAAGGGAGTTTATGAAAATTTTCTGGTGCCTGGCACCGCCGTCGCACCGAAAAGTTTTTCACTGAATTTTCATTCAGACAGCTCAACAATTGCGAATAAATCCGTTATAATAAGAGTATACTGAATAATAGTTCAGAGAAGTTTCTTTCAGAAACATCGAAAGGAGAGACCAATTATGTTTGTCGGACGTCAAAGG